>JAFAZE010000056.1 GCA_019239975.1 Streptosporangiaceae bacterium
AGGCCAGTGCCACGGTCCCGGTGTCGGGGTCGATCAGCTGGCTGACGGCGGCGATCCCGTCGTCGAGCTGGTGCAGCAGCGCGTCGACGTGCGGCTTGAACACCGCTCCGGCGTGCGTCATCCGGAGCGTCCGGCCGGACCGCCGCAGCAGCGGCGTGCCGAGCTGCGCCTCCAGGCGCGCCAGGGCCCGGGAGACGCCGGACTGCGTGACCGCCTCCAGGTCGCTGACCTCGGTCACGGTCGTGCCGTCCGCGACCTGCTGAAACCAGCGGAGCGCATCCGTATCCATGTATATGACTGTAGCTCATGGGTTACTTGCTATTAAGTCATTGGACGCATAGTTCATGTCTCACCAGACTGGTACCCGGAAGGTCCGCCAGCCCGCAGGACATGACCCGGAGGACATGACATGCAGACCGCCACCCGTCCCGTCGCCCCGCTGTGGACCGCGCTCCGCAACCAGCTTCGCGGCACCCGGGACGCCCACTCGGCGCGCAGGTCACTGGAGCGCGACCTGGCGAGCTACACCTCACCCGCCGACCTGAACGACCTGGGCGCGATCCTCGACAGGTACAGCGACGAGGAGACCGCGGACATCCGCCGCATCCTCGCCGCGCAGCGCCGCTGACGCCGCGGACTCAGACCCGCGGACTCAGACCCGCGGACTCAGACCCGCCGGCTCAGCCGTGGGGCCGGCCGCGTCATACCGGCCAGGTCTCCATCCGGTAGCCCATGTCCCAGAACATCCACTCGTAGCGGCTGGTGGTCTGGAAGTGGCGGTGCACGAGCGCGCGCTCGGCGGGCGCGAGGCCGGGGCCCAGCTTGTCCGTGACGGCGAGCACGTCCCGGACGACGGCGCCGAACTCCTCGCCGCCGTACAGGTCGATCCACCGCTGGTAACGCGGGTCGGGCGAGCCGCGGAGCACCAGTTCCCTGCCGACCTCCCAGTAGATCCAGTAGCAGGGCAGCAGCGCGCCGACCCCCTCGGCGTAGGATCCGCCGCGGGCGGTGGCGAGCAGGTAGCTGGTGTAGGCCAGGTTGGCCGGCGCCGGCGTCGCCGCGGCGGCCGCCGCCGGGTCGACCCCAAGGTCCGTCAGCAGCGTCCCGTGCAGCTCCCGCTCGACCGCGATCGCGTCGGCCGCGTGCCGCGCGAACATCTCGGTTCCGGCGGGATCCGGGGCGCGGCTGCCCACCGCGGCGAGCGCGTTCGCGTACTGCTGCAGGAACAGCGCGTCCTGCATGACGTAGTACGCGAACGCTTCGTGCGGCAGCGTCCCGTCGGTGAGTCCGGTGAGGAACGGGTGGGCGAGGATGGCGTCGTAGATGTCGGCGATGCCTCGCCACAGTTCGCCGGTGAGGCTGTCGGTCATCGTGTCGCTCCAGGGTGCGGGGGCGCGGCCAGGCTACGCCCGATATCCGTGCAGCACGTGTACCGGGCCCTCGCCGCCGCCGAGCCCGGCGAGCCCGTGCGCCACCGCGTCGCCCGCGATGGCGGCGGCCCGCCGTGCCGCCTCGGCCAGCGGCAGCCCCGCGGCCAGCCCGGCCGCGAGCGCCGCCGAGTGGGTGCAGCCCGCGCCGTGCGTCGCGGCGACCGGATGCCGTTCCACCCGGATGGGCACGTGGCGACGGCCGTCGAAGAGATGGTCGACCGGCTCGGCGCCGTGCCCCCCGGTGACCAGGGCCGCGGGCGCTCCCATGGCGACGAGCCGCTCGGCGAGCGCGGCCCGGTCACCGGTCACGGTCCCGGTGAGCGCCTGCGCTTCCGGCAGGTTGGGCGTCACCACGGCTGCCATCGGGAAAAGCCTTGTGACCAGGGATTTCACGGCGTCCTCGCGCAGCAGCCGGCTCCCCGAGCTGGCCACCATGACCGGGTCGACGACAAGCGGCAGCCGGCGCGGCGCGAGCGCTTCCGCGACCGCCTCGATGATCGGGGCGGAAAACAGCATGCCCGTCTTCACGGCGTCGGTCCCGATGTCCTCGAGGACCGTATCGATCTGCTGCCGAACGAACGCGGGCCCGACCTCGTGGATCGCCGTGACTCCCAGCGTGTTCTGCGCGGTCAGCGCGACGATCGCGGACATGCCGTGCGCCCCGCAGCGGGCAAACGCCTTCAGGTCGGCCTGGATGCCGGCGCCCCCTCCCGAGTCGGAGGACGCGATCGTGAGCACGCGCGCGGTGCGCATCAGGACGGGCCCTCCGGCAGGCCGGCCAGCGGGCTCGACGCGAGGGCGTGCCACCGGCGGGGAATGCGCCCGGCCTGCCGCGCGGCGTGCCCGGCGGTGACCGCCAGCCGCATGGCGTGGGCCATCCGCCCGGGGTCGGCCGCGCGCGTGATGGCCGACGCGATGAGGACGCCGTCGCAGCCCAGCTCCATCGCGAACGCCGCGTCGCTGGCCGTCCCGATGCCCGCGTCGAGGATCACCGGAACGGTCGCCCGCTCCACGATCATCGCTATGTTGTGCGGGTTGCGCACGCCGAGGCCGGAGCCGATCGGCGCGCCGAGCGGCATCACCGCCGCGCAGCCGGCTCGTTCGAGCTGCCCGGCCAGCACCGGGTCGTCGTTGGTGTACGGGAGGACCGTGAACCCGTCGCCGACCAGCATGCGGGCCGCCTCGAGCAGCTCGCCGGGATCGGGCAGCAGGGTGTGGTCGTCGGCCACCACCTCCAGCTTCACCCAGTCGGTGCCGAGCGCCTCGCGCGCCAGCCGGGCGACCATCAGCGCTTCGCTCGCGGTGTGGCAGCCCGCCGTGTTGGGCAGGACCCGCACGCCGGCCCGCAGCAGCGTGCCGAGCAGCGAACCTTCCCCCGAGGACGCCGGCGTGACGCGGCGCATGGCGACGGTGGCCACGTCCGCGCCGCTCGCGTCGAGCGCCCGCCGCAGCACGTCGAGGCTCTGCGCTCCGCCGGTGCCGAGGATGAGGCGGGAACTCAGGCTGCGCCCGGCGAGCACCCAGGCCTCGCCGCCGGGCAGCGCCTCGCCGCCCGGCTGGCCACCGTCGCCGGAGAGCGTCGCCGTGACGGAGGACCCGCTCCCGTTTGGCAAATTATTCATGTCATCCTCCCTGCACGGCCGTGACCACCTCTACCCGGTCGCGGTCCCGGAGCACCACCCCGCCCCAGGTGCGGCGCGGCACCACCTCGCCGTTGACGGCGGCGGCCACCCCGGCCGGCAGCGTGGTAACGGTCGCGATCACCTGCTCCACCGTGGTGCCGTCCGGCACCTCGCGCGGCTCCCCGTTGACGGTCACCGTCACCGCGGCCTCACCCCCACCTGGCCGGAGGCCTCGTGCGGCCCCGGCGGGGCCGTCCTCCCTGAAGCCGGCAAAAACCGCTGCGGGCGGAACGGATCCCATTCGGCGGCGGCCGGCCGCCCGGTGAGGTGGGCGGCGACCGCGTCGGCGGTCACCGCGGACATCAGAATGCCGTTGCGGTAATGCCCGGTGGCCAGCAGCAGCCCGTCCGGGCCTTCGGGCCCTGCGGGGCCCACGACCGGCCCGTTGTCGGGGGTGCCGGGCCGCAGGCCGGCGCAGGTCTCGGCCAGGATCAGCTCGCTTGTCACGGGCAGAACGCTCTGGGCGTCGCGCAGCAGGTCGTGCACCGCGCCCGCGGTCACGGTCTGGTCGTGGCCGCGCTCCTCGGAGGTGGCGCCCACGATCATCTCGCCGTCGGCGCGCGGCACGACGTAGACGTCCGTGCCGCGGACCAGCGCGCGCACGGTGCGGCTGAGCACGGGCGGCATGCCGGCGGGCACCCGCAGCCGCAGCAGCTGGCCCTTGACCGGACGCACCACGCCGTCCAGGCCGCCCGGCAGCCCGGCGATGCCCCCCGACCAGGAGCCGGCCGCGATGACGACGGCGGCCGCGGCGGCCGTCCCCCCGCCCGCGAGCCGCACGCCGGTGACCCGGCCGGCGGCCGCGAGGACCTCCGCCACGCTGTCGCGCACCGTGCGGACTCCCGCCAGGTGCGCCGCCCGGCGCAGCGCGGCGGCGTACCGCCTGTTGTCCACGGACCAGTCGCCGGGAAACAGGACGCCGCCGTGCACGCCGGGGGCGAGGAAGGGCTCCAGCGCCCGGCAGGCGCGGCCGTCGAGTTCCTCCGCGCCGAGCCCCGCATCGCGGCGGAAGACCGTCAGCCGTTTCAGCGCGGCATGGTCATCGGGGTCGTACGCCACGGCGAGCGTGCCCTCGCGGCGCAGGCCGGTCACCTGCCCGGCCGCCTCCTCGAGCTCGGCGGCGAAGGCCGGGAACCGGCGGACGGCCAGCAGGTTGAGGCGCAGCAGCGCTTCCTCGCCGAAGAAGCTCTCCGACACCGGGGCAAGCATCCCCGCCGCGACGAGCGACGCGGCGTTGCCGCGCTCTGGGTCCACGACGACGGCCCGCAGCCCGGCGACCGCGGCGCGCCAGGCGATGGCGGTCCCGATGACCCCGCCGCCCGCGACGAGGACGTCGGCGTCGGCGGTCGCGGAAAGGCCGGCGCTTACGGACAAGAGCACTCCCTTCGCCGGTATGACCCGGATCAGGTACGACGGTCGGAGGCGGCAGCCTCCCTCTCAGCCCCCTGCCTGGGGCTCCCGTGGGCGGATTACCCCAATTCTACTGCTCGCGGCCCTGTGCCGCGTCGTGGGGCCCGCCCCCCCGCGTCGCGGGGCCCGCCCCCCCGCGTCGCGGGGCCCGCCCCCCGCGTCGCGGGGCCCGCTCCCCCCGGCTTTGGGTGCAAAACGTGTCGCTATGACAGCGCGAAATGCACCCAAACCGGCGGCGAAGGGCCGTCCGGGGGCGTGACCGGGCGTTTCTGGTTGGATGGAGAGGTGATGAGTGACGTGCGAGCAGATCTCGCCGGGGCGCGGCTGTACCTGTGCACCGACGGGCGGCGGCGCACCGGTGACCTGCCGCAGTTCCTCGACGCGGTGCTGGGCGCCGGAGTGGACATCGTGCAGCTCCGGGAGAAGGGCCTCGAGGCGCGCGAGGAACTCGGGCTGCTGGAGGTGTTCGCCGACGCGTGCCGGCGGCACGGCCGCCTGCTGGCGGTCAACGACCGGGCCGACATCGCCCTCGCCGCGGGCGCCGACGTGCTCCACCTGGGCCAGGACGACCTGCCGGTGCCGGTGGCGCGGCGCATCCTCGGCTCCGCCCCGCTGGTCGGGCGCAGCAGCCACAGCCCGGAGCAGGCCGCCGCGGCGGCCGCCGAACCGGGCGTGGACTACTTCTGCGCGGGACCGGTGTGGACGACGCCGACCAAGCCGGGGCGCCCGTCCACGGGGCCGGGGCTGCTGTCCCACGTCGCGGGCCTGCGGCCGGAGCGCCCGTGGTTCGCGATCGGCGGCATCTCGCTCGGCCGCCTCGACGAGGTCCTGGCCGCGGGCGCGACGCGGGTCGTCGTGGTCCGCGCGATCACCGAGGCCGAGGACCCGGCCGCCGCGGCGGCGGCGTTCGCGCGCCGCCTCAGCCCCGCCGACGTCGACGGCTAGCGGCGATGAGTTTCCCGCCGCCAGCTCGTCATAACGCCTGTGCGGCGCGGGCCGGCAATTCATTCGACCCGTCCGGCCAGTGCCGGTAGGTTCGTCGCACGGGATGAACACGGGCAGCTCAGGAGGTTGCATGACAGAGGCGAACGGGGGACCGGCGATCATCGCCGAGGGCCTGACCAAGTCGTTCGGTGACGTCCACGCGCTGCGCGGCATTGACCTGTCGGTGCCGCGGGGCACCGTGCTCGGCGTGCTGGGGCCGAACGGCGCCGGCAAGACGACCGCCGTGCGCATCCTCACCACCCTGCTGCAGCCGGACGGCGGCCGTGCGCTCGTGGAGGGCCGCGACGTGGTGCGGGAGGCGGCGGCCGTGCGCCGGTCGATCGGGCTGGCCGGGCAGTCCGCCGCGATCCAGGAGGAGCTCACCGGCCGGGAGAACCTGGAGATCATCGGGCGGCTGTGGCACCTGAGCTGGCCGGCCGCGCGCAGCCGCGCCGCCGAGCTGCTGGAGCAGTTCGGCCTCAGCGACGCCGCCGACCGGCCAGCCAAGACGTATTCGGGTGGCATGCAGCGCCGCCTGGACCTGTCCGCCAGCCTGGTCGGCCACCCGCAGGTCCTGTTCCTGGACGAGCCGACGACCGGCCTGGACCCCCGGTCGAGGCTCGGCATGTGGGACATCATCAGGTCGCTGGTCGCCGCCGGGACCACGCTCCTGCTCACCACGCAGTACCTTGACGAGGCCGACGAGCTGGCGGACGAGATAGTGGTGATCGACCACGGCCTGGTCATCGCCGCGGGCACCGCCGAGGAGCTCAAGGGGCGGGTCGGCGGGGACGTGCTCGAGTTCACGGTGCCCGACCGCCCCCGGATCGCCGACGGTGTGGCGGCGGCCGCCAGGGTCGGCGAGGGCGAGCCGCACGCCGACCCCGAGACCGGCATGGTCAGCGTCGGCGTCGGCGGACGCGGCTCGGAGGCACTGGTCGACGCGGTGCGCAGCCTGGACGCCGCGGGCGTCGAGACGCGCGGGCTCACGCTGCGCCGTCCTTCCCTCGACGACGTCTTCCTGGCGCTGACCGGGCACGCCGCCGAGGAGGAGCAGCCGGGCGGCCGGCGCCGCGGCCGCAGGCGAGGCGGCGGGCGGCCCGGGAGCGGTGCCGGCGGGGCCACTGTCAGCGCTGCCGGCAGCAGGGACGAAGCGAGGGCGGCGTCATGACCGCGATCGCCTCCACCACGGTCGCCGGGCACCAGGGCGACCCGGGCCTCGTCACCCGGGCGCGCTGGGCGATGAGCGACACGCTCGCCATCACCCGGCGAAACCTGCTGGTCTGGATGCGGGTACCTGCCTACCTCGTGTTCACAGTGATCCAGCCGGTCATGTTCGTGCTGCTGTTCCGGTACGTCTTCGGCGGCGCGATCCCCGTGCGCACCACGGGCGGCTACGTCAACTTCCTGATGCCGGGGATCATCGGGCAGACCGCGGCGTTCGCGTCGTTCGGCACGGCCATCGCGCTGGCGCAGGAGCTGAAGAAGGGCGTGATCGACCGGCTGCGCTCGATGCCCATGGCGCGGTCGGCGGTGCTGGCCGGACGCCTGGTCGCCGACAGCGGGCGGATGTTCATAACCATCATGATCCTCCTCGGCGTGGGGTACGCGGTCGGCTTCCGGTTCACCAACGGGGCCGGGCCGGCCATCGCGATGGTCGTGCTCGCCACCGTGTTCGGCATCGCCATCTGCTGCATCGCCGCCTACACCGGCCTCGCCATCGGCGACGAGGAGTCGGTGCAGGCGTTCGGGCTGATCTGGCTGTTCCCGCTGACGTTCCTGAGCTCGGCGTTCGTGCCGATCTACACGATGCCCGGCTGGCTGCAGGCCTTCGCCAACAACCAGCCGGTCACCTACGTGATCGACACCATGCGCGCGCTCGCGCTGGGCGGCCCGATCGCGGCGAACCTGTGGAAGAGCATCGCGTCGCTGGCCGGGATCTTCGTGGTATTCCTGCCGCTCGCGGTCCGCGCCTACCGCCGCGCCAGCTGAGGGAGACGCGATCGAACTGTACGTCGTCCGGCAGCGGCGCGGCGGCCCATGGGACCGGACGCGCGGCCTGCGCGAGCAGGAGGGCTTCGGCGACCCAGGCCGACTCGACGCTCCGCGCGACCTCCGTCCGGCATACCCGACGTCGTCCGTCAGCCACTTGGCTGAACTTCGCTGGTGGAGTCCTCGATGACCACGGTGACCCGCCGGTTGGCGGCCGAGGGGCCCGGTGCGACCAGGCCGGTAGCTCCGTGCCCGACGATGACAAGCGAAGATGCCGGAATTCCGCGGGCAACGAAAAAACCGGCTACGGCGGCGGCCCTGGCGTAGGAGAGCCGGTAGTTCGCCGCGGCGCTGCCGGGCGTTGAGGCGTAGCCATTGATCACGGCGATTGCCCCTGGCTTGCGCAGCGGCAGCAGGAGCGGGGTGAGCACGCTGACAGCAGCGGGCAGCAGGACCGCGCTGTTGTTGGCGAACAGCGCCGGGCCAGAAAGGGTCTCGCTGCTCCCCACATGCTGGCTCAGGCCGGCGCTGACCAGCTGGGCGACCTCGGCGGCGGTCGACTCCGGGCCGAGGACGCTCGCCTGCGCGGCGCCGGAGCCGAGCAGGCTGGCCTGAGCCCAGCTGATGGCGGCGGCGCTGGGCAGGAACGGCGTGACGACGATGACGTCATCGCCGTTGAGCTCGCCCGCGGCCGGCGTGCCGCCGCTCAGGCTCTGGGCGTAGAGCAGGACCACGCGCCGGCCGCCAAAGCTGTCGCCGGTCTCCGTCAGGCCAGCGAGGACGCTGGCGGCGGCATCGCATTCAGATGCGAGGCTCTCCGCGCCTTCGTTGCCACCGGAAGGGCGGCTCACCTGCCCTTCGATACGGAGACCGGTCGCCCACGCGGACAGGGCGGCCCGGGTGCGGGCGACGACATCCCGCCGGCCCGCCGAGACTTCGTCTCGCCAGGACCCGAGGCGCTTGCCGTACGCGGCCTGCTGGTAGGACGTTGCTCCCGCACCGGGCGCCTCCGGCCTGCCGGGAACGATATCGGTCGCCGGAGCCGGGGAACTGGCGGCGACCAGCACCTTTACCGCCGGTCCTGCCCGGATCACGTCAACGTGCTCCTCGGTGCGTGCGGTGGCGGCGACGAGCCGGGCAAGCGCCGGGCCGTCCTGCGTACCGGATATCACGGCCACGAGCGCCGACGGCGCCGCCTTCTCGGTAAGCGTGACGGCGGGACCTCCTTGCGGCTGCCGGGAGCCCAGCGCGCATCCCGCCGCGACGAGCAGGAGGCACGCCAGGCCCAGAATCACATACGTCCTCCGGAGGAGATTCCGTGGGGGAAGCGCCGGCCGCATAACGCATCGCGCCCGCTCAGGTGCGCCCGCACGGCCGCTTCCATCAGCGCCAGCTGGCTGGAGGTGGAGGTCTTCAGGAAGAAGACCCGGATCCTGCTCACGTAGGCGTCCACGAGCCGGTCCCTTTCCGCGACGTACCCGGCCAGCCTCGCGCCGGCCGCTGCCGCCTCCCGGGCCGCCTGCCGGGCACGCCGCCGCGCCTGCCACGCCGGGAACTTCTCCGCGGCGCGCAGCGCGCGGTAGCCGATCAGCACGAAGCCGGAGGTGGCCGCCGTGAAGAGCGTCGCGCCCACCAGGGCGGCGGCCGCTCCGTTGGTCCCGACGGTCGCCAGGTACAGGAATCGCAGCACCCCCAGGCCCGCTACGAACAGCACGAGCCCGAGGACCAGCAGCCGCCACGCCTTCCGGTTACGGTCGCTGTAGTAGTCGAGGGCGATCTCGCCGCTCGCGAGGATCGCCAGGAACAAGCCCGCCCAGAACAGGGTCTCGAGCTGCCCGTTGCCCAGCGCCTGGGCGGCGAACCAGCAGGCCACCGCGTCCAGCCCGACGGTGAGGGCGGCGACGATCGCCTGCCGGAGCAGCGACGCGCGCCGGTGCGGGTGCTCCGCCTGGACGGCGAGGTGAAACTCGCGTGCTTCCCGCGCGTCCTGCTGAGCGAGTCTCTCTTCCCCGGTGCCGCGGCGAACCATGTCGGCCGCCTGATGCGCCCGTGTCCATGTATCCTCGTGGGCCTGGTTGGACTCGTTGAAGTCGCGGACGGCCTCCGCGACGTCGGGGAGGCCAGTCTCCCGCCGTGCGGCATCTGGCAGCGTCGCGCCCGGTACTTCCCGCCTGCCGAACGCGTCCAAGGGTGTCGTTGTCATGGCAGCTCTCCTTGTTTTCTGCTGAGGGTCAGTCCCGGGATCGCCGGGGCCGGATCCCTGGGGGTCAGCCGACGACACGCCGTTGTGCAGTCTTTTGCCTAGTTACGTGATCCCCTATAGAGTTCACGTGAAACCAGCAGGCTTCACGTGAAGTTGACGAAAGTTTGGCATCTATCTATCAACATCCGCGTAACGATCGTGTGAAGTTCACGGATGCAGGTGACAGGGAACTATCCATCAAGCAATACTCTGGCCCGTGCAGTTGTTGGAGGCATCGTGGCGATGGCAGAGGCCCAGCCGGGCCAAGCGGCGTTCATGCTGGCTCAGCGGCTGCGTGAGCTGCGGGAACACGGGTTCGGCCGGCTCACGCAGAGCGAGCTTGGCAAGGCCCTTGGCGAAGCCGACGGCCCGGTCAGCCCGGCTACCATCTCGATGTGGGAGAACGCCGCAAGCGGACGCCTTGCGCCTCCCTCACGGCTGCAGGCTTACGCCCGCCTGTTTTGTACAGCACGGTCCTTCGAGGGCGGAGCACACATGCTCGCCGTCACGGAGCTTAGGCCTGACGAGCGCGACCGCATGGAGGAGCTCGAGCGGGAGCTTCTAAGCCTGCGGGACAGCGCTGAAAGCCGTGAGGCTCCATCGTCCGGCAGCGAGCCCCAGTCGATGTGGCACTTCCCTGACGGGTCACGGATCACGCTGGTGTGCTCCCGCCTGCCCGCGGGCCGTCGCCCGCCAAGCGCTGACCCGAGCACCCTTAACTACGTGCGGCTGTCAGGCCTCGCCGACCTCGACACCCTACTCGACATTTATGGCGCCATTCGGGCGTACAACCCCAACTCCCGGGTCGTGATCACGGCCGCTCAGGACCTGACTCGGCGCGATGTAGCCAACCACCTCGTCCTGATCGGCGGATTGGCCTGGGAAACAGTTAATCCGTGGTTTTCACGGATTTTTCCGATACCGATCGAAGCCGGAGACCCCGCCCAGCGCGGAGCAATAGTTGTTCGCGATTCCGAGAGTGGGGAACGGGAGTTCAAGTACATACGCTCCGGTGATGAAGTTATCGAGGACGTGGGCTTCTTTGCACGGGGAAAGAACCCGGCGGCGCCGCAGCGCACGCTCACAATATGCGGCGGAATCACGACACGAGGCGTGCGCGGGGCGGCACAGTGCTTTATCGACTGGGAGATGCGGGAGCCCAACGAGCAATACCTCAAACCGCGCTTTCCGCGCAATTCGACTTACTGCATCGTCATGCGTGTACCAATTCTCAACGATGACCCGCTGACGCCCGACCTGTCAAAGAAGGAAAACCGCCTCTTCGAGTGGTGCGATGCCAGCACCGAGACCGAATCGGAAGGCTGACGCCTTGAACGCTGGCAGCGACCCGGGTGTCTCGTTCCACGTCGAGTCACATGCCCCCGTTGAGGACACCTTGCTGTCATTCCTGACATCCGTGCATCCGGAGAAGGACGTCGAACCTTCGTGCCATGCCGACATCGCGAGGAAACGGAACGTCGGCTTGATGCTCGCCCGCCTGTGCGGCTGGCACACAATCATGTACATCGCCGAGGGCCTCTACCGGCTCCTGCACGAGGGCGCGGACGTGATCGACGCGACGGACGCGTACTGGCGAAGCACCCTGGAACGACGGTTCCAGTTGATCGACGACATAGCCGCCCGCCTGCTGGCAGGGAACGCAGCCCCGCCAGTTACCGGCTATGCCCTGATGTCGCTGGCCGCTGCCCGCAAACGGCTCAGCGCGATCTCGCCGCTTTCATGTCTCTCGTTCGTGCGCGCCTGGCGTACGGATCTTGACTCCTGGCGGGACAGGATGCTCGGGCTTCCCGAGGTCGGCGGCCTGCCGGACGCGGCGAAATTCCTTGGCCTCCCAGCACAGGAGAGTTGCGTGAACCAGTGATCACATGTGGCGTCCCTATTATCGACTCAGCGGCCCGGATAGCTGAGACAGCAGTCATAGGCAACCCGTTCCGCCCGCTCCTGGACGGCCGCAGGCTGAGTGTCGACAATGACACGATGATCGGGGCCGGTGTGTGGATCGGCCAGTTCACGATGGTCGGGCAGGGCGTGAAGATCGGGGCCGACGCGATACTCGAGGATTTCGTCGGCGTCCAGCCGAGAGCCGTGATCGGGCCGCGGGTCCTGGTGACCAGCCGTTCCTGGCTCGGCATCGGCGTGATCGTGGGCAACGATTCGGTGATCAAGGGCCATATCGGCGACAACTCGCGGATAGGCGCACACTGCCAGGTCGCCGGAGACCTGATCCACCGGCAGCTTGACCCGTCCATACCCTGGGATGACCCGGCCGCCGAAGAGCCATCGCCGCACGTCGAAGACGGTGCCTTCATTGGCTGGCGTGCCATGATTGTCGGCGGCGTCAACGTCGGGGCGGGCGCCTACGTCTGCGCCGGCGCGCTGATCACGCGAGACGTCCCGGAAGGGCACATAGCCTGGGGCCGAAACCAGATCAGCCACCCGCGCGACTGGCCTGGTGTGCTCGGGAAATCACGGTTCTTCCAGACCAGCCCCCGGCTGATCGCACGGCCTTGCGCGGCGCGTAATTCCACCATCCGTTCGGTATAAGGATTATTGTTTCTCTTGTGCAGGAACAGGCGGCGGAACAGGCGGCGCGGCAGCCGGCGCCGGGGCTGGCCGGGGCGGGCGAATGGCATGAGCTGGTCACCGCCGCTCTCATAGGTACCGAACGGAAGCCGCCTCCGCCCGCGCGGGCGCCGGGTTTCTCCCCGGATCCGGCGGCCATGCTGCTCGACCGGGCCGCGATCATGACGGTCGCGCGCCGTGCGGGGCGGATGCCCGGGCATGCCGAGCCGCCGCCGGCCGCACCGGATGACCCCAGGCCGGCGGTGAGCGGAGCGGCCGCCGCGCGGCTGGCACGCATCCTCGGCGGCGAATGGCCGGACCTGCTCGCCGAATGGCTGGCGGTGGCGGCGGCGCGCGGGCGCCGTCCACCGGACCGCTTGCTGCCCGCGCTGCTGGAACGGGCGGAGAGGGCGCGCGGTGGTCCCCGCGCTGGTCCCCACAGCGGTCCCGGCGCGAACGCGGGGCTGCGGCGGCTGGCCGCCCGCGCGGGCGGGAGCCGGGCCAGGTGGCTCGCGGCGCTCAACCCCGCGTGGGCGTTCGTGCTGGAGGAAGCGGCCCGCGGGGAACCCGCCGGCGCGGGAGCCGTACGCGGGGAGCCCCCTGGCGGCACCGCCACGATCAACGCCGGGGAGCTCGTGACACGGGCCGCCGGGGAGCTGAAAGCCGTGCTGACGGCGGCGGAATCCGTGGACGGGCCGCAGCTTCGCGCACGGATCGCCGCGCTGCAGTTCCGCTACGAGATGCTCAGGGAGCTTGCCGATGACAGCTGAAGCCATCGCCGCGCTTCGCCCGCACGCGGAGGCCGAACACGCGGCCGAGCTCGCCGCGCTGGCCGCCGGTGACACGCGGCCGCGGCCGCCGGGCTGGCGGCTGTCCCCGTGGGCGGTGACCACCTACGTGCTGGGCGGTACCGCCGCGGGCGGAACGGTGATCACGCCGAAGTACGTGGGCTCCCGCCGCCTGGTCGAGGTCGCGGTCGCGACGCTGGCCACCGACCGCGCGCTGCTGCTGCTCGGCGTGCCGGGAACCGCCAAGACGTGGCTGTCGGAGCACCTGGCGGCGGCCATCTCGGGCGACTCGACGCTTCTTGTCCAGGGCACCGCGGGCACCGCCGAGGAGGCGGTCAGATACGGCTGGAACTACGCGCGCCTGATCGCGGAGGGACCGTCGCGCGACGCGCTGGTGCCGGGCCCGGTGATGCGGGCGATGGCGTCCGGGCAGATCGCCCGCGTCGAGGAGCTGACCCGGATGCCCTCCGACGTTCAGGACGCGCTGATCACGATCCTGTCGGAGAAGACGCTGCCCATCCCGGAACTCGGCAGCGAGCTGCAGGCGGTCCGCGGGTTCAACCTCATCGCCACCGCCAACGACCGGGACCGCGGGGTGAACGAGCTGTCCAGCGCGCTGCGCCGGCGGTTCAACACGGTCGTGCTGCCGGTGCCGGCGTCCGCCGACGAGGAGGTGGACATCGTCACCCGCCGGGTGGCGCAGCTCGGCCGGTCGATCGGGCTGCCGGAGATGCCGGACGGGGCCGGGGAGATCAGGCGCGTGGTCACCGTCTTCCGCGAGCTGCGGGAGGGCGTCACCGAGGACGGCCGCGCCAGGGTCAAGTCACCGAGCGGCACGCTGTCGGCGGCGGAGGCGATCTCCGTCGTCACCAGTGGGCTGGCGCTGGCCGCGCACTTCGGTGACGGCGTGCTGCGCGCCGCCGACGTGGCCGGCGGCATCACCGGCGCCGTCGTGCAGGATCCGGTTTCCGATCAGGTCGTGTGGCAGGAATACCTGGAGGCGGTGGTCAGGGAGCGGGAGGGCTGGGGCGACTTCTACCACGCCTGCCGAGAGGCCGCGGGGTGACGGGGCCGTGCCAGCGCCTGCGCAGAACCGGGGGCGGCGTTGGCTGAGGATCGTTCGCCGGCCGTGACGGTGTTCGGCGTCCGCCACCACGGCCCGGGCTCGGCCAGGTCGCTGCGCGCGGCGCTGACCGCGCTCGGCCCGGACATGGTGCTGATCGAGGGGCCGCCGGAGGCGGACGGCCTGGTCGCGCTCGCGGCCGACCCCGCGATGGAGCCGCCGGCCGCGCTGCTCGGATACGTTCCGGGCCAGCCGGGCAGGGCCGCGTTCTGGCCGTTCGCCGGGTTCTCCCCGGAATGGCAGGCGATCAGGTACGCGCTCGCCGCCGGCATCCCGGCCCGGTTCTGTGACCTGCCGGCCTCGCATCAGCTGGCGATGCGGGACGGCACGGCGGCCACCACCCGGTCACGGGAGGACCCGGTCGCCCGGCTCGCCGCCGCGGCGGGCTATGACGATGCCGAGCGCTGGTGGGAGGACGTGGTCGAGCACGTCCCCGGGCCCGCGGTGTTCGGCGCCGTGGCCGAGGCGATCGAGATTCTGCGCGACCAGGACCCCGGCGCGGAGCAGGACGCGGTCCGCGAGGCGTACATGCGCAGGGTGATCAGGGCGGCGCGCCGCGAGGGCTTCGGCCGGATCGCCGTGGTCTGCGGCGCCTGGCACGTCCCCGCGCTGCGCCAGGGGCCGCCCGCCGCGGCCGACGACCGCCTGCTGCGCGGCCTGCCGAAGGTCAAGGTCGCGTTCACCTGGGTGCCATGGACGTACGGCAGGCTGGCGTCCGCCTCCGGATACGGCGCCGGGGTGCGCTCCCCCGGCTGGTATCACCACCTGTTCGAGGTCCCCGGCCAGCCGGTGGAGCGGTGGCTCGCGAGGGCCGCCGCCGTGCTCCGCGGCGAAGGCATCGCGGCCTCTCCCGCGCACGTCATCGAGGCGGTCCGGCTGGCCAGCGCGCTGGCGGCGCTGCGCGGCCGGCCGCTGGCCGGCCTCGATGAGGTCACCGAAGCGGCCCAGGCCGTGCTGTGCGAGGGCAGCGACCTGCTCACCGGCCTCATCCAGCGCAAGCTCGTGGTCGGCGAGCGGCTCGGCGCCGTTCCCCCCGCCACTCCCATGGTCCCGCTGCAGCGGGACCTCCGCGACCAGCAGCGCGCGCTGAAGCTGCGGCCGGAGGCCGTACCCAGGGACTACGACCTTGACCTGCGGAAGCCGAACGACCTTGCCCGCAGCCGCCTGCTGCACCGGCTCGCGCTGCTCGGCGTGGACTGGGGCACGCCCGGCGCCGGCCGGGTCAGGAGCACCGGCACGTTTCGCGAGTCATGGCAGCTGGCCTGGCGGCCGGAACTGGATCTCGCCCTGATCGAGGGATGCGTCTGGGGCAACACGACGGAAACCGCCGCGGCGGCCCGGGTCCTCTCGCTGGCCGCCGGCGCCCCGCTTGACCGGCTGACGGCGCTCACCGAGGGGTGCCTGCTCGCGGACCTGAGCGGCGCGCTGCCCGGCCTGCTGGCGGCGCTGCGCGAACGGGCGGCGCTGGACACGGACGTCACGCACCTGATGGCCGCGCTGCCCGCGCTGGTCAGGGCCGCCAGGTACGGCGACGTCCGGTCCACCGACCCGGCCCGGCTCGGCGAGGTCGCGGCCGGGCTGATCACCCGGATATGCACCGGTCTTCCGCTCGCCGTGGCCTCCCTCGATCAGGATGCCGAACGGGACGTGCGTTCCCGCATCGACGCCGTGCACTCCGCGGTCGGGCTGCTCGCCGACGAGGCCAGCCGCTCCGCGTGGCTGGACACGCTCGGCCGCCTGGCCGGGCGGTGCCCGCCGCTGATATCCGGGCGGCTGACCAGGCTGCTGCTTGACGCGGGCCGCATCACGCCCGGCGAGGCGGCGCTGCGGATGACCCGCGAGATGTCCGCGGGCGCCGCCGTGGCGGCCGCCGCGGGCTGGGCGGAGGGGTTCCTGGCGGGCAGCGGCCTGCTGCTCGTGCACGACGACGCGCTGCTGGGCCTGGCCGACGGCTGGCTCGCCGCGCTCAGCGCGGACGACTTCCGCGCCGTGCTTCCGGCGCTGCGCCGGACGTTCGGCGCATTCGCGGCGCCGGAACGCCGGGCGATCGGCGAGAAGGCGGCCCGGCTCGACGGCAGCGGCCGCGTGCCGCCGCCCGCCGCGGCCGCCGCTGACCTTGACGAGGCCCGCGCGGTCCCCGCGATCGGCGCCGTCGCGAGGATCCTCGGGATACCCATGGTGCGGGGCAGCGCTTACGGGTCTGGCACGGAGACGGTGGCACGCTCATGAACGCGCCCGAGGAGCGGATGCGGCGGTGGCGGCTGGTGCTGGGCGGCGCGGACGACGGCACCGGCATCCGGCTGTCCGGGTCCGACCTTCAGGCCGACGCGGCGCTCGCCGCGCTCTACGATGCCGCCCCGGGCGATGACGGCGACGACGGCCGGGCGGTGCCCCGGCCTCAGCGCCGCACCGGGAGCCTGGGCGGGTCGGCGCCCCGGGTGGCCCGGTGGCTCGGTGACATCCGCGCGCTGTTCCCGGTCGGCGTCGTCCAGGTGATGCAGAAGGACGCGATCGAGCGGCTGGGCCTGACCCGGCTGCTGCTGGAGCCCGAGCTGCTCGACGCGGTCGAGCCCAACGTGCACCTGGTCGGCACGCTGCTGTCGCTGAGCAAGGTCATCCCCGAGCGTGCCCGGGAGTCGGCGCGCGCGGTCGTGCGCACGGTGACCACGGAAGTGGAGCGGCGGCTGGCGCAGCGGACCCGTTCGGCGGTGACCGGGGCGCTGAACCGCGCGAACCGGACCAGCAGGCCGCGGCGCCCCGCGGACATCGACTGGGACCGCACGATCCGGGCGAACCTCCGGCACTACATCCCGGAGCACCGGACGATCATCCCGGACCGGCTGACCGGGTACGCGCGCAGGCAGCAGGCGATCGCGCGCGAGGTGATCCTCTGCCTCGACCAGAGCGGCTCGATGGCCTCCTCGGTCGTGTACGCGGGGGTGTTCGGCGCGGTGCTGGCGTCGATCCGGTCGCTGCGGACCTCGGTGGTGGCGTTCGACACCTCCGTGATCGACCTGACCAGCAAGCTCAGCGATCCCGTCGACGTGCTGTTCGGCACCCAGCTCGGCGGCGGCACCGACATCAACCAGGCCGTCGCCTACTGCCAGGGGCTGATCACCCGGCCGGCCAGCACGATCTTCATCTTGATCAG
>JAFAZE010000081.1 GCA_019239975.1 Streptosporangiaceae bacterium
TCGTCCTGGAAGTACCTGTCCTTCGAGTAGGAGCGGCCCCGCTCCCGGTTCCGCATCGCGCCGAGCGAGCCCATGCCGCGGTAGAGCTTGTACTGCTTGCCGTTGATGAAGACCATCTCGCCCGGGCTCTCCTGGCACCCCGCCAGCAGGCTGCCGAGCATCACCGTGTCGGCGCCCGCCGCGATCGCCTTGGCGATGTCCCCGGAGTACTGCAGGCCGCCGTCACCGATGACCGGGATGCCGGCCGGCCGCGCCGCGCGTGCGGCCTCGTAGATGGCCGTCACCTGCGGGACGCCCACGCCGGCCACCACCCGCGTGGTGCAGATCGAGCCGGGCCCGACGCCCACCTTCACGCCGTCGGCGCCCGCGTCGATGAGCGCCCGGGCGCCCGCCCTGGTGGCCACGTTGCCGCCGATCACTTCCACGTCCGTGTTGGCCTTGATCTGCGCCACCATGTCCAGGACGGACTGCGCGTGCCCGTGCGCGGTGTCCACGACGAGGAAGTCCGCGCCCGCCTCGGCCAGCGCCTGCGCCCTGCGCTTGGCGTCCTCGCCGACCCCGACCGCGGCGCCCACCACCAGCCGGCCGCCGTCGTCCTTCGTGGCGTTCGGGAACTTCTCGCTCTTGGTGAAGTCCTTCACGGTGATCAGGCCGCGCAGCCGGCCGCCCGCGTCGACCAGCGGAAGCTTCTCGACCTTGTGCTGCTTCAGCAGCCGCAGCGCCTCCCCGGCGTCGACCCCGACCGGGGCGGTGACCAGGGGCATCGCGGTCATGACCTCGGCCACCCGCCGGGTGTGGTCGGACTCGAACCTGATGTCCCGGTTCGTGACGATGCCGAGCAGCACCCCGTCGTCGCTGGTCACCGGAACGCCGGAGATGCGGTAGCGGCCGCACAGCCGTTCCACGTCCGCGATCGTCGCGTCCGGGCCGCAGGTCACCGGGTCGGTGATCATGCCCGCCTCGGACCGCTTGACGAGGTCGACCTGCTGCGCCTGCTCCTCGACGGAAAGGTTACGGTGCAGCACGCCGACGCCGCCCTGGCGGGCCATCGCGATCGCCATCCGCGCCTCGGTGACGGTGTCCATGGCCGAGGAGACCAGCGGGATGCGCAGCCGGTGGCGGCGGGTGATCCGCGTGCTGGTGTCCGCCTCGCTCGGCACGACCTCCGAGTGCGCCGGCAGCAGCAGCACATCGTCAAAGGTCAGGCCTACCGGGGAGAACTTTTCCGACTCGGTCATGACGTCCTCGCGGAGGGTGGCAGTGGGATGCGGTCCATCCTACCGGCGCGCCCCCCGATACCTGCCGCGACGCCCGGAAGACGCCTACCGTTCGCAAACGCTTGCCACTCTTGGTCACCGCACTCGCGCGTGAAGACGCTACGTGGGGGCCACAATCCTGTGGCCCCCACGTAGGTGTTGAGCAACCGTACGCGTCGCGGCGTCAGTGCACGTGACCGTGCCCGTGGCCGTCGGCCGCGGCCGGCTCCTTCTCCTCGGGCTTCTCCACGACCAGCGTCTCGGTCGTGAGCAGCATGCCCGCGATCGAGGCCGCGTTCTGCACCGCGGAACGGGTCACCTTGACCGGGTCGATGACGCCCTGGCCGACGAGGTCGCCGTACTCGCCGGTCGCGGCGTTGTAGCCGTGGCCGGGCTGCAAGCTGGCGATCTTCGCCACGACGACCGAGCCCTCCTGGCCCGCGTTCAGTGCGATCCACCGGGCGGGCTCGGAGAGCGCCTGGCGCACCACGCGCACGCCCGTGGCCTCGTCAGCGGTGCGGCCGAGATCGCCGAGATCGTTCGCGACGTGCACGAGGGCGCTGCCGCCGCCGGGGATGATGCCCTCCTCGATGGCGGCCCTGGTCGCCGAGATGGCGTCCTCCAGCCGGTGCTTCTTCTCCTTGAGCTCGACCTCGGTGGCCGCCCCGGCGCGCAGCACGCACACGCCGCCGGACAGCTTGGCGAGCCGCTCCTGGAGCTTCTCGCGGTCCCAGTCGGAGTCGGTGTTCTCGATCTCGGTCCGGATCTGCCGGATCCGGTCCTCGATCGCCGACTTGTCGCCGGACCCGTCCACGATCGTGGTGTCGTCCTTGGTCACGACGATGCGCCGGGCGCGGCCCAGGGCCTCCACCCCGACCGAGTCCAGCTTGATGCCGAGTTCCTCGCTGATCACCGTGGCGCCGGTCAGCGTCGCGATGTCGGCGAGCATCGCCTTGCGGCGGTCACCGAAACCGGGCGCCTTGACCGCGACGACCTGAAGCAGGCCGCGGATCTTGTTGACCACCAGGGTGGCGAGAGCCTCGCCCTCGACATCCTCGGCGATGACCAGCATCGGCCTCTTGGACTGCGCGACCTGCTCGAGCAGCGGCAGGAAGTCCTGCATCGAGGAGATCTTGGCCTGGTGCACGAGCACGTAGGCGTCCTCGAGCACCGCCTCGAGGCGCTCCTGGTCGGTGATGAAGTACGGGGAGATGTACCCCTTGTCGAACTGGAGGCCCTCGGTGAACTCCAGCTCGAGGCCCATCGTCGGGGACTCCTCGACGGTGATGACGCCGTCCTTGCCGACCTTGCTGAACGCCTCGGCGATGAGCTCGCCGATCTTGGCGTCCTGCGCGGAGATCGTCGCGACGTTCGCGATCTCGGTCTGCTCCTCGACCTCGCGGGCGGACTTGAGCAGGCGGTCGGAGATCTCAGCGGCGGCCGCGTCGATGCCGCGCTTCAGGCTCATCGGGTTCGCGCCGGCCGCCACGGAGCGGAGCCCGAGGTGCACCATGGCCTGGGCGA
Organism: Streptosporangiaceae bacterium; assembly: GCA_019239975.1. Classification (GTDB taxonomy): domain Bacteria; phylum Actinomycetota; class Actinomycetes; order Streptosporangiales; family Streptosporangiaceae; genus JAFAZE01. The sequence continues at coordinate 2,781 of JAFAZE010000081.1, forward strand.
GCACGGTCGCCGTGGTGGTGCCGTCGCCGGCGATGTCGTTTGTCTTGGTTGCTACCTCTTTGGCGAGCTGAGCGCCGAGGTTCTCGTACGGGTTCTCGAGCTCCACCTCCTTGGCGACGGTCACGCCGTCGTTCGTGATGGTGGGCGCGCCCCACTTCTTGTCGATGACGACATTGCGGCCACGGGGGCCGAGCGTCACCTTCACCGCGTCGGCGAGGCGGTCCACGCCGCGCTCGAGGTGGCGGCGGGCGTCCTCGTCGAACTCCAGGATCTTGGGCATTGACTACCTCAACCTACGGTTGGATCAGGCTGGCACGTGGTTCCGGCGGCGGAACGGTCGTGTTCCGCCGCCGGAACCTGCGGGCGTGGTGTTACTTCTCGATGATCGCGAGCACGTCGCGGGCCGAGAGCACCAGGTACTCCTCGCCCGAGTACTTCACCTCGGTGCCGCCGTACTTGCTGTACAGCACCACGTCGCCGACCTTGACGTCGACCGGTACTCGCTTGGAGCCCGCGTCGTCAAAGCGGCCGGGGCCAACGGCAAGGACCTCGCCCTCCTGGGGCTTCTCCTTGGCGGTGTCCGGGATCACCAGTCCGGACGCGGTGGTCTGCTCCGCCTCGAGCGGGCGGACCACGATCCGGTCCTCTAGTGGTTTGAGAACAACCTTGGTGGCGGTCGTCACGGTCTGACCTCCCCCTCCGGAAAGGGTATTGGTGAGCTGCTGCTAGAGAGGCGACCGGCACGGCCTGCCGTCGCGGGTGTCAGACCTGCCTCGTCGCGTTAGCACTCTAACATACCGAGTGCTAACCCAGAACATAGCCCGCCCGCTGGGAACCGTCAAACCCGGGAACGGCCCCGCGGACTCCCGTCGCCGCCCGCGGCATCACCCGGCCGGCGGGCTCTGCCGGCCCGGCGTACGACCCCCGATTGCCCGCTGCGGGTTCCCGCCGCGGCATCGCGCGACCGGAGGGTGCCGGGACCTCCCCGGACCTCCCGGCCGCGGGCGCCGCAAGGCCCCCGTCCCCCGCGGCAAGCCGTCCCGCTTGCCACACGGCCCGCTTCCGCACCTCGCTCCATGATCGCGGAAGTCTGGGTGTCGCATACGACCCCCCGTTTCCGCGATCAGCGTGGATGGTGCCGGAGATGCCAGAGGTGATGCTACAGGGGCGCCTACAGATGCCACAGAGGCGCCTGTAGGGGCCGGAGCCGCGCCGCCCGCGACCGGCTCGACCGGCTCGCGGATCGGGAAGCATCCCGGGCGCACACATCGCGGCTACGCCGCGACGCTACGGCGGGCACCGCAGCGGGTCACGGCGGCACCGCAGCGGGTCACGGGGCACGCAGCGGGTCACGGCGGCACCGCAGCGGGTCACGGCGAACAGCGCGGAGTGAGCCGCCATCGCGGCTCACATTCCGCGATCGCGCGGCCCGCGGGAGGCCCTTGCGGCCTCCCCGGCCGCGTGATGCTACGGCGGGCACCGCAGCGGGCGGGGGGTATCGGGGGGCTTCGCCCCCCGGGCAAACGGGGGGCTTCGCCCCCCGGGCAAAATAGTAACGTGGCTGACTCTCCAGAACAGCGCGCGTACGCGGAGGAGCTGGACGCGGGGGATCCGCTGGCCCCGTTTCGCGACCGTTTCGAGCTCACCGACCCGCACCTGATCTACCTGAACGGCAACTCGCTCGGCGCGCTGCCCAAGGCGACCGCGAAGCGCATCGGCCAGCTGGTGCGCGAGGAGTGGGGGACCGCGCTCGCCCGGTCCTGGGAGCACTGGACCGCGCTGCCGCGGCGGGCCGGCGACGCGGTGGGCGTTCTGCTCGGCGCGGCGCCCGGGCAGGTCGTCGTCGGCGACAGCACCACCGTGAACCTGTACAAGCTGGCCTGCGCCGCGCTCGGCGAGTTTCCCGGCAGGAACGTGATCGTCACCGACGACGACAACTTCCCCAGCGACCGTTACGTCCTCGAGGGGATCGCCGCGAAGCACGGGTACGAGCTGCGCATGATCCGCACCGACATGAACGAGGGGATCAGCGCGCAGGCCGTCCGGGAGGCCGTGGACAGCCGCACCGCGCTGGTCAGCCTGTCGCATGTCTCGTACCGCAGCGGCGCGATCGCCGACATGGCCGGCATAACCCGGATCGCGCACGACAGCGGCGCGCTCATCCTGTGGGACCTGTGCCACTCGGCCGGCGCGGTGGAGGCCGGGCTGGACGCGGCCGGCGCCGACCTGGCCGTCGGCTGCAGCTACAAGTACCTCGACGCGGGGCCCGGCTCGCCCGCTTTCCTCTACGTGGCCCACGCGCTGCAGGACCGGCTCAGCCAGCCCATCTGGGGCTGGTTCGGGCAGCGCGACCAGTTCGCGATGGGACCCGGGTACGATCCCGCGCCCGGCATCGGCCAGTTCCTGACCGGCACGCCGCAGATCATCGGCGTGGCGTCGGTCGAGGAGGGCGCCCGGCTGCTCGCCGAGGCCGGCGTCGGCCGGATCCGCGAGAAGGGCATCAGGCTCACCAGCTACCTGGTCAGCCTCGCCGACGCCTGGCTCGCCCCGCTGGGCGTGTCCCTCGCGTCACCGCGCGACCCCGCGCGGCGCGGCTCGCACGTCACCCTCTCCCACCCGCAGGCACAGCGGATCGTGCAGGATCTGGCGAAGGCGAACGTCATCACCGACTACCGGACGCCGGACCGGTTCCGCTTCGGGCTGGCGGCGCTGACCACCCGTTTCACCGACGTGTGGGACGCGATCGACCGCACCCGGCACATACTTCATGATCTTTCCGAACGAGACGTGGCGCCGCCCCCGGCGACCGCCTCCGCCTGACCGGGGCGGTGCGGCGGCGAGACGGGCAGCGCCGGCGGGACGGGCAGCGCCGGCGGGACGGGCAGCGCCAGCGGCGGAGGGATAAGCTCCTGCGGCGAGCCCGGACGGTACAGGCAACGCCACGGGCACGGCATACGCCCGGGGCGAGCCCGGGACGTACAGGCAGCGCCGCGTCCGTTCAGTAAAATCATTATTCCCATTCGATCGTGCCGGGCGGCTTGCTCGTCACGTCCAGCACCACCCGGTTCACCTCGGGCACCTCGTTGGTGATCCGGGTGGAGACCCGCGCCAGCACGTCGTACGGCAGCCGCGCCCAGTCGGCGGTCATCGCATCCTCGCTGGTCACCGGGCGCAGCACGACCGGGTGCCCGTAGCTGCGCCCGTCACCCTGCACGCCGACCGAGCGCACGTCCGCGAGCAGCACCACCGGGCACTGCCAGATGTCCGGGTCGAGGCCGGCGCCGGTCAGCTCCCCGCGCGCGATCGCGTCCGCCTCGCGCAGGATCGCCAGCCGCTGTGCGGTCACCTCGCCGACGATCCTGATCGCCAGGCCCGGGCCGGGGAACGGCTGGCGCCACACGATCTCCGGCGGCAGGCCGAGCTCCTCGCCGACCCGCCGCACCTCGTCCTTGAACAGCCAGCGCAGCGGCTCCACCAGGCGGAACTTCAGATCATCGGGCAGCCCGCCGACGTTGTGGTGCGACTTGATGTTCGCCGTGCCGGTGCCGCCGCCGGACTCGACGACGTCCGGGTAGAGCGTGCCCTGCACGAGGAACTCGGTCGACTCGCCGTGCGCGCCGGCGTCCGCGGTGATCTCCCGCGCCGCGCGCTCGAAGGCGCGGATGAACTCGCGGCCGATGATCTTCCGCTTCTGCTCGGGGTCGGTGACGCCGCGCAGCGCGCCGAGGAACGCGCCGGCTTCGGTGGCCACCTTCAGGCTGACGCCCGTCGCGGCCACGAAGTCCTGCTCCACCTGCTCGGCCTCACCCTTGCGCAGCAGCCCGTGATCCACGAAAACACAGGTCAGCTGGTCGCCCACGGCCCGCTGCACGAGCGCGGCGGCGACCGCGGAATCGACACCGCCGGACAGCCCGGCGATCACGCGGCCGGCGCCGACCTGCTCCCTGATCCGCTCGGTCTCCTCCTCGACGATGTTCACCATCGTCCAGTTCGGCCGGCAGCCCGCAGCGTCGAGGAAGCGCTTGAGGATCCTGGTGCCGTGCTCGGTGTGCATGACCTCCGGGTGGAACTGCACACCGTAGAGGTTCCTCGCCGGCGCCTCCATCGCTGCCACCGGCGTCGCGGCCGTCCGGGCGGTCACCGTGAACCCGGGCGGCGCGTGCGTGCTGCTGTCGCCGTGCGACATCCACACACTGAACCGCTCCGGCAGGGCCGCCAGCAGCCGGCCCCCCGGCGTTCCGGCGCCCCGCGGCGCCCCGGCGCGCCCGGTGAGCACCTCGAGCGAGGTCGCGCCGTACTCCGCGCTCCCGGTGCGGCGCACCGTGCCGCCGAGCCCCCGCACCATCAGCTGGAAGCCGTAGCAGATGCCGAGCACCGGCACCCCCGCCGCGAACAGGCCGGGCGGCCCCGGCGGCTCCTGCGGGGCGCCGTCGGAGTACACCGACGCCGGGCCGCCGGAGAGGATGATGGCCTTCGGCCGCTTCGCGAGCATCTCGCCCACGGGCATCGTCGAGGGCACGATCTCGGAGTAAACGTGACACTCGCGGACGCGGCGGGCGATCAGCTGCGCGTACTGCGCGCCGAAATCCACCACCAGAACGGTGTCGAACCCACCAGGCCCGTGCACATGAACCGCCTTCCACCAGGAAGTCCCCCAGTTTAGTGGCGGGTGCCTCCACTGGGGTGCCGCGAGTCCGGCGGCCGCGCGCCGTGTTTGGCCCGCGGGTGCACGCCGCGGGGCCACCGACGCCACGCGCCCGCCGTCAGCCAGGCCGCTTTCATGATCGTGGGTCAAAAGGCCCCGAAAAGGGTGCACTTCGGCCCATGATCATGGACGGCGGGATCGGGCGCGGGTGCCAGTGGGCATGCTGGTGCTGTCGGGGGCGCTGGTGCGGTCGCTGGGGGCGGGCGACTCCCGGCCGACGGGCGCGTCGCCGCGGGTACCCGGCGCGTCGCCGCGGGCACCGGGCGCGCCGCCGACGGCGCCGGGGGACGCTGAGCCGTCCGGCGCGCCGGCCGCGCCGCCCGCGGCGGCGCCGTCCAAGCCGTCGGCACCGGCGGCGCCGGCCGCGCCGCTTGCACCGCTCGCGCTGTCCGGGGCGGGGGCGCCCGGCTGCGCCGGGCCCGTGGTGGGGGTGACCCTGAGGCGGGCGATGCGGCGGCCGTCCATCTCGGTGACGGCGATCGTGTACCCCGGTACCCGGACCGAATCGCCGACCTTGGGGAGCTCGCCGAGCGCCGCCAGCACGAAACCGGCGGCGGTCTCGTAGGGACCCTCCGGGAGCTCGATGCCGGTCTGCTCGGCGAACTCGTCGAGGTTGAGGAGGCCGTCCACCTCGACCTCGCCGCCGCGCAGCTTGGTCGCCTGGGCCTCGCCGGTGTCGTATTCGTCCCGGATGTCCCCGATGAGCTCCTCGACGAGGTCCTCCAGCGTGACGATGCCCGCGGTCCCGCCGTACTCGTCCATGACGATCGCCAGGTGCGCCCGGTCGCGCCGCATCTCGGACAGCGCGGACAGGACCGTCTTGCTGTTGGGCAGCAATTTCACCGGCCGGATCAGCTGGCTCACCGGGGCCGGGCGGCTCGGCGCGCCCGGGGCGAGCAGGTCGCGCACGTGCACGAAGCCGATCACGTTGTCGTAGGAGTCCTGGTAGACGGGCAGCCGCGAGTACGGGACGCTGGCGCCGATCCGCGCCGCCTGGCTGATCGGCGTCTCGGCGGCGAGAAACTCCACCTCGGTCCTGGGCACCAGCACCTCGCGGATCTGCCGCTTCCCGGCGTCGAAGACCTCACCGGCGATGTGCCGCTCGTCCGGGCTCAGCGCCTGGGCGCCGGTCACCAGGTCGCGCAGCTCCTGCTCGGTCATCGGCTCGCGGGAGGCCCGCGGGTCGCCGCCGAGCAGCGCGACCACCAGGTTCACCGACTTCGACAGCAGCCAGACGACCGGGCGGGCCAGCCTGGCGATCACGTCCAGGATCGGCGCGGCGAGCAGTGACACCGGCACGTTCCGCTGCAGCGCGATCCGCTTGGGCGCCAGCTCGCCGAGCACCAGGCTGACAAACGTGATGCACGCCGTCACGATGGCGAACGCGAGCGGCGTCGCCAGCGCGGGCGACACATTCTGCCGGATCAGCCACGACCTGAAGATGCCCGTCAGCGTCTCGGCCCCGAACGCGCCGGAAACCAGCGTCGCCAGGGTGACCCCGATCTGCACCGCGGACAGGAAGCGGTTCGGGTCGAGGGCGAGCCGGGCGGCCGCGGCGCCCCGCCTGCTGCGCTTGGCGAGCGCCCGCACCTGGCCCTCGCGCAGCGACACCAGGGCCATCTCGGCGGCCGCGAAGAACCCGCCGATGGAGACAATGACCAGGACGATGAGCACGTCCCAGACGACCTTGCTCACGCTGTGATCGCCGACTCCCTCCGATTCCCCGGGCCAGACTCGTCCCCGGCATCCGAGGTATGTCTTGCAAGTCTAGACGGGATAACGTATGAGTCCCGTGAACACAAAATCCGTCTGGAAAACTAGCGCCCGGCTGTCGGACGGGCGTGAAATTGTTTATTTCGACGAAGCGCCCGGCCTGGGCAGGGCCGAGGTGCCAGATACGCGCGGCCTGCCGCCGGCCCCCGGGGGCGGTGCCGCCACCGCCGAGTCGGCGCTGCGCTGGGACGCGCTGGCCGGCGAGTGGGTGGTGATCGCCGCAGCTAGGCAGGACCGCACGTTTTTGCCGCCCGCCGACCAGTGCCCGCTGGATCCTTCGGCACCCGGCAGGCCGACCGAGATTCCGGCGCCGAGCTACGACGTGGTGTCGTTCGAGAACCGGTTCCCGTCGCTGTTCGGGGCCGGGGGCGCCTTGGCCGGGAATTCAACAGATACGAACATCGATCCGCTGATCAACCCCGCCATCGCCATGCGCCGTCCCGCGACGGGCCGCTGCGAGGTCGTCTGCTTCACCTCCGATCACGAAGCGTCCTTCGCCAGCCTGCCGGAAAAGCGCGTCCGCACGGTCGTCGAGGCGTGGGCGGACCGCACCGAGGCGCTCGGCGCGCTGCCCGGGATCGAGCAGGTCTACTGCTTCGAGAACCGCGGCGAGGAGATCGGCGTGACGCTGCACCACCCGCACGGCCAGATCTACGCGTTCCCGTTCGTGACCCCGCGCACCGCTCGCATGGTCACCCAGGCGGCCGCGTACGCGCAGAGCAACGGCGGGAACCTGTTCGACGATCTGGTCGGCGCCGAGCTCGAGGCCGGGACCAGGATCGTGGCCCGCAACGAGCACTGGATCGCGTTCGTCCCAGAGGCCGCCCGCTGGCCGTATGAGGTGCGGATCTTCCCCGCCCGGCGGGTGCCGGACATCCCGGCGCTGAGCGAGGCGCAGCGCGAGGCGTTCGGCCCGCTGTACCTGGATCTGCTGCGCCGGTTCGACCGGCTCTTCGACACCCCCGCCCCGTACATCGCCGCGTGGCACCAGGCACCGGTGACCGACGAGGCGGCGCGGCATCAGTTCGGCATGCACCTTCAGGTACTGTCGGTGCGCCGCGCCTCGGGCAAGCTAAAGTACCTCGCCGGGACCGAATCCGGCATGGGCGTCTGGGTCAACGACATCGTGCCGGAGGCCGCCGCGCAGCGACTAAGAGAGGCGCGGGGAGCTGGGGAGGCAGGATAAGAGATGAAGCTACTCGTCACCGGCGGCGCCGGGTACATCGGCAGCGTGGTCGCCGCGCAGCTCCTCGAGGCCGGGCACGAGGTGACGGTCCTCGACGACCTGTCAACCGGGCACGAGGACGCGGTGCCCCGCGGCGCCGCGTTCGCCCACGGCACGATCCGCGAGGCGGCCGCGGCCGTGCTCGAGGAGCACGACATCGCCGCCGTCCTGCATTTCGCCGCGAGCTCGCTGGTCGGCGAGTCGGTGGCGGACCCGGGCAAGTACTGGTCCAACAACCTGGGCGGCACGCTGGCCCTGCTGGACGCGATGCGGACGGCGGGCACGCCGCGGATCGTCTTCTCCTCCACCGCGGCCGTCTACGGCGAGCCCGAGCGCACGCCGATCGAGGAAACCGACCCCACCCGCCCGACCAGCCCGTACGGCGCCTCGAAGGTGGCCGTGGACACGGCGCTGACCGAGTTCGCCAGGCTGCACGGCATCGGCGCGGTCAGCCTGCGCTACTTCAACGTGGCCGGCGCGCAGCGGGCCGCCGACGGCCGCTGGCTCGGCGAGCGGCATTCCCCCGAGACTCACCTGGTCCCGAACGTGCTCGCCGGGGCGGGAAGCGGCGAGGGCGTCCGGATATTCGGCGACGACTACCCCACGCCCGACGGGACCTGCGTCCGGGACTACATCCACGTGACGGACCTGGCCGACGCGCACCTGCGGGCGCTCGGCGCCTGCGAGCCGGGCCAGCACCGCGTCTACAACCTCGGCAACGGCGCCGGCTTTTCGGTTCGGGAGGTGATCGAGGTCTGCCGCGAGGTCACCGGGCACGACATCCCCGCCACGGTGGCGCCCCGCCGCCCGGGCGACCCGGCGGTCCTGGTGGCGTCCGCCAAGCGGATCCAGGCCGATCTCGGCTGGAAGGCATCACGCGACCTGCGCGCCATGGTCGCCGACGCCTGGCAGTTCAGCCAAGCGCGCCGGTGAGCGGGGATGAGCCGGTGAGCAAGGATGAGCCGGTGAGCGGGGATGAGCCGGTGAGCGGGGATGAGCCGGTGAGCGCGGGCGCCTGGCGCGCTCCCGGCCGGGCCAACCTGATGGGTGAGCACACGGACTACAACGAGGGCCTCGTGCTCCCGTTCGCGCTGCAGTACGGCACCACCGCGATCGCGGCCCGCCGCGACGACGGCAAGCTCGTGCTCCGCTCCGGGCAGGCACCGGGCGAGCCGGTCACCGTCGCGCTCGACTCGCTGGCTCCGGGCAGCGTCACCGGCTGGGCGGCCTACCCGGCGGGCGTCGCCTGGGCGCTGGGCGAGGCCGGCCACGAGGTCCCAGGCGCCGCCATCGACATCGATTCCGACCTGCCCGAAGGCGCGGGCCTGTCCTCGTCGGCCGCGCTGGAGAGCTCGGTGGCGCTGGCGCTGACCGAACTCGCCGGGCTGGCCGTCGCGCGCCGCGAGCTCGCCACGATCGCGCGCCGCGCGGAGAACGAGTTCATCGGGGTGCCGACCGGGATCATGGATCAGTCCGCCTCGCTGCTGTGCGAGGCCGGCCACGCACTGCTGCTCGACTGCCGCACCCTGGAGATCACCCAGGTGCCCTTCGATCCGGCCGCGGCCGGCGCCGCGCTGCTCGTCGTCAACACCCGGGCCAAGCACGCCCTCACCGGCGGAGAATACGGCCGGCGGCGGGCGGAGTGTGAGGAGGCCGCCCGCCAGCTCGGGGTTCCGTCCCTGGGATACCTAACGAACGCCGGCGACGCCGACCGGCTAGCCGATCCCGTCCTGCGCCGCCGGGCCCGGCACGTCATCTCCGACGACGCACGCGTACGCGCGGTCGTGAACCTGCTCCGCTCCGCCTCGCCCGGCCCCGCCGTCTACCGCGAGATCGGCGCGCTGCTGTCGCGGGCCCATCTGTCGCTGCGCGACGACTTCGAGATCTCCTGGCCGGAGGCGGACGTCACGGTGGAGACCGCGGAATCCGCGGGCGCGCTCGGCGCCCGGATGATCGGCGGCGGTTTCGGCGGGTCCGTTCTCGCGCTGGTCCCCGCGGAGGCCCTCCCGGCGGTGCGCGCCGCGATCACCGAAGCGTTCAGGCTGCGCTCCTGGACCGCCCCCGGGTTCCTCGACGCGATCCCGTCCGCCAGCGCCGCGCGCGTCGCCTGAGCACGCACGGTCAGCGGCGATCGGCGCCTGAGCGCGCACCGTCAGCGGCGCGCGGCGCTTGAGCATGCACCGTCGGCGGCGCGCGGTCAGCGGCGCGCGGCGCCCGGGCGTGCACGATCAGCGGCGTGCGGTCGCCCGAGCACGCACCGTCGCCGGCCCGCGGCGCCCGAGCGCACCGTCAACGCCGCTCGCCGGCACCAACGCCCGCTGCAGCACCAACTGCGCCGCCGCACCATACGCCTTTGCAACGAAGCTCCCACAGCCGAGCACGCATCGTCAGCGCCGCTCGCTCGGCACCAACGCCCGCTGTAGCACCAATCTGCACCATTACACCATGGGCCCCTTTGCAACCAAGCTTCCGTCCCACCAAAGCGCACTCCGACACCAATCTGCACTGTCGTAACAACCCATGGCGCCGCTTGGTCGCGCGTTCCATGATCGCGGAAACGCCGGGTCGCTGGCGGCACCTTAGTTTCCACTATTGGGTTCGGTGATGACGCATCGTGGAAACGGCGGGTCGTATATGGCACCGAGAGTTCCGCGAGAGCGCGGCTGGATGCGGTGAGCTGGAAGGGGCTCCTGGCGCGGGGCGCGGATCGCTGGGAGACTGGCGGCGCGGGGCGTAGCGCGGCGGGCGGGGCGCGGGGCCGGGGACGCGGGGCGGTACCGCTGCGGGGCAGGGCGGGACGGTAGCGGGGCGGAGCGGGGCGCGGGGCCGGTGGCGCGGCACGGCGGGGCGTTGGCGCGGCGGCGGCGCGGCGGCGGCGCGGCGGAGCAGGGACGCGGCGGGCGGGGGCGCAGGGCCGGCAGCGCGGCGGGCGACGGCGGAGCGGCGGAGCGGGCGGCAGGAGGAGGAGGAGGAGGAGGAGGAGGAGTAAGTGACGCTACGTGAGGACGCGGTGGCGATCGCCGCTGACATCGCGGGGCTGCGGCATGCCATCCACCGTGAGCCCGAGATCGGCCTGGACCTGCCGAGGACGCAGCGGAAGGTGCTCGCGGCGCTGGACGGGCTCCCGCTGGAGACAACCACGGGCAAGCGGCTCAGCTCGGTGACGGCCGTGCTGCGCGGCGGCCGGCCCGGCCCAACTGTGCTGCTGCGCGCCGACATGGACGCGCTGCCTGTCACCGAGGCGACCGGGCTGCCGTACGCGTCCGAGGTGACCGGCGTGATGCACGCCTGTGGCCATGACCTGCACACCGCCATGCTGGCCGGGGCCGCGCGCCTGCTGTCGGCCAGGCGGGCGGAGGTGCCGGGGAACGTCATCTTCATGTTCCAGCCGGGTGAGGAGGGCTACGCGGGCGCCAAGCACATGATCGACGAGGGCGTCCTCGACGCGGCCGGCGAGCGCCCGGTCGCCGCGTACGCGCTGCACGTCATCGCCAACCAGCTCGCGTGCGGCGTGCTCGCGACCAGGCCGGGGCCCATGCTCGCGGCGGCCGACGTGATCAGGGTCACCGTACGCGGCCGCGGCGGGCACGCGTCGCAGCCGCACCGCGGCGCTGATCCGATCCCGGCCGCCTGCGAGATGGTGACGGCGCTGCAGACGCTGGTCACCCGCCGCTTCGACGTGTTCGACCCGGTCGTGATCACGGTGGGCAGCTTCCACGCGGGTACCGCCGACAACGTGATACCGGACGAGGCCACGTTCCTCGCCACCGCCCGGTCCTACAGCGCCGAGGCGCGGTCCAGGCTCCGCGATACGACGACGCGGCTCGTCCGGGACATCGCCCAGGCGCACGGGCTGGCCGCGGAGGCCGAATACGCCGAGGAGTATCCGGTCACGGTCAACGACGCCGCCGAGGCGACGTTCGCGGCGCACACCGCGGCCGACGTCTTCGGCGCCCACCGCGCGATCGCCGCCGAGCACCCGCTCACCGGAGCCGAGGACTTCTCGTTCGTGCTCGAGCAGGTGCCCGGGGCGTTCGTCATGCTCGGCGCCTGCCCGCTGGCCGCGGACCCGGCGACCGCGCCATCCAATCACTCCGTGATCGCCGCGTTCGATGACGCCGCCCTCGCCGATGGCGCGGCCCTCTACGCCGAGCTGGCCCTGCGCCGCCTTGGCTGGCGCAAGAGCGGCTGAGCGCCGCCTTGGCTGACGCAAAGCGGCTGAGCGCCGCGTCGCCGGCCCGTAACAAGGCCGCCACGTCCGCCTGCTTGGCGCGGACGGCCTCGGCGGCCTCGCGCAGCGCGGCCAGCTCGGTGTCCGACAGATCGCGCTGCACCACGCGGCGCACGCCGGCGGAGCCGATCTCGGCCTCGACCCCCAGATAGACACCGGAGATCCCGTACTCGCCGTCCACCCACGCGCACACCGGCATGACGTCGCCCGAGTCGGCGGCGACGGCGCGAGCCATCCGGGCGGCGGCCGCCGACGGGGCGTAGTAGGCCGAGCCGGTCTTCAGCAGGCCAACGATCTCACCGCCGCCGTTCCTCGTGCGCGTGACGAGCTTGTCGATCTCCTCGGCCGGCAGCAGCTCACCGAGCGGCCGCCCGGAGACCGAGCACGCGGAGGGAACCGGCACCATCGTGTCGCCGTGTGACCCCAGCGTCAGCGTCCGGACCGAGCCAGCGGGCACGCCCAGCTTCTCCGCGACGAAGTACGAGAACCGGGCGGTGTCCAGCATGCCGGCCTGCCCCATCACACGGCTGGAGGGGAAGCCGGACACCTTGGCGGCCAGCGCGGTCATCTCGTCCAGCGGGTTGGACACCACGATCAGCACGGCCTCCGGCGCGTGCTTGACCACGTTCTCCACCACATCCCGGACGATCTTGGCGTTGACCTCGATCAGGTCCATCCTGGACATGCCCGGCTTGCGCGGCAGCCCCGCCGTGATGACCACGATGCCGGATCCGGCGACCGCCTCGTAGCCGTCGCCGGACCGGCCGGTGGTCTGGCCGGTGACCCGGGTCTCGAACCCCTCGATCGGGCGCGACTGGTTCATGTCCAGCGCCAGGCCTTCCGGCTTGCCGTCGATGATGTCGGTGAGCACGACCTCCTCGAAGATGTCGTACTCGGCAAGCCGCTGCGCCGTGGTCGAGCCGTAGAAGCCGGCCCCGATGACGGCGACTTTCCCCCGGCGGGGCGTGTCAGGTTGTGACATGTCGTGGATTCTCCTTTGGTCAGCCCGCCTGCCGCGCCATCGCGGCGCGCAGGTTCCCGTCGAGCGCGGCGAGGAAGTCCTGCGTGGTCAGGTACGGCGTGCCGCCCCCGGCCAGCAGCGCCAGGTCCTTGGTCATCTGGCCGGACTCGATGGTTTGCACGCATACCTGCTCGAGCGTGCCGGCGAACTTCGAGACCGCCGGGGTGCCGTCGAGCTTGCCGCGGTGCGCCAGGCCCCGGGTCCAGGCGAAGATCGACGCCACCGGGTTCGTCGACGTCGGCTTGCCCTGCTGGTGCTGCCGAAAATGCCTGGTCACGGTGCCGTGCGCGGCCTCGGCCTCCACGGTGCGGCCGTCCGGCGTCATCAGCACGCTGGTCATCAGGCCGAGCGACCCGTATCCCTGCGCGACGACGTCGGACTGCACGTCCCCGTCATAGTTCTTGCAGGCCCATACGATGCCGCCCTCCCACTTGAGCACCTGCGCCACCATATCGTCGATCAGCCGGTGCTCGTAGGTGATGCCGGCGGCCTCGAAGTCAGCCTTGAACTCGGACTCGAAAGTCTCTGCGAAGATGTCCTTGAAACGCCCGTCGTACGCCTTGAGGATGGTGTTCTTGGTCGACAGGTACAGCGGGAAGCGCCGGTCCAGCGCGTACCGCATCGTCGCGCGGGCGAAGTCGCGGATCGAGTCGTCGAAGTTGTACATGGCCATCGCGACGCCGCCGCCGGTGAACCGGGCGACCTCCATCTCGATCGGCCTGTCCTGCCCGTCCGGCACGTAGGAGATCGTCACCGTGCCAGGTCCCGGCACGACGAAATCGGACGCCTTGTACTGGTCGGCGTGCGCGTGCCTGCCGATGATGATCGGCTTGGTCCAGCTCGGGACCAGCCGCGGAATGCTGGAGATCACGATCGGCTCGCGGAAGATGACGCCACCGAGGATGTTCCTGATCGTGCCGTTGGGTGAGCGCCACATTTTCTTCAGCCCGAACTCGGCGACCCTCGCCTCATCCGGCGTGATCGTGGCGCACTTCACGCCCACGCCGTGGCGCTGGATGGCGTGCGCCGCGTCGACCGTCACCTGGTCGCCGGTGGCGTCACGATGGGTGACGGAAAGGTCGTAATACTCCAGCTCGATATCCAGGTAGGGCAGTATCAGCAGGTCTTTGATGTACTGCCAGATGATTCGCGTCATCTCGTCCCCGTCGAGCTCCACCACGGGGTTCGCAACCTTGATCTTGGACATGTTGTGTTGTTCCCTTCCTAAACCCGGCCGGCCATCATCCCTCCTGTAGGCTGGCGGCCGGTAAGCGCGGCAGCACGAGCCCCATGACCACGAGGCTGATGCCAAACAGGGCGAGCGTGAGCACATCCAGGTACCGGCGCCGGCACGCGAGCAGCCCGGCCCGGTCCTGGGGCAGGATCAGCCTGGCGACCGCGGCGGCGAGCAGCCCGCCGCCCGCCACGAGCAGGCCGGCCATGACGCCGGCCGGATCACCGGTGGTGCTCGGCACGCGCCACGCCAGCAGCAGCCCGATCGCCGTGCATGCCAGCACGGCCAGATAGGGCACCGCGGAGAGGGGCGGCGCCTCGCGGCGCGGCGCGCGCCGTGCCCGCGCCTGCCGGGCCTCCGGCTGCCTGGTCCCGGCCGGCTCGCGCTCCGCCCGCCCGGTATGTGGCGTCATCTGGCGGCCAACCGGACGCAGGAGAGCCCGCGCTCGCCTCTGTACTCGCAAGCGGGTCTTCCCGGGCCAACCCCGGCGGCGGCCGCCGCGAGCCGGTCACGGTCCGGCGGCACGCCCCGCCGAAGCAGGCAGGCGACGTCCCCGGAGGTGGCGTTGCCCGCCAGACCATCGACGTCGTAACCCCGGTAGAACAAGCGGCCGGGCCGGCCGTCGATGTCGCTGAGCGCCGTCGGCGCCGCGACCGCGTCCGCCAGTCTCCTGGCCGGCTTGTCCGCCATCAACCTGCCTCCCGGGCACCTGCCTTCTGGCCATCCGCCCGCTGCGCAGTTTACCGCCGGGGTCGCGGGTCGGTGAGCACCAGGACGAGACCTGGGCGCGGTGGTGCGTCAGCCCGGAAGCTACGTGTGGCGAAGTACCCGGCCGGCGAGGGCGGGGATATGGACCCACGCCGCCTCGGTCGCGACCACCGGCGCGCAGTCCGCGGCCAGGCTCGGGCGGGGTGCCTCCAGTGACATCAGGACGGCGCCGCCGGACTGGGTCAGGAGCACGCCCTCGGGCTTGGGCAGGCAGCCGCCGTAGGGGTAGCGGATCTCGGCGGCCGTGCCGCCCTGGCCGAGCCGGAGCAGCGTCCAGTTTCGGGGAAGCAGGTGACCCGCGGCCACCTGGCCGGCGCTGAGCACGGGCAGCCATTCCTCCCGCACCACCGGTGCGGGGGAAGGCGCCGAGTGCATTGGGCCGCCAGTTGCCACCCCTGGGGCGGCTGACGGGCCCTGGGCGCCGGCCGCCCCGGGAGCCTGCCCGCAACCCGCCGTTACGGCCAGCGCCGCGGCCAGTACCCCACCCATCACGAGGCTCTTCATGCCGGTTAGACGGCCGTGCCGGTCGCGGCGGTTCCCCACGGAAACCCGTGCGGGTGCGGGCACCAGGTGCCCGCACCCGCACGCACACGGCCTGAGCCGGAACAGCGTGTCAGCAGGACGGTGAGAACGTCCTGAACGTCCCCTTGTAGGAGTACCAGCCGTTGAAGCCGACGGATGGCTTCTGCCGCGCGAACCAGGAGAAGTTCGTCTCGTCCTGGTAGTGCAGAGCGCCGATCGTGAAGGTGTGGCCAACCAGCGGGTCGCCCACCTCAAATGCGTTCGAGCAGCCGTACTGCGGCTCGCTGGGCACCGACCACCTGGGGACGATGTCGTTGACGAACGGGTCGTTCAGCCACTCGGCGACCTCGTGGCTCATCGCCGCGGTGTCCGCCGAGCCCGCCCCGAACACCCCGGGGCTCACCCAGGACGCCCACGAGTACGTGTGATTTCCGGTCGAGGTGCCCACGGCGGTGTGGAACCCGCCGATACCGCAGGTGCTGGTGTTGGTGAAGTCGGAGCACCCCACCGTGTTGTAGGTCAGGAACACCACCAGGCGGTTGGGCGCGTACCTGGCCGCGATACCGTTCAGCATGCCGGCATACCAGTTCACGTTGACGAGCGGGACGAAGTCGCCAGATGAGTCCTGGGCCGTGGCGCCCTGGTTGCTGGGCACGTTTATGGTCAGCAGCGCGGTGGTGACAGGCTTGCCAAGGAGCACATGCCATCTGCCTTTGTGGGCCGCGACATAGCGCCAGTAGCTGGCGCGCAAGGTCGCGGCGCCGTACTGGGTGCCGCCGGTCGCCGCGGAATTGCGGAACAGCGCGGAACCGGTGGTGCTGCCGACGGCCCCCGTCGGGTAGCTGAAGCCGCCGTCGGCCTCGTTGATCCTGACCGGGATGAAGGTCACCGGGACCGTGGTGGTCGCGATGCTGGTTCGCGGGTTGGTACCCACCGAGGTGTAGTGGTAGGTGACCCTTTTATAGACGAACTTGTCGGCGTAGAAAGGAACGGTCCGGGCGGCCGCTGTCAGCCCGGAAGCCTTCGGCTGGAAGTAGCCGAGCCGCAGCTGCCGCGGCAACGCAGGCCGTGCGCTCGCCGCGCGCGAAGCATGGGTGATGCCCGCAGTCCCGGCTCCCGCCGGGGATGACGGTGATGGCGACGCGGCGGCCATCTGGCCCGCTGTCATCGCGAGCGGAACCGCCGCCACCGCTAGAGCGGTTATGACGCGTTTGTACATAAGATCCCCTATTGTCTGAGCTCGTAACGGGTGGACCACTGTTCCTTTCTCCCGGCAGACTCGGCACGTCTTCGCTGAGTACGAGCTGGTGCCCTCAGCGGTTACGTTCGGGGATGTGACAGCCGCCAGCGGCCCGGTCGCGGAGGCCAGCGCAGGCGTGCACCAGCCATGGCAAGCATGATGACCGAGTGTTACCTCGCAGGACGCCGCAAACTCAAGCCCCGTAAGCGGAATGACCCCTTTGCCCCCTCCCCTCGCCCACATCGTAGAAGGCTGGGGCTAATCAGTCTAGAACTCTGATAATCCCTCCATAACAGGTGTCGCCGGGAACTTCGGGAGCAAGGCCGTTCGGGCGGCCGAAGCGCCAGGGCCACCCCCGGGCGGGAACCGGGCAAAGCGGACACGCCGCCCTGGCGGGCAGTTGTGCGTATGGCCGAGGGCCATCCGGCCGCCGTCATGGGCGCGGGACACTCCCGCCGCTTTGTCACTATTCGCATTTCAGCGGGACATTTCCGGACATGCGCCGGTACCGCCCGCGGCCAGGGCGGCTTCAGGCGTACCAGCGGGGCCGAGTCCGGCGAAGAGGGCCACCCGGGGGCACCACATGTCGTAGCTTCTTCAACTATCCACGGTAGGCCGGCCGGCCGTGGGGGTAACCCAAGAGTGAGACAGGCGTCACGACTTCGGTAGACGGGAGGGTCTGGCGTGGACACGCCCTACATTCGCATTGAGGACACCGGTGAAGTGTTTCCCCTGCACGGCGACGTGACGACCATCGGGCGCGGCAACGGCGCCGACATCCGCCTGGAGGATCCGAGCGTGTCCAGGCTGCACGCCGAACTCGTCCGCCGCGGGCCGTACGTCTACGTGGCTGATCTCGGATTATCACGGAACGGTACCCGGGTAAACGGGCGGCCGGTCGCCCGCCGGGTACTCGATGACGGGGACGTGCTGACGTTCGGCACGGCCCGCTGCCGGGTCGGCGGCATCACGCGCGAGGAGATCACCGCCGACGCCGAGGTACGCCGGTCCTCCGCTCCCGAGCTGACCCGCCGGGAGCTGGACGTGCTCACGGCACTGTGCAGGCCCGCGCTGTCCGACGAGGCGTTCGTCACGCCGGCCACCGCCCGCGAGATCGCCGCCGACCTGGTCGTGACGGAGGCCGCGGTCAAGCAGCACCTGCTCCGGCTCTACCAGAAGTTCCGCATTCCCGAGGGGGCCAACCGGCGCACCAGGCTGGCCAACGAGGTGATAGCGCTCGGGCTGGTACGCCCGCTCGCCGAGCCCCCGCCAGCCGCCAACCTGGAGCAGCCACAGCGGCCCGGGCACGCGCAGCGGCCAGGACGGGCACAGCGGTCAGCGCAGGAGCAGCAATCCGGGCAGGCGCAGCAGTCAGGGCAGGCACAACAATCCGGGCAGGCGCAGCAGTCAGGGCAGGAGCAGCAGTCAGGGCAGGAGCAGCAGTCAGGGCAGGTGCAGCATCCCGGTGGTGTGCCCCAGCAGCCAGTGCTGGACGGTGTGCAGCGTGCTGCTCAGTGACGGCAGGTGCGGAAGCATCCCGTTCAGCAGCGGCCAGAACAGCGGCGGCTGCGACAGCGCTGAACTCACCGCCGCCCCGGCCAGCGCCCACAGCACGATCGCGGCGACCGCCATCGACCCGGGCTTCCTGACCACGGTGGCGAACATCCGGCTGAGCTGACGGCGCGGCCGCCGTGATCCCGGCCCTATGCCGTACCAGGCGACGAGGGCGCCCGCCGCCCAGCTGATGGGCTCCGGCATCGCGTTCATCCGCGTAACCACGATCGCGGCCGCCGCCGCGACCGCGGCCACGGCCAGCGCGAGCGGCGCCAGCAGCGCGGTCGTCAGCAGCGCGCGGGCCACGGTCAGCGGCGCGGTGACGACGACGATGAGCACGTCGCTCGGCCTCGCGCCGCGGACCGACCGGCGCACGGCCAGCGCCGACTGCGCCCGGTCGGCGGCCCGGAGCAGGGTGATCACCGCGAGCGACACGAGCGTTCCCGCCACCGGCAGGATGATGGACAGCGCCACGGCGCCGACCATCACCGCGAGGCTGAGCAGCCAGTAAGACGCCGGGCGCCGGGAGGGAGAGCCGCCGGCCCCGGCCGGCCGGGCGCCCGCCGCGCCTTCCGCGGCGTCCTTGCGGGCGGCGGGCGGGCGTGAGGACATCCCCGGCTGCGGTCCGGCCGGCGGCGCCTGCGGCGCCGGCGCGTAGTCCACCGGCGGCAGCAGATCGGCCACCCCCGCCGCCGCCTCGCCGGGTGACAGGCGCGGGCGCGCCTGGTCCGCGTACCCGGCGGGGGCCAGCCCCGCACCGTTGCGCCCCGGCGGGAAGTACGACGGGGGCGCCGGCGCGGGAAACGGTGGGGGCGCCGCCACCGGCGCGGCTGCGGCAACAGTGGGAGCGGCGTATGCCGCGGCGGGAACCGCCAGATCCAGGCCGGCGCACCGGTCAGCCAGCAACGCGGCCGGCGGCCGGGCGCGCGGGTCCGGGCTGAGCGCGGCGGACAGCAGCGGCAGCAGCGCCGCCGGTACCCCGTCCAGGTCGGCGCGCCCCTGGATGACGCGGAAGAAGATGGTCTGGAATGACCCGCCGCCGTAGGGCGAGCGCCCGGTGGCGGCGAACGCCACGGTCGCGCCCCACGAGTGCACGTCGGACGCGCCGCTGCTCGGCTGGCCCTCGATGACCTCCGGCGCCAGGTAGCCGGGAGTGCCCATGACCATACCGGTCTGGGTGAGCCTGGTGGCGTCGCCGATGTGGGCGATGCCGAAGTCGATGACCACCGGGCGACCGTCGACCATCATGACGTTGCCGGGTTTCAGGTCCCGGTGCACCACACCCGCCGAATGGATCGCGGCGAGGGCGTGGGCGAGGCCGGCCGCGAGCCGCTCCAGCGCCGGCCCGCGCAGCGGCCCGTCCTGCCGCACCACGTCGTCGAGCGTCCGCCCGGGCACGAACCGCGTCACGATGTACGGCGACGGGCCCGTCACGTCGGCGTCGACGATCTCGGCCACGTACGGGCTGCGCACCCGCCGCATCGTCTCCACCTCGCGCACCAGGCGGCGGCGCGCGGTGGGATCCCCGATCACCGCGGGCCCGAGGACCTTGACCGCGACCGGCCGCCCTTCCGGGTCGCGGCCGAGGTAGACCACGCCCATGCCGCCCTGGCCGATCAGTTCCACGAGGCGGTACGGCCCCAGCTTGCCCGGGAACGCTTCCTGTGCAGGCATCGTGCTTACCAGAGTACGAAACGGCTCACGCGTTACGTGGCCGTTATGCGGCAAACGCCGGGAATGCCATGAGCCCCGCACGTGTCCCTCGCTCGCTCAGCATGAGCACCACCTCCCCGCCGGCGGCGCGGCCGCCGCGCTACGTACCCGCGACCAGGCGACGCAGCGCCTGCGCGGCCTGGGCGTTGTTCTCGGCGTGCACGACCAGCGCCTTCGCCAGCGCGCTCGCCCAGTCGTGCAGCGGCACCGTCTCCCTGGACAGCACCACGCCGCGGACCTCGCGGCAGACCTCGGCCGAGGGCCGCCCGTTCCGTATCGCCAGCGTCATGAGCTGGTCGCCAAGCCGCACCGCGACCTTGGAGACCTCGCCAGGGCGGCCTCGCATCCGGTCGGACATCGACCTCTCCCGCTCCACCGACACGTAGTCGGGCGGCAGCGCCTCGCTCAGCGACTGGGTGAGGACGCGCGCGTATATGGCGACGTCGGCGCTGTCAGCGCGCAGTGCCGCGGTCACCATGTCCAGCGACGGCGCCTCCTCAGGCACCGCGTCGTCACGTTCAGTCATGCCCTGTCGCCCCACAAGTCGTGGTGGTCGTGCCAGTCAATGCTAGCTAACCGGCTCGATGCTCCATCGTGCCGGTTATTACCGGCTCGGATTTCCAGCGTGCCGCCTGCGCGGGGCCGCTGTGGTACTCGCCGTGGCAGCGCGGCTGCGCCGCGCTATGCGCCGCCAGACCCTAACGACCCCGGAAGGCGGGCTTGGTCTTCTCGGTGAAGGCGCGCATGCCGGCCCGCTGGTCCTCGGTCGCGAACAGGGCGGCGAACTGGGCTCGCTCGAGCTCGAGGCCGGACGCGAGATCGACGTCCAGCCCGGTGTCGATCGCGCGCTTGGCGGCACGCAGCGCCAGCGCGGGACCGCCGGCGTAGCGAGTCACCAGCTCCCTCGCCGCCTGGTACACCTCCGTGTCCGGCACCACCCGGTCGGCCAGGCCGATCGCGAGGGCCTCGGGGGCGGCCACCTGCCGGCCGGTGAAGATCATGTCCTTGGCCCTGGCCGGGCCGACGAGCCGGGGCAGCCGCTGCGTCCCGCCGGCGCCGGGGATGACGCCCAGCAGGATCTCCGGCTGCCCGAGCCTGGCGTTCTCGCCGACGACCCGGAAATCCGCGCACAGCGCCAGCTCGAGGCCGCCGCCCAGCGCGTAGCCGGCGATGGCGGCCACCACGGGCTTGGGAATCGCCGCCAGGTCGCTGAGCGCCGCCTGGAGCCTGCCGGACCGCTCCACCATGAACGCGTAGCCCGCCTCGGCCATCTCCTTGATGTCCGCGCCGGCCGCGAAGACCTTCTCGCCGCCGTAGATGATCACGGCGCGGATCTCCGGGTCCCGCGTCACCTGCGCCGCCGCCGCCGCGAGCTCGGCGGTGAGCTGCGCGTTCAGCGCGTTCATCGGCGGCCGGTCCAGCCGGATGACGGCGATGCTCTCCGCCACCTCGACCCGCACGTAATCGCCCATTTCCGGCTCCTCCTCGCGCCGACAGCCCGCCGCTAACTTAGCGCAGATCACCGTTCGTCATGCCGGCCGGCGCGTCCGGGTACGTCACGAGGCCGAGTTCGCCCCGGCTGGCCAGCAGTGGATGCCGTGGCAGGATCCGGACGGTGTACCCGAACGGTCCGGGCCTGCCGAGCTCGACGGCGCCGGAGAACCGCATGAGCCCCGGCTGCCCGGCCAGCCCCGAGTCCTCCGCGGTCAGCGGCGCGTAGACCGGCTCGGCGATCTCGTCGTCGTCGCCGGGACGGCCGTAGACAACCTCCACGCACACGTCGTCCGGCGTCAGGCTGCCGAGCGCGGCGCTCACCCGCACGGTGAGCACCGACCCGAGGTTCGGCTCCACCCCGTCGGCCTCGGCGTGCTCGATGTGGACGTCGGGCCACGCCTCGCGGACCCGGGCCTTCCAGGCGGCGAGCTGGCGCGCCGCCGTGAACTGGCCGGCGGCCAGCGCCCGCGACGCCCCGGTGGCCGGGGCGTACAGCTCGGTCACGTAATCGCGGACCATGCGCTCCGCCCGCACCCGCGGGCCGAGGCCGCGCAGCGTGTGCCTGATCATCTCGACCCAGCCGGCGGGTATCCCGTCGGCGCCGGCGTCGTAGAACAGCGGCGCAACGGACTTCGCGAGCAGGTCATACAGGGCGGTGGCCTCGAGTTCGTCGCGGCGCGCGGGATCGGTCACCCCGTCCGCCGTCGGGATCTCCCAGCCGTTCTCCCCGTCGTACCACTCGTCCCACCAGCCGTCGCGCACCGAGACGTTCAGGCCGCCGTTGAGCGCCGCCTTCATCCCGGACGTCCCGCACGCCTCCAGCGGCCGCAGCGGGTTGTTGAGCCAGACGTCGCATCCCTGCACCAGGCTGTGCGCCATCGCCATGTCGTAGTCGGGCAGGAAGACGATCCGGCGCCGGACGGCGTCGGCGTCCGCGAAGCGCACCATCTGCTGGATGAGCCGCTTGCCGCCCTCGTCCGCCGGGTGCGCCTTCCCGGCGATCACGATCTGGATGGGGTGCGCGGGGTCGAGGAGCAGGGACGCGAGCCGCGCCGGGTCGCTGAGCATCAGCGTGAGCCGCTTGTAGGACGGCACCCGGCGGGCGAACCCGATCGTGAGCACGTTCTCGTCGAGCACGTCGTTGATCCAGGTCAGCTCCGCGTCCGACGCCCCGCGCTGCCGCCAGGAGGCGCGCAGCCGCCGCCGGGTCTCGGCGACCAGGCGGCCGCGCAGCGCCCGCCTGATGCCCCACAGCTGCCCGGCGGGGGCGGCGGCCGCGTCGGCCGAATCGCCCAGGCCGAAGACCTCGCCGGCGACCCAGGTGGGCGCGTGCACGCCGTTGGTGATGGAGCCGATCGGCACCTCGGCGGTGTCGAATCCCGGCCACAGCCCGGCGAACATCTCCCGGCTGACCTCGCCGTGCAGGCGGCTGACGCCGTTGACACGCTGAGCCAGCCGCATGCCCATCACGGCCATGTTGAAGACGTGCGGGTCCCCGCCGGGGTAGGTCTCCGCGCCCAGCGCGAGCACCCGCTCGGGCGGCAGCGCCGGGTCGGCCGCGTCGCCGCCGAAGTACCGCTCTATCAGGTCGCGCGGGAACCTGTCGATGCCCGCCGGGACCGGGGTGTGCGTGGTGAAAACCGTGCCCGCCCGGCACAGCTCGAGCGCCTCGTCGAAGCCGAGGCCCCTGGCGCAGTACTCGCGGATGCGCTCGAGGCCGAGGAACCCGGCGTGCCCCTCGTTGGTGTGGAACACCTCCGGCTCCGGGTGCCCGGTGATCGAGCAGAACGCCCGCACCGCCCGGACGCCGCCGATGCCCAGCAGCAGTTCCTGGCGCAGCCGGTGCTCGCTGCCGCCCCCGTAGAGCCGGTCGGTGACCTCGTGCAGGGCGGGCTCGTTCTCCTCCACGTAGGAGTCGAGCAGCAGCAGCGGGACCCGGCCCACCTGGGCCAGCCACACCTGCGCGGCCAGCCGCCGGCCGCCGGCCAGGGTGACCGCGATCCGCACCGGATCGCGGCCCTCGCGCAGCAGGGTCAGCGGCAGCCCGTTCGGGTCGTCGGCGGGGTAGCGCTCGTTCTGCCAGCCGTCCGCGGACAGCGACTGCGTGAAGTACCCGTGCCGGTACAGCAGCCCGACCCCGATGACCGGCACTCCCAGGTCGCTCGCTGACTTCAGGTGATCGCCGGCCAGAATCCCGAGGCCGCCCGAGTACTGCGGCAGGACGGCGGTGATGCCGTACTCGGGCGAGAAGTAGGCGATGGCGGCCGGCAGCCGCTGCGCCGCGGCCTGGCCACCGTCCCCGTTCGCCTGCTCCTGGTACCAGCGCGGGCCCGACACGTACTCGCGCAGGTCCCGCAGCGCCGTGTCCAGCCTGCCAAGGAAGTCCTGGTCGGCGGCGAGGGCCGCGAGCTGCCCGGGCCGCATGGAGCTGAGCATCGCGACGGGGTCGCCTCCCGACGCGGCCCACCCTTCCGGGTCGATCGAGGCGAAAAGCTCGACCGCGGCGGGGTGCCAGGACCAGCGGAGGTTGAGCATCAGCTCGTGCAGCGGCTCGAGCGGCGGCGGCAGGCTGACGCGGACGGTGAAACGGCGGATGGCTCTCACGGGGAGTCATCATAGGGGCGCTGCCAGACGCCGCAGGCATCATTGACATTGTCAGTAATTGACACCGGCAGCGACATTGACGGTGTCGCCGATAACCGCGAGGCGGCGGACCCGAAGCGGGGCGGGAAAAGCCGGCGATCCGATGGCCCGGCGGGTCGCGTAGCAGGCCGTCGAGTGGGTACCGTGACCCGCGTGATCGGACGAATCCCTATTCTCGGCATCGAGCCCGCGGTGGAGTGCGGCCGCCGCCCCGCCAAGGCCGTGGCCGGCGAGACCTTTCAGGTGAGCGCCACCGTCATCATCGAGGGCCATGGCGCGCTCGGGGCGGCCGTCGTGCTCCGCGACCCGGCCGGCGAACCGGGGCCGCTGGCCCTCATGCGCGAGCTCGCGCCGGGAACGGACAGGTACGGCGCGGACGTGACCGTGACGCGCGAGGGCATGTGGCAGTTCCACGTGGAGGCGTGGAGCGATCCGATCACCCACTGGCACCATGACGCGGCGATCAAGATTCCCCGTGGCCAGGACGTCGAGCTGATGCTGGCCGAGGGCGCCCTGCTGTTCGAGCGGGCGGCGCGGGCGGTCAGGCAGCCGCCCGGCGCGAGCCGCCCGGCGGCGGCCCGCACGCTGCTCGCCGCGCTGGCCCGGCGGCTCGGTGACCGCAGTATCCCGCCGTGGGACCGGCTGGCCGCCACCGAGGACCCGGCGGTGGCGAGGACTCTGGCCGCGTACCCCTACCGGGAGCTCGTCACGAGGTCCGCGCGGCTGCCGGTGCAGGTGGACAGGCAGCGCGCGCTGTACGGCTCCTGGTATGAGTTCTTCCCGCGCTCGGAGGGCGTGCAGATCGACCCGATGGGCCGCCGGGAGCCGGTGTCGGGCACGCTGCGCACCGCGGCGCGGCGGCTCGACGCGATCGCGGAGATGGGCTTCGACGTCGTCTACCTGCCGCCGGTCCACCCGATCGGCACCACGTTCCGCAAGGGCCGCAACAACACGCTCGGCGCCCAGCCCGGTGACCCGGGCTCGCCGTGGGCCATCGGCTCGGTCGACGGCGGCCACGACTCGATCCACCCGGACCTCGGGACGTTCGAGGATTTCGACGCGTTCGCCGGCCGCGCGCGCGAGCTGGGCATGGAGGTGGCGCTCGACCTCGCGCTGCAGGCCTCGCCGGACCACCCCTGGGTGAAGGAGCACCCGGAGTGGTTCACCACCAGGGCCGACGGCTCCATCGCCTACGCGGAGAACCCGCCGAAGAAGTACCAGGACATCTACCCGCTCAACTTCGACAACGACCCCGAGGGCATCTACCGGGAGATGCTGCGGATCGTACGGCTGTGGACAGCGCACGGCGTCCGCGTCTTCCGCGTCGACAACCCGCACACCAAGCCGCTGCGGTTCTGGGAGCGGCTGCTGGCCGACGTCCGCCGCACCGACCCCGACGTGGTGTTCCTCGCCGAGGCGTTCACCCGCCCGGCCATGATGGCGACCCTGGCGAAGATCGGCTTCCACCAGTCCTACACGTACTTCACCTGGCGCAACAGCGTCGGGGAGCTCACCGGTTACATGCGGGAGCTGTCCGGTCCCGCCGCCGCTTACATGCGGCCGAACTTCTTCGCCAACACCCCGGACATCCTGAACGAGTACCTGCAGCACGGCGGGCCGCCCGCGTTCCGCATCCGCGCCGTCCTGGCGGCGATGCTGAGCCCGTCGTGGGGCATCTACTCCGGATACGAGCTCTGCGAGAACACTCCGCTGCGGCCCGGCAGCGAAGAGTACCTGGATTCCGAGAAATTCCAGTACAGGCCGCGGGACTGGGCGGCCGCGGCGCGCGACGGGCTCGGGATCGCGCCATTTATTACGAGTCTCAATAGAATCCGGAAATCCCACCCGGCACTCCACTGGCTGCGTAACCTACAGTTCCATCACGTCGATCAGCCGGAGCTGATCTGCTTCTCGAAGCGCCTGGCCGGGCGGGAGAAAACCGCCCGCTCAGCCGGTACGGGAAGTGCGCTCGCAGGAGGTAACATCGCGGGGAGAACCTCCGCGGCAGCGGCGCCGACAGAGGGGGGACCAGGCGGTACGGTCTCCGACACCGTCCTGGTGGTAGTGAACGTTGACCCGCACCAGACCAGAGAGGCGACGGTCTGGCTGGACCTGCCCGCGCTAGGCATAGACCCGCCGGCCGAGTTCACCGTCACGGACGAGCTCACCGGTGAGTCCTACCGGTGGGGACAGGCCAACTACGTGCGCCTGGACCCGGCCGTGCAGCCGGCACACATCTTTGCCGTCACGCACGGCCAGGGCATCTAGAGCGGGCGGGCAGCCGCCGAACCAGCCGCCGAACGTGATGGTCGCGCAATCTGGAGGAGACGCCAGCAGTGACAGAGCAGCAGCCGGCAGCCGGCCGGCCGGCCCAGGCACCGCAGAACACGGACTTCGCCACCGCACCGGGCGAGCCTGTCCCGGATTCCTTCTCGTTCGACCGGCCGCGGGATCCGGAGTGGTACCGGCGCGCGGTCTTCTACGAGGTGCTGGTCCGCGGGTTCGCCGACGCCAGCGGGGACGGTACCGGCGACATCCGCGGTCTCACGTCGCGTCTTGACTACCTGCAGTGGCTGGGCATCGACTGCATCTGGCTGTTGCCGATATACGAGTCGCCGCTCAAGGACGGCGGCTACGACATCTCGGATTACATGCGGGTGCTCGGCGACTACGGCAACATCGGCGACTTCATCGAGCTCGTCGAGGAGGCGCACAAGCGCGGCATCCGCGTGATCGCCGACCTGGTCATGAACCACACCAGCGACCAGCATCCGTGGTTCCAGGCGTCGCGGACCGACCCGGACGGGCCGTTCGGCGACTTCTACGTGTGGTCGGACACCAACGACAAGTACCCGGGTGCGCGGATCATCTTCGTCGACACCGAGACCTCCAACTGGACCTTCGACCCGGTGCGCGGCCAGTACTACTGGCACAGGTTCTTCTCCCACCAGCCGGACCTCAACTTCGAGAACCCGAGGGTCCAGGACGCGATGATCGAGGTGCTGCGGTTCTGGCTGGACCTCGGCATCGACGGCTTCCGGCTGGACGCCGTGCCCTACCTGTACGAGCGGGAGGGCACCAACTGCGAGAACCTGAAGGAGACGCACGAGTACCTGAAGCGGATCCGGGCGGAGGTGGACAAGCTGTACCCGGACCGGGTGCTGCTGGCGGAGGCGAACCAGTGGCCGGCCGACGTGGTGGAGTACTTCGGCGACCCGGAAACCGGCGGCAACGAGTGCCACATGGCGTTCCACTTCCCGCTGATGCCGCGCATCTTCATGGCCGTGCGGCGGGAGCAGCGCTACCCGGTCTCGGAGATCCTCGCCCAGACCCCGAAGATCCCTTCGGGCTGCCAGTGGGGCATCTTCCTGCGCAACCACGACGAGCTGACGCTGGAGATGGTCGCCGACGACGAGCGGGACTACATGTACGCCGAATACGCCAAGGACCCCCGCATGAAGGCGAACATCGGGATCCGGCGGCGGCTCGCGCCCCTGCTCGACAACGACCGCAACCAGCTCGAGCTGTTCACCGCGCTGCTGCTGTCGCTGCCGGGCTCCCCGGTCATGTACTACGGGGACGAGATCGGCATGGGCGACAACATCTGGCTCGGCGACCGGGACGGCGTGCGGACGCCCATGCAGTGGACGCCCGACCGCAACGGCGGCTTCTCCAGCTGCGATCCGCAGCGGCTGTACCTGCCGCCGATCATGGACCCGATCTACGGCTACCAGTCGCTCAACGTCGAGGCGCAGCAGCGCATCCCGGGGTCGCTGCTGCACTGGACCAGGCGGATGATCGAGATCAGGAAGCGGCACCCGGTGTTCGGGACCGGCGCGTACGAGGAGCTGACCTCCTCCAACCCGAGCGTGCTCGCGTTCGTCCGCGAGCACGAGGCGCAGGGCGGCCAGGATTCCCGCGCCTACCCTGGCTTCCGCGACGGCGACGGCACCGACCGGGTCCTCTGCGTGAACAACCTGTCCAGGTTCCCGCAGCCGGTCGAACTCGACCTGCGCCGGTTCATGGGCGTCACCCCGGTGGAGTGCATGGGCGGCGTGACGTTCCCGCGGATCGGTGAGCTCCCCTACCTGCTGACCCTTCCGGGACATGGCTTCTACTGGTTTCAGCTCCCGCCCCCGAGGGAGGATCTTGAACGATGAGGGCATGAGAACAACGGGATGAGCGAGGTCGATGGCTTTCGAGGACGCACTAGCGACATGGCTGCTGAAGCAACGATGGTTCGCGGGCAAGGGCCGCAAGCTCCGCGATCTCGCGGTGCTGGCCGACGCCGAGATGGTCGCGGGCGATCCGGCGCTGCATCACCTGATCGTCACGGTCTCACACGGCACCACGGTGGACTACTACCAGGTGCTGGCCGGCCTGCGGCGGAGCCTGCCTGACAGCCTGCGGCACGCCAGGATCGGCGAGGCGGACGACGGCCGGCAGGCCTATGACGCGCTGCACGACTCCGACCTCACGCGCCCGCTGCTCGCCGCCATCGCCGCCGAAGACTCGGTCGGCTCCCTCCAGATGCACCGCATCCCCGGCGCCGTGTTCGACACGGACCTGGACAGCCTCGTGCTCACCACCGAGCAGACCAACACCAGCCTCGTCTACGGCGAGGAAGCCATCCTCAAGGTGTTCCGCAGGCTGTCCCCGGGCCCGAACCCCGACCTCGAGGTGACCGCCGCGCTGCACGAGCTCGGGTCGCCGCACATCGCCGAGCCGTTCGGCTGGATCGAGACCAGGATGGACGGAGTACCCACGATCCTGGCGATCCTGTCGAGATACCTGCGGCTCGCCTCCGACGGCTGGTCTCTCGCCGCGACCAGCGTGCGCGACCTCTACGCGAGCGAGGCGCTGTCCAACTTCGCGGGCGTGGCCGCCGAAGCCGGCGGCGACTTCGCCGGAGAGGCGCGCCGCCTCGGCGCCGCCACGGCGAGCGTGCACGCCGACCTCGCGCACGCGTTCGGCACCGACGAGCTGCCGGCCGACGCGGTCACCGAGGTGACCGAGCAGATGTTCCGGAAGCTGGACATCGCCACCGCCGCGGTTCCGGAACTGGGCCGTTACGCCGACATGATCGGCGACGCCTACTCCAGCCTCGCCAAGCTCAAGGGCCCGTTCCCGGTCCAGCGCGTGCACGGCGACTACCACCTCGGCCAGGTCATGCGGACCGAGACGGGCTGGGTCATCCTGGACTTCGAGGGCGAGCCCGCCACCCCGCTCGCCCAGCGCAGGGCCCGTTCGTCACCGCTGCGGGACGTGGCCGGCATACTCCGCTCCTTCGACTACGCCGCGCGCCACCAGCTGCTCACGCATCCGGACCGCGAGCGGCTGTCCGGCGCGGCGCGGGACTGGGTGCACAGGAACGGCGACGCGTTCTGCGCCGGCTACGCCGAGGCCGGCGGCATCGACCCGGCGGGCAGCGACGTGCTGCTCCGCGCGCTGCAGCTCGACAAGGCGGTGTATGAGGTGCTGTACGAGGCCAGGCACCGCCCCTCCTGGCTCCCGATCCCGCTCGAGTCCCTCGCCGAGTTCTGATGGCGACTTCGACAGGCGTCCCCACGCTGGGCGAGATCGAGCGGGTCGTCGCCGGCCAGCATCACGACCCGCACTCGGTCCTCGGCGCGCACCCGTCGCCGGGCGGCGTCACGATCCGCGCCCTGCGCCCGATGGCCGCCGGCGTCGCCGTGGTGCTCGCCGACGGCCGCCGCTTCCCCATGGCCCACGTCCACCAGGGCGTTTTCGAGGTCACCCTGCCGGTCCCCGCCGTACCCGACTACCGGCTCGCCGTCACTTACGACGATGATTCCGGCCGAACGGGCGGTGGCGCCGCCCCCGGGGCAGCGGCTTCCCCGGCGGTGGCCCCCGCCGACGGCGGGGAACGCGGGGCGCCCCGGGAGGTCCCGCTCCAGGATGACCCCTACCGCCACCTGCCCACGCTGGGCGAGGTCGACCTGCACCTGATCGCCGAGGGCAGGCACGAGGAACTGTGGCGGGTGCTCGGCGCGCACGTGCGCAGCTACGGATGGGACGCGGCCGTGACCGGGGGGACCGGCGGCGAAGCCGCGCCGGCCGGGGGAACCAGCGATTCGTTCGGACAAAATTTCGGAAAAATCACTGGGACAGCCTTTGCAGTCTGGGCACCAAACGCTCACGGAGTCCGCGTCGTCGGCGACTTCAACTACTGGGACGGCCGCGGGCACCCCATGCGGTCCCTCGGCGGCGCCGGGGTCTGGGAGCTGTTCGTGCCCGGCGCCGGCCCCGGCGCGCGCTACAAGTTCTCCATCTGCGGGCCGGACGGCGTGTGGCGGGAGAAGGCCGACCCGATGGCGCAGCTCGCCGAGAAGCCGCCGGCCACCGCCTCGGTGGTGTACGCGTCGGGCTACGAGTGGGGCGACCAGGCGTGGCTCGCGGAGCGGGCGCAGCGCCAGCCGGTCCGCGAGCCGATGAGCGTGTACGAGGTGCACATCGGCTCGTGGCGGCCCGGGCTGTCGTACCGGGAGCTCGCGACCGAGCTCGCGGCCTACGTCACCGGCCTCGGTTTCACGCACGTGGAGTTCCTGCCGGTCGCCGAGCACCCGTTCGGCGGGTCCTGGGGATACCAGGTGACCTCGTACTACGCGCCGACCGCCCGCTACGGCTCACCGGACGACTTCAGGTTCCTCGTCGACACGCTGCACCAGGCGGGCATCGGGGTGATCGTCGACTGGGTGCCCGCGCACTTCCCCCGGGACTCGTGGGCGCTCGCGCAGTTCGACGGCACCGCGCTGTACGAGCACGCGGACCCGCGGATGGGGTCGCACCCCGACTGGGGAACGCTCGTGTTCAACTACGGGCGGTCCGAGGTGCGCAACTTCCTCGTCGCCAACGCCATCTACTGGCTGGAGGAGTTCCACGTCGACGGGCTCCGGGTGGACGCGGTCGCGTCCATGCTGTACCTGGACTACTCACGCCGGCCGGGCGAGTGGACGCCGAACGCCTTCGGCGGCCGGGAGAACCTGGACGCGATCTCGTTCCTGCAGGAGGTCAACGCGACCTGCTACAAGCGGGTGCCCGGCATCATGATGATCGCCGAGGAGTCGACCGCGTGGCCCGGGGTGTCGCGGCCGGTGCACCTGGGCGGGCTCGGGTTCGGCTTCAAGTGGAACATGGGCTGGATGAACGACACGCTCGAGTACATGCGGCACGACCCGGTCCACCGCCAGTACCACCACAACGAGCTGACGTTCTCGCTCGTGTACGCGTTCTCGGAGAACTTCGTGCTGCCCCTGTCGCACGACGAGGTGGTGCACGGCAAGGGATCGCTGCTGGCCAAGATGCCCGGCGACGAATGGCGGCGCTTCGCCGGGCTGCGCGCCCTGTTCGGCTACATGTGGGCGCATCCGGGTAAGCAGCTGCTGTTCATGGGGTCGGAGTTCGGCCAGGGCAACGAGTGGTCCGAGACCAACGGGCTCGACTGGTGGGTGCTGCAGTTCGACGTGCACGCCGGCGTGCAGCGGCTGGTCCGTGACATCAACGCGCTCTACCGCCGGACTCCGGCGCTGTGGTGCCGGGACACGACGCCCGACGGGTTCGCCTGGATCGACGCGAACGATGCGCAGGGCAACGTGCTCTCGTTCCTTCGGTTCGCCGGGGACGACGGCGCGGGCGCGGGCGCGAGTGCGGGCTTGGGCGGTTCCGGGAGCTTGGGCGCGGGCGGGGTCGCGGACGCGGGCAGGGTTGCGGACGCGGGCGGGGTTGCGGACGCGGGCTTGGGCGCGGGCGGTCTTGCGGGGCCTGGCGCGGGCGGTCTTGCGGGGCCTGGCGAGGGCGGGGACGCGGGGCCTGGCGGGGTGATCGCGTGTGTCGCCAACTTCTCCGCGACGCCGCACTACAACTACCGGATAGGCCTGCCGCGGGCGGGCCGGTGGCGGGAGGCGCTCAACACCGACGCCGACGTCTACGGCGGCAGCGGGGTGGGCAACCTGGGCATGGTCGAGGCGGTCCCGGAACCCTGCCACGGCAGGCCCGCGTCGGCGCGGCTCACCCTCCCCCCACTCGGCGTCCTCTGGCTCGTCCCCGAGTGATGTGCCGGGCACAAACCGTATCGTGGAACTTCGGGTGCCATATACGACCCGGCGTTTCCAGGACACGCGAGCCTCGAACGCGATTACGGAAACTAGGGGCCTGCATCCTGGCCACGCGTTTCCGCCACGGGTTGCTGCGGGCATCTCCGGGCAGAATTGCGGAAACTTTGGTGCTGCTACGGGTGCCGCGCCGTCGATTACGGCGGCGGCGAGTGGGGCCGCTGGCGTAATCGGCCCCACTGGACGGGGCCAGATGCGCCAACGGCCCCGCGGCCGGGCCGTCGAGTACGCCACCGGCCCCGCGGCAACGGGCCCGCGGCAACGGGCCCGCGGGCGGGCGGCCAGCGGTCGGTTAGGCTACGGCAATGCAGACGTGGGAGGCCATACGGTCGCGGCGGAACGTCAGGCAGTTCGAGGACCGGCCGGTCGCTGACGATCATCTTGACGAGATCCTCGAGTCCGGCCGCAGGTCGCCGTCGTCGCGCAACTGGCAGCCCTGGGACTTCGTCCTGGTGAAGGAGCGCGAGCGGCTGGAACAGCTGTCGCGCGTGTCGCCCGGCGGCGGCTACGTGGCGGCCGCCGCGGCCGCGATCGCGCTGGTCGCCCCGGTTCCCGGGGAGGCCGAGCGTACCCGGGTGTACTACGACCTGGGCCAGGCGACGATGAGCATGATGCTGGCGGCGGCGGGACTGGGCATCGGCAGCGGTCACGCGGGCGTGTTCGACCAGGACGTTGCGCGCGAGGCGCTCGGCTTCCCCGGCGACCGGTTCTGCGCCTTCCTGATCGCGCTCGGTTACCCTGCCGGCCGCCCCCTGACGCTGATCCGCCGCCCGAACCGCCGCCCGTTCGGGGAGGTCGTGCACCGCGAGCGGTGGTGAGCGCCCACGCGTCAGGTCAGCGCCCACGCGTCAGGTGAGCGCCCAGGCGTCAGGGTGAGCGCAGGCGTCAGGTGACCGGGACGATCCGCGCCTCGGCGAGCCTGCCGCCGTCGATCCGCAGCACTCCCAGCGTGCCGTGCGGCTGGCGCCTGCGGTCCGTCGGCGACCCCGGGTTGAAGATACGCAGCCCGCCCCCCGACTGGTCCAGCGGTATATGGGAGTGCCCGAACACGACCAGGTCCGCCCCGGGAAACCGGCGGCGCATCCGGGCGATCCGGCCGGCGGCGGGGCCGCTGTCGTGGATCATCGCGACCCGCAGCCCTCCCAGGTCCAGCTCCGCGGTCTCCGCGGCTCCCCAGTCGGCCACGTCCTGGCCGTCGTTGTTGCCGGCGACCGCGACGACCGGGGCATAGCCGGAGATCTCATCGAGGGCGGCTGCGGTGCACACGTCGCCCGCGTGCAGGATCAGGTCGGCGCCGCGCAGGTACCGCGCGACGCGCGGCGGGCATGATCGCCACCTGCGCGGCGCGTGCGTGTCGGCGAGCACCACGACCTTCATGAGCTCCCCTTGCGATCCCTCAGGTCAGGCGACGCTGCGGGGCCCCCGGTCGTGGATCGCCGGAAGCACGCTGGTGAGCGCTCCGCTCGCCTCTTTGGTCTCTCTTCGCTGTCTCTCCTCTTCCTCGGCCTGGGCCGCGGCCGCCAGCAGCCGGATGCCGGCCTCACGGCGGCGGAGGCCCTGCCGGACCGCCTTGAGGCCCCGGTCGGCGGCGTACAGCAGGCATGCCAGGAGGATCACTGCGACAGGGAGAAGCACGTACATGCGCATCAGGTTCCGGTCAATAGCGGTCGGTACGCCAGATGGCTTGGCTCCCTCCATGCTATGCAGCCCTGCGGGGGGCATTGACCGCCCCGGGGGACGGCGGCGTGCGTCCGGGGGACGCCAGCGGACGCCCGGGCGGATGAACGCCTACAGCAGGCCGAGGAGCCACCCGGGGCCGGTCACCGCGGCGCCGGCCGCCGCGACACGACGGCGAAGCTCCCGGTCCGCGGTCACCACGAGGCGCGGCCCGGGCAGGTCATGTGCCACTTCGGCGATCGCGTCGTCGCCCGCCCCCGGTGCCGCGACGACCCGCACTCGTGGACCGGGGGCCGCTGCCATCTGCGCGGCGGCGTCCCTGCTCCTGCCCTCGAGCACGAGGACATACTCGGGAAAGCAGCGCGCGGGCCGCGTGGCCGGGCGCACCGCATCCGGCAGCACGCCCGGCTCGACACCATCCGGCAGCACGCCCGGCTCGACACCGCGCGCGGCCAGCGCGGCGATCTCGCGGTAGAGCCGCAGCGCGGCCGCGGAACGGTCGCGCCACCAGCCGTCGGCCCGCGCGCCCATGACGTTGGCCACGTCGACAACCACCGTGAGCCCACTGTCGCTGATCGCAGCACCCCTTGGTCGTCCGGACAATCCTCCGCGCACGGCCGACGGCCCGTGGCGGCCCCGCGCGTAAGCTGGCCGCATGGCAGACGCGACGCTCAACGGCAAGCCCGGCAGCCAGCTTGGATCACAACTCACCGCGCAGGTCACCAGGCTACGCCAGCGCAGGACGGCCCCGCTGATCCTCGAACTCGACCTGACCGACGGGCTCGCCGAGGGACCGCCGCCGGACCCCGTCTCCGCGCTGCTCACGATGCGCCGCATGCGGCTGCTCGACGTGCTCGAGGGCCTCAGGCGGGCCGGCCGTGACGACCGGGTCCGCGCGCTGGTCGTCAAGGTCGGCGGCGGCAGGATCGGCCTGGCCAAGAGCCAGGAACTGCGCGAGGCGGTCGCCGCGTTCCGCGAGACGGGAAAGCTCACGGTGGCGTGGGCCGAGACGTTCGGCGACTTCGTCCGCGGCAACCTGCCCTACTACCTGGCGACCGCGTTCGACCGGATCTACCTGCAGCCCTCCGGCACGCTGGGGCTCACCGGCGTCGCCGTCGAGCAGGTCTTCGTGCACGACGCGCTGGCGAAGATCGGCGTGGACTTCCAGAGCGCCAAGCGCCACGAGTACAAGACGGCGGCCGACCCGCTGACCGAGCGCGGCTTCACGGGCCCGGCGCGCGAAGCGGCACAGCGCCTCGCCGAGTCGATCGCGGGCCAGCTCACGACCGCGATCGCCGAACGCCGCGGCAAGACCGAGGAGCAGGCGCGCGAGCTCCTCGATCGCGGGCCGTTCCTCGCGCAGCAGGCGCTCGACGAGGGCCTGGTCGACGCGCTCGGCTACCGCGACGAGGTGTACGACGCGGTCCGCAAGGAAGCGGGCGCCGACGCGGTGCTGCAGTATGTTCACCGCTACCAGCGGGCGCACACGCTCGCCCAGCGGGCCCGTCACCTGCCGAACCCGCGGGAGCGCTTCGTCGCCATGATCTACGCGCAGGGGCCGATCCGGCACGGGCGCAGCGGGCGCGGGCCGCTGTCCGGCGGCGCGATGGGCTCGGACACGGTGGCCGCCGCGCTGCGCGCGGCCGGCGGCGACGACCGGGCGCGCGCGATCCTGCTGCGGGTGAACAGCCCCGGCGGCTCATACACCGCGTCGGACACGATCTGGCGCGAGGTGGTACGGGTGCGGGCCACCGGCAAGCCGGTCGTCGTGTCCATGGGCGACGTGGCGGCGTCCGGCGGGTACTTCATCTCGATGGCGGCCGACGTGATCGTCGCACAGCCCGGCACGCTCACCGGGTCCATCGGCGTCATCATGGGCAAGCCGGTGCTGCGGGACATGTTCGGGCGGGCGGGGGTGGCCACCGACACCGTGACCGAGGGGGCGCACGCCACGATGTTCTCCGCGTCGCACCCGTTCACCGACGAGGAGTGGGAACGGATCAACGGCTGGCTCGACGAGATCTACGCCGATTTCACCGGCAAGGTCGCGGCGGGACGGCGGATGCCGAAGGAGCGGGTGCACGAGCTCGCGCGCGGCCGGGTCTGGACGGGCGCGGACGCGGTCGCGAACGGCCTCGCCGACGAGACCGGCGGGCTGCACGACGCGATGGCGATCGCCCGCCGCCGGGCCGGCCTGCCCGGCGACGCGCCGGTACGCGTGTTCCCCCGGGTCACTCCGCTCGACCAGCTGCGGCCGGCCGAGTCCAGCGAGTCCCGCCCCGCGGCGCTGGCCGGACGGCGGCTGGGCGGCGGGCTCACCGGCGCGCTGCCCGGCGACGGGGCTGACGGTTCGCTGGCGCGGGCACTGCTGTCCGAGGCGCTGTTCACGGACGGCTGGGGGCCGGCCTGGCAGCTCGCTGCCCGCGCCGGCCTGCCGCCGTACGGACCGCTGATGCTGCCGGGTATCTGGAGAATCAGTTGACGGAACGATCCGTGGTGCCAGCGCCGGCAGCGGAACTCGCCGCGGCGCTGTCGGCCTGGGCGGCGGGGATCACCCTGGTCACGCTCTCCGACGGCCGCGACGACGTCGGGACGATCGTGAGCGCGTTCTGCCCGGTGTCGCTGGACCCGCCGCTCGTCCTGGTGTCGCTGCAGGCGGATTCGTACCTGGCGGAGGTGTTCGGCAGGCCGTCGCTGCCCGCGCAGGCGTTCGCGGTGACCCTGCTCGGCTCGGGGCAGCGCATGCTGGCCGGGCGGTTCTCCGCCGCCGGACGCCCGGGCGCGCGGCTGATGCTCGGCGACGTGCCGCACCGGCGCGGCCAGGCGTCCAGCGCGCTGATCCCCGACGGCGCCCTCGCCGCCATCGAGTGCACGGTGGCGCGCCGGGTGCCGGCCGGCGATCACCTGCTGGTGATCGCCGGCGTGACGGGGGTCGCGTACGTGGCCGAGTCGGGCACTCCGCTGGTCCGCTTCCGCGGCCGTTACGCGTAGATTGACGGAAGTCTTACCAGCCAGGTGCGCAGCCTCGCCGGCATCGCGCGCGGGACAGGCGCACCCCTGGTGGGAAGGGACGCGGAGGAGGGCGCGAGCCATAGGCGGCTCATCTTGATGATGCGATTTGCTTCCGTCAGTGCTTACGCAGCGGTTCGTGTGCGGAGGCGGGGTGAGTCGATACAGCGGTACAACGAGCGGCCGGACAGCGAGCTCGACGGGGCCAGGCCGTCGCCGGCGCGGAACGGCGTGGCGCGGAAGGCATAACCGGGCCTGCCCGCGTTCGGCCATCTCGCGCAGTTCCAGCCGCATTCTCTCGCGGGCTGACCCGGTGCCGAAGAACGCGGCGTCCACCTCCGCCGCGACGGCGACCGCCTGGCGGATCAGGGCCTGGCCGCCGGCGGTGATCACCAGCCGCTTGCTCCGCGCGTCGCGGGGGTCGGGCGCCCGGGCCACCAGCCCGCGCCGCTCCAGGGTGCCGGCCACCTTGGAGGCCATCATCCGGTCCGACCCGGACAGCTCCGCCGCCTGCTGCTGGGTGGGCGGCCCGTCCTGGCTGGTCAGCCAGCTCACCGCGCCCAGAAGGCTGAACTGCGTATGGGTCAGGCCCAGTGGCCTGAGCCCGGAATCGAGGGCGTTACGCCAGGCGAGCGCCGCGTGATGCAGCCAGAATCCGGGGCTCATCAGAGGGCCCCTGGGCCCGGGAACGTCAGTCACGCTTGGCCGCTTCCCGCCTCGCGCGGGTCCCATCCGGGAAAGCGCGGCAGGTCCGTCCAGACGGACCAGACCGCCGCCAGGTCGCCGCTGATGCTCTGCTCTGCGCCAAAGACGTACATGCCTGCCCCTCTCATCAGCTTGTTGTCGCGACTACATTATCTTGTAGTCGCGACAACAGTCGAGCCCGTGTGTAGGCTGCCCGCTCCTGCGGGAAGCTAATGGCGTGACACAAGCCAAGAGCACGCTGATCACGCGCATCGGCGAGCTGGTGACGAACGCGCCCGAGGGAGGCGGCTCCGCCGGGTACCCCGGCCGCGGGGGGTGCCACCGGGATTCCCGGCCGGCCGGGTTCGCGGCGATCCCGGACGCGGCGCTGGTCATCGACGGCGTCACGGTCGCCTGGACCGGGCTGGCGTCCCAGGCGCCGGCCGCCGACGCGGTGATCGACGCGGGTGGCCGGGCCGTGCTGCCCGGGTTCGTCGACTCGCACGCGCACCTCGTGTTCGCCGGGGAGCGCGGCGCCGAGTTCGCCGCCAGGATGGCCGGCATGCCGTACCAGGCGGGCGGCATCCTGACCACGGTCGCGGCCACCAGGGCCGCGACCGACGCCACGCTGCGGGCCGGGCTGCGCAGGCTCGCCGACGAGATGC
This sequence comes from Streptosporangiaceae bacterium, assembly GCA_019239975.1. Classification (GTDB taxonomy): domain Bacteria; phylum Actinomycetota; class Actinomycetes; order Streptosporangiales; family Streptosporangiaceae; genus JAFAZE01. The sequence goes on from JAFAZE010000081.1 coordinate 41,071, forward strand.
TCCGCCAGGGCACGACCACGTTCGAGTGCAAGTCCGGGTACGGCCTGACCGTGGCCGACGAGGCGCGGCTGGTGACGCTTGCCGCCGAACTCACCCCGGAGGTGACATACCTCGGCGCGCACGTGGTGCCGCCGGAGTTCGGCGGCGACGCCGACGGGTACGTGGCGCTGGTGTGCGGAGCGATGCTCGACGCGTGCGCGCCGCACGCGCGGTGGGTCGACGTGTTCTGCGAGCGGGGCGCGTTCGGCGCCGGCGAGGCGCGCGCCGTCCTCGCCGCCGGCAGATCGCGCGGGCTGCGGCCCCGGGTGCACGCGAATCAGCTCGGGCGGGGGCCCGGCGTCCAGGTCGCCGTCGAGGCCGGTGCCGCCTCGGCCGACCACTGCACGTTTCTCACAGCCGCCGACGTGGACGCGCTCGCCTCGTCCGGGACGGTCGCCACGCTGCTGCCCGGCGCGGAGTTCGGCACCAGGCAGCGGTACCCGGACGCGCGCCCGCTGCTCAACGCGGGGGTGACCGTCGCGCTGGCCACCGACTGCAACCCCGGATCATCGTTCACGTCCAGCATGGCGTTCTGTGTCGCGCTCGCGGTCCGCGAGATGCGCATGACGACGGAGGAGGCCGTGTGGGCGGCGACCGCGGGAGGCGCCCGCGCGCTGCTGCGTACCGACGTCGGTCATCTCGCGCCGGGCGCGCGGGCGGACCTGATCATGCTTGACGCGCCGTCGCACGCGTACCTGGCGTACCGCCCGGGCGTTCCCCTCGTCCGCGCCATCTGGCGATCGGGCCGTCTCGTGGCCGGCGCCCCCTGAGCGCCGCCGGCAACCGCGGCCGACCGGATTTGGGTGCATTCTGCGCTGCCATGACGACGCGAATCGCACCCAAATCCGGGGATCCTATGGGGAGGACGGCTCCGGGGATCTATGGGGAGGACGGCTCCGGAGATCGTATGGGAGGACGGCTCCGGGGATGCTAAGGGAGGACGGCGGAGATGGCGGCGGCGAGCTCACCGGGCACGTCGTCCACCAGGAGGTGGCGGCCGTCGCGGACCACGTCCCGGCCGCTGATCACCACGTGCCGCACGTCGGCGGCAGTCCTGGTGAGGATGACCGCCAGTGCGCTGCCCGCGGCGGCGAGCGCCGACGCTGGCCCGATCCCGTCGACGAGGTCGGCCGCGGTGGTCGGCAGATGCAGCAGAACGTCTGGCTGCCGCCGAGCAGCTCGATATCCCCGCCGGTCAGTTGGGTCGCGTGCACCATCGTGGAGCGCGGGTCAGCACGCCCGCCGCGTACATAACCTTGGCCGAGGTGCGGCCGTAGGCTTAGGCGGCTCCGGCGTCATGTCGGCCGGACGATCGTCAGCGCCGGGTCGATCGCGGCGATATCGGCTGGGTCGCTGGTGATGACGGGATGTCCGCGGTCACTCGCGCAGATGGCCACGCTCACATCCACCACGTCCGTTGAGCCAGTGGATGCACACCTGGCGCCAACGCGTAGGGCAAGCTTGGCGTCGAGAGCAACAATCGAAGTCACCTGAAGCTGCAGCAGCTTTGCGAGCCTCACCTGTCGGGCGCCCCCTCGCCATGCCTGGGCGACGACTCCGGCCGGTATCGCCAACTCGGCGCCTGCGGCTATCGCCTGCTCGACCAGCAGCGCCATGCGAGGGCTGCCGGCCTCGATCGCGATCAGCGCCCCTGTATCGAGAGTCAGGCCGGTCACGGCTCAACGCCAAGCACCCGGCGGGCCCATGTCCGGTCCTCGTCAGTGGGCTCGCCCGCTTGCGCGTAGATCTCCGCAATGATCTCGGCCATTTCCTCTTCGGCGGTACGTCGGGCGAGCGCCTTGGAGATATACGCGGAAACCGAGGCCGCGCGGCCCTCAGCCACCGCCTGCCGCGCGGCAGCGACCTGTTCTTCCGGCAGGGTAATCGCGATTTTCTGCCGTGTCATACTACTTATCATACCAACGACGACCTTCCTGCCAAGCTGCTTTAGGCGCACTCCACGGCCGAAAAGGGATGACGACTGGCTGCGTTCGGCGCGCGGGGGCATCTTCGAGCGATTCGCCATAGCTCACCTGGGCCTAAGCTCAGCATACAGGATTTGTGAACGCTGTCGCCAGAGTTCACAAATCCTTGTGTACTGATGATCGCGCCAGTACGGTGGAGGCATGGAGCCTGAGGGGCAGGAGCTGATCACTGCGTCTGCCATCGCGCGGCTGGCCGGGGTCGGCCGGGCTGCCGTGTCCAACTGGCGGAAGCGGTACCCGGAGTTTCCAAAGCCGGCGGGCGGATCGCCGAACAGCCCGACCTTCGACCGGGTCGAGGTCCTGACCTGGCTGAAGGAGACAGGGAAGGCGGATCAGCTTGCAACGGCGGGGCGTACAGACGGCGGGACGATCCGGGTTGGCGCGCCTGGCACGGGGGCCATGGACAAGAGCTTCAGCGAGACCTTCGGCACGGTGTTCGCGGAGGCATGGAAGCGGCTGCCGGAGCGATCCATCAGCGACCTGCTCCCCAGTGATCTGCTGGCTCGGACGATGGTGGCGCTGCTGCCCCGGTCGATCGCGCCGGACCGGACAGCCGACGACGATGGCGCCTGGCCGGATCGCCCATATGAGCGGGACGCGGAATTCGCCGGAGGAGGGCCGTATCGCGGTGACGCGAACGACGACCCGGAACTGCCGGCGGTCATTGATCCAGCGTGTGGGACGGCTGCGGCGCTGATGGCGGTGGCGGACCGGTTCGGCGCGCGGATCCGGCTCGCTGGGCAGGACATCGATGAGAAGGCAGCCCGGATCGCGGCCTTCAACCTTTCGGGGAACTCCTACGGGGCACCGTATGAGGTACATGCCGGAGACTCGTTCACCGACAGCCAGCTCGGTGCCTACCTGGGCAAGGCCGCCGCCGTGGTGTGCGAGCCACCGTTCGACCGGCCGGACTGGCCGGCCGCCGAGCTGACCACGGACCGGCGCTGGGAGTTCGGTATCCCGGCGCCGCGTGACGGGGAACTTGCTTGGGTGCAGCACTGCTACGCACACCTGCGGACGTATGGGGTCGCGGTCGTCGCGATGTCGCGACGGAGCTGCACACAGCCATCCGGCGAGCACATCCGGGCGGCGCTGGTGCGAACCGGCGTGCTCCGCGCGGTGATCGCGCTGCCGAAGGGGATGGGTACCCTACCCGGAATCGATATCTGCCTATGGGTATTGCAGCGGTCCGCCTACACGTCTGATCGCGTGCCGGTGCGCATGATCGACCTGTCCGGACTCGGTGACCCGGCTGACGTGCCGCTCGAGTTCGGCGCCTGGCAGCAGCTGTTCGATGGCGGCGACCCCGCTGTTTCCCGTGCAGTGGAGCGCCTTGAGCTCCTCGATGAGGGCGCCTACCTGCTGCCGTCTCGCCATCTGGTTGCGCGCGGCCAAGCGTCAGCCACGGACCTTGCCCATGTGACAAAGCGGCTCGCCGAGATTTATGCGACGGTGGGACGCGGACTGCCGCGGTTCGCGGCACCCAAGACGACGAGCCGCCGCTCCAGCGTCACCCTCGCGGAGCTTGAGCGCGTAGGGGCGCTGACGATCCGCGCGCGGGATGACACGCCCCGGGCGGGAGATGTGCTGCTGCGCACCCATGGCAGACCACCAGTCGTGGCGACCGCCGAGAAGGCCGGCGACGAGGACGCGATCGGGCGGTTCGTCGAGGTCAGCGGCATCGCGCAGGTCGTCGAGATCGACGGCACCCGGCTCGATCCCTACTTCGTCGCGCTGTTCCTGCGAAGCGACGTCGCCGCACTGCCCGTCGCCAATACGCTCGGAGCCATCAACCGGGATGACCTACGCCGGTGCCGCATCCCCCGGCTGCCCCTAGCCGAGCAGCGGCGGTACGGCGATGCATTCCGGCGCCTGAGCGAGCTTGAGCAGGCCCTGGCAGCAGTGTCAGACCTCAGTGCGAAGGTCATCGGGGAGACGATCTACGCACTGACCACCGGCGCGGTCGCGCCCGAGTACGAACTTCCGGCCGCGAGCCGGACGCATAAGAGGGACAAGGACGAGAAGGGGTGGCGTCAGTGACAACGGGCCCAGTGGCATCAGAATCGGGGGCATCGGGGCCAAAGCACGAGCAGATGGCGGCGCACATCTGGTCGGTTGCCGACCTTTTGCGAGGCGACTACCGGCGGCACGAGTATGGCCATGTGATCCTGCCATTCACGGTGCTGCGTCGACTCGACGCAGTCATGGCACCGACCCGGCAGGCTGTCTGGGACCGGGATGCGGCACTGCAGAATATTGAGAACAAGCAGATCCTGCTGGAGCGAGCGGCGAAATTGCCCTTCTACAACACGTCAAAGCTGGACTTCCACTCGATCGCCGCCGACCCAAACCATGTGGCGAAGAACCTGAATGTGTACATCGCCGGGTTCTCGCCGAACGTCAAGCTGATCACGGATCGATTCGAGTTGAACAACCAGATCGCCCGCCTGCATGAGGGCAAGCTGCTGTACCAGGTCGTTGGGCGGTTTGCCGCGATGTGTGACCTGGACAAGCTGTCTACGCACGACATGGGTTACGTTTTCGAGCACATCATCAGAAAGTTCTACGAGGACGCGAACGCTGAGGCGGGCGACCACTTCACCCCGCGCGAGATCATCCGGCTGATGGCGAACCTGGTGATCGCGCCAGACAAGGACACGATCACCAGCGATGGCCAGGTGATCAATATCTTCGACCCGGCCTGCGGTACCGGCGGCATGCTCGCGTCCGCAAAGGAAAAGATCAACGAGATCAACCCGACCGCAAGGGTCTATCTCTTCGGACAGGAGTTCAACGCCGAGTCATGGGCGACGTGCGAGGCGGAGATGCTGCTCGGCGGCAACCCCGGCAAGATCTACTTCGGTAACTCCTTTAGCAATGATGGCTATTTGGACCGGAAATTCGACTACATGCTTTCTAACCCTCCATTCGGCGTCGAATGGAGGAAGGTGCAGCTGGAAGTACAGGACGAGGCGGCCATCGGCTTTGCGGGGCGATTCGGCGCGGGGCTTCCCCGCATAAACGATGGGTCGCTGCTGTTTCTGCAGCACATGATCTCCAAGATGGAGCCGCCCGAGCCGACTGGAAAGGGATGTCGGCTGGCCATTGTCTTCAACGGTTCTCCGCTTTTCACAGGAGGGGCAGGGTCGGGTGAATCGGAGATCCGGCGGTGGATTCTGGAGAACGACTGGCTGGAAGGCATCGTCGCTCTGCCCGACCAACTCTTCTACAACACCGGGATCTCCACATACTTCTGGATTCTGTCCAACAGAAAGACAGCGGCGCTCAAGGGCAAGGTGGTACTCCTCGATGCCCGGGACCAGTGGGAGAAGATGCGCAAGTCCAAGGGTGACAAGCGCAAGGAGATCGGCGAGGAGCAGATCGAGTACGTCACCGAAGTCTACATGGACGCGCTCCGGATCGCCGCCGATCCGGAGCATCCGGATCACGGGCGGGTGAAGGTGTTCTCGACGCGGGACTTCGGCTACCAGCGGATCACCGTGCAGCGCCCGCTGAAGCAGAGGTTCGAGCTCACCGACGACACCGTTGCGGCCCTGGAGTCGTCAAAGGCCCTGGCCAAGTGGGACGGGCGGGACGCGCTCATCACGGCGTTTCGGGGGGCGCTCGGCTCGGTGTGGTTGACGAAGAAGGACGCCGAGGCGGGGCTGCTGGCAGCAGCCAAGACAGGTGGAGCGCTCTGGCCCAGCTCGACGCCGGCGGTCAAGGGCATCTGGGCAGCGGTATCAGTCTCCGACCCCGACGGCGAGGTCCAGACGGCCAAGGGCACTCCTCTGCCAGACCCGGACCTGCGCGACTACGAGAACGTGCCCCTGGATGAAGACGTAAACGTGTACTTCGCCCGCGAGGTACTCCCTCACGTCCCCGACGCCTGGATCGACCACGACAAGACCAAGATCGGCTACGAGATCCCCTTCACCCGCCACTTCTACGTCTACACACCGCCGCGCCCGCTCGCCGAGATCGACGCGGAACTCCGCGATCTGGAAAGCCAGATCCAGAAGCTGCTCGGCGAGGTGACAGGATGAGACTCAAGGACATCGCCTATATCAACCGCCGCGTGCTGCCAGAGACGACCGATCCTAACTACTCATTCAGGTACATCGACATAGCGTCTGTGGGTGATCTAGGGATAATTGCGATTCCCGACCAACTCACGCTGTTCGGCCAGGCACCGTCGCGAGCGCGTCGTATCGCTCCGGCAGGCAGCACCGTGGTTTCCACTGTGCGCACATATCTGTGCGCGATCGCCCAAGTTCCATCTACTGATGAGACCTTGGTTTTCTCGACGGGATTCGCCGTTCTCGAAGCAAAACCGAGTATCGATGACAGGTTCCTTGCTTACGTCTGTCGGTCTCAGCCCTTCATCAACGAAGTGGTAGCGCGATCCGTGGGCGTAAGCTATCCCGCTATCAACCCGGGAGACCTCTCCGGCATTAGGGTTCCAGTTCCACCACTCGACGAGCAGCGGCGGATCGCCGACTTCCTCGACGCCGAGACGGCCCGGATGGACGGACTGCAAGGTACGCGTGATCGTCAACTTACTGCCCTAGACGAGTTGATCGCGAGCAGCGTTTCGGCGATCGTTCCCAGCCCTTCGGACGTGTCTTTCGTTCGGTTGGGCTACTTGTCCGTCATTCAGTTGGGTCTAACAGTAGACGGCGGCCGTGATCCCGGCGCTGACTCGGTAACTTTGCCCTATCTGCGGGTGGCAAACGTCCAGGACGGGCACCTTGACCTTGAATCGATCTACGATATTACGGTGCCCAGAATAGCGGCCCGATCGTCAACGCTGTGTCGCGGAGATGTACTCATGACGGAGGGCGGGGACCTGGACAAGCTCGGGCGAGGCACCGTCTGGAACGGCGAGATCGAGAACTGCCTGCATCAAAACCACGTGTTCGCTGTACGGTCGGATCAGACGAAACTCGCACCAGAATATCTCGCGCTAATTACGCGCACCGCATACGCACGGTCTTACTTCGAGAGCACGGGAACGAAGACAACCAACCTAGCGTCCACGAGCAGTAGCAAGATCCGTGATTTCAGGATTCCCCTAATCGACCTAACGGATCAGGCCCGGGTGGTTCGCGAAACCGAGTCCTGGCTGGAGGAAGTTACCAAGGTGCAGGCGGTCTTGACGCTCCAGCGCGCTCTGCTTGCTGAGCGGCGGCAGGCGCTTATCACAGCGGCGGTCACGGGAGGGATCACGGTATGAGTCCTGGGGTGCATACCGAGTTCGCGTTTGAGGAACGGGTCGAGTATGAACTGCTACGGCGGGGGTGGATCCGGGGACCTCGCCTTTATGACGCGGAGCTCGGGCTCGCTACCGCGGAGATGTGGGAGTTTGTCGGGAAGACGCAGGTTAAACGGTTCGAGAAGTTGATCGAGCTGCATGGCGGGGATCAGACCGCCGCTATGCGGGCGTTCGCGATCCGCGTCGCCAACGAGATCGACGCGCGCGGGGTTCTCGATGTGCTGCGGCACGGGGTGAAGGACCGCGGGGTGCCAGTGGACCTGTGCTACTTCCGTCCGGGGCATACGCTTGCCGTCGACGCGCTGAAGGAGTACGACGCGAACGTGCTGTCGGTGGCCCGGCAGCTGCATTTCTCCGCGCGAGATGGGACGCAGTCGGTGGACCTGGCGTTCTTCGTAAACGGGCTGCCGGTGGCATCGGTGGAGCTGAAGAACCCGATGACCAGGCAAGACGCGGATGATGCGGTCGCACAGTACCGGCGGCGGGATCCAAATGAACTCTACTTCGCCAAGCGGACGCTCGTGCATTTCGCGGTGGATCCGGACCGGGCATTCGTCACGACCCGGTTGAGCGGCGGCGATACCGAGTTCCTGCCGTTTAACGTCGGCTCCGCCGGGGCGGGGTATTCGGGCGGGGCGGGAAACCCAGCGCCCGTTCGGGATGATTATTCTGTTTCTTATCTCTGGGACAACATCTGGCAGCGGGATAACTGGCTGGAGATCCTGCACCGCTACCTGCACGTCCAGACGGCCGGGCCTAAGGACAATCCGCATGCGGCACGGCGGATCTTCCCGCGCTACCACCAGTGGGACGCGGTGCAGCGGATGGTCGCGGACGCGCGGACCCGCGGGGCGGGGCAGGACTACCTGATCGAGCATTCGGCTGGGTCGGGGAAATCCAATACGATCGGGTGGCTCGCGCACCGGCTGTCCACGCTGTTCTCCGATGCTAATGAGCAGGTGTTCCATAAGGTCATCGTGATCACCGACCGGACCGTGCTCGACCGGCAGTTGCAGCGGACGATCTACCAGTTCGACCACACGCCGGGCGTGGTGATGCGAATCGACGAGGACGCCGCGCAACTCGCCGCGGCGCTCGAGGACTCGACGTCGAAGATCATCATCTCGACGTTGCAGAAGTTCCCCTACGTCCTGGCAAAGATCGCCGGCGCCAAGCTAGGCGGCAAGCGGTACGCCGTCATCGTCGACGAGGCGCACTCCTCCCAGGGCGGAGACGCGGCGGCGCGGCTGCGGCAAGCGATCGGCGCGGACAGCGAGGGGCGGCCGGACGAGACGCCGCTCGAGTACCTGGGCCGGATGCGGCGCAAGCAGCCGAACCTTTCGTACTTCGCGTTCACCGCGACGCCGACGTCTCGGACGCTGAACCTGTTCGGCCGCTTCGACCCGGGCCGGACGAACCCCGACAAGCCCGGCGAGACCGGCATGAACGTGCCGTTCCACGTGTACTCGATGCGGCAGGCGATCGAGGAGGGGTACATCCTCGACGTGCTGGCCAACTACCTCACCTACGACCTGAAGTGGCGGCTGCGGAACCTCGCGGTTGAGCAGCAGGAGTCCGCTTCCGCCAACCCGGAGGTGGATGAGCGTAAGGCCAAGCGGGAACTGGTCAGGTTCGCGGTGCGGCATCCCACGTCAGTCGACCAGCGGGCGAAGCTGATCATCGATGACTTCCGGGACAACGTCGCGCGGCGGCTTGGCGGGCGGGCGAAGGCCATGGTGGTCACCAGCAGCCGCGCGGACGCGCTCGCCATGTACCAGGCGATGCAGACGTACGCGGACGCCCTCGGCTACGGGACGCTGGTGGCATTCTCCGGGTCGCTTGAGCCGACGCCCGGGGTCACGGTCACCGAAGCGCAGCTCAACGGGTTTCCCGAGGGGCAGCTACCGAAGATGTTCGACTACACGCGGGCCGACGACCCGCACGCCCAGACCAGCGGCAAGCGGGAGTACCGGCTGCTTGTCGCCGCGGAGAAATACCAGACCGGGTTCGACCAGCCGCTACTGTGCGCGATGTACGTGGACAAGCCGCTCACCGGGGTCGCGGCGGTGCAAACGCTATCTCGGCTGAACCGGATCCACCCGCTCAAGTCGCAGGATGACGTGCGGGTGCTCGACTTCGTGAACTCGGCTGACGACATTCAGACAGCGTTCAAACCGTGGTTCGAGACGACGATCGCCAAGCCCGAGGATCCGAACCTGCTGTATGACAAGCAGCGGGAGGTGATGGCGTACGCAGTGCTCGCCGTCCCAGAGATGGAGGCGTTCGTCCGGGTGCTGACCGAGGGCGGGCCAGGGCGGTTGCCGGACGCGGCCGAACGGGCGCTGCACGCGCGGCTGCACGGGTACCTGCAGCCGGCGATCGACCGATTTCTTGCCCTTGAGGATGACGAGCAGCGGGAGGGGTTCCGGAAGGCGCTTCGTGATTACACGCGGGCGTACGCGCTGATAGCGCAGATCGTCGCCTGGGGCGACGAGGAGCTTGAGCGGCTGTACCAGTACGGGCGGGTGCTGCTGCTGCGGCTGCCGGGACGGCCCACCACGTCGGTCGACATCGGGGACGCGGACTTGTCACACTTCCGGCTCGAGTTCACCGGAGCGCACAGCGTGTCGCTGTCTTCCTCGGGCGAGGACGGCGTGGTTCGCGGGCACTCGGCCGACGGGAGCGGCCTGCGCGAGCCCGAGGTCAAGCACCTGGCGGAGGTGATCAGGGAGCTGAACGAGCGGTTCGGGCTCGATCTCGGCACCGGGGACGAGATCCTCGTGTACCAGCAGGTGGTTGGGCTGGTGTCGGACACCGAGATGCAGCAGGTCGGGCTGATGAACGACGAGGCGCGGTTCGGCCAGGTGGCCGACGACCGTCTCGACGACATCGTCGCCGAGAACACGGAGCGGAACACCGAGTTCATGAAGCTGTACTTCGACAACGACGAGTTCCGCAAGGCGGTCAAGGAAGCGGCCCGGCGTCGCGCTTACCGGATCATCACCGACCCGTTGCGCGAGGAGGCACTGGCGCGGCTGCGCGCCGAGATGGAACGGGAGACCGGCGGGTCTGGCGCGTTAAGTTCGGCCTGTTGAGCGGTGGTGGCGGATGACGGACGGGAAACGGCGGCTCGCCGGGCGGTACCGGATCGACGGGCTGCTGGGCCGGGGCGGCATGAGCGAGGTCTACTTCGGCTACGACGAGCGGCTTGACCGGCCGGTCGCGGTCAAGCTGCTCCGGCCTCCTTCCTACGTGCCTGGGTCGCCGGACTCGCCGGAGGCGGTGGAGATCCTCGACGCGCTCGACCGGGACCAAAGGCGGTTCCTGCGCGAGATCCGGATGAGCGCGCGGCTGGAGCTGGTCGGCGTCCCCGCCGTCTATGACACTGGCGTGGACGACTTGCCGGACGGGACGCGGCAGCTCTGGCTCGTCATGCAACTGCTGCGCGGATCGACTCTGGAGACGCTGCTTGACGGCGCGTCTTTCTCTGGTTCAGACACGCCGGGCGTCGCGTGGGCGGTGGCAGTCGCCGCGCAGATCGCGGCGGTTCTTGCTGACGTCCACCGGGTGGACATCGTGCACCGCGACATCAAGGCGGCCAACGTCATGGTGACCGACGGCGGCCTGGTGAAGGTGCTCGACTTCGGCATCGCGATTCTGCGCGGGGCGGGGGCGCTGCCCAGGCTTACTCAGGTCGACCGTACCGTCGGCACGCCTGCCTACATGTCGCCGGAACAGTGGGCCGGACAGCTGGTCACACCCGCGTCGGACGTGTACTCCCTCGGCTGCCTGTTGTTTGAGCTGCTCACCGGTGACATGCCGTTCCATGGGTCGTCGCGGATGCCGCTGCGGGTCGCGCACCAGGAGTGTGCGGTGCCTTCCGCCGCGGCCGCGCGTAAGTCGGTGCCGCCTGCGGTTGACAAGCTGGTGGCGGCGATGCTTGCCAAGGACCCGGCCGCGCGGCCTGCCGCCGAGGCGGTGTACCGGGCGCTGCTTCCGATCGCGGCCGGGACCGTCGCGGTCGCGGATGGCCCGTTGCCGGGAGGTGAGGAAAGGCGGGATCCGGTAAGGCCGTTCCGGCAGCCGCTGCTCGGCCCGATGGGCCGCGACCCGTTCCGGGTGCCTGCCGGCGGAAAGGCCGCCGACGGCGGGTCCGGTACCGGAACCACCCGCCCGCTCACCGAGGACGAGGCCATACGGCTGCGCGCTGACGTCCAGGTGCTCCTTGATGGCGAGAACCCGTCCGATGCGATCAGACTGCTCGAAGCGGGACTGGGCCGTGCCGTCCCCGGCTCCGCGCTCGAGCTGCAGATCCGGCGCACACTGGCCGCCGCGCTTCTGATCGGCGGCCAGTACCGTCGCGCCGCGCAGCTTTTCGAGCAGGCCGGGACGGCCTACCGGCAGCACCTGGGAGCCGCTGATCCGTGGGCACTTGACTGCGCCTACCAAGCCGGGCACGCCTACGCACAGGCCGGGAAACCCGGCAAGGCACTGCCCCAGCTTCGCTACTACGTGATGAACGCCGTACCGCTAGCGGCACGGGACGCGGATGAGGCGGCCAAGGTCATGGAGTCCCGGTTCGTCATCGCCCAGTTGCTGGCGAGCATCGGCGAGATCGAGTCGGCGATCACGGAACTGCGAGCCATCCGGCCGCTGCTTGCTGCCGCCTACGGGCCAGAGTCGGCGCAGGTCCGCAACCTTGACAGGCAAGCCGCCCGCCTTCGGCCTGCACCAGGCAAGACGTTTTGACGCCCTCGCGGATCGCGGCGCGGATTGCACTCAAATCGTCCGCAGGACTCTGGTTACGGGAGGACGGCGGAGATGGCGGTGGCGAGCTCACCGGGCACGTCGTCCACCAGGAGGTGGCGGCCGTCGCGGACCACGTCCCGGCCGCTGATCACCACGTGCCGCACGTCGGCGGCGGTCCCGGTGAGGAACACAGCCGCCAGCACGCTGTCCGGCGACGCCCGCGATCCCGCGAGCCGCGGACTGTCCAGGCTCACCGTCACCAGGTCGGCGTAGGCGCCTGGCACGATCTCGCCGGCGTCGGGCCAGCCCAGGCAGGCGTGCCCGGTGACGGTGGCGGCCACGGCGAGCTCGTCGGCGGTGAAGTGCACCCGGCGGCGCGTCGCCAGCCGCTGGGACAGCTCCAGCCAGCGCGCCTCGGCCAGCAGGTCCACGACCGTGTGGCCGTCGCTGCCGAGCGACAGCGGGCTGCCCGCCGCGGCGAGCGCCGGCGCCGGGCCGATCCCGTCGGCGAGGTCGGCCTCGGTGGTCGGGCAGATGCAGCAGAACGTCTGGCAGCCGCCGAGCAGCTCGATGTCCCCGCGGGACAGGTGCGTCGCGTGCACCATCGTGGACCGGGGGGTCAGCACGCCCGCCTCGTACATGACCTCGGCCGGGGTGCGGCCGTAGGCCGCCTGGCATTCGGCGTTCTCCAGCGGCTGCTCCGACAGGTGCGCGTGCACCGGCGCTCCGTGCTTGTGCGCCCAGGTCATGATCTCCGGCATGGCGTCAGGGGGCACCGCGCGCACCGAATGGACCGCCGCGCCCAGCCGGGCGTGCGGGCCCAGCATGCCGAGCTGGTCGCCGCCGAACGCGCCGAGCCGGGACGCCCAGGCCTCGGGCGAGCCGTCGCCGAACCGCAGCCGCACGCCGTCCAGCGGCTGCGGCCTCCCGTCCCGGGACAGGCCGCCGGACAGGTAGCAGGTGTCGAGCAGGGTGATCCGCAGGCCCGCGTCGGACGCGGCCTGCAGCAGGCACCTGCCCAGCTCGTTCGGGTCGGCGTAGGGAACGCCGCCCGCGGCGTGGTGCACGTAGTGGAACTCGCCGACGCAGGTCACGCCGGCCAGCGCCATCTCGGCGTACAGGGCGCGGGCGAGCGCGTGGTAGCTGTCCGGGTCCAGCCGCTCCGCCACCCGGTACATGCGCTCGCGCCAGGTCCAGAACGTGCCCTCGTCCGCCTCCGCGGTGCCGCGCAGCGCGCGGTGGAAGGCGTGCGAATGGGCGTTCGCCAGGCCGGGCAGGGTCAGTCCCGGCAGCCGCACCGTGCCCGGCGGCAGCGCGCCGCGCGGCACCCCGGGGGTGACCGCTGCGAACCGCTCGCCGGACGCCTCGATGAGCACGTCCGCCCGCAGTCCCCCGATCCTGCCCTCCGCGACCCGCGCTCCCCGCGCGAGCCAGGCCAGCTCCGCGTGCCACCGCCGCTGCTTTCCCCCGGGGGATGACCCCCCGGTGACCCCCCGCTGTCCCTCTGGACCGGGAAGCCCCTCCCCCCGGACCCCCCTGGGACGCACCCATCCCCCCGGATCCCCCCCGGGGGGGCCAGGGCCCCCCGGATGTCCCGCGGTCATCGTGCTGGCGGGACGCGAACGCGCAGGCCCGCGGCGTCGGCGACCCGTACCGCGGTGTCGTAGCCCGCGTCCGCGTGCCGGATCACGCCGGTCGCTGGGTCGTTGGTCAGCACCCGTTCCAGCTTCTGGCCGGCGAGCTCGCTGCCGTCGGCGACGCACACCTGCCCGGCGTGTATGGACCGCCCGATCCCCACGCCGCCGCCGTGATGGATCGACACCCAGGACGCGCCGGAGGCGGTGTTGACCAGCGCGTTCAGCAGTGGCCAGTCGGCGATCGCGTCGGAGCCGTCGGCCATGCCCTCGGTCTCGCGGTACGGTGAGGCGACCGATCCGGTGTCCAGGTGATCGCGGCCGAGCACGATCGGCGCCGCGAGGTCGCCGCGCGCGACCATCTCGTTGAACCGCAGCCCCGCCAGGTGCCGTTCGCCGTAGCCGAGCCAGCAGATCCTGGCCGGCAGGCCCTGGAAGTGCACCTTGGCTCCCGCCAGCCGGATCCAGCGGGCCAGTGCCTCGTTGCCGGGGAACAGCTCGAGTATCGCCGCGTCGGTGGCGGCGATGTCCTTCGGGTCACCGGACAGCGCCGCCCACCGGAACGGCCCCTTGCCCTCGCAGAACAGCGGCCTGATGTACGCGGGCACGAACCCGGGGAACGCGAACGCCCGGTCGTAGCCGGCCAGCTGCGCCTCGCCGCGGATCGAGTTGCAGTAGTCGAACACCTCGGCGCCCGCGTCGAGGAAGCCGACCATCGCGCGCACGTGCGCGGCCATCGACTCGCGCGCCCGCGCCACGAAGCCCGCCGGGTCCTCCGCCCGCAGCGCCGCCATGTCCCCGAACGCGACCCCGTGCGGCAGGTAGGTCATCGGGTCGTGCGCGGAGGTCTGGTCGGTGACGATGTCGATCGGCGCGCCCATTGCAAGCAGTTCCGGCAGCAGGTCCGCCGCGTTTGCGATGATTCCGAACGAGCGCGCCGTTCCCGCGTCACGCGCGGCCACCGCCTTGCGCACGGCGTCGTCCGGGCCGTCGGCCAGCTCGTCGAGGTAACCCTGCTCGATCCGGCGGGCGACCCTGGACGGGTCGCACTCCACGCACAATGCCACGCCGCCGTTCATGGTGATCGCGAGCGGCTGCGCGCCGCCCATCCCGCCCAGCCCGGCCGTCAGCGTGATCGTGTTCTTGAGCGATCCGCCGAATCGCTTGGCGGCGATCGCGGCGAAGGTCTCGTAGGTGCCCTGGAGGATGCCCTGCGTGCCGATGTAGATCCACGAGCCGGCGGTCATCTGCCCGTACATGGTGAGCCCGAGGTGCTCGAGCCGCCGGAACTCCTCCCAGGTGGCCCACTGCGGTACCAGGTTGGAGTTCGCGATCAGCACCCGCGGCGCCCACTTGTGCGTCCGGAGCACGCCGGCCGGCTTGCCGGACTGGACGAGCAGGGTCTCGTCGTCCCCGAGCTGCCGCAGCGTCGCCACGATGGCCTCGTACGCGGGCCAGCTCCGGGCGGCGCGGCCCGACCCGCCGTACACGATGAGCTGATCGGGGTGCTCCGCCACCTCCGGGTCGAGGTTGTTCATGAGCATCCGCATGGCGGCCTCCTGCGGCCAGCCCTTGCAGGTCAGCGCCGCGCCACGGGGCGCGCGGATAACAGTCACAAGCTCATCATGCCGTTGCGGCCCGGCGAGCGCGAACGCGCCCTCGCCTCCGCGCAGCCCGGCGTCTTCGCGGACGCGGGTGACGGTGCCGCGGCCGCCGGGCGCCGGGCGATGACTCGAGTCCGCCCGCGGGGCGGCGTCACCAGGCGACCGGGACCCGCGGCTGTCACCAGGCGGCTGTCACCAGGCGGCTGTCACCAGGCGACCGGGACCCCCAGAAGCTGGGAGGGCGCCAGCGTGTGCGGCCTGCCGCCGGACAGCCAGCCGTGCATGGCTGGGTTCCCGGCGAGGAAGTACCACCCGGCGAACAGGACGTAGCGCCCGGAGCTGTCCGTTCTCAGCAGCGCGCCGTACCCCTCGACGGACAGCCCGGCGCCCAGCGGGGCGCTGTACAGCACGCGCCGCTCGGCCCCGGTGGCGGCCGCTATGGTGACCACCTCGGCCCGGCCTCCGTGCCTTACCAGGGCGGTCAGCTCCGTGCCATCCGGGCTGATCACCGCCTGGCCGATCTCCGGGTAGGCGGCGCCCTCGCCGAGCAGCACGGTGCCATCGGTCAGCCGGCCGCCCGCCGCGGTGATGGCGAGCTCCCGCACCTGCGCGGCGCCGGATCCCGGTCGCGGGCACGCGAGGGGCCCGCTCACCGTCGGCTGCCGCACCGAAGCGGGGCACCACTGCGCCAGGTAGACGAGCGACCTGCCGTCACCGGTCCAGCTCACGTCGGCGATGCTCATGGACCGGGCGGTTCGCTCCAGGCCGCCGCGCCATACCGCGTGCCCGCCCGTCCGGAGGTCGATCACCACGATCTGCTGCAGGAAGGCGCCACCGGCCGAGGCCGCGACCGCGAGCCGGGTGCCGTCGGGCGAGACGGCGGCGGCACCGTCGAACAGCAGATGCCGCTGGCCGGGGATCATCCCGCCACGCACCGGGGCGAGCCCGGTGAGCGCGCCGCGGGCGGACAGCGTGAAACGGTAGATCAGCAGCTCGCCGTCGCCCGTGGACGTGGACGTGGTACCGGCGCCGACGGGATTTTCCTCGCTGTAGAGGGCATAGAACGTGCGGTCGTCGTACGTGGTCACACCGATCGCGGACAGTTTCCGGCCGTTGCCGCCGGCCGGGCTGGGCACGGTGGCCACCACCGCCCCGGTGGTGGTGGCCCGGATCGCGACGCAGGCGGTGCCCGCCGCGCAGGCGGTGTCCGCCGCCTCGGCGTAGAAGGCGGGCGGCCCGCCCGCGCCCGGCGATGCCGGGATGTTCCGGTCTCCGGCCGGCGTGCCGGCCGCGCCGACGAGGCGCGGCACGAGAAGCGCCCCGGCGATCGCGATGACCACGGCGGCCGCCGCGCAGACCGGCGCGAACCAGCTCGCCCGCGCCCGGCGCCTGGGCACGGTGCTGCCGCCTGGCTCGGGCAGCGGGGCGATCGTTCCAGGCCGCACCGCCTCCGCCGCCGCGTCGAGCGCGGCGGTCAGCGCCTCTTCGATGGTGTTCATCAGCTTTCTCCCGTGGTGAGTCTGCTGCCGAGGGCGGCCAGTCCGCGGGAGAGCGTGGACTTGACGGTGCCCCGGCTTATTCCCATTGCTTCGGCGATTTCCGGCTCGGTCAGCCGCTGGTAGTAGCGCAGGACGAGCGCCTCCCGCTGTCGCCTGGGCAATCCCGCGAGCGCGCGCAGCACCCGCCTGCGGTCCTCAGCCAGCAGGGCCGCCGATTCCGCGGACGGCTCGGGCTCGTCCCGCAGCAGCGGCGGCACCGTACGGCCGAGCCGCCACAGGACGGTGCGGCGCCGGTGCACCGACCGGCATCCGTTCACCACCGCCGTACGGAAGTACGACACGGCCAGCCCGTTCCCGGCGAGCCGCGCCGATCTCGCGCACACCCTGGCGTACACGTCCTGGACCACGTCCTCGGCGGTCGCCCGGTCACCGACGAGCAGTACGGCGAGGCGGACCAGCTCCAGGTGCCGTGCGCGGAACATCTCGACGACCTCGGCATGTCCGCCCGGCACCGGCCGCCTCGCCTCCGGCTCACCCGGCCCCGACGTATCCACCACATCCGGATAGCGCGTCTCGTCTGACTTCACAGGCACTAAACGCGCGATCCGCCAATAGGTTGCCGCCGGCGGGTGTCCGCGGGCCCCCGCCGGGTAGATGACCGCGACGGGAGGTGCTTCCCCATGTCAGATACGTCAGAGATGCGAGCGGTATACGACGCTCAGGCCAGGCCGCCGGGCCAGGGCCAGGGCCATGACCAGGGCCAGGGCCAGCTGGTCAGCCGCATCGGCGCGGTGGAGATCGACTGGCCGCGGTCGCTGGGATTTTTCGGCGGCATCGCGGTCGCCGTCGGAGCCGGGCTGATCGAGCCGCCCCTCGGGGTGTTCATCGCCGCGGTGCCGTTCCTGAAGATGCTCGACCTTCCCCGGCTGCCCAGTCGCGTCCGCTTCGTCGCGCAGGTCTTCGAGGGTGTCGCCAAGCCGGTCGGGGGCGACAGCGAAGGAACCGTGCGCATCGTGACCGCCAAGGGCTCGAGTGACGAGCCCGTCGGCGGCGACAGTTAGGCGGCGGCTGGTAACACCAGGCTCGTTCGGCCGGAGCCCGTGCGCGGTTACGGGCGCCCGGCGGTTTCACGGCTGCCGTCACGCGGGAGCGCGCGAGCTGGCGGAAAGGATGCCGGCGATGTCGGACTCCGAGGGGACACGGGGGGTGTTCGCCAGCACCTCGTCGTCGAGGGCGTCGGCGGCGATCTGCGCGAAGTCGGCGGTGGTCACGCCGAAGTCGCCGATCCGCTGGGTCAGGCCGACGGTCTCGCGCAGCGCCGCGATCGCCTCGATGGCGGCGGCCGCGTTGCGCTCGGTGCCCGCGCCGGTGTCGCCGGCGCCGAGCGCGAACGCCGCGCTGGCCAGCCGCCCGGCGCGGGACGGCAGGCTGAAGCGGAGCACGTCCGGCAGCACCATGGTGAGTGCGACGCCGTGCGCGATGTTCCAGCGGCCGCCGAGCGCGTGGGCGATCGCGTGACACAGCCCCAGGCCCGTGCCGGCCATCGCGAGGCCCGCCATGTGCGCGGCCAGCAGCATCTGTGACCGCGCCTCCAGGTCGCGGCCGTCCGCGCAGGCGCGCGGCAGGTGACCGGCGACCATCCGCATGGCCTGCAGCGCGATCCCGTCCGACCACGGGTTCGGGCGGGCCGACAGATAGGACTCCAGCGCGTGCGTCAGCGCGTCCATGCCGGTGGCGGCGGTCACCGCGGGCGGCAGGCCGACCGTCAGGGCGGGATCGAGGATGACGGCGGCGGGCAGCGAGCTCGCGTGGCCCACGTAGAACTTGCGGCGCGCCGCGGGGTCGGTCACCACGCCGAACGCGTTGGTCTCGGCGCCGGTGCCCGCGGTCGTCGGTATGGCCACGATCGGCAGCGCCGGCGCGGCGAAATCGCCGGAGTAGCCGAGGTCGCGCCCGCGCTGCGGGTTGACGGCGGCGAGCGCGATGCCCTTGGCGGCGTCGATGGGCGACCCGCCGCCGAGCGCGACCAGGGCGATACGCCCGCCGCGGCCGGCGGCGGCGGCGGCTGTGGCGCCGGCCGCCAGGTCGTCCGTCGTCGGGTTGGGGTGCACGCCGGGGAACACCGACGCCGGGATCCCGGCGGCGGCCAGGGCCGCGGTGACCGTGTCCGCGACGGGGGTGGCGGCGAGCCCGGCGTCGGTGACCACGAGGACGGCGTTCGCGCCGGTCTCGCGGATGACGGCGGGCAGCCGGGCAATGCTCCCGGCGCCGAAGTGCGCGGCCGGGCCACGCGGGATGTCGAAGGCGGCGAGGCCGGACAGCATGGCGGCTCCTCGGACGGAGAGGCGGAGAGGGGAGAGGGGAGAGGGGAGAGGGGAGAGGCGGAGCGGCGGCGGTCAGTCCGGAGGGTAGGGCGAGTACGGCTCCGGCGCCCGGGCGGGCAGCCGCAACTCGGTTCCGGTGAGGTCCTCGAGCAGCCTGACCGGGAGCATCTCGCCGCCTTCGTCGCCGTACTGGGCGCGGGCGCGCCGGTAGACCTGCTCGACGAGCGCGCTCATCTCGGCGGGAACGCCGGCGTTCCTGGCCAGGTCGACGGCGAGGCCGAGGTCCTTGCACGCGAGGGCGAGCGAGAACGAGCTGTCGTAGTCGCCGTCGTAGAGCACCGACAGCACGTCGCGCTCCAGGAAGTTGCTGGCGGCGGGCGACGCGAGCAGGCAGCGCCGCAGCGTCGCGAGGTCCACGCCGGCCTGCGTTCCGATCGTGAGCACCTCGGCGGTCGCCGTGAGCTGCGCGAACCAGAGCAGGTTGATCATCAGCTTGACCGTGTAGCCGGCGCCGTGGCCGCCCACGTGCAAGATCCGCTCCGCATCTCCCATCACCTCGAGCAGCGGCCGGGCGGCGGCGAACACATCCGCGTCGCCGCCCGCGAAGATCTGCAGCGTGCCGGCCTTCGCGCCGGCCGCCATGCCGCTGACCGGGGCGTCCAGAACCGCGATCCCGCGCGGCGCGGCGAGCACGCGGACCCGGTCGGCCACCGTGGGGACGCTGGTGGACATGTCGATCCACACCGCGCCGTCGGGCAGCCCGGCGAGCAGGCCGTCCGGGCCGAGCAGCACCATCTCGACGTGGGCGGGCGTGGGCAGCATCGTGATCGCGACCTCCCGGCCCGCGCCGGCCGAGCGCGGCGACGCCGCCCACGCCGCGCCGGCCGCCTCCAGGTCCGCGGCCGCGTCCCTGCGCAGGTCGTGGACCACCAGGTCGTGACCGGCGGCCAGCACGTTGCGGCTCATGGGGCCGCCCATGTGCCCGAGCCCGATAAAGCCAACTTTCATGATCACTCCGTTACATGGCGGTCAGCGGAGGGCCCACCGGGCCACGGCCTCCTCGTCGATCGCCGCTCCGAGGCCCGGGGTGGCGGGCACCGGAAGGTACCCGCCGGAGTCCACGCGCACGGGGGCGTCAAGGAAGAAGTCGCGCCGCTCCTCGGTCCAGCCGGGCGGGTCCCAGGGGAACTCGACGTACGGGCCGCCGCCCACCCCCGCCACCACGTGCAGGTTGGCCAGCAGGCCGAGCCCGTTGGTCCAGGTGTGCGGCGAGAACCACCGGTTCCCGAGCAGGGCGAGCTCGGCGATCGTCCGGGCGCGGAGCATGCCGACCGCGAGGACCGCGTCGGGCTGCACCACGTCGAGCGCGCCCGCGGCCATCGCGTCCAGCAGCTCGCGCGGCGTGCGCGCCATCTCGCCCCCCGCGACCCGCACCTGCCGCCGCAGCGACCGCATGCCGGCCAGGTCGCTACCGGGCAGCGGCTCCTCCAGCCAGAGCACGCCCAGGTCGGCCGCCTCGGCGGCGATTCGCCGCACGGCGGCCACGTCGAGCGCCGCCGAGTCGTCGCCGGGCATCCGCCACCACTGGTTGAGGTCCGCGATGATCTCGACGTCCTCCCCCACCGCCTCGCGAGTCGCGCGCAGCGCCGCCAGGGAGGAGCCCACGTCCGTTCGGCATATCCGTATTTTCAGCGCACGAAAGCCGGCAGCCTTTGCCGCCACCGCCGCCTCCGCCCTCTCCCCGGGGGATTTCGCCTCGCCGAACGAGGCGTACGCGGGCAGCCGGTCGCGGGCGCCGCCGAACAGCACCGACACGGGCTGCCCGGTCACCTTGCCGGCGATGTCCCACAGCGCCGCCTCCAGCGGCCAGTAGCGGCCCGCGTGAAAGCCGGCCGACTCGATCGTCCGGACGTGCCCGGCGATCCGCAGCGGGTCGCCGCCGAGGAACAGGCCGGTGAACGCCTCGAAGCCGTTCATCGTGTCGCCCGATCCGTACCCGGTCACGCCGGCGTCGGTCTCCACCCGGACCAGGGTCGCGTCGAAGTGACGGCGCGGCACCGGGTCCCAGGCCGCGCGGAACGGCGGGTCGAGCGGCAGCCGCATCCGGTCCAGCCGGATGGCGGTGATCTTCATCGCGAGCCTCCTAGTCGTCCGCCCGGCTCAGGTCACCCCGGTTTATCAGCTCGACCAGGGGTTCCAGGTCGGCGGGCAAGGTGGCGTCGGCGTCGGTGAACGGGACCAGCTCGCGGGTCAGCCGGTAGGCGCGGGCGGTGCCGCGGCCCAGAGCAGTGCCCGTGCCGAAGTCCGGGCCCAGGCCCGGACCGGCCGGGCCGTTCGGGGCGGCCAGTCCGCGCAGGTCAGCGGCCTGTGCGGCGACCACGAGCTCGATGGCGACGACCCGGGTGCAGAGCTGGATCATGTCGGCCAGCCGGCGCGCGGACAGCGGCGCCATGGTGGCCCGGTCCTCGATGCCCTCCCCCTTGACCGAGCTGGCCAGCTCGTAGGAGACCGG
>JAFAZE010000111.1 GCA_019239975.1 Streptosporangiaceae bacterium
CGACGACGTCGATTTCGCGGCCGCGGGCACGATGGCGACCTGGACCGAGGCCGGGATCGAGGTCGTCTACTGCGTGGTGACCGACGGGGACGCCGGCGGGTTCGACGAGACGTTCCCGCGCGAGGACGTGGCCACGCTGCGCCGCGCGGAGCAGGTCGCGGCGGCCAAGTGCGTCGGCGTGCGTGACGTGCGGTTCCTGGGCTACCCGGACGGGCGGGTAGAGCCGACGCTCGGGCTGCGCAGGGACCTGGCGCGGGTCATCAGGCAGGTGCGCCCCGACCGCGTGGTCTGCCCGAGCCCGGAACGCAACTACGCGCGAGCGGGGGCAAGCCATCCCGATCACCGTGCCGTCGGCTCGGCGGCACTGGACGCGGTTTACCCGGACGCCCGTAACCCGTTCGCTTTCCCGGAACTCCGCGCGGGAGAAGGGCTGGAGCCATGGACGGTCCGCGAGGTCTGGATTTCCGGCTCACCGGCGCCTAATCATTACGTCGATGTTACCGGGACTTTTCCCCGGAAAATCGCCGCTCTCCGGGCTCACGAAAGCCAGACTGGGCACATGAATGGGCTCGAAGAACGGCTCAGGGAATGGCTCACGCGCGCGGCCCGGCTGGGCGGGCTGCCGGAGGGACGGCTCGCCGAGGCGTTCCAGGTCCTCGACACGGCCTGAACGCGGCGGGCGCGCGCCTAACTGCTGTTCACCTGATGTTAAGCGTCCTGCAATCAAATCACCGTTGCGCGGCGCCCGCTGGTGCCCATTAAGGTGGGTAGTTCATATTAAAGACCGTTTACGTTTGTTAAGAGATCACCTTCCTGCCGTCGGCCGTTCCCTTGCCGGGCTGGACGTTCCCCGGCAAAGTCTTCATCGCGATGTCCGGCCGGCCTGCTCACACCGGGACCGTGCAGGCTCTGAGGCGGACACCAATATGGAGGGCTAAGGGGAAATGCGAAAGCTAACCAAACTACTCACTGGCACCGCGGCTGCGGCGATTTCGCTCACCTTCGTGGCGAGCGGCATCGCGTCAGCCTCCCCGGTCGTAAACGACCCACCCAAGGGCGTAACGCCGAAGGCGACCGACGTCGTGGGCGTCGGCTCCGACACGATCGAGTTCCTGCTCGACCAGCTGTCGGTCGACTACAACAAGTCGCACGCGACCCCGCATCTCTACAGCTGGGACGCGACCAACCCGACCACGGGCGCTGTCGGCGACAAGATCGTGACGAAGGCCGGCTGCGCGAAGATCGCGCGGCCTGACGGCTCCTCGGCGGGTATCGCGGCCCTGGACAACAACACGCTCGACGGCAAGACCGGTCACTTCTGCATCGACTTCGCGCGTTCCTCGCGCGGCCGTGCCGCGACAGACCCGAAGTTCGGGCCCGGCGGCATCTCGTTCGTGGCGCTGGCCAAGGACGCGGTGACGTACGCGACCAGGGACAAGGCACACGGCGGGACCGACGCGCCGGCCAATCTGAGCACGGCACAGCTGACCAACATCTACCTGTGCAAGGTCACCAACTGGAAGCAGGTCGGCGGCAAGAACGCGGCCATCAAGCCGTTCCTTCCGCAGACCGGCTCGGGCACCCGGGCGTTCTTCCTCAAGGCGATCAACGTGACCACCCCCGGCACCTGCGTGAACAGCTCGGTGCAGGAGAACGAGGGCACCAACCCGGCGCTCAACAGCGGCAACGTGATCGTGCCGTTCTCGACCGCGAAGTTCATCGCCGAGGTGTTCCACTCGGCCAAGTGCGGCAAGAAGCCGACCGGCACGCAGAACATGTTCGGCTGTGACACGCACGGCGTGCTCGGCCTGAACAACATCAACGGCACCAAGCCCACCGTCGGCACCGGCGTGAACACGACGCCGAACCCGGCGTTCACCCCGGCCTTCGTCCGGTTCGTCTACGACGTGGTTCGCTGGTCCAACACGGGCAGCCATATTCCGCCCTACGAGCAGGGCTTCTTCGGGCGCGGCGGTTACTTCTGCTCCAACCCGACCGCGGAGAAGGACATCCGCAGCTACGGGTTCCTCATCACCCCGCTGTGCGGAGTCGCCTCCTGAGCCTCCGGGCGCAGTTACGCGATTAGTCCGTACTGATGCCGGGGCCGCGAACGCGGCCCCGGCATCAGCCGTTTCAGCGCCCGTCCGCTCCCAGGCTCCGCGGCAGGCTCGTTCACGAATCGAAGCTTCGGTGTCACGATAAGTAGCTTCATATATATCAGACCGGTTAATAGGTAAATTCACTCTTCGTTTATCTTGATTTTTCCTATAGGAAAGCTAGATAATCCAGCGTGGACCCGCCCGTTGGGAGCATCGGCCGCCCGCGCGGCCGGGGAGCCGCCTCGCGCGGCAGGGAGGGAGCGGGAACGTCATCATGCCTGAGGCGATTCGCCATCAGCCAGTTCCGCGGCAGCGTCATCTCCTCCCGGCCGAAACGGCACCGCGCCCGGCTTGGCAAGGGCACCGGCACAACCATGCCCTGCCCTGGAACTGACACGTCCTGAGGAGGAGTACACATGCACAGGCTGAGAAAGACGGCCGCGGGCGTCGCGGTCGCGGCGGCGGCGATGGTCGCAGCCGCGGTGCCGGCGTTCGCCGATCCGGTGGGGAACAACGGGAAGCCGGTCGTGCCGCGGTCTTACGACATCGTGAGCGTCGGGGCGAACACTGACGAGAACCTGTTCAACCAGCTGTCGGTCAGCTACAACTCCACACACAAGGCTCACAACCCGCAGAACCCGTACATCTACACCTGGAATGCCACTCCTCCGGGCTCGACGGGGACCGGCCCGAGCCAGATCGTGCCCAAGGCGGGCTGTACGAAGATCACGCGCCCGAACGGCTCGGGAGCCGGCATCAGCGCTCTTGACAATAACCAGCTCGACGGTAAGACCGGTCACTTCTGCATCGACCTTGCGCGCTCTTCCAGCGGCCGCTCCCCCAAGGACCCGCAGTTCGGGCCCGGTGGCATCGCCTTCGTGGCGCTGGCCAAGGACGCCGTGACGTACGCGACCAGGGACAAGGCAAGCGGCGGGACCAACGCGCCGGCCAGCCTGACCACGGCGCAGCTGACCAGTATCTACCTGTGCAAGGTCACCAACTGGAAGCAGGTCGGCGGCAAGAACGGCGCCATCGAGCCATTTCTCCCGCAGACCGGCTCCGGCACCCGCACGTTCTTCCTCAAGGCGATCAACGTGACGGCCCCGGGCACCTGCGTGAACAACGCCCTGGAGGAGAACCAGGGCCTCTCGAGCCAGCTCAACAGCGCGAACGCGATCTTCATCTACTCGGCCGGCGACTACGTGGCGCAGGTCTTCCACTCCGCCAAGTGCGGGAAGAAGCCGGCCGCGGGCCAGAACGCGTACGGCTGCGACCAGCACGGCGTGCTGGGCCTCGACTCCATCAACGGCACCAGGCCCACCGTCGGCACCGGCGCGAACACGACCATCAACCCGGCGTTCAGCGCGAAATTCGTCCGCCTGCTGTATGACGTGGTTCGCTTCAACACCGCGGCGAACCCCATCCCCGGCTACGAGCAGAAGTTCTTCGGGAGGACGGGCTACCTCTGCACCAGCCCCACCGCGGTCAAGGCCATCAAGAACTACGGGTTCCTCACCACTCCGCTCTGCGGGGTCGCCTCATGACTCACCGTCCGTAGTCATCCGGGTATGCGGGAGCCCGTGTCCACCCTGGGCTCCCGGGCCCGGCTGGCTACGGCACCGCAGACTCCGGGCTCCGGCGTCACGAACCGTAACGAAAGTGCGGCACACATAGATCACAGTCGCATTAATAGGGATTTTCACCCTCTGTTCATCTTCTGGTGTTTATCTGTACACCATGGCGCTTCAGGCTTGACCAGCCGATCCGCGACCATTGGCGGTGGCGCATGGCCGGAAAGGAGTCGGGGGACATCGTCATGCCCGTTGCGGCTCACACTCAGACGGCACCCAGCGATGACACGCCGCGCGCGATCAGCGCGATGCCGTCCACCGGTGACAGGATCTTCCGCGGCGTCCTCCGCGGCGCGGGCCTGTCGGTCTTCGTGATCACCGGGTTGATCCTGGTGTTCCTCATCCTGCGCTCCATCAAGGCGTTCAAGTACCGCGGCCTGTCGTTCCTCACCACGCAGGCCTGGATCACGACCAACCCGCAGCATTTCGGCATCGCCGCGATCCTCCCGCTCGGCATCCTGATCGCGCTCATCGCAATGGTCATCGCGGTCCCGGCCGGAATCGGCATCGCCCTGTTCATCTCCGAGTACGCCCCGCAGTCGATACGGCGGACACTCATCGCGATCATCGACCTGATGGCCGCCATCCCGAGCATCATCTACGGCCTGTGGGGGCTGCTGTTCCTCCAGCCGCGCATCCTCGGCTTCGACGGCTGGCTCGGCCGCCACCTGGGATTCATCCCCTTCTTCCACTACCGGAAGCCATACACGCCATCGGCGTATCTCGCCCAGTCGACGTTCATCGCGGGCGTCGTGGTATCGCTGATGGTCATACCGATCATTACATCGCTGTCCAGGCAGGTGTTCTCGCAGGCGCCGCAGGGCGAGCGGGAGGGTGCCTACGCGCTCGGCTCGACGCGCTGGGGGATGGTGCGCACGGTCGTCCTGCCGTTCGGGCGGGGCGGAGTGATCGGCGCGACCATGCTCGGCCTCGGGCGGGCGCTCGGCGAGACGATCGCTGTCACGCTCATCATCGCCCCAGTCTTCGCCTTCAACTACCACATACTCGAGAGCGGCGGTAACTCGATAGCGGCGACGATCGCGCTCTACTTCGCGTCGTTCCCGTCGGCGGGCTCCATGGGCCTGTCCGCCCTGATGGCGGCCGGCCTCGTGCTGTTCGGGATGACCCTCATCGTCAACACGCTCGGCGCGATGGTGATCGGCCGGTCCCGGTCCGGTCAGGCGACCAACGACTGATGACCGGGCCGGCAGGAAGGGCAGCCCTCCGATGACCGTGGACACCGAGGCGGCCGCGCCCGCGGCCGCGCCGGACCGGCCACTGCGGCTCCGGCGCGTCACCACCGAGGGCGCGCTGACCCTCATCGGGGCCGCCGCGGGCGCGCTCGGCCTGGTATGGGTGCTGTACGAGCGCGTCCTGCCGTTCACCGGCGCGATCGGCTTCTGGCTGTGCTGGTACGGGACCTTCCTGGTCCTGTACGCGGCGATGGCCGCCTTGCAGTGGGACAAACTCACCGTGCGGGACCGGGTGGCGGCGGTGGCCCTGTGGACCGGCGGCCTCCTGGCCACGGCCATCGTCATCGATCAGGTCGCCTATACGCTCGTCCGCGGTTTCGCGGTGGTCCGGCACGTCGGGTTCTTCCGACAGGACATGGCGAACGAGGGGCCGCTCAGCGCGCAGACCGTCGGCGGCGTGCGGCACGCCATCATAGGCACCCTCGAGCAGATCACGCTGGCGACCATCATCGCCGTACCGCTCGGCATCATGGCCGCAGTGTTCCTCGCCGAGGTGGGCGGCCGGATGTCGCGCCCGGTGCGGACGATCGTGGACGCCATGACCGCACTGCCGGACATCATCTCCGGCCTGTTCATCCTCGCGTTCGCGATCCTCACCCTGGGCATGCCGCGCTCCGGGCTTGCCGCCTCGCTCGCGCTGGCGGTCACGATGCTGCCGATCGTCACCCGGGCATCGGAGGCCGTGCTGAGGATCGTCCCCGGCACCCTACGCGAGGCCTCTTACGCGCTCGGCGGCAGCCAGTGGCGCACCGTGCTGAACGTCGTCCTGCCGACGGCTCGCTCCGGCCTGTCCACCGCGGTCGTGCTCGCCATGGCCCGCGGCATCGGCGAGACCGCGCCCGTGCTGCTGACCGCCGGCTACAGTCGAGTAACAAACGTGGATCCGCTGCATAACTGGCAGACCAGCCTGCCTCTGTACATCTTCTACGAGATACAGCTGCCTCAGAACACTGAGAAGGTGCGCGCGTTCGGCGCCGGCTTCGCACTGGTGATCGTGGTGCTGATCCTGTTCTTCATCGCCCGGCGCCTCGGTGGTGTGGCCCCGGGAGAGCTGACCAGGCGGCAGCGCCGCGAGATCGCCAGGGAAGGCGCCCGGGCAACGGCGAGGGAAGGGGCCCCGTCATGAGAAGGCTGCTCATCCTCAGCATGGTCCTGGGCATCACGCTGATCGCCGCGGCGGCGGGTGCCGCGCAGGCGTCGGGCACGCCGACACCCTCGCCATCCCCGGGGAGCGGTACGTCTGGCGCGGCACACTCCGGCCTGGTCACGGTTCGCGGACCGCACATGTACAACTGGGCCACCGGGAAGCAATTCGCGCAGGCCAGCACCGTGACGGTGTCGCAGACGAGCAACATGGTCAACCAGCTGGTCCAGGTCTCATGGACCGGGTTCACTCCCAGCGAGCCGGCGGGCAACTACGCGCTGGATACGAACGAGTACCCTCTTGAGATTGTCCAGTGCAAGGGAGCCAATCCGTCCAACCCGAACCAGTGCTACGACGCCATCAACGGCGGCTCGCCCGCGACCTTCGGCGCAGACGGACCGGGCAACAGCGTGTACACCACCACAGGGCCGAACGGAAAAGGCGTGGCCGACATCGAGATCTACACCGGGATCCAGAACCAGTTCCTGGGCTGTGACCCGCAGCACGCGTGCTCGCTCGTCGTGATTCCTGCCCAGGGTGGCGACAGCTGGGACTACCCCACCCGGCCACGGTGCAACGATCACATTCAAGACGGCCCGACCGGCGCCCAGTTGGCCTACGGACAGTTCGCGTTCGGTGGCCTCACTGGCCAGCCCAACGAGACCTGCGCCTGGGACAAGCGGATCGTGGTCCCCCTGCACTTCGCCCCCACGCCAAACGGCTGCCCGTTCCGCAACGCGGACTTCACCGCCGGCGGCTCGCCGATGCTCGCCAGGGCAATGACCCAGTGGCAGACCAGCCTGTGCGTCGGCTCCAACCCGATCTCGATGCAGTACAACTCGTCGATCAACGAGAGCGAGGCGCGCAACGACTTCGCCTCCGGCCTCAACGACGTGGCGTTCACCACCCAGCCCATGACCGGGACCGGCAAGCACCCGTTCGCCTACGCCCCGGTCGCGGTGTCCGCCGTCTCGATCGCGTACTGGGTGGACAACTCCGTCACCGCGCAGCCGTTCACGAACATGAGGCTGACCCCGGAGCTGGTCACCAAGCTGCTCACCACCTCTTACGCCTTCACCGGCGACGGCTGCCCGGGGGCTGCGAACCAGCCGTTCGGCTGTGACAACAATGTGGATGGCAACCCGGTCAGTCTGTACACGGACCCCCAGTTCCAGAAGCTCAACCCAGCCATCGCGCAGAACGCTACCGATCCCGACGGCTTCCAGATTCCCACCGTGGTGTCCGGGAACAGCGATATGACCTGGACGACCACGAGCTGGATCGCCGCCAACAAGGACGCGGCGAACTTCCTGGCCGGCCACGCCGACCCATCGTCGGGCATGCACCTCAACACCGCGTACCTCGGGCTCAAGTACCCGACCGACCAGTTCACCACGCAGGACTCGTACTTCCCGCTCGCGCAGCAGTACAGCCCGACCTACCCGCTGAGCTCGGTCGCCGCGTACCAGGCGGAGAACTGGAAGTCCGGCACCTCGGACCAGAAGGACCCGGTCGGCAACTACGAGCCGCTGCCGATCGAGCAGCCCGGCGACCGGTCCCTGTACGCGATCGTGGACGAGTCGGACGCGGCGAATTTCCTCTTCCCGGTGACGGCGATCCTCAACCACGCGGGCAGGTACGTGCAGCCGACGATGGCGTCGATGGCCGCGGCGGTGCGGGACATGACCGTGGCCCCTGACGGCACCCGGTCGGTCAACGAGACCAGCAACGACCCGAACGAATACCCGCTGACCATGGTGATCTACGCGGTCGTGCCGACCGGCGGCATCTCCGCCGCCAAGGCCCAGAAGATCGCCAGCTTCCTGGACTTCGTGGCCGGCAAGGGCCAGGACCCCGGGAACTCGCCGGGGCAGCTGCCGCCCGGTTTCCTGCCGCTGCCGTCGGTGCTGCGAGCGCAGACCCTCAAGGCGGCCAACGAGGTGCTCAACCAGACCGGCAACACGAAGTCGCACACCGGAGGCAACGGCGGCGGCACCGGAACCGGTTCCCACTCGCCCAGCCCGAATCCCTCGTCGTCATCACCGTCATCACCATCACCGTCGGCCACCCCATCGCACTCGCCGTCGTCGGGCCCGTCCAGCGCCGCGCACGGGGTGACGGTCGCGTTCAGCCGCCCGGAATCGGCCGGAACGGCGTGGATCGTCCTGGCGCTTCTCATCGCCGGCATCACGTTCATCCTCGCCGGGCCCGCGGCGCTGGTCTTCAGCAGCCCGGGAACACGGGCGGCGATCGCCAGGCGCGCGCGCAGCATCGGCGCCTGGAGACCACGAAAACCGCTGGCATCGGGCCCCAGGCGGCGGAGGTAGTCATGAACAGGCATCGCGCCCGGCTCCCGGCATTGGCTGGCGTGTTCGTCGTGCTCTCAGTGCTCGCGCTGGTCGTCAGAGCCCTTCCGGCGGTGGCCGGAAGCTACGCGACGATCTCCGGTTCCGGCTCGTCGTGGGCCTCTGTCGCGCTCGACCAGTGGGCCAACGATGTCGCGCCCAACGGCCTCACCGTCAACTTCAACCCCGACGGCTCCGCCGCGGGACGTGGCGACTACATGCAGGGGAGCCAGGTCGACTACGCGGCATCGGATCCGCCGTTCCGTAACGGCGAGGATGAGCTCGGCGGAACCGGCGCGGAGAACCCGAGCTGGGGCTACTCGTACGTGCCGGACGTCGCCGGCGGCACCGCGTTCATGTATCACATCACGGTGGCCGGCCACTTGGTGACCAACCTGCGGCTGTCCGGCCTGACCCTCACGAAGATCTTCACCGGCGTGATCACCAACTGGGACGACCCGGCGATCACGCACGACTACGGCGCCCAGCTCCCGAACGAGCCGATCACCCCGGTGATCCGGTCCGACGGCTCGGGAGCGACCTTCTTCCTCACCCGCTATATGGCGCACGTGTACCCGGATCTCTGGAACGCGTTCTGCCAGCGGGTGCACCCGGGGATCAAGCTGCCCTGCCCGCAGACCGAGTTCTACCCGCCGTTCGGCGCGGCGAAGGCGGAGAACGGCTCCAACAACGTGTCGACCTACATCACGTCGAGCTACGGCGAGGGATCGATCGGGTATGACGAATACGCGTACGCGCTGAATGCGCACTGGCCGGTCGTCGCGATGGCCAACCCGGCCGGCTACGACGTCCTCCCAACGGCGTCGAACGTCGCCGTCGCGCTGACCCAGGCGGTCATCGACGAGAACCCGTCCGACCCGAACTACCTGCAGCAGAACCTCGACAAGGTCTACACGTTCACGGATCCGCGAAGCTACCCGCTGTCCAGCTACAGCTACCTGATCGTGCCGAAAGAGGGCACCAGGATCCCGCCGGTCTTCAACAACGGTGTGGGTGCGTCGCTGAGCACGTTCATCGACTTCTACCTGTGTGCCGGGCAGCAGCAGTCGGCTCAGCTCGGTTACTCGCCGCTGCCGCTCAACCTGGTCCAGGGCGGCCTGCACCAGTCTGACCTGATCCCGGGGCACGTGCCGGGACCGAATCCCACTACCCTCGCGGGCTGTAACAACCCCACCTTCACAAACGGCGTGCTCACGCTGCTCAAGAACGCGCCGTACCCGACCGCGTGCCAAAAGGTGACCGCCCCGCTCAGCTGCTCCGGCGGGGGCGGCGGCACGAATACTGGTGGCGGCGGCACCAAGGGCGGCGGCAACGGGCATAACACCACTGGCCGGGGCGGGAACACCTCCGGCGGCACGAACAACCCGGTAGGCGGGCTGGGCGGTACAGGGAACGGCACCGGCAGCGGCAACGGGTACGGCACCGGCGCGCAGAGCGCGAACGTCACCGGGTCGATCGTGAACGTGCCCGGTAACGGAGCCGACCGGGTGATGCTGGCGGTGCTGACCGCGCTCGCCGTGGCCACGGCGGTCGCCGCGCCGCCGACGGTTGCGATATGGCTGCGCCGCAGGCGGGGCGGCGCCCGGTGACGTCAGCGGACACGACCGCTGCTGGCGCTGGGGAGACCAGCGCAGGGGGGAACGGCGCCGGGACCGCCGCCGCTGGCGCGATGACGACGGAAGCTCCCGGGAAACCCCCAGACGGTCAGCGGCCACTCGCGGCGACGGCTCCCGGAAGCCAGGACGGCGCGGCGAAACCCGCCCCCGGCACACGCCGTCCCCTGGACAGGGACACGATCGTCCGCTCGGTCGGCGTATCACTGACCCTGCTGGCGGTGGTGGTCCTCGGGTTCATCGGCTATCTGTACTTCCTGTCCGGCGTGCAGGAGGCGCGCGCGCAGACGACGCTGTACGCGCAACTGGAGGGCCAGCTCAGCCAGGCGATCGCGCCGACCGGCCCGAGCACGGCAGGCCCGATCGCGCCCGGCTCGCCGGTGGCCATCCTCAACATCCCCGCCACCGGCCTGCACAACGAGGTGGTCGTGGAGGGCACCAGCCCGGAGAACCTCACGCTGGGCCCAGGTCACCTGCGAGACACACCACTGCCGGGACAGGCGGGCATCTCCGTACTCTTCGGGCGGCGCGCGACGTTCGGCGGGCCGTTCGCCCAACTGCCGCAGGTGACGCCCGGCGCCGTGGTCATCGTCACCACCAGCCAGGGAACGGCACGCTATGTGGTTACAACGACCGCCGACAGCGCTCGCCCGGTGCCGTTCAGCTCGGCACCGAATCAGCTGCTGCTGGTCACCGCCGACTCCAGTTTCGCTCCCGCTCATTACATCGAGGTGGCGGCCAGGCTAACCACGGCGCCGCAGCCAGAGCCGGGCGGGCTGCCCTCGGTGGGAACCGACGAGGCCGCCCTCGGCCGCGACTTCTTCGCGCTCATCCCGGCGATGGCGTGGGCCCTCGCCCTAGCGGCCACCGCCATAGCAGGCAGCATCGCGGCGGGGCGCTGGGCACGCTGGCCGGCGTGGATCGCGACCATCCCCGTCGTCATCGCCGTCACCTGGAACCTGTACCAGAGCCTCACCGCCCTGCTCCCCAACCTGTACTGAGGACCGATGACAGAGATCATTGCACCGCGGACCGAGGAGCTGGCGTCCCCGCTCGCCGGGCTCGAGGCACGCCAGGTCTCGGCCTGGTTCGGCAGCCACAAGGTGCTGGAGCGGGTGTCGCTGCTGATGGCGCCGGGCACGGTCACCGCGCTGATCGGCCCGTCCGGCTGCGGCAAGTCGACGTTCCTGCGGATACTCAACCGGATGCACGAGATGGTGCGCGGCGCCTCGCTGGCCGGCGAGGTGCTGCTGGCCGGCCAGGATATCTATCACCCCAACCAGCGCCCGCAGCAGGTGCGGCGGCGGATCGGCATGGTGTTCCAGAAGCCGAACCCGTTCCCCGCGATGTCCATCTACGACAACGTGATCAGCGGGCTGAAGCTGGCCGGCATCAAGGTGCACGACAAGAACACGCTCGTCGAGTCCTGCCTGCGCCGGGCCGGCCTGTGGGACGAGGTGCGGCGCCGGCTGGCCACCCCCGGCGGGGCGCTGTCCGGCGGCCAGCAGCAACGGCTGTGCATCGCCAGATCGCTGGCGGTCTCGCCGGACGTGCTGCTGATGGACGAGCCGTGCTCCGCGCTGGACCCCACGTCCACCCGCCGGATCGAGGACACGATCGCGGAGATCTCCAGCCAGGTCACGATCGTGATCGTCACCCACAACATGCAGCAGGCGCAGCGCGTCTCCCAGAACTGCGCGTTCTTCCTCGCCTCCGAGAACACGCCGGGCCACATCGTGGAATCCGGCCCGACACAGCGGCTCTTCGAGGAGCCCACGGACCCCAGGACCGCCGACTATGTGCACGGCCGCTTCGGCTGATGCCGCGGTGGTTACCAAACGGGCGGTGGCCTCTCCCACAGGTGCCCGGGTAACGCCCCTCGCGGCGCATCGGGACCTACGTAGTACACGACGACGATCGTCTCGCCGTCACGGTTCTCCGGCGCCCACAGGACGAGGTAGTCCTCCGTGCGGCCGCGCACTGTGACTCCCCACAGCGGCGGATCGCTCCACCGGTGCCTGCGCAGCCAGTCCTGCCCGGGATCCTTCTCCAGGCCGTCCAGCACGGCGTCGATGGTGTCGAGAACACCGGCGTCCGCGATCCGCTCATACGCCTCCGCCGCCGTCGCCTCGAACTCGAGCCCGCTCACGTGCGGGCCGGCTCGCGGGGCGCGCCGGCCTCGCCCCGGGCACGATGCGGGCGTTCCCGGCGGCGCCGCGGGTCCGGGTCTGCCTGCCGCCGCCTGATCTCGGCATACTCGTCCGGGTGCGCCCTCATGAACCGCAGCTCCTGCTCGGGAAGGACGACGGCGGGCCGCCAGATGAGGGTGCCGTCGGGCTCCTCTTCGACCAGGTAGCGGGTGTGCTCCCTGCGGCCGATCTTGCCCAGCGCGGTCCGCCGCCTGTCGTCGAGTTCCACCAGGACCGGTTCGTGCGCCGATCCCCATATGATGTCTCTTGCCACAATGCCACTATACCATGATTCGGCATTCTGGCAATCACCGCCGGGACCGAATCAGGTGAGCTTGCGGGCGTTGGCCCAGCGGGACAGCTCGCGGGAGCTGGTCAGCTGCAGCTTGCGCAGCACCGAGGAGACATGGCTCTCCACCGTCTTGACCGAGATCACCAGCTCCCTGGCGATCTCCTTGTACGCGTAGCCACGGGCGATCAGCCTGAGCACTTCCCGCTCCCGCTGGGTGAGGGAGTCGAGCTCGGGATCCGGCGCGGCGCCGGTGAAGGCGTCGAGCACGAACCCGGCGAGCCGAGGCGAGAACACCGCGTCCCCGGCCGCGACGCGGCCGATGGCGTCGGCCAGTTCCGGCCCGGAGATCGTCTTGGTGACATAGCCGCGCGCGCCCGCCCGCACCACGCCGATCACATCCTCCGCGGCATCCGACACCGACAGCGCGAGGAACCGCGTGTTCGGCACGCTGACCCGGCGGATGACGTCGGTTCCGCTGCCCGACGGAAGGTGCACGTCGAGCAGCACCACGTCGGGCCTGGCCGCGTCGATCACGGAGATCGCCTCGGCGATGTCCCCGGCCTCGCCGACGACGTCGACGGCCCCGCCCAGCTCGGCGCGGACGCCGGTGCGGAACATCTGGTGATCGTCGACGATGACGACGCGGATCCGGTCAGCCATTCCGCACCAGCTGGATCTCCACCTCCGTGCCCTCGCCGGGTGACGAGCGGACGAGCCCGTACCCGCCCACCCGCTCCATCCTGCCGATGATGGACTGGCGTACGCCGAGCCGGTGCGGCGGTATCGCGTCAAGGCAGAACCCACGGCCCCGGTCGCGTACGAAGATCGACAGCCGGTCCGCCTCCGCCTCGGCGTACACGGAGATCTGCGGCGCGCCGGAATACTTCGCCGCGTTCAGCATGGCCTCCCGCGCGGCGTGCAATGCCGCCGACGTGCGCTCCCCGAGCTGCAGGTCGCCGACCCGCACGACGTCGATCGGCACGCCGTAGGTGTCCTCGACCTCACCGGCGATCTTGTCCAGCTGGGTGGAGAGCATCTCCGGCCCAGGGTCCCCGCCGGGCTGGTACAGCCACGCCCGCAGCTCGCGCTCCTGCGAGCGTGCCAGCCGGTTGACCAGGCGGGGGTCGTCGGCCCCGCGCTGGATCATCGTGAGCGTGTGCAGCACGGAATCATGGACCCTGGCCGCGAGCTCCTCCCGCTCGGTGGCGCGCGCCCGCGCCTGCCGTTCGGTATCCAGCTCGCGCGCCATCCGCAGCAGCCAGGGAGCCACGATCACCCCGAGCCCCGCGATGACAGCCCCGGCCGCGGCGAGGCCGGGGCGGGCCGCGCTCAGCTGGCCACGTGAGGCCTCGAAGCCGAACAGCCCGCTGACCACGAGCAGGCCGCCGAAGATGGCCCTGATCCAGCCCGGCTGGGACAGCGTCTGCCCCAGCTTCGTGCGCGCCAGCCGTCGCCACAGTTCCGGGTCCGCCTGCCGCCAGATGATGACCGCGCCGATCACCGCGACCACCAGTGGCCACATCAGCGCGCCCGGCGTCGGGCCGGCGAGCCACGCGAGCACCGCCAGCGCGACCACGAGGCCGCCGTAGATGCCGACCGGCGCCCACCGAAGGCCGGTGCCCCACCCGGCCCGGCCGGGCGGGTCCCGGCGGGCGGGACCGGGCGGGCCGGGCGGGCCGGGCGGGCCGGGCAGCAGAGCCGGGGGCCGGGCGGTGTGCCGCCCCGGCCCGTCGTGCGGCAACCGCCCCGCCTCCTGGCTCATGGCACGATCGTCACATACACGGCGGGCCGCCGCATCAGGGAACGGCCCGGACGGTTCCCTCAGACCGGCCCCGGATCCAGCCGGGCGCGCGCCTGCACGACGGCCTGCCGGGGGGCTGGTGCGCGGCGCACTCGCGTCTTAGGTTGGCACCAGGCGCATCTGCCCCGGCGAGGAGGCCGTGTATGAACCACGTAAGCATGCGAATCGACGGCGTGCGCTACGACGATGACGTCGAGCCGCGCCTGCTGCTCGTCCACTATCTGAGGGAGGTTGCCGGGCGGACCGGCACCCCGGTGGGCTGCGACACATCGAACTGCGGCGCCTGCACCGTCCTGATGAACGGGGTATCCGTGAAAAGCTGCTCCGTCCTGGCGGTCCAGGCCGACGGAGCCGAGATCACCACCATCCAGGGACTCGCCAACGGCGAATGGCATCCGCTGCAGA
Organism: Streptosporangiaceae bacterium; assembly: GCA_019239975.1. Taxonomy (GTDB): domain Bacteria; phylum Actinomycetota; class Actinomycetes; order Streptosporangiales; family Streptosporangiaceae; genus JAFAZE01. The sequence continues at coordinate 14,794 of JAFAZE010000111.1, forward strand.
GGGCCTTCCATGAAGAGCACGCGCTGCAGTGCGGGTACTGCACGCCCGGCATGATCATGGCCGCGGCGGACCTGCTGCGTGACAACCCGCGCCCGTCGGAGCAGGAGGTCCGTGACGGCCTCGAGGGCAACCTCTGCCGGTGCACGGGGTACCAGAACATCGTGCGCGCCGTGCTCCGCGTGGCGGGTGAGATGGCAGGCGAGCAGGCAGGAGCCGCGTCATGACCGCCGAAACGGTGCAGGAGAAGGAGGTCGGCAGGGCGCGGGCCCGCAAGGAGGACGCCCGCCTGGTAACCGGCCAGACCAACTGGACCGACAACATCCAGCTGCCCGGGCTGGTGCACATCGCGTTCCTGCGCAGCCCGCTGGCGCACGCGCGCATCACGCGCGCGGACACCTCCCGCGCCCGCGAGGCGACGGGCGTGATCGCGGTGTTCACCGGCGCGGATCTGGCCGCCGAGCAGGGCAGCCTGCCGTGCGCGTGGCCGGTCACCCCGGACATCGTGATTCCGCAGCACCCGCCGATGGCCGTCGACACCGTCCGGTACGCCGGCGAAATCGTCGCGGCGGTGGTCGCCCGCGACCGCTACGCCGCCGCCGACGCGCTCGAGGCCATCGACGTGGACTACGAGGAGCTCCCCCCGGTGCTCGACATGGAGGAGGCACTGGCCGAGGGCTCGCCGAAGGTGCACGAGCAGGGAAACAAGTCGTTCGTGTGGCCGTTCTCCAACGGCGACATCGAAGCCGCCTTCCGCGACGCGCCGGTCGTCCTGGAGCGCACCTACCGGCAGCAGCGGCTCATCCCCTCCGCGATGGAGCCGCGCGCGGTGGTCTGCGCGCCGGTGGGGGACGAGTTCACGCTCTGGTCCGCCACTCAGATCCCGCACGTGCTGCGGGTCATGCTCGCCCTCGTCACGGGTATCCCCGAGCACAAGCTGCGGGTGATCGCGCCGGACGTGGGCGGCGGCTTCGGCTCGAAACTGCAGGTCACCGCCGAGGAGGTGCTCGCGCTGCTGATCGCGCGGCGGCTCGGGCGCCCGGTCAAGTGGACCGAGTCCCGTAGCGAGGGCAACCTGGCCGTGCACCACGGCCGGGACCAGATCCAGCGGATCAGGGTCGCCGCCGGCGCGGACGGCCGCCTTCGCGGCCTGGACGTGGACCTGCTCGCGGACATGGGCGCCTACCTGATGCTGGTGACGCCCGGCGTCCCGCTTCTCGGCGCGTTCATGTACAACGCCATCTACAAGATGGACGCCTACTCCTTCCGCTGCACCGGGGTGTTCACCACCAAGACACCGACGGACGCATACCGCGGCGCCGGCCGCCCGGAGGCGACGTTCGCCATCGAGCGGGTGATGGACGACCTCGCCGCGGAGCTCGGCATGGACCCGCTGGCCCTGCGGGAGCGGAACTGGATCAAGCACACCGAGTTCCCGTACACGACGATCGCCGGCCTCACCTACGACTCGGGAAACTACGAGGCGGCCACGGCCGCCGCCCGGGAGCTGTTCCACTACGACGAGCTCCGCAAGGAGGCGGCCGAGCGGGCGGCGGCGGGCGACCCGGTCCGCCTGGGCATCGGGATCTCCACCTTCACCGAGATGTGCGGGCTCGCGCCGTCGCGGATTCTCGGCCAGCTCGCGTACGGAGCGGGCGGCTGGGAGCACGCCTCGATCCGGATGCTGCCCACGGGGAAGGTCGAGGCCGTCACGGGTTCCAGCGCCCATGGCCAGGGCCATGAGACCGCGTGGAGCCAGATAGTCGCGGACGAGCTGGGCGTGCCCTTCGAAGATGTGCGGGTGCTGCACGGCGACACGTTCGTCGCACCCAAGGGCATGGACACCTACGGGTCGCGCTCGCTGACCGTGGGCGGCATCGCGGTCGTCGCCGCCTGCGGCAAGGTGCGGGAGAAGGCACGGGTGATCGCGGCGGGCCTGCTGGAGGTATCGCCGGACGACCTGGAGTGGTCGTCAGGGCGGTGGCAGGTGCGCGGTGACCCCGACCAGGGCAAGACGATCGGCGAGATCGCGCTCGCCACGTTCGCCGCGCACAACCTGCCCGAAGGCGTGGAGCCTTCGCTGGACTCGGACGCCACCTACGACCCGGACAACTTCTCGTTCCCGCACGGCACGCACCTGTGCGCCGCCGAGGTGGACACCGAGACAGGCGCCGTGCGGCTGCGGTCGTACGTCGCGGTGGACGACGTCGGGCAGGTGGTGAACCCGCTGATCGTCGAGGGCCAGGTGCACGGCGGCATCGCCCAGGGCATAGCCCAGGCGCTGTTCGAGGAGGCCGCCTACGACTCCTCCGGCACCCTGGTCACCGCGACGCTGGCGGATTACCTGGTGCCCTCGGCGGCCGATCTGCCGGCGTTCGTGACCTCCCGGACGGCCACCCCGTCGACCACCAACCCGCTCGGCGTCAAGGGCGTCGGCGAGGCGGGCACGATCGCGTCCACGCCGGCCGTCGTCAACGCCATCGTCGACGCGCTGCGCCCGCTCGGCGTGCCGGACGTCCCGATGCCGTGCACACCCGAGCGCGTGTGGCGGGCGATCCGGGAAGGAGCTGCGCGATGATCCCGGCGCGGTTCGACTACGTGCGGCCCGGTTCCGTCGAGGACGCGGTACGCGCGCTGGCCGGCGGCGGCGACGACGCCAGGGTGATCGCGGGCGGCCAGTCCCTGCTGCCGCTGCTGCGGCTCCGGCTCGCCTTCCCCGACCTGCTCGTCGACGTGGGTGGCCTGAGCGAGCTGCGCGGCGTCCGTGAGACAGCCGGCTCGCTGGAGATCGGCGCGCTCACCACGATCTACGAGCTGACGCGTGACCCGCTGCTCACCGCCCACTGCGGGCTGCTCGCCGAGACGGCCACCCTGATAGCCGACCCGGCGGTGCGGCACCGGGCGACGATCGGCGGCGCGCTCGCGCACGCCGACCCGGCCGGCGACCTGCCCGCCGTGGTCCTGGCGCTCGGCGGGTCGCTGCTGATCCGGGGCCCGGAGGGTGAGCGAGAGGTGAGAGCGGGCGACTTCTTCACCGACTACATGACGACATCGCTGTCGCCTGGCGAGCTACTGGTCGCCGTGCGGGTGCCCAGGCTCGGCGGAGACTGGGGCTTCCGGTACGAGAAGTTCCGCCTCACGGCGCAGTCGTGGGCGATCGTGGGCGTGGCGGCCGTCGCGAGACGGTCCAACGGGCACGTGGCGGAGGCACGGATCGGGCTTACCAACATGGGCTCGGTGCCGGTCAGGGCGACGGCCGCGGAGTCCGCCGCCGCGGGCGCGGAGGCCTCGGCCGCGGCGCTGCGCGAGGCGGGGTCACGCGCGGACGAGGGCACCAGCCCGCCGAGCGACCTGCGCGGCTCCGCCGACTACCGGCGGCATCTGGCCCGCGTGCTCACCGGGCGCGCGCTCGCCGCCGCTGCCGGCGCAAGCTGACCGGGAGGACAGGCCGGGCACTCCGTCTCCGGCGATGCGACATCCCGGGGCGGAGTGCCGCGGTCCTTGGCGCGGGCCGGCTCCGGCCGCGCGGCGCCGGCCGCGCGGCGCCGGTGAGGCGTCCGCATACAATGCTCGATTAGACGAAACCCGGCCAGAAAGTAGTGACCGCCGATGAGCATCGAGCTTGACAACTCTTTCACCGTTCCCGTTCCACCCGAGCAGGCCTGGAACGTACTGCTTGATGTCCAGCGGATCGCGCCGTGCATGCCGGGCGCCAGCGTCGACGAGGTCAACGGCGACGAGATCGCCGGCCGCGTGAAGGTGAAGGTCGGTCCCGTTTCGCTGACCTACAAGGGGACCGCCAAGTTCACCGGGAAGGACGCGGACAACCACATGGTGGCGGTGGAGGCCGCCGGGAAGGAGACCCGCGGGGCGGGCACCGCGTCCGCGGTGGTCCAGGCCGGGCTCAAGCCGGACGACACCGGGAACCAGACGCTGGTGACCATGCACACGACGCTGAACGTGACCGGCCGCCCGGCGCAGTTCGGCAGGGGCGTGATGGCCGAGGTCAGCGGCAAGCTCGTGGAGCAGTTCGCCGCGAACCTCGCGCAGCTGCTCGCCCAGGGCAACGGCACCGGGGAGAGCGCAGGCACGGGAACGGCCGGCGTGGCCACGGCCGGCGTGGCCACGGCCAGCGGCGCGGACGCGGCCAGCACCGGCACCGGCACCGGCACCGGCACAGCGGAGCATTCCGGCGGGAGCGCGGCCAGCTCTGGCGTCACCGGCGAGCCCGCAGCGGTCCCTGTGGCGCAGACCACGCCACCGGCCCAGGCCGACTCGCTGAACCTGCTCCGCCTGGTCGGCGGGCCGGTCCTGAAGCGGGTCATCCCGGTCGCGGCCATCGCCGCCGGCTCAGCGCTGCTCTACCGGCTGCTGCGCGGCGTCGTCCGCCGCTCGAAGGCGTAACTCGCGTCCCGCGAGCCGTGGCCCCGGGACCGCCGTGGCCTCCGGCATCGCTGTGCCCCCCGGTACCGCTGTGCCCCCCGGTCCCGCCGGTCCCGCCTGCTCCGCGCCCGGGTCTAACGGCAAGGCCGGTCAGTTAACGGGGCTGGCCTGCTGTCAAATCGCTTCGATAGGTACTGATGCTGCTGCGAAGGCAGCGGGGCTCCTGTAAGTGAGGTCTGTCCGCCAAAGACATGCCTCGTACCAGGGAGCCCCGCTGTTGGATAAGTCTGTCATCACCCGTGCTGTGACGGTGGCCGGAGGCCGGTTCGCGCCGGGTCATCTCGGCGAGCTGACGCAGCAGGTGCCGTTCGAGATGGTCGACGCCGTGCTGGAG
>JAFAZE010000060.1 GCA_019239975.1 Streptosporangiaceae bacterium
GGCGCTGGCCCTCAGCCCCGACACCATCACCACCGCCTGCCCCTACTGCATGGTCATGCTCGGCGACGCCGTCAACGCCAAGAAAGGCGCGGGCGAAGCCAAAGACACCCTCGAAGTCATCGACGTCGCCCAGCTCCTGGCGCGCTCGGTCAGGCTGCAGTCCGAGGCCGCCGACACGACGGTAGAGACAGGGAAGCCCGGCGATCCTCCCGCTGCCCCCCTGCATTCGAAACAACTCTAGGTCTCTGACCTGCGCTCTGACGGCAGGTCGGCGCGCGCCGACCGCAGGAGTATCCGCTCTCCGCCCCGGTGACCGCCCCGGGTAGTCGGCCGCCTAGCGGCCGGCACCGGGTGGCCGCGGCGGCTGCGCCGCGCTAGCCGCGACGAGGGCGCCTGGCCACGAGCCATACGACGATGAAGACGGCCATCGCGATCAGCCCGATGATGACAAACGTCTTCAGCGTGGCAACGATCCCGCCCGCAGCCGTGACGGCAAGCCAGATGGCGAAGATCGCGCCGAGGATTGTCCCGATGACCCGGCCCATGTCCCCAGTATGCGCCCGGGGCCTTGCCGGCCGTCTGGCCTGCCTGGCCGGGACGGCGCCTGGTCACAGGTGGTGAGCCCAGCCGGCGCCAGGCACGTGATGACCGCCGGCCCGCGCAGGACGTCCCGGCCGGGACCGGCCACTGCCCCGGACGATCGCTGTGCGCCACATTGCGGGGGCGGCAGATGCGGCGCGGCGGGATGCCAGAGGGCTGTCTGACGGGCCTGCCGATGCCGCAGCCACCCGGCGGCGCGATGGCCGTGCGGTGTCGCCGGGCGGAGCTGCCGACCACTGACCTGACCACTTCGTTGTAGTTACATATCGCAGGCCCCAAGGTGAACGGGAACCGCCCAATTGTGAGTTCGGTACGCCCTTGCAGACACCGCAAGTGATCACCGGTATCGCGCAGAACGGGAGTTCTGGCGAGTGGGCGGTGATGCTCAGGGGTGCCTGCTCTAGCCATGCCGCGGCGGTGTCAGCCGGACCGGTCATCCCCCGCGTCGGCTGGGTGGCTTCGGCCGGGCTGTCGGCGGCGCGGCCGCCGGCAGGGCGCATCCGTCCCGCATGCCCGGTCAGCCGCCCTGCGTCGGCCGGCGCGCGGCGCAGCAGGAACTCGATCGGGCGTTCGTGCTGCGCAGCTCGTCGTCGGCCCATCTGGCCAGGGCGTCATGAACGGCCAGATCCAGCTGAGTTTGTCGGTGGCAGGTCGTACGGTCGGAATGTGAACCGGACCGACCGGCTGTACGCGCTAGTGGAGGAGCTTCGGGCCTGCGCGCCGCGCCGCCGCAGCGCCCGGGAGCTGGCATCGCTGTACGAGGTGAGCGCGCGGACCATCGAGCGGGATATCGGGGCCCTGCAGCAGGCCGGAGTGCCGATCTACGCCGATGCCGGGCGGTTCGGCGGGTACACAGTGGACAAGTCGCTGACGCTTCCGCCGCTGAACTTCAGCCCGGTCGAGGCTGTCGCCCTTGCGGTGGCGTTGAGGCAGGTCAACGTCGGCCCGTTCGGCGGCGCCGCCCGCAGCGCCGTGCAGAAGATCGTTGCCGCCATGTCCGAACCAAACGTGATCGCCGCCCGCGACCTGGCCGGCCGGGTCCGGCTGCTGGAACCCGCGAGGGCACCGCAGACCATCCCGGTGCCCTCGGTCATCGAGCAGGCCATCATCGCGCGCCGGGTGCTGTGGATCTGCTACGTGGACCGCGACGGGAACCGCACCCAGCGCGACGTCGAGCCGATCGTGTTCATGGCCGGCCCGAGCGGCTGGTATCTCGTCGGCTGGTGCCGAGTCCGCGATGCCGCCCGCTGCTTCCGCGTCGACCGGATCCAGCAGGCCGAGGTCACTGACGTGACGGCCGCGCCGCGCGCCTTCGAGGAGATCGTGCCGTGTATCCCCGACCTCGTCGCCCGCACCCCTGTCCTTTAGCGCGTTGCGCGGTGCGCGTCCTATGGCCGCGCGTACGGTAATGCCCGGGAAACACCGACAGGGGGGTGTCGCAAGGGCGTCCGATGCTGGAGTCGCAGGGACCGGACGACTCTGGAGGAACGATGAACGCACCAGCAGGCGGGGTTCCTGGAACGCGACCGCGACCGGGCCCGGCACCTCGAGCTCCCCGGTGACCTCGCGGTCCAGGCCTGCGACGGCGCGCAGCAGCGTGGATTTCCCGGTGCCGCTCACGCCGAGCAGGGCCACGAACTCGCCGTGGGCGATGTCCAGGTCCAGGCCGTCGAGCACCCGGCGGCCGCCGAAATCGCGGGTCAGCCCGCGGACCCGGGCGGCCGTGGCCACAGTGCCGGTCATCAGGGCAGGATTCCGCGGCGCCACGCCGGGGCCCTCCGTTCCAGCAGCCGGACGAGGGCGTCGGTGAGTAGGCCGAGCACCGCGTACACGGCCAGCGCGACCAGGATCACGTCGTTGCGCAGGAACTGGGTCGCCTGGCTGATGATGAACCCGATGCCCGCGTTGGCATTGACCTGCTCGGCGACCACCAGGGCCAGCCATGCCACGCCGAGGCTGGATGATCTCGGGCAGCTCCCCGATCCCGAACCAGACGATGAATACCGGGATCAGGCCGAACAGCGGCAAGGTCCGCAGGATCTGCAGCAGCGGGTCCACGGCGTTCTCGCCGAGCCGACTGAGCCCGGCCACCAGGACCAGCGTGATCGCCGCGACGGCCCCGAACGCGAAGCCGATCGCCATCCGCTGCAGCGAGACCCAGCATCGCGCTCTGCAGCGTGCCGTGGCGGGCGAGCTTGTGGTGACCAGGCTGACGGCGGTGCGCCACACCGTCACCGGCGGCGGCAGCTTCAGCGCCGGGACCAGCCCGGCCGTGCCGACCAGCTGCCAGAGCAGCACGACGGCCACGGGAGTGACCAGCCGGTACCAGCCATGGCCGGGCAGGCGGCGCCGACCCGGCCGGCCGGGTGCCGCCGGGCGCGCGCCGACCGTGGACCCAGCGGCGGCAGGCGCGGGCGTTCCGGGCGGGACAGACGCGACTGGGGCGGCAGAGGCGGACGCGACCAGGGTGGAGTCAGTGATCTCAGGCATGGGACCTCGGGGGAGCGAACCGGTGACTGCATGCGGGCGTCGTCGCCCGGCGGGGCGGCTCAGCGATGAGCGACGCGGGAGGGGCGGCAGATCACGCTGGCCTGCATACAGAAGTCGGCATACCGGCATGCCACGAGCGGCTTCGGGTGACCCATGCCGCCGCGTCAGGACAGATTTGTCGATCAAGTCAATAGATTTAGTAGGAAAAGTGCTATAGTAAGTCAGCCGGAAATATAGACATATGCGTACTGGGGAGAGGATGTCGCCGCACTTCCACTTCTGCGCCGAACGGGCGGTGGTTCCACCCCACCGGCCAGCTCGCCAGCAGCGGAGGCAGATGTCATGCGGACAGCGGTGGTGACCGGCAATCCGAAGCCGGGGTCGCGGACCCATGGCGTGGCCATCACGGTCGCCGGCGCCCTGTCCGTCGCTCTGAAACGCCCCGGCACCTCGGCCTCGCCCGCGGCGCCCGGCGCTCACCTGTTGGCCGACCTCAGTGAGCACGCACCGAGCCTGTTCGACCGCCACCGCGATCCCCCTCATCCGCGGCGCGCTCGCCGCTCATGAAGCCAGCGACGTACAGCCTCCTTCGCGGAACGGAGTAACCCCATGCGCCTGTGTGTCGCGCTCGATGGCGCGGGCTGGCATCCTGCCGCGTGGCGCGAGCCACAGGCTCGTCCCGGGGAACTGTTCACCGCCCGGTACTGGGCGGATGTCATCACCGAGGCCGAGCGCGGCCTGCTCGACTTCGTCACCATCGAAGACGGCTTCAGCGTGCAGTCTTCCCGGACCGATCAGGTGGCAGGGTGCCTGGACGCGGTGCTCATCGCGGCCCGGGTGGCGCCGCTGACCAGGTATATCGGCCTGATGCCGACCGTCATCGCCACCCATACCGAGCCCTTTCACACCGCCAAGGCGATCGCGACGCTGGACTACGCGAGCAACGGCCGGGCTGGCGTCCGGGTCCGGGTCTCGGCCAGCCCGCAGGAGGCCGCGCACTTCGGCCGGCGCGACGCGCTCCCGGCCGGCGATCTGCTGGACGAGGCCGCCGACTACGTGGAGGTGGTGCGGCGGCTGTGGGACAGCTGGGAGGACGGCGCCGAGATCCGCGACGTAGCGGCCGGGCGGTTCATCGACCGGGACAAGCTGCACTACATCGACTTCACCGGCAAGTACTTCAGCGTCAAGGGGCCGTCGATCACGCCCCGGCCACCGCAGGGGCAGCCGGTCGTCGCCGCTCTCGGGCACGGACCCGAGCCGTACCGGCTGATCGCCAGGTCGGCAGATGTCGGCTTCGTGGCGCCGCGCGACGCCGGTCACGCACACGACATCGTGGCCCAGATCGGCTCTGGTCTCGTCTTCGCCGATCTGGTGGTCTTCCTCGGCGCAACCGCGGAGGAGGCTGCCGCCCGCCAGGCGCGGATGAACGAGCGCGCGGGCTACGCGTTCACCAGCGACGCGACCGTCTTCACCGGCACGCCCGCGCAGCTGGCCGGGCTGCTGCTGGACTGGCAGCAGGCCGGACTGGCCGGGTTCCGGCTGCGTCCCGGCGCCATCCCGGGCGACCTCGAGGCGATCACCCGGGCCCTCGTCCCCGAACTGCAGCGGCGCGGCGCCTTCCGCACCACCTATGAGGCGGGCACGCTGCGCGGGCTGCTCGGGCTCAGCCGGCCCGCCAGCCGCTACACCCTCACCGGGAGCAGCTGACCATGACCAAGCAGATTCATCTCGCCGCGCACTTCCCCGGCGTCAACAACACCACGGTGTGGAGCGACCCGCGATCCGGCAGCCACATCGAGTTCGGCTCCTTCGCGCACATGGCCCGGACCGCGGAACGGGCCAAGTTCGACTTCCTCTTCCTCGCCGAGGGCCTGCGGCTGCGGGAGCAGAACGGCAGGATCTACGACCTGGACGTCATGGGCCGCCCCGACACGTTCACGGTGCTGGCCGCGCTCGCGGCGGTCACCAGCCGGCTCGGCCTGGCCGGCACGATCAACTCCACGTTCAACGAGCCGTACGAGGTGGCCCGGCAGTTCGCCACCCTCGACCACCTGTCCGGCGGCCGGGCCGCCTGGAACGTGGTCACGTCCTGGGACGCATTCACCGGCGAGAACTTCCGCCGCGGCGGGTTCCTGCCGCAGGAGGAGCGCTACGAGCGAGCCCGCACGTTCCTGCGCGCCACCTGGCAGCTGTTCGACTCCTGGCAGGCGGGCGAGATCATCGCCGACAAGGCCTCCGGGGTCTTCCTGGCCGGCGCGGACGCGGGCCGGTTTCGCCATGCCGACGCGCACTTCGACATCGGCGGGCGGTTCAACGTGCCCCGCAGCCCGCAAGGACGGCCGGTCATCTTCCAGGCGGGTGACTCTGACGAGGGCCGCGAGTTCGCCGCGGCCAGCGCCGACGCGATCTTCAGCCGGCACGGCACACTGGAGGACGGCCAGAAGTTCTACGCGGACGTAAAGGCCCGGCTCGCGAAGTACGGGCGCACGCCGGATCAGCTGCTCATCTTGCCGGCCGCGACGTTCGTGCTCGCCGACACCGATGCCGAGGCGGCCGAGCTGGCCAGGGTGGTGCGGCGCCAGCAGGTCAGCGGGCCGACGGCGATCGCGTTCCTCGAGCAGGTCTGGAACCGGGATCTGTCGGGATACGACCCGGACGGCCCACTGCCTGATGTCGACCCGGCGCCCGGTGAGAACACAGTCGCCCAGGGCCGGGCCAGCGTGCGGATGTACCGCGACCCGCACACCGTCGCGGCGCAGTGGCGGGCAAGGGCAGCAGTGCGGCGCCTGTCCATCCGCGAGCTGGTCATCGAGGTCACCGGCCGCCAGACGTTCACCGGCTCGGCGGCTACGGTCGCCGAGCAGATCAACATGCTGGTTCAGGCGGATGCCAGCGACGGGTTCATCCTCGTCCCGCACATCACGCCGGGCGGGCTGGACGAGTTCGCCGACACGGTGGTGCCGTTGCTGCAGGAGCGCGGCGTCTTCCGGCCTGACTACGAGGGCACCACCCTGCGCGAGCATTTGGGCCTGGCTCCGTTGGAGGCATCGTGACGACCATCCCGCTCGCCGTGCTCGACCTGGCCCCGGTCAGCTCGGGCTCCACCGCCGCCCGGGCGCTGCGGAACAGCATCGACCTGGTCCAGGCGGCCGAGCGGTTCGGCTACGCAAGGTACTGGTTCGCCGAGCATCATCTCAACCCCGGCGTCGCCGCCACCTCCCCCGCCGTCTTGCTCGCCCTGACCGCGGGCGCGACCTCGACGATCCGGATCGGGTCGGGTGCGGTCCAGATGGGCCACCGCACCGCGCTGTCGACCGTCGAGGAATTCGGCCTCATCGACGCCCTGTACCCCGGCCGCCTCGATCTCGGCCTCGGCCGCTCCGGCGGAGGGCCGCGAGGTGCGCCGGCCAGCGCCCCGCCTCGCGCTACCGGCGGCGGCCGGGCACCGAACGGCCTGCTCATCCCGCCGCGGTTCGCCGCCGAACGAGTGCTCGGCACGCCGCGGTTCCAGCTGCAGAAGGCGCTGCTGCAGCTGCCCGGCGCTCAACCGCAGGATTACGCCGAGCAGGTCAGCGACATCCTCGCCCTCCTCCGCGGCACCTACCGGTCGGCCGAAGGAGTGGAGGGACATGCCGTCCCAGGGGAGGGCGCAGACATACAGGTATGGATCCTGGGCAGCAGCGGCGGGCAGAGCGCCCAGGTCGCCGGGGTGAACGGGCTGCGGTTCGCGGCCAACTATCACGTGAGCCCGGCGACGGTCCTCGAGGCCGTCGCGGGGTACCGGGCCGCGTTCCGGCCGTCGGCCGATCTCGACCGGCCCTACCTCAGCGTGTCCGCCGATGTCGTGGTCGCCGACGACGAGGCGACCGCCCGTGAACTCGCTGCCGGCTACGGCCTGTGGGTGCGAAGCATCCGCACCGGCGAGGGCGCGATCCCCTTCCCGGCACCCGAGCAAGCCCGCGCGCACGCCTGGAGCGCTGCCGACCGCGAACTGGTCGCCGACCGGGTGGACACGCAGTTCACCGGTTCCCCGGGTCAGGTCGCGGACCAGCTCGAGCAGCTGCAGGAGGCCACCGGCGCCGATGAGCTGATCATCACAACGATCACCCACGACCACGCCGACCGGGTCCGCTCCTACCGCCTGCTCGCCGAGGAATGGCAGCGCCGCCGAGCCCTGTGATCAGGGCACGAACCGGATGACGCGCGGAGCGGCGTGCAGCGCGGTGGTGCCTGCCTTCAGCGTCGCCGGCTCGGGTCGGCCAGCAGGAGCAGACCGCGCAGGCAGGCGTCCAGGATCAGGCCCAGGATCGCGATCGTGATGATGCCGGAGAAGACCAGGGCCGTGTTCAGGTAGTCGCCCGCCTGCATGATCAGGTAGCCGAGGCCGGTGGTCGCCGCGATCAGCTCGGCGGCGACGATGCTGGTCCAGGCGCCCGCCATCGAGATCCGCATCCCGGTGAGGATGCCGGGCAGCGCGGAGCGGATCTGCACGCGCAGCATGGTGTACCCGGGTGAGGCACCGAGAGTCCGTGCGCACAGCCGCAGGTCGTCGGGGACCTCGTCGAGGGCGGCGACCGTGGTGACCGCCATGACCGGGATCACGCCGAGCATGATGAGGACTTCCTTGGGCATCTCGCCGATCCCGAGCCAGATGATGAACAGCGGGATGAACGCGAGCGGCGGCAGCGGCCTGAGCACCTCGATGACCGGGTCGACCGCGTGCCGGATGACCCGGCTGGCGGACATGCCCGCGCCGAGGGCCACCCCGGTCACCGTGCCTGCCGTGAAGCCGATCAGGATCCGGCGCAGGCTGATCACAGCGTCGTACCACAGGGGCTTGCCCTGCGCCGGGTAGGGCCGGCTGAAGTAGTGCGCGAAGCTGGCTGCCGTCTGTGAGACCGACGGCAGGAAGACCGGGTCATTGATCAGCATCGCGATCAGCTGCCACAGCGCCGCCAGGACGGCCAGCCCGAGTGCGCCGGTCCCCAGCCTGCGGGTCCGGGCCCGGCGCCGGGCCCGCCGGTAGGCGGCCACCCCGGCGCGCTCGTCCTGGTCCGTGACGAGCGCGAGGTCCACGTCGCCCGCAGGCTTGGCGAGGACCTGCTCATCAGGCGGGAGAGTGCTCCCCAGGGACATTTGCTCAGCTCCTCAGCGAGGCGCGGATCCGCCGCCTGGCGTCCAGGAACACCTCGGTGTCGGTGTCGAGGGCATTCCGGGGCCGGCCCAGGGGGATGTCGATGACCTCCCCGATGACCGGCGGCTGGCCGCCCATCACGGCGACGCGGTCGCCGAGCAGGATGGCCTCGTCTATGTCGTGGGTCACGAAGATGATCGTGGTGCGGTGTTGCTCCCAGATGTCGAGCAGGAACTCGTGCATCCGCTCCCGGGTGATCGCGTCGAGCGCGCCGAACGGCTCGTCCATCAGCAGTAGCGAAGGCCGGGCGGCCAGGGCGCGCGCGAACGCCGCGCGGTGGCGCATCCCGCCGGACAGCTCGTGCGGGAACGCGCCGCCGAACCCGGCCAGGCCGACCCGGTCCAGCAGCGCGGTCGCTTCCTCGTCTAGTTCGGGGTCGTCGCGCTCGTGCCGCCGCGCGGCCCGCTGCGCCCTGGGACCGAACAGGATGTTGTCCCTGGTGGTGAGCCAGGGAAACAGCATGGGGGTCTGGAACAGCATGCCCCGGTCGGGAGACGGGCCGGTGACCGGCCGTTCCCCGACGGTGACGGTGCCCTCGTCGGCGGTCAGCGCTCCCGCGATGATCCGCAGCAGGGTCGACTTGCCGCAGCCCGACGGGCCGAGCAGGCAGACCAGCTCGCCGGGCCGGACCCGCAGGCTGGCCCCGGCCAGCGCTACCGTGCGCCGGCCTCCCCGGCGGAAGACCTTGCCGACCGAGTCGATCACGACCTCGGCTCCGGGGAGGCTCGTAACGGCGGCGTCAGCTGGGGCAGCCACCGGCCAGCGCCTTCTTGACGAACGTGATGTCGATGTGCGCGGCGATCTGGGCAGCCGAGGGTACCGAGGCGATCCGGCCCTGCGAGACCAGGAACTTGGCGGTCTGCTGGTAGGCCTGCACGATGCGGCTGCCGGGGTCGTGCAGGGTGGAGCCGAGCCAGTACAGCTGCTCGGCGGGCGGGATGAACGGGTAGCCCTTGGTGGCCGCGACGATCTGGTCGCCGGGCACGCCCTGCACGGCCGAGCTGGCGGCCAGGTACCTGGCGGCCTGCGGGCCGGTCATGTCGCGGCTGCCCTGGAGCTCGGCGCAGACGTAAGCCTGCACCAGCGCCGGGTCGCTCTTGACTACGCTGGTCGCGACCGCGATCACGTCCAGGCCGGGGATGCCGAGCTTGGCGATCTGCTCGGCGTTGACCAGCGGGTGGTAGCCCTTCGCGAGCAGCGCAGTGGCAGGGCTGCCGTAGACGTAGGCGGCGCCGACCGCCCCGGACAGGGCAGCCGCGCCCGCGGCGGTCTCGTCGGAGAACGGGACCACCTTGACCTGGCTGGTCAGATGCTCGAGGCCGAGGTAGCCCAGTAGCTCGTAGTCCTCGGACGAGCCGACGAGCACGGCGACCGACTTCCCGGCCAGCTGGGCAGGCGAGGTGACTGACTTGGGCACCAGCAGCTGGTCGTCGTCGAAGCCCCAGCCCATGACCACAGTCACGCCGACACCGGTGCCGATGGCCTCGGTGGTCGGCGGGTTGCCGACCCCGCTGATGGCCTGCACCGCGCCGCTCTTCATCTCGGCGATCGCGGTCACGCCGGCCTCGAACGGCACGTAGTGCAGGTGCGCGGGAATGATCTTCGCCAGCGAAGACTGGCTCTCGATGATGCTGTCCGGGCTGGCCACCGAGCCCTGGCTGACCGAGATGGTGAAGCCGGGCAGCGCGGCCGGGCTGGAACTGCCGGTGGTGGTCCAGACGACCACGCCCACGACCGCGGCCAGGGCCACCGCGATCGCCGCGTAGATCCGCCGCCGTCTGCGCTTGTAGAGGGGTAGCGGCCGCCTGGCCGGGGTACTGGTTCGCGCTGAGCTGGTCATGATCGTCCTCAGTGATCCACGCCGCCGGCGTAGTAGGCGGAGGCATCGCCGCTGACCGCGACGCTCGGGCGGCCGTCCACGCCGACGGGCACCGGGCCCGCCACGGTGACCCGCTCGCCGCGCCGGTGCGCGGCGCCGTAGTCCGCGATCGCGTAGTGCTGGGTGGCGCGGTTGTCCCAGATGGCCAGGTCGCCCTGGCGCCAGTGCCAGCGGATCGTGTGCTCGGGCCGGGTGATGTAGTCCTGCAGAAGCCGGATCAGGTCCCGTGACGCCGACGCGGTGAACCCCAGCACGGTGCGGGCGAAGCCGCCGAGCAGCAGGGACCGCTCGCTGGTCTCCGGGTGCACGCGCACGAGCGGATGCTCGGTCTCGAAGACGGTGGAGACGAACTCCTCGTGCGCCTTGGCCAGCGCCGGGTCTACCTGCTCGCCGCGGTTGAAGGTCCGGGCGTAGTCGAAGTCGTTGGTGTGCAGGACCCGGAGCCGGTCGGCCAGGTCACGCAGTTCCGGCGGCAGTCCCTGGTAGGCGGAGACCGTGTTGGCCCAGATCGTGTCGCCTCCCACCGGCGGGATCACCACCGCATGCAGCAGAGTGAAGGCCGGCGGCCGGTCGACGAAGGTGACGTCGGTGTGCCAGTAGTTGGCCTTGCCGCCCTTGCGCGAGTCAAGCTCTTCCAGCAGCGGCTGACCGGGCGGCGAGGCCAGCGTCGGGTGGCCCAGGGTCAGCGGGCCCAATCGCTCGGCGAACGCCACCTGCCTGCGGTAGTTCAAGCTCTGGCCGCGCAGGAACACCACCTTGTGCTCCAGGAGGGCATCGCGGATCTTGGCGATCACCTCGTCGCTCAGCGGCGCGCCGGTGTCCACGCCGGAGATCTCGGCACCGATGTGGCCTGCCAGCTTGGTGACTCCGACGTGAGTGGTCGCGGTAAGGGTTTCGGGCATGGCGGAACGCCTTTCAGCTCAGGGGGACTCGGAACAAGACGGAGAAGCGCGAGCCGCCTGCCAGGAGCGCGGGCGGTCAGCTGGTCAGCGCCTGCGACAGGCCGAGCTGATGACCGTGAGGAAATCGACGTGGCGACGTCGGGTGCCGAGATAGCTCGCCATATCCCGAGCATCGCAAAGGGATGGAGAACCTGTCAAGTTTTCCAGTCGAAATACTAGGAAACTCCCTACGAGCTCACCGCGACGACGCGCCTCAGGGCCGAACGCGAGGCAACCGCCGTGCGGAGCGAATACAGTTTCCAGCCAGCATGCCGCGCCGGCCGCAGCTCCCATGTCCTCGATGCGGGCCGCGCGGGCTGGCCTGATGCGGTGAGCGCTGGCGTGGAAGGTCTGCTCAAGGGGCACTGCGCCGCTGGTATTGCTGACCGTTAGTTGTTGGTCGCGTTGACGGGCAGGAGCTGGTTCTTCAGCCGGGGGTCTTGGGTGGTTCGCAGGTAGGCCTGGACGCGAGGGTCCATGAACACCTTGATCAGTTTTTCGACCTGCGGGTCGTGCAGGTACTTGGTACCGATCACGAGCTGGCCCGCGAACGCACGGGGGGCGGGCGGTGCGTAGATCTTGTACTTCTGATTGATGCCGGCCCCGATGAACTGCATGTTGTAGGCGATCACCGCGTCCACGTCCGGCAGCACTCGCGGGCCGTCGCCGTAGTCGACGAACACGAAGTGGTAGCTGTGCGGGTTGGTCGCGATGTTGTTGATGTTCGCGTACCAGGGCTGGGTGCCGGGCTTGAAGGTGATCTTACCGGCGCGTTCCAGCAGCCAGAGCGCTTGCGCGGTGTTGGCGGGGTCGTTGAGGAGCGCGATGGAGGCGCCGTTGGGCAGGGCGTTGATCGAGGAATACTTCTCCGAGTACATCGAGTAGGCCCATTGGAAGACCGGGACGATCTTGGTGAGCGGCCAGTGGGTCTTGGCCAGCACTTCGTTGAGCCAGTACTGGTGCTGGTAGATGTTGGCCGCGTACTGCCCGTTGGCGGTGGCCAGGTCCAGCTGGTTGCCGTCGCTGATGCCAGCCGGGATGATCCGCACCCCGTACTTCGGGGCGATCTCGGCGTTCAGGTACTGCAGGAAGGCGAGCTCGCTGTCGCTGTCCGCCTCGTAGGCGATCTGCATGTCCTTGCCGAAGTGGCTGCCGGCCACGGTGGAACCGCCCGGGCCTCGCAGGGTGATGATGAGGAGCGCGGCGAGGACGATGACCCCGACGCCGGCCATCACGGGGACGCGCCAGCGGCGGCCGCGGCCGAGCCTGAGCTTGACCGGCGCCTCACTGTCGTGCTGGAGCTCTGTGGACATAGCGGTTCCTTTCCGCGCTCAGTGGAGGAGATACCGGACGACCCGGTCGCCGGTGAACTGGATGACCTGGACGATCAGGATCAGCGTCCCGATGCAGGCGAGCATGATGTGGGCGTCGAACTGCTCGTAGCCGTCATTGACCGCGAGATAGCCGATCCCGCCCGCACCGATCGCGCCGGCGATGGCCGAGTACTCGATCATCGCGATGATGTTGAGGGTGAGCCCCGCGGCGAGGCCGGGCAGCGCCTCGGTGAGCTGGATGGACCGGATGATCTGCCACCGGCTGGCGCCGGAGGCGACGCCGACGTCCAGCAGTTCGGGCGGAACCTCGCGGACCGCGTTTTCGGTTATCCGCGCGAAGAAGGCCGTCCCCGCGATGGACATGGGGATGATGGCCGCCTGGACCCCGATCGTCGTACCCACGACGAGCTGGGTGAACGGGATCACGGTGGCCATCAGCACCAGGAACGGCAGCGACCGCCCGAGGTTGGCGACCCAGCTCACGGACGCGTTCACCCTCGGGTGCGGCGCCAGGCCGCGGGGTGAGGTGTTAAAGATCAGCAGGCCGAGCGGGCCGCCCAGGCAGACCACGATGGACATGACTATGCCGACCATCTCTGCGGTCTGCCCCAGCGCGGGGAGCACCAGCGCGGGCACGCCGTCCCATGGCGTGCCGAGTGCGAGCACGTGCCCGGTCACGACGCTCCCGGTCACGATGCCACCGCCAGTTCGTCAGCGGCGGAGGCCACCTGGGCGTGAATGCCGTACGCGGCGAACGCGCCCGCGACCGTAGCCGGTGACAGCCGACCGCTCATGCGGACGGTGAGCCGGCCAGCGTGGTCGCCGCCGACGGTCTCGACCAGCCCGGACAGCAGCGCGATGTCGGTGTCCAGCTCTCGGCTGACCCGAGTGAGCCAGTTCGGGTCGACGATGGCGTCGGTGTAGCGGAGCTGCCAGACGACCTCGCCCGCCAGCGGGGCAGGCGCCGGGTCGGTGGGCAGCAGGGAGGTGGCCAGCGGGGAGTCGGAGCGCCGGACGACCTCGCCGACCCGGCCGGACTCCACGATCCGCCCGCGGTCCAGGTGGGCGACCACGTCGGCGACGCTGCGCACCACGTCCATCTCGTGGGTGATCACAACGATCGTGACGCCGAGGTCGTCGCGCAGCTCGGTGAGCAGCCGCAGGATCGAGCGGGTCGTCTCCGGGTCCAGGCCGGAGGTCGCCTCGTCCGAGAGCAGCACGGACGGACGGGTGGCCAGGCCCCGGGCGATCCCGACACGCTGGCGCTGGCCGCCGGAGAGCTGTGCCGGGTAGTGGTTGGCCCGGTGCAGCAGCCCGACGCGTTCCAGCAGCTCGCGCACTCGCTGGTGGACCTCTTCGTCGGACAGGCCAAGGAAGCGCAGTGGCAGCGCCACGTTCTGGGCCGCCGTGAGCCGCCGGAGCAGGTTCGCCGACTGGAACACTGTGCCGATCGCCCGCCGGGCGGTGCGCAGCTCCCGGCGGGACAGGTGGGTCAGCTCCTGGCCGTCCACCCGGACCGTGCCCGACGTGGGCCGCTCCAGCAGGTTCACACACCGGAACAGGGTGGACTTGCCCGCGCCGCTGCGGCCCACGATCGCCGCGATCGACCCGGAATCCACCGCGAAGTTGATGTTGTCAAGGACCGTGTGGGATCCGTATCGCTTCGTGAGGCCTGATATCTCGATCATTTGCTTCCCCTGGAAATCGGCCACGCGGGCTCAGGCTGGTGCTATGCGGGCACCGAGTTATTCGTTACTAAAGATCTGAAAACTAGGAAATGTCTCGGCTGCTGCCCCTGCCCGAAGAGAGGGCCCGGCAGGGGCAGCCGGGTCAGGACACCGAGACAGGCAGCGCGGTCTCCGGCGTGTCAGGAGTGGCCTGTTCACGCAGGGCACGGCCAAGGGATGGGAGTACCGCCACCGCGGTCGCCGCGATGACCACAAGCACGAGCCAGGTCTGGACGTGGCCCCACTCCCCCAGCAGCAGCAAGAAACCGGGGATCGTGCAGGTGGTGAAGGACAGAATCAGGGTCAGCCAGCCGGTGAACGTCGTGAGGCGGGACACGCCCAGGCCGAGCACGACCCAGAACAGCCCCCACAGCACAGCCCACTGCAGCCAGAGCAGCCCGATCGTGGTGTCGTGGAACTTGACGATGTTGGTGATGCCGAAGGCGGCCGCCATGACCGCCACCCAGGCGGAGTACCAGCCCAGCCCGACGGGCTGGATGCCCGCCAGGTTGGCGATCCCCACGTAGAGGTAGGTGAACCCGAACAGGAAGATCCCGGAGGCGAGCAGGATGTCGTTCATGTTCGCCGCGGTCGCGATCAGGTAGAACGGGACAGCGGTCTGCAGCGACCCGACGAAGAGGTTGAATATCCCGGCGCCCTTGCCGTCGATCTTGCCCAGCAGGAGCAGCCCGTTCACGAAGAGCACGGCTCCCACGAACATCAGGCCTACGTCAGCCATTGGAGCCCTCCGCTAGTTGTAGGAGTCGACCGGCGGCACCCTGTCGTTGAGCAGGTAGTCGCCGGCGTGCATGAGCTTGAAGTCGAGCGGGTTGTGCAGGGACAGCGTGCGTGCGTTGCGCCAGTGCCGGTCGAAGCCGTACTTCCCCAGCACGCTGCCCGCGCCGCAGACCTTGAACAGCGTGGACCCGCAGAACATCGCGGCGTCCGCCGCGGCGACCCGGGCCTGGCCGGTGACCACGGACGCCTCGCCGCGAACCTGCTCGTCGTGTGGGTTGGCGACGGCCGCGTCGCACAGTTCCGCGGCCTTCAGCGTCAGCAGTTCGCAAGCGTCCACCGCGGTCTTCATCTCCCCTACGCGGAGCTGGATGTAGAGATCCTCGGTAACGCCACCGGCGGGGCTCTCATACCATAGCCGCGCCCTCGTCCTGAGGAACTCGACCGCGTCGTCGATCGCGTTCTTCGCGATGCCGACGAACACGCCGGTGTGGACCGCCTGGT
Source organism: Streptosporangiaceae bacterium (assembly GCA_019239975.1). Lineage (GTDB taxonomy): Bacteria > Actinomycetota > Actinomycetes > Streptosporangiales > Streptosporangiaceae > JAFAZE01. The sequence continues at coordinate 15,405 of JAFAZE010000060.1, forward strand.
AGTTCAGGGACGTGACCGCGCCGCCGCCACCGCCCTCGGTGTCGGGGCTGCCCAGGCACAGCTCGTCGGGGATCCACACGTTGTGGAACTCGGTGGTTCCGCTGGCGGTGGTTCGCTGTCCCATCCCGCTCCAGTCGTCGTGGATGGTGACGCCCTCGGCGCGGGTCGGCGTGAAGAACACCCTGACCTCGTCGGAGCCAGCCAGCTGGCACGGGCCGAAGGTGATGTCGCCCGCCAGGCTGCCGGTGGAGTAGAACTTCTTGCCGTTCAGCCGCCAGCCATCGCCGTCACGGGTGACGGTGGTGTTGAAGTGGTTGACGCTCTTGGTGCCGACTTCGGAGTAGGCGTTGGTGATCCACAGTTCGCGGGTGAACCGCGGCAGCCACTTGGCCTGCACCGCCGGGGAGGCGAACTCCTGCATCAGCCGGATGCCGCCGGTGTGCAGCTGGTACATCTGGCCGATGTTGGAGTCGCCCGCGGAGATGGCGATGACGACCTTCATCAGGTCCACGAAGGAGCCGCCATACCCCCCGTACTCGCGGGGCACCATCAGGCCGAGTAGCCCGGACTCCCGGAAGGCGGCGCACTGCTCGTAGGGGAACTTCCGCTCGCGGTCGCGCTCGGCCGCGCCGGCACGGAACTCGTCACGAAGCCTCTCCGCGACTTTGACGGGATCGTCCGGGGCGATGCCGGCGGCCGGCACTCCCGTGTTTTCGATGGTGGTCACGGCGGTGTCCTTTCTCTGGGCGGTTCCGGAGCGGCACCCGGTCGGTGGCTCGGGCTCCTTACGCGGTCACCGGCGGGCTCACGCCCGCCCTGCTCGCGGCCAGCAGCAGGTGGGCGTGGGTTTCGGCCCAGTTGGCCGCGAACTCGTCGAAGCCCGCGACGTCGGACTCCAGCACGAACAAGCCCCGGGCCGGTACCAGGGCGCCGAGCTCCAGCAGTAGCGGTGTGAAGTGGACGTCAACGGCCAGCAGGTGGTCCGGCGCTCCCCCCAGCAGCACCGGCACGGCGGCCGTCCCCACCAGTGGGCGGTTGCCGAACCGGTCGAGGAAGGCCTTGAGCAGCCCCGAGTACGCGGCCTTGTAGGTCGGACTGGCCACGACCAGGATGTCGGCGCTCTGGACCTGCTCCAGGGCGGCCGAGACCACCTCGGCTGAGGGGTCAAGCACGCGCGGCGCTAGCGAGGTCAGGTCAACCTCGCTGGTCACCGAGCCTGTGATGACCCGGCCGAGTGCCCGGATGAGGGAACGCGAAAGGCCGTGGGTACGCGACTCCGCTCTCGGGTTGCCGACCAGGCCGACGATCCGGGTGGCCCGTTCGCCGTTGCCCGCGTATCCGCGCTGCGCCGTCATGCCGTGGCCCGCAGGGTGGTGGGTGGAGGGGTGCCCGTCCCGTCGAGCGCGGTGTAACCGCCGCGCCAGTAGACGAGCGGCGCGGTCCCCTCCTCCGCCACCTCCACGTCCCGCACACGGCCCACGACGATCTCGTGGTCCCCGCCTGGCAGCCGGTACTCGACCGTGCATTCCACCGCGGCGAGCACATCATGCAGCCGCGGGCTTCCGGTGAAACCGGGCCGGTGCCCGACCCCCTCCCAGGCGGCCGCGAACCCGCGGCGGGCGAAGTTCGCTGACAGGTGCCGCTGCGGCGCGGCCAGCATGTTCACCACGAACGCGCCGTGGTGGCGGATGGCCGCCAGGGTCGTGCTCGCGCGGTCGAAGCAGACCAGCACGAGCGGCGGGTCCAGCGAGAGCGAGCTGACCGCGTTGGCGGTCGTGCCTACGGGCTCGCCATTGACGTCCACCGAGGTGACCACGGTGACCCCGGTGGGGAAGTGCCCCATGGCCTCGCGGAACTGCGTGGCAGTGACGGCAGCGATGGTCGTGCTCTGGAGTGTCATCGTCAGACCTGTCCATGGTTGGGCGGATAGACGTGGTTGAGCAGGTAGTTGCCGACGTGGAAGTACTTCCAGTCGGCCGGGTCGTGGCTGGCGTGGGTGCGGGCGTTGCGCCAGTGCCGGCTCAGGTCGTGGCGCAGGTCGGCGGCGCTGGCGCCGGACAGCGAGAACAGGTCGCTGGAGACTTCGACCGCGACCTCCCCGGCGAACGCCTTCGCCTCCGCGACCGCGAGCGAGCCGCGCGCCGCCGCGTCCGCGTCCTTTGGCGACCTGGTCACCTCGTCCTGGATGGCCGCGGCCCTGGCGAGCATCGCCTCGGCCGCGTGCACCCGGGTGGCGAGCTGGCCGTAACGGCGGATGACGTGCGGGTCGGTGCTGGCCCGGTCGGCCCAGCCGGCGTGCACCGCCTCGAAGAACGGTCGTGCCCTGTCCCGGACGAACTCACCGGCGTCGCGCAGGGCCCCGCCCGCGATCCCCACCTGGATGGCCGCGTGCACGAGCTGGGCACGCGCGCCGAGCTGCTGCGGCACCTGGAAGGCGTACTCGTAGGGGAGCACCAGCGCGGGGTCAACGGGGACGCCCTCGAACACTGAGGTGCCGCTGACCGTGGCCCGCTGGCCCATCACATCCCAGTCATCGTGGACTGTGACACCTTCGGCGTGGCGGGGAACGAACACCAGCACCAGGCGGCCGTCGTCGTCCAGCGCGCTGACCCCGATCCAGCGGGCGCTGATCGCCCCGGTGCAGTAGTACTTGCGGCCGTCCAGGCGGGCGCTGTCCCCATCGACGTGCAGCCGGGTCTTCAGGTCCTGGGCGTGCTGCCCGCCGCGTTCGGCGAGCCCGTTGCCGAACCTGGCGCCCGCCAGCACGTCGGCGAACAGGCGGCGCTGCTGCTCGTGCGTGCCCCAGGTGGCGAGCACGTCGGTGAACAGGAAATGCGCCTGCGGCACCTGGGCGATCGCGGGGTCCACCGCCGCGATCGTGCGGATGACCTCGGCGAGCACAGTGGCGGGCAGGTCCGGGCCGCCGTGCTCACGCGGGACCGTGATGGCGAGCAGGCCGGAGGTGTCCAGCGCGGCCAGCTCGGCCACCGGCACCTCGCCGCCCCGGTCCCGCTCGATCACGCCATCCGCGATGGATTCGGCATAGGCGGCCGCCGCGGCGACCGCGTCGGCGGCAGTGGTGATCGCCGGGACGGAGCCGGTCGCCGCGGCGGCGGCTGCGACGGCGGTCATCCTACCGCCGTCAGGACACGGTCGGCCTCGGTCAGGCCGGCCAGCGGGTCGGGCACGGCTGCGCGGTCCAGCCCGTTGGCGACCTCCAGCTGACGCACGATCGGGACGACTTCACGACCGAACCGCTCGACCTCCTCGTGGTAGTGCAGGAAGCCGGTGAGGATCAGGTCCACGCCGAGCTTGCGGTACTCGACGATCCGCCGCGCGACTTGTTCAGCGGTGCCGACGAGCTTGGTGCGGAACCCGTCGTTGTACTGGACCAGGTCCTCGAACGTGGAGTCCGCCCACATGCCCTTCTTGTCACCGGTGGACTGGCCCGCCTGCTTGACCGCGGCGCCGAAGCCTTCGACGGCCTCCACGTGCGCCTTGGCGATGATCTCGCGGAGCTGCTCATGGGCTTCGGCCTCGGTGTCACGGACGATCACGAAGCCATTGAGGCCGAACCTGGGGCCGTCTTCGCGGCCGGCCACGGCGGCGTTCTGCGCGAGCTCGGTGAGCTGCTCACGGACCCCGTCGAAGTCCTTGCCGTTGGAGAAGTACCAGTCGGACAGCTGCCCGCCGTTGCGGCGCGCGGCCGTGGAGTTGCCGCCCTGGAAGATCTCGGGGTGCGGACGGCCCGGCCACGACAATGGCTTCGGCTTGAGGCTGAAGTCGTGGATCCGGTAGAAGTCCCCGAGCAGCTCGGCCTTGTCCTGCGTCCAAATCCGCTTGAGCGCGGTGATGAACTCCGCGCTGCGGCGGTACCGCTCGTCGTGCTCCAGCCACGGCTCGCCGAGCTGGCGGAACTCATCGGCGAACCAGCCGGAGACCACATTGACGCACACCCGGCCGTTGGATAGGTGGTCGGCGGTGGTGACCCACTTCGCGAGCACGCCGGGGTGCCAGAGCCCCGGGTGGATGGCGGCGATGAGCTTGAGCCGCTCGGTGGCCAGCAGCAGCGCCAGGCTGAAGCCGGTGGACTCGTGCTGGTACTCGGCGCCGTAGCTGGCGGTGTAGCGGACCTGGCTCAGGGCGTAGTCGAACCCAGCCCGCTCGGCGAGGCGCGCGAGCTTGCGGTTGTACTCGAACGACCAGTCGGTGCGCTGCTCGATGGTGCTGGTGACCAGTCCACCGCTGACGTTGGGCACCCAGTAGGCGAAGCGGATCGGTTCGGTAGTCGGGTCAGTGGTCACGAGACAACCTCCAGGAGTTGTGGTTCGGGGCGCTCCGGGGTCATCAGTCCCTGGCGCGCGAGCAGCGGCACCACACCTTCGCCCACGTAGTAGGCCTCTTCGAGATGCGGGAAACCAGACAGGATGAATTCGTCGATGCCGAGGTCGTGGTACTCCACCATCCGCTGCGCGACCTCGGCGTAGCTTCCGACCAGCGCGGTGCCCGCGCCGCCACGGACCAGGCCGACGCCGGCCCACAGGTTGGGCGAGACCTCCAGGTGATCGGTTCGGCCGCCGTGCAGCGCCACCATGCGCCGCTGCCCCTCGGACCCGGACGCGCGCTGGACGGCCTGGGCCCGCTCGATCGCCTCGGGCGTGAGGCCGTTCAGCAGCTTCTGAGCCTGTGCCCACGCCTCCGTCGCGGTCTCACGGGCGATGACGTGCAGCCGGATGCCGTATCGCAGCTCACGGCCGGCCGCCTTGGCGCGCTGCCGCACCGCGGCGAGCTTCTCGGCGACCGCGGCGGGCGGCTCACCCCAGGTCAGGTAGACATCGCAGTAGCTGGCCGCCACGTCCAGCGCGTCCGGCGAGGAACCGCCGAAGTAGAAGTCGGGCCAGACCGGCGCCGGGATGATCTGCGCCCCCCGGATGTCGTAGAACTCGCCCGCGAAGTCCACCTGCTCCCCCCGCCACAGCTCGCGAATGATGTGGAGGAACTCGCGACAGCGGCGGTAGCGCGCCCGCTTGTCCAGGTGGTCGCCGAAACGCTGCTGCTCGGCGTCGTCGCCGCCGGTCACGATGTTGATCAGCAGTCGGCTGCCCGAGATGCGCTGGAAGGTGGCTGCCATGTGGGCGGCGAGCGTCGGGGACATCAGCCCGGGCCGGAACGCGACCAGGAACTTGAACTTCCGCGTGACCTGGGACAGCCCGGCGGTCATGATCCATGCGTCCTCGCACCACGAACTGGTCGGCGTCAGTGCCCCGGTGAAGCCGAGCTGCTCGGCGGAGCGTGCGATCTGCCCGATGTAGCCGATGTCGGGTGCCCGCTCGGCGCCGCCCTCACTCACCCGGCTGCCCGCCACTCCCACCGCGTTGCCCAGGCTCAGGTCAGTACGTGAGTCACCGTTGGTGGGCAGGAACCAGTGCAGGACGATTCCCATGGCGCCGCGGCCTCCTCGGGGGTCTGCTTGTGAGCTTCCCGACCAGGATGATCAGGCCTGCTCAGCGGCGTCCAATACCGATTTCCGAGCCCATGATAAGCTTTTCCTATTAATCCGATTGATAAACTATAAATCCTGGTGGGAACGCTGGAAACGTGAGGATCGAGCAGCTCGAGTACCTGGCTGAGGTCGCGCGGCTCGGGTCGTTCCGCCGGGCCGCCGAGGAGATGCACATCTCCCAGCCAGCGCTGAGCGAGTCGATCCGCTCGCTGGAGCGCGAACTCGGCGTCGACCTGCTCGAACGCGGCCGACACGGCGCCACGCTGAAAGACGCTGGCCAGGAGCTGCTCCCTCACATCCGCGCGGTGCTGGAGTCAGTCGACCGGCTGCGCCAAGCAGCGGGCGAGCAGTACCGCAGCATCCGCGTCGTGCGGCTCGGCACAGTGACCACCGCGACGGTCCCGCTGCTGACGCCCTCGATCCGCGAGTTCCGCCAGTCCCACGCCATGACCCAGGTCGAGGTGGTGGTCGCGCAGCAGGACCAGATCCACAATGGGATCCTCAGCGGCAGCTTCGACCTAGGGCTCGTGAACTACCTGGAGGACGACGACGTCCCCCCCGAGCTCGAGACCACCACCCTGCTGCGGGGCCGCCCAGTCGTGTGCATGCGCGTAGACAGCCCCCTCGCCGCGCACGAGATGGTCCAGGCCATCGAGCTGCGATCCGAGCCGCTGATCGCGATGCGCTCCGGGTACCTGATGCGCCGCTACATCCACCGGCTGCTCGGCCAGCCCCCGGCTTTCCCCTACGCGGCCGACGGCGCGGAGATGGGCAAGCTGATGGTGGCGGAGGGCCTCGGCCTCACGGTGCTGCCGGACTTCAGCGTCCACGACGACCCGCTGGAGCAGCGCGGACTGATCACCTGGCGCCCGATCGCCGACGACAGCACTCAGGTCAAGCTGGTGATCCAGCGCGCCAGGTCGCGCACGCCTACCCGGGCGGTCGGCGACATGCACCGCATCTTCGTCGAGCGAGCCCGCGCCACCAGGCACTGGCACCAGCGCCCCCGCCAGGACCACCTGTCACCCCTGCACCAGAAACACCACACCGACCTGGAACGGCCGTCCATCCCCACCTAGCGGTCACATGCTCGTCACAGCTCGTGATAGCAAGCGGTTCCGCGCACCGTCGGCTCCGCCGCGACCCTGTCCGCTATATGTCCGTGAACGGGCGGCGCGTCCCGCGCATAGCCCACGGTCACCCGGCCCGACAGGTTCGCATGACCACATGAAGCCACCAGCTTCACCGATGTTTCCGCAGTTCAGAGGGTATCCGCATCGCTCTTGGCCGCTGCCGGCGGACGGCCGGATCTGGCCCACGGATAGCCCACGGAGCACAGCCGACGGTCTGATGAACCGCTCCCTTTCACGCGAAAAGCCGGTGACGCAATCTTGCGCCACCGGCTCTGACCTGCGGAAACTGGTGGCAGGTCCAGGGTTCGAACCTGGGTAGGCTAAGCCGACGGTTTTACAGCCCGCTCGCTCCGCCCGAGTCGCCCCCCGCTGACCAGCACGGACACGCTTCGAGGCGGAAATTCGGGCTGCCGCGGTCCGCTATGCGTCCGTGGCCGGCGGATTCTGGGGCCGTAAATGCCACGGACGGGGGCCAAAAAGGCCACGGACGGGGCCGGTGGGAGCGGTCAGGCTGACCGTCCCGCCCGGATTCCCGCCCCTGGCCTGCCACTTCAGGCTGCCGGCTCGCTGTCGACGTCGCCCTCCTCACCAGGGTCTTGCCCGTCGTCCTGGCTGCCGAGGGCGTCAGTGATGCGCTGGTTGGCGGCGGCGGCCTGCCCGTCGATGCAGTGAGCGTAGATCTTCAGCAGGACGGCGACGCCGTGCCCAGCGCGGCGGGCGACCTCGGTCGCGGGCACGCCGGAGTTCAGCCACAGCGAGACCGCCGCGTGCCGCAGGTCATAGGGGCGGCGGCCGAGCGGTGACCTGTACTGGGCTGGGGTCAGGGCCTGCTTGCGGGCCTCGGTCCAGACCTCGTTGTAGCCGGAGTCTTGCAGGATGCCGCCCCGGGCGGTCTGGAAGATGCGCCCGTCGGGGGTGGTGCCGTAGCGCTTGATGTGGGCGCGCAGCAGGCGGACGAGGTCGGGCGGGATGGGGATGGTGCGGGTCTCGTGCTCGGCGCGGTGCTTCAGGCCGCGTTCCTGGCGGGCGGTGCCATGGTCGGTCCAGGCGGTGCCCGCGCGGGAGGCGGAGGCGGCCAGGTCGATCCGGCCCCAGCCCTTCTTGGGCAGGTGCAGGTCCGCCTCGCGGAGCATCACCGCTTCCGAGGGCCGCAGGGCGGCGTAGTACAGGCAGGCGAAGAACGCTTCCAGGTGCTGCCCCCGGCCGCTGAGTGCCCGGACGGCGGCCAGCAGGCTCCTGGCCTGGGCGGGGCTGGCCACGACGCGCCGGTCGACGCTGGCAGCGACGGCCGGGGCGGTCCACTGGATCCGGTCGACCGGGTTGGCGGCCAGGTGGCCCTGCTCGACGGCGTAGCCGAGCGCGTTGTAGAGCACCGACCGCTTGCGCCGCTGGGTCGACCCGGCCGCCGCCGTCCCGGTGAGGGTCTTGCCGCAGGCGGCCAGCGCGAGCCGCACGGTCGCGGTGTCTTCCAGGGCGGCGACCGTCAGCGAGGCGCGCTCGGCCCAGCCGAGGGCGGCGGCGATCTTCTCCGGCGGGTCGCTGTCGCGGGTGGCGGGGTTGAACGCCCAGCCGAACAGCGCCTGCCGCAGCACCTTGGGCTCGGGCGCGTCCGGTTCCTTGCCGGCGAGGGCGATCGTGACGGTGACCAGCGCCTCGGCGACCGACCGGCGGGAGACCGGGGCGAGGTTCGGCCACTTGGCCTCGGCGTAGTCGCGGGCGTGGACGTACCAGGTGACCGTCTCGCCTCCGGTGATCTCGGCGTTGGGCAGGCCGGTGCGCGAGTCGAAGGGCCGCCGGTCGCGGACCGCGTCCTTGAGGCCGGCGAGGAACCCGTCGGCCAGCGGACGGGCCTTGAACGACCTGCAGTGCTCGCGGCCCTCGACCGCCCACCGGACCCGGTACCGGGCGGCGGTGCCGCTGCCGAGCTTCTTGATGTCCCAGAACCTGACGTCGTAACTGTCCATCTGCCCCTTGCTCCTCTGCTGCTGTGTCTTCTTCCAGGCGGCGCAGCCACGCGGTCAGCGCGCTGCGCCGGACCCGCACCCCGCCGCCCGGCAGCCGCACCGCCGGCGGCCCGGCTCCCTGCCGGCGCCAGCGGTAGAAAGCCGCCCGGGACACCCGCAGCTCGGCGGTCACCTCCTCGATGGTCAGCAGCGGGTCACCGGGGTTGCCGGGTTCTCCGTCCGGGGTGGCGGGGGGCCGGCCGGGAGCGGTGCGCGTTCCCGGGACCGGCCGGTCCGTGGGTCCGCGACGACGGACGCTCTGCTCCGCCCGCGCCGTCAAGTCCGCCCCCCGCCGCCGCACGGAGCCCCCGGCCGGAACCGCTGCCACGGGGAGCAAGGCGACAAAGCGGTGCGGGAGCGCCAGCAGTGAGAAGGGCAGGCCTTGCGGCGGGGCAGGGCCTGGCGGGCGGCCCGGCCCTGCCGCAGGGGAAGGCTGGCAGGAGCGGGCGGAGTCCCGGGCGGTGACCGGCGGCGCGGCCCTGCCGCCACGGCGCCCGGCGGCCGGCCGGCAGGGCGGGCTGGCCTCCCGCCCGGGACGCCAGGCATCCACCCTCGACTCCGCGCGCCGCGTCAAGTCCGCCCGGCACCATCCAGCGGCGCGCGGCACCGTGGAAGGTTCTGTCATGGGCGGGTGGTCCCGCACCCGGCCGCATTTCCGCTCACATACATAAATCCGGTTTCCGAGGCCGTTTTTCACGCGCTCACCGAAAATGGCAGGTCCGCCGGGCAGCGACAAACGCCACCATGCCAGCCGGCACGCTCGGAGCGTCATGCGCGCCTCCCTCCGGTCACCGGCTCCCGGGCCGTGAAACTCCGCTCACCTATATAAATCCGGGTTGACGGCCCTTTCTTGGCACCCATCCGGCCCGCCACCTGGTGTTCGCGGCCAGCTCACACCTGCTATTACAGGAGGGCCGATCGTCCTTTCATGAACCTGCGATCCACCTCGCGTGTACCTGTCACCAGCCTCGCGTGTACCCGGGGCGGTCCTTCGCCGGTTCTGGGCGGCGGCGTGGCTTGTGCCACAGACCGGGGCGGCGGATGCTACCTGCCGCGATCGACCTGCCATG
>JAFAZE010000076.1 GCA_019239975.1 Streptosporangiaceae bacterium
GGCGCTGGCCCTCAGCCCCGACACCATCACCACCGCCTGCCCCTACTGCATGGTCATGCTCGGCGACGCCGTCAACGCCAAGAAAGGCGCGGGCGAAGCCAAAGACACCCTCGAAGTCATCGACGTCGCCCAGCTCCTGGCGCGCTCCGTCCGCCCGGCCGCGCCGCCGCAGCAGCAGCCGGGCGGGGCCGAGGATGAGGGGTCGCGGGCGGCTGAGCGGCCTGCGGAGGGCTGACCGCCGTAGCCCGTGCCTGTTTTTCAGTTAGCCGAACGAGCGGCTGGTTCCCCCGTCGCCCCGGCTCAGACCTTGGCGCGGTAGAAGTTCAGGTAGGAGCGGGACGGTGTCGGGCCACGCTGGTCCTGGTACCGGGAGCCGTAGACGGACGATCCGTAGGGGTGCTCCGCGGGGGAACTGCAGCGGAACAGGCACAGCTGCCCGATTTTCATCCCTGGCCAGAGTTTGATGGGCAGCGTAGCCACGTTGGAGAGTTCCAGCGTTACGTGCCCGGAGAAGCCTGGATCGATCCAGCCTGCGGTGGAGTGCGTGAGAAGCCCCAGCCTTCCGAGTGAGCTCTTGCCCTCCAGCCGCCCTGCCAGATCGTCCGGCAAGGTGACGACCTCGTAGGTCGAGGCGAGTACGAACTCGCCCGGATGGAGCACAAACGGGTCGTCGCCCTCCGGCTCCACCAGCCGCGTCAGTTCGGGCTGCTCCGTCGCGGGGTCGATGTGCGGATAGCGGTGGTTCTCGAAGACGCGAAAGTACCGGTCCATCCGGACGTCGATGCTGGACGGCTGGATCAGCTCAGGCGCATACGGGTCGAGCTTGACGCGCCCGGACTCGATCTCGGCCCTGATGTCGCGATCGGAGAGCAGCACCCTGGCAACCTACCTCTTCCGGTACGATATCTGCGCGAGCACAGCGAGAACCCCCACGGTGCCGGGGCGGGACCGCGAGTGCGGGTGTAGTTCAATGGCAGAACATCAGCTTCCCAAGCTGACAGTGCGGGTTCGATTCCCGTCACCCGCTCCAAATGAGAACGTGCGCCCGCCTCACCGGCCCGGGCGTTCCCGGTGAGGCGATCTCAGCGAAATAGGTTGTGCCGCACCAGGCGACATTGCGGTCCCGGGAGCCTGCTGCGCTCTGGCCATCGCATCCGCGGTCCTGGTCGCCGCAGCCCGCTGATCAGCAGGGTTGCCTGGGGCGAGGTGGGCTATTTGGTCAGCCGAGCCGGCTGATGTCCCGGATGACTTCCCGTACCGGGCGGTCAGTGGTGAGCTGGATGTCGTCGATGACGGCACCGTCGCGGAGCCGGATGAGGCGTTCGGATCTGGCGGCGATCTGCGGGTCGTGGGAGGCGAGCACGATTGTCATGCCGTGTTCGGCGCGGAGCCTGGCGAGCAGGTCCAGGATGTCGGCGGCGTTGGCGGAGTCGAGGTTGCCGGTGGGCTCGTCGGCCAGCAGCAGGGCGGGGGTGTTGATCAGGGCGCGGGCGATGGCGATGCGCTGCTGCTCGCCGCCGGACATCCGTGCTGGCAGTGATCGTTCCCGCCCAGCCAGGCCGACGGCGGCCAGCAGCTGCCTGGCCCGGTCGCGCTTGTCCCAGCGGGTGCGGTACGGCAGGACCGGCGCGATCACGTTGTCCAGGGCGGTCAGCCCGGGCAGCAGGTTGTAGCGCTGGAAGACGAAGCCGACGGTGCGCCGGTAGTCGGCCTGGGCGGCGCCGCGCAGCGTGGTGACCTCGGTGCCGTTGGCGATGATCACTCCGGAGTCGGGCCGTTCGATCGCGCCGATCATGTGCAGCATGGTGGACTTGCCCGAGCCCGAGGCGCCGGTCAGCGCGACGAACGCGCCCGCCTCGATGGTGACGGTGAGGTTGTCGGCGGCGGTCACCTGCCCGCTCGGGCCGGTGCCGTAGCGTTTGCAGACGCCGCGCAGCTCAACCGCGCCGCCGCGGGGGACACTCGCAGCCATGCCGGTTACTCCTCTGCTAGCAGGCGCGCTAGGGGCAGGCGGCGCAGCAGCGCGGCGGGTAGCAGCGCGACCGCAGCGGTGATGAGGATCCCGGCCGCCACCGCGGCGGCCGCCAGGACCAGCAGCCGGGTGGGCAGCTGCCTGGCGAACCAGGCCGCAGCCCCGAGCCCCAGCCCGGCGCCGGTCAGCGAGCCGGTGACGCCGATGATCGCGCCCTCGGTGACCACCAGCCGGGCCAGGGCGGTGTCCCGCCAACCGAAGCTGCGGATGGCGGCGAGCTCGGCCGCCCGCTCGGTGATGTTCAGGACCACCCCGATCAGGGTGCGGCCGGGGGTGCGGGCCACGTTGAGCAGCGCCAGCGAGGTGATGCCGCGGGGCTGGTGCGCCCGGCGGACCGCGAGCACCGGCGGCCGGATCGAGCTGACCGGGTCGGCCCGGGCTGCCAGCCAGGCCGGCGCCAGGCCTCCGGCCACGGCCACCGCGATCGCGACGGGCACCGCCAGCAGCGCCCGTCCCGGCGAGGCACGCAGGTCCAGCCCGGCCGAGACCGGCACCGCGATCACCGCGGCCAGCAGCCCGGCGGCCAGCCCGATCCCGGCCAGTTCCCCGAGCACGGTGGCGAACAGCCGCGACCGGCGCCAGCCGACCGCGGCCAGCACCCCCAGCTCGCGACGCCGCCCGCGCACCGCCGCGGCCGCGGCGTTGCCGACGAACAGCACGCACACCACCAAGATCAGCGTGAACAACAGCACGCTCTTCTTATCCACCGCGTTCAGGATCGCCACCGCCACGCCCTTTTTCACCCAGCCCTCGGACAGGGTCAGCGGCGGCTGCCCGAACTTGCCCGCGGGCAGGTCAATGGTCACCGGCGACGGCGAGGAGCCGACCACGACATCCACATCCAGGCCGGTGCGCTGGGCGATCTGCTGCGCGACCGCGTTGACCCGCGCGCGCGACAGCGCGTCCGGCCCGGTGACGCCCGCGACCCGGACCCGGATGACGCTGATCGGGTCAGCGGCGGGCACGCCGGCGTAGGCCTGGCTGTTCTCCAGTTGCGGCAGCGCCGCCAAGGCGGTGATCAGGTTCACCGGCTGGCTGACCAGGCCACCCAGGTTCTGGCTGGGCAGCAGGTCACCGCCGTGCAGCATCCGGCGGCTGGCCGCGGTCCCCGGTGCCGCGACCACCGGCTGGTAGGCGCCCAGCGGCACCCGCGACAGCGGATCGAACGACTTGATCCTGGCTGGATCAAACACACCAGCGATCTTGAGCAGGGCGAGCTGGGAGCCCCCGGGCTGCGTGGTCTGCACGGTCACCTTCGCGTGCCCGGTCACCGTCCGGTACTGGCTGTCCTCGTCGTCCATGGAGACCGGAAACGGGCTGCCGGAGTACCAGACCGACGGGCGGTTGACCACCCGGCGCGGTGTCAGCGCCCCGGCCGTAGTGCGCTGGTAGGCCACCGGGCCGACCGACCAGTAGCCGGCCACGGGAGTGCCGGTGAAGGCGCCCTGAGGTAGCCGCAGTGTGTCGGTCGGCCCGCGCCCGCTGAGCACGGCGTCGTAGGCCTGCTGGGCCGTGGTGCGCACGGTGGCCACCGCGCGGCCGGCCGCCGGGGCCTGCGCGCTCGCCCAGCCAGCGTTCATGTCGGGCATCGCAGGCGGGGCCGTGAGCTGCTGCAGGGTGGTCTGCGCGTACTCGTTCATCCCGCTGGCGGAGGAGACCAGTACCGGCAGTGCCGGGCCGTTACCGCCCTTGTTCTCCTTCAGGTAACCGCCGGAGACAACCGCCTTGTTCAGCCCGTCCAGGTCCGCCTCGGCGCCCGGGTCGATGGCCGCGATCAGCACCGGGACGGTCCAGCCGACGTAGTAGCCAGCCTCGGTATGGACCCCGGGACCTGGCAGGTCGTACTGGTTCACCCGCGACCAGCACCCCGTGTGGGACTGCGCGGCCGTGCCGAACGGGTCAGTTCCCGGCGGCAGGACGACGTCCCCTGGCAGCATGCATCCGGGGCCGGTGCCGTCGGTCGGGGGAAAGCCGTTGTAGCCGCCCTTGAGTCGTAGCGGCGTCACGTACAGATAGGACGGCGGCTGCGTGATGTGGCTGGTGCCGTTGCCGCTGACATAGGTGGTGGAGATCCGGTAGAGCTGGCGGCCGGACCCGGCCAGCGCGGCTGCGGGCACCGGCTCCCATATGGCCGCCTGGAGCAGCGCGTAGCCGACCATCGCTATCGGCGCGGCGACCTGGACCCCCGGGACCTGCTGGATCTGGTGGTACTGCGCCATGGTGATTCCGCCGTAGATGCCCGACAGGAAGTCCGGCTGCACGGTGCCGGTCCGGTTCTCCACTGCGGTCCTGGCTCCATCGGGCCGGACCAGGATGTCGTAGGCGGGCACGAAGTTCGCCGACACCATGCCGGCCGTGCGCAGCCGCGCGGTCTGCGACGCCGCGGTGAGCACGGTGAACGCGGTCGCCGCGACCAGCATGCCGGCCATCAGCGCCAGCGCGCGGGCGGGGCGGAACCGCGCTTGCCACCAGGCGAGCATGCCCATCACCGCACCCCTCGCTTGCCCGTGCCTGCCCCCGGCCGGCCTGGTGCTGACCCGGGGGCTGGGACTATGCTCACTCCTTACCTAGCGACAATGCAAGGAGCCACCCGGATCGTTACCTAGCGGCAAGGTAAGGCACATGCCCCTGCATCATGCGGTACTGGCCCTGCTGTCAGCCAAGCCAGCCCACGGCTACGAGCTGAAAACCAGCTTCGAGCAGGCCGTCGGCGACCAGTGGGGCGGGCTGAACATCGGCCACCTGTACCAGATACTCGACCGGCTCTCCCGGGACGGCCTGATCGAGTCGCACCGCCAGCCGCAGCAGGTCAAGCCCGACCGCGTCATCCACCGCCTGACCCCGGCCGGCCGCGCCGAGCTCGACCGCTGGCTCGCCGGGCCAGCCATCTCCGCCCGCGGCTACCGCGACGACTTTTTCCTTAAGATCATGGCCGCCGCCCGCTCCGCCGACCCGGCCACGCTGCCCGCCGTGCTCAGCCGCCAGCGCGCCCACCTGCTGCGGCAACTGCACGCCCTGGCCGGCGCCCGGGCCGCCGCCAGCACCACAGCCGTCGAGTCGCTGCTCATCACCGCAGCCGAACTGCACACCCGCGCCGACCTCGGCGTCGTCGACGCCGCCGAGGAAACCCTCGCCACCAGCCCCGCCGCCCCCGTCAGCGAGCAGTCATCTACGGGCATGACACCACCGCAGACCGCAGCGGGCTAGCTGATCGTCGCGCGCTCATGGCTGACGGCCTGCCGGCTCCCGCGGCATGCCTGCGAGCTGAACCCGGCAGGAGCGGTCTGGCCGAACCTGAAACGAGCGCTGGCCAACCTCACCAAGCAGAACATCGAGCAGCTGGCTGCGCTGGTGAAGACCAGGCTCAGGCGGATGCAGTACCGGCCCGGCCTCCCCGACGGCTTCCTGGCCAAGACCCGGCTGCTGCAGGCGGAGCGGCGCCGCCGCGGCACACCAAAGGGGAGCACGGCGCTGACCTGCTTCTGGGAGGCGGTGCTGGCGCTACGGTGGTTCCGCGAGCGCACCAGCCCGGACGCCTTGGCCCGCGACCACGGCGTCTCGCGGGCCACCGCCTACCGGTACCTGGAGGAAGTCATCGAGGTCCTCGCCAGCCAGGCCCCCGGCCTGCGCCAAGCCCTGGAACGGGCCAAGGACGAAGGCCTCTTCCACGTGATCCTGGACGGGGCGATCATCCCTTCCGACCGGTGCAAGGAGCCGGCCATCAGCGTGAAAGGCGAGGTCATCGACCTGTGGTACTCCGGCAAGGCACACACCCACGGCGGCAGCATCCAGGCGGTGACCGCCCCCGGGCGGGTTCCCGCTGTGGGCCTCCGATGTGGAGCCCGGCTCGGTGCAGGACCTCACCGCCGCCCGCACCCCGCAACGCGATCCAGCGGTCCCTACGCTGCCTGGGCGAACGCGGGTTCACCCAGCTCACCGGCCGGTGGCGCACCCTGCAGCACATCACCGCCAGCCCCAGCAAATCGGCGGCATCGCCCGCGCCGCGCTCGTCCTGACCCATTCCGAGCACGGCTACATCACATGAATTCCGCTGAGATCACCTCAGTGACCTGCTATCGGGGGTTGCCGGGGTGGAAGTCGCTTACATTTACGGCTCATGGGCGGCGAGATACCTCGGCGAACCCGGCCCCGTCCCGCATGACGTCGACGTTCTTGTCATCGGCACCGGGGACGAAGATGACGTTTACGACATTGCACGCGAAGCTGAGGTCCGTCTGGGTCGAGAGGTGAACATCAGTGTGATCAGCCCGGAATACTGGGAAACACCTGAGCCGACTGACTCGTTTATGCGGCACGTTCGGGAACCTCCCCTCGTCAAGCTGGAGCTATCGCGATGAGATGGAACCAGGGTCGCGCGACGATTGATAAATTGATCGCCGAGGGCGAACTGCAGCGCGTTCCTCCCAGCCGCGATCATGCCGACCAGCTTCTCGTGCAGGCTCGCAAGGACTTGGCGAGCACCGAGCTGTTGCGTGACAGCAACCCCAAGCGCGCTTACGAAAGTCTCTACGATGCTGCCCGAATAGCGCTGACTGCGGTTCTAGAGAACCAGGGTCTTCGGCCCACGCGCCACGGCGGTCATGTTGCGCCGTACTCCGCCGTCGCCGCACAGCTTTATCCGCCCATGGGGGCTGTACTGAGGCCATCCGTCGCCTGCCATACTCGAGCGTTGCCGCGTGCTCGAAGAGGCAGGCGGTTCCGGCGTGCCATTAGCGTGCCATTAAGCCCGGCAACCAGTGGTCTCTCTCGGTCACTCACAGGCACCTGCACCGCAGGTCGCGCCCCTGTGGAAGCCCGGATGGCACAGCCACCCGCACAGGTGCTGTATGCCAGCCACGACCCCGTCATAATCGTCCACGCATCCGCCCTTCTCACCGGCGGAACGACCTCAGTGCTCCTCGCCGGTATGCGCGACCAGACGCCCTGCTGGCCGCCCGCCTCGACGGCCTGATCGACCTGGCAATTCCGCTAGATGAAGACTGAATCACGCTCAATTCGCTATCAGCAGTAAGTCTTGACGGCAGTCTCGGGTGTGGGTCTTCGCTCACTGGCTAAGGATCAGAGTTCGTCGCTGATTGTGACTCTGGATTAGATAAGGTGTGCCGCACTATCGCTGGCTCGGTGTGCCCGCCGATCGTGTTTCCGGCCGCGTGCCGGACAGCCGTCAACCTCTGCATACCCGCTCTCGCGCATCCGCATCCCGTTGTCGCCAGCGACCGCCGTCCCGTTTGTCATCGCCGACCATACGTCCGCGCACCACGCGGGTCAACGGGAATTCCCGCGCACCAAGCGGATGGCGGGCTGGGTTCGCCTCGCGCACGACTGCGGACCATTCCCCGCCGGCAGCCCGGGGCCACGGGGTGCAGGACGACCGGATCCGCGTGCCCCAGCAGGCTATCGCCGAGACACCGCGAGCAACGCAGATCGATCGGCGGCGATGGCGTAATTAGCCCCGGTCCACTGGAATTGGCTGACCTCGCTCTCAGGCTCCGGGAACGTCGTTCTGATAAACGTGGAATGCAAGCGACGCTTAGCTTATTTCCGGCAAGTAGCGCCCAAGACGCCGTGTGATCGCCTCTGCTACGGCATCATACTCACCACCGTTTGCGACGGCCTTGGCCGGAGCTACCTCGAATGCAGCCCTGCTCAGCGTCGCCGCGTCAGTGCCGATCACGAGACTCACCCGAATTGGTGCGGGCGCTCCACCGGCACCAGGCTGAGTGTCAATATCGAAGACATAGATCCAGTCGCTTGGCTGGGACGTCTGATCATCCAGAAGTCGCCAGGTGCCGTCTGGCTGCTCGTGGAGTTCTGGTGCGCCAAGAAAGGGTTGCCAGGAGTCCCATACTGGTTGCGGCAACGCGAGGACGCAACCGACTGACGTCTCTCGTTTGGTTACCTGGAACTTAAAGGCTATCTGATAGAATGTTCGCTTGAAGACATTAGAGATGTTCGGCCCTTCGATTTTTCGGCCCGCCCATTCGGGGTTTGCTGCGACCTGTTCAGAGAAGTTTTCCGGATGCAAATCCAGAGCGCTGGTAAGTGCCCTTACGGCATGACTGTAGCTGCCGTGCGTGTCTGTAGTCTGAAGTTCGATCACGCCGTACTTTCCTACAGTGACTGCACGATTGTTAAATCCGGTCAGGAGGCCAGCTTGGTCGCCTGGAAGGAGTTCAGCAACTGTGATGTCGAATGACAACTCTGGTGATGCTCCGGTTTTGGAGAGGCTGATCTCGCCGCCGAGTTTATCCTGGAAATAAACGAAGGCCCGGCGGCCACCGTGCAGGGCATCCAGAACCTCACGTTGGCCAGCATCGTCAGCCAGTGCGACTACCGGCCGGATCAAGACAGGATCAAGTGGTGGTATGCCGTACAGACGGCAAACCATGTCGGCCAGGAGGCCGTCATCCAAGGCCCGGTACGGGCATACCAGCCAGTCCTGCCGTGGACCGTTGCTGCTTGCGCTAATGGTGCAAACGCCGCGTGAGTTCGCGGCCTTCACACACGGTGTGCTGTGCTTCAAGGTCTGGGTTAGGAACGGGCAGCGCTCGGATTGCTGGTCGTCGATGGCCGTGCCGCCAGAGGAAACCGCAGGAAAGATCCGGTGCCCGAACCATTCGGCTATGTGAGGCCGCGACGCCACGCGGGCAAGCTGAGAAGTTCGCCTCACCTGCCGCTCAGGACTCAAGCTCGGCCCTTCTGGTCACCGTCACCTCAGACAATCCCAGCAAAACCGGGAGCCAGCTCCCCATTTGTACCAAGAAACGCTACAGGGCGGCGGCGGAACGGTGCCCACAGTCTTTCCCCGAGCTGGCCGTCGAGGCAGCGGCGGATCTCCAAGGCAATAGCTTCGGCGAGCTGCGTCGGGACGGCGTTGCCCACTTGCTCGTACTGGCTGGTCCAGACCCCTTGGAACACGAAACCGTCAGGAAAGCCCTGTAGTCTGGCCGCCTCGCGGATCGTTATCGTCCGGTCCTGCTCGGGGTGTGTGTACTCGCCCGACTTCGGGTCTCGGAAGCGTGTGATTACCGCGCGAGGTACTCCGTCCCATGTCATCCGGCGATACCGGCGGGTGTGGTCTTTCCGAAGCGCCCGCTGCATTCCTGACGGCAGCAAGTCTCGCGGCAAGTCTCGCCAGTCTTGACCAGGCTTAATATGAGCCAGCCTGGCGAGATTAGCCGCTGAGAGCCGGGCAGCATAGTGGCTAGACAGCTCACCGTTCAAGCCTGCGCGCATCATCTCCTGGTAAGGCCCCACAGGCGGCCCCACATAATGCGTCGCTTCCTCCCCAGCGGCAACAGGCGGGAGATCACTGATCGCCTCGGCGGTGGTGACGAAGCCTTCCAGTTGCCGCGATGGAATAGTGCAGTTCGGCAGCAGATCCCCGATCTCCGCTGTGCCCACGACAGGGCGCGGGAATCCGTACCCTGCGGGAATTCCCAAGTCCTTACGCCAGCCGATGATGATCAAGCGCCAGCGCATCTGCGGTGCTCCGTACTGGGCCGCAAGCAACTCAGCGCACGCCGCCTCGTATCCTGCCGCGCTAAGCCCCTCCAAGATGGCGTGCAGGTAGGCACCTCTCGCGAGAGTGACAAGGCCGGGCACGTTCTCGATGACCACGCAGCGAGGCTGCAACTCGGACGCGAGCCGTAGCACCTCCTTGAACAGGTTGTTCCGCTTGTCCCAGACAACGCGTGACCCAATGATGGAGAACCCCTGACAAGGCGGACCAGCAAAAAGCAGATCCAGTTGGCCAGGTGAGACGTCAGCCGCGCCCATCACCTTTTCCGCGTCAGCAGTGCGAAGATCTGCGGTAAGGAATTCGCCAGGTAGATTCGCCTGATGAGTCAGGCTGCAAGCTGGATCAACATCTGTAGCGAGACGAAGATCCCAGCCAGCCCGTACCAGACCGAGGGACGCGCCGCCAGCGCCGCAGAAGAGATCAACAGCAGTCGGGCTCATGAGCTCAGCTTGCCATCTACCAGTGACATCGAAGCGCATGTTCCGCGTTCCAGGCCTCGCGTGTCACGAAGATGAGGGCTCGCCGCTACAGGACTGGCGGCCCACGTCTGTCAGCGTTGCCGAGTTGAGCCGTACTGGATCCAGCTCGTGGCCACCGCGTTTAGGGCGCCCCTCGGGGCCGTCGTACGCGATCGGGCTTCTCCGCCTCTGGACCCGGGTGACGCCGTTGCTCACCAGAAGGTTCCTGCTACTGCGAGGGTGGGTGCCCGGTCAGGAACGATTCGATGAGGGAAGCGAAGCGCGTTCCTTCCTGGAACAGAAACCCATGCCCGGCGTCGGGGTAGAGCACCAGTCTTGCCCTGGGGATGAGGCGGGCGAGGATGTAGTCATTGGAGACCGGGTCGAGCTGGTCTTCGGTGCCGTCGGCGATGAGCGTGGGCGCTGAGATTCTGGCGGTCTTGGGTCCGGCTGCGTCGATGCCGTCCGACCAGTATGTTTCGGCGACCGACTGAGCCACTTTCGTGTTCGTCGGCGCCGCGGGGGCGGCTGGGTATTCCGAGATCGCTGCTTCGAACGCGTCATGGGCTTTGACCTGATTAGCGGGAAAAATGTTGCCGTGTGCCGAGGGCAGTATGCCCGCGCCGGTCCCGGGGAACGTCGCGCACAGCACCAGGCGGCGGACCTGGGCTGGGTGCAGGACCGTCAGGGCTTGGGCGATCATGCCGCCCATCGACCAGCCCAGTACGTCCGGCCTGCCGAGGCCGAGGGTGCCGATGAGGGCACTGGTCTGGTTGGCCATGGCGTCGATGGTGAGCGGTGGGGGCAGTGGCTGGGTGAGGCCGACTCCGGAGTTGTCGAACATCACAACCCGGTTGTGCTGGGCGAGGGCGTGAACCAGCCGCGGATCCCAGCCCTCCATGGTCCAGCCGTAGCCCATGATCAAGACCAGCGGAGGGCCGCTCCCGACGACCCGGTACCCGATGGCGCCGAGCTTGGTGTGAGCGATTCGCACCGGCGCCGACACCACTGAGGCCGTCCCAGGTGCCTCCCCCGGTGAGGAGTCGCACGCGCTCAGCACGAAGGAGACCAACACCGCGATCAGGCCCATGGCGATTCCTCGCCGCAACGCCCGCCAGCCGTCGGCAGCCCGCATCTGCGCAGTCACGTTCGTGGCTGTGAGGCCAGATATCCCGCCGGACCTCCAGAACGGCATTTGAATCACCGCGATCCAATCTGGACTGCGAAACTTCTCTACCCGACAGGACCAGACGAAACTAGAGATGACAGGCGGTCTCCGGGCCGGAGCCGGGACTGGCGGCCTCATGCGGCCGTGACGCACACCCGTGCAGAACGGCCGGGGATCTCTTCAGGCTAGTCACTTTCCTGTAGGTACCTACTATACCTGTGATGGTAACGTGGCCGGTCACGGGCGATACGACCCCGATAACCACCGGACCCAAGGAGCCAGGCCACATGTCCACCACCTCAGAGCCGACTGCCCGCCGCCGGGGCGCGGCAGCCGGGACACCCAAGCCGGGAGCGGCCAGCCGCCCGGGACTGATCCTGGCGTTCTTGTGCGTCGCCGGGTTCATGACCTTCCTGGACGTGTCGATCGTGAATGTTTCGCTGCCGACCATTGAGCGGGAGCTGCATATCACCCAGACCGTCCTGCAGTACGTCGTCACCACCTACGGGACGGTGCTGGGCGGGTTCTTGCTGCTCGGCGGGCGGCTCGCCGACGCGCTCGGCCGCCGCCGCATGCTGCAGGCCGGCCTGGCCGTGTTCGCGCTGGCATCGCTGGGGGCAGGCCTGGCGCACGGGCCGGTGATGCTGGTCACGGCGCGGGGCGCGCAGGGCCTGGGCTCGGCGTTCATCGCCCCGGCCGCGCTCAGCCTGCTGACGAACACGTTCGCTGAGGGCCCGGCACGCACCCGTGCGCTGGGCGTGTGGGGCGGCATCAGCGGCGTGGCCTCGGTAGCCGGGGTCATCGCGGGCGGGCTGCTCACCGAGGGTCCCGGGTGGCGGTGGATCTTCTTCATCAACGTGCCGATCGGGCTGGCTGCCGCCGCGGCCGCGCCGCTGATCGTGCCCGAAAGCCGGGACACCGCCTGGCGCCGCGGCTTCGATGTGGCCGGCGCCGTCGTCCTGACCGCTGGCCTGGTGCTGCTCATCTGGACGCTGGGCCAGGCCATCACCTGGACCTGGGCCTCGGCCAAGACCATCGGCTGCCTGATTACCGTGGCCGTCCTGCTGGCCGGGTTCGCGGCGATCGAACGGCGGGCCAGCGCGCCGCTGATCCCGTTGTCCATCTTCAGGCTGCGAGTGATGCGGACCGCGAACATGACCGCCGTGGCCATGTTCGGCACGCTGGTGACACTGTTCTTTTTCGCCAGCTTGTATATGCAGCAGGTGCTGGGCTACTCCCCGGTCCGGACGGGACTGGCCTATGTGCCGATCGCGGTCATCGTGTCCGTCGGCGCGGGCATCTCCCAGGGCCTGGTCACCAAGGTGGCGGCCAAGCCGGTGCTCATCGCCGGCCTGGTCCTGGCCGCGGCCGGGCTGGTGCTGCTGTGGCGGGTGCCGGTGCACGCCAGCTACCCGGCCGATATCCTTCCCGCGTTCCTGGCCGGCGGGCTGGGGCTGGGCCTGGCCTTCGTGCCGGTCCAGGTCGCCGCGTTCGGCGGGGTCGCCAAGTCCGACTCCGGCCTGGCTGCGGGGCTGATCAACACCAGCCAGGAAGCCGGCGGTGCGCTCGGCGTGGCCATTGCCGCGACCATCGCCTTCGCCCGCGTCCCCGCACTGACCAGGTGGGCGGGCGGCGACCCGGCCCGCATCCTGGCCGCGCGGGCCAGCGTGTTCCACGAGGCGTTCCTGGTCGGAGCCGGCTTCGCCGTGTTCGGCGTGCTCGTCGCGCTCACGCTGCCCATGCTGCGGGCATCCGGCGACGGCCCAGGACCGGCTGCGCTGTGACCGGCGCGAGGGTGCCGCTGGTCCTGCCCGCCGCCGCCGAAGACTTCCTGTCCGGCGATGCGCTGTGCGCGCTGGCGACCTGCCGCCCCGACGGCTCACCCCACGTGGCGCCGGTGCGCTTCACCTGGGACCGCGATACCGGGCTGGTACGGATCATGACAGTTGCCTCGCGGCGCAAGGCACGTCATATCGCGGCCGATCCCGCGGCGCGCGCCGCGGCCTGCCAGATGATCGGGTACCGCTGGGTCACGCTCGAAGGCCCGGCCACGGTATCTGACGACCCGGCACGGGTGGCCGAGGGCGTGCGGCAGTACACCAGGCGCTACCAGTCGCCGCCGCCCGGCCCGCCGGGACTGGTGGTGATCGAGATCGCCGTCGACCGGCTGCTCGGCCAGTACTGAAGTTCCCAGGTGCTCATCGATCGTGCTGCAACGATGATCTGCGCTCTCGCATCCCGTCGCGCCTCGCGAATGCTTTGCGGCGGACGCTAGTCGGCGAGATCCAGGCCCATGAAGGCGGGACGGCTGGAATGATCTGCGGGACAGCCGCGTATACGGAAGCCGCTCCGCGTGAGAAGATCAATGGCCGGAGGACAGCATGCCCGAGGACCCGCACGCATCCGTCATCGCCATGGACGCTGAACCAGGCACCGAGCCCCTGTCCTGGGATGAGGTGCGCCAGCGCCTGGCCGCGGAGAGATCGTACTGGGTGGCAACGACACGGCGCGACGGCCGTCCGCATGTCCGCCCGGTTCTGGCCGTCTGGGTGAGCGGCAAGATTTACTCGACCACCAGCCCGGGCGCGGCCAAGGGCCGCAACCTGGAACTTCGCCCGGAATGCTCGGTGACGGCCCGCGGCCCGGCGTTCGACATCGTGGTGGAGGGCTCCACGGCGTGGGTCGAGGACCGTCACCTGCTGGAGCAGGTCGCCTCGGCCTACGACAGCAAGTACAGCTGGCCCCTGACCATCACGAAGGAGAACATGTTCGACGCGCCCTATGGCGCGCCGACCGCAGGGCCCGCGCCGTATCGCGCCTATGAGATCACCCCCAGACTTGTTTACGCGTTCGGCACGGGTGACAACCTGGGCGTGCGGTCCACCCGCTTCACTTTCCCCGCTTATGAGCACGCGGCCAACGACGCTGCCCAGTCCAGGCGGATTTGACGAAGCGCTGACCAGAGAGGGCCGTCGCGCCTGATCTGTGCGGTGCGCGGCTGCTTGCCCGCATGGCGCCAGCGAAGCCATACGCGGCGAAGGCCGCGGCGTCAGGTGTCTTCGGCGGCGATGATTTCGGCGATGCGGTGAGCCACGCCACGCCAGCCGGTGCTCATCATGCGGTGCGCCGCCGCCTGGTACGGGTTGTCCGGGTCGAACCCGTCGTGCTCGATGAAGAGCCGGGTGCCGGTGCCCTCGGGTTCCAGCGTGAACGTGACGGTCGAATCCAGGCCGCTCAGGTCATCCGGGGCGGCGCGCCAGGCGATGCGGAGCATCTTGCCCTCGTCGTAGCCGAGAACCTCAGAGTGACCGACGCCGCCGAATCCGGCGGCCGGGATCGGGTCGGTACGGAATGTGAACTTGTGGCCGACCTCGAGCCTGAAATCGTTCGGCATCAGCCAGCGCGCCATCAGCCCTGAATCGGTGAGCGCGTGCCACACCTTCTCCGGCGGGTGCGGCAGGAACTCGTCCACCTGAATGGTTCGCACATCGTCTGTCATGGTTCCTCCTCCAGGGCGTCACGCAGCGCCCGCATGCGCTGCCGCCAGAACTTCTCGTAGGGGTTCAGCCAGTCACGCAACTCGAGCAGTGGCCGCGGCTCCAGGCTGTAGTGCCGTTCCCGGCCTGCCTTCCGCTCGCTTACCAGCCGCGCATCCCTGAGCACACGGAGATGCTCGGAAACGCTCGGGCGGCTCATGTCGAAATGGGCGGCGAGCTCGTTGACCGTGCGCGTCCCGCCGAGCAGCAGCCGCAGCAGGTCGCGCCGCACCGGGCTGGCGAGCGCGGCGAACACATCGTCCGCTGTGGCCGGTGCCTGGTCGCTCGCGCTCATGACAGGAACAATACGTAGGATATTTCCTACCTGTCAAGCGTAGGAAAAATCCTACGCGTTAAGCCCGCGCGTGACACCGACTGGGCTACGTTTGGGGATGGGGATGGGGATGGGGATGGGGATGGGGAGGAATCCCTGCGCATTGAGGCTGCAGGTGACGCTGGCGAGGCCGCCCTGGGCCGAGGGCGGGGAGGGGGATTCCTAGGCGTTGAGGGGCTGGCGCCCTTCGCTGCCGGTTCCCGGCGAAGGGATCCGGGGGCGGAACGCGGCGAACGGGTTGGTCACCACCAGCGTGCGCGCCGCGAACCGGTACAGGGTGGCGGGGCGGCCGCCGGCGGCGGCGGGCCTGGCCACCTCCTCCGTGGGCTCGATGACGCCGCGGCGGGTGAGGATGCGCTGCAGGTTGGTCGCGGACACCGGATGGCCGAGCGCGGCGGCGTAGATGTCCCGCAGCTGGGCGATCGTGAACGTCTCCGGCGCCAGGGCGAACCCGATGTTCGTGTAGGACAGCTTGGCGCGCAGCCGCTCCCGGGCCGACCCGGTGATCGAGCCATGGTCGAACGCGGTCGGCGGCAGGTCGTCGACGGGGTGCCACGCGGTGTCGGCGGGAACATGCGGCCGCGCGCCGGTGGTCACCAGCGCCAGGTAGGCCGTTGCCAGGACGCGGCCGCGGGGGTCGCGGACCGGGTCGCTGCGGGTCTCCAGCTGCTCCAGGTGGGCGATCTCCTTGAGGTCCACCTTGGTCGCGAGGTGCCGGCTCGCGGACGCGCCGAGCCGCTCGCCGGGGCCGAGCGGGCCGCCGGGAAGCGCCCACGCCCCCTCGAAGGGGCTGGCCGCACGCCGCCACAGCAGGACGTTCAGCCTGCCGTCGCGAACCTGGAAGACCACGCCCAGCGCCTCGTGGCGGTAGCAGGCCTCGTGCCGATGCGGCGGGAGCACGACTGCCATACTAGCCAGCAGAAGGTTTTCGACTTATAGTCGATAACTATGATGGCCGATCAAGACCGGGCGGCGCGGATCAGGCGGCTCGCCGCCGAGCGCGACGCCGTGATCCTCGCGCACAACTACCAGCTCCCCGAGATCCAGGAAGTGGCCGATCACGTCGGCGATTCGCTCGCCCTGGCGAGGCTGGCCGCCCGCGCCGAAGCGTCCACGATCGTGCTCGCCGGGGTGTACTTCATGGCGGAGACCGCGAAGATCCTCGCCCCCGAGCGAACGGTGCTCATCCCCGATCCGCGAGCCGGCTGCTCACTGGCGGACAGCGTCACGGCGGAGCAGGTCCGGGCGTGGAAGGACGAGCACCCGGGGGCGGCCGTTGTCGCGTACGTGAACACCGGCGCCGACGTCAAGGCCGAGGCCGACGTCTGCTGCACCTCCGCCAACGCCGCGGAGATCGTCGCGTCCATTCCGGCCGAACGCGAGGTGCTCTTCCTCCCGGACCAGTTCCTCGGCGCGCACGTCCGCCGGGTCACCGGACGCGCCAACCTGCGCGTCTGGCTCGGCGAATGCCACGTGCACGCCGGCATCAGCCCGGAGCAACTGCGCCGGAAGGCGGCGGCCAGCCCGGACGCCGAGCTCTTCGTCCACCCGGAGTGCGGCTGCGGCACCTCGGCGCTGTGGCAGGCCGGGACCGGTGACCTGCCGGGCGCCCGGGTGCTGTCCACCGGCGGCATGCTCGCCGCCGCCAGGTCGACTCAGGCCCCGGCGGTGCTCGTCGCCACCGAGACCGGCATGCTGCACCAGCTCCGCAAGGCCAACCCCGCGGTTCGCTGGGAGCCGGTCAACCCGGACGCGGTCTGCCGGTACATGAAGATGACCACACCGGACACGCTGTTGCGCTGCCTGCGCGACGGCGTGACCGAAGTGCACGTCGACCCCGGCGTCGCCGCCCGCGCCCGGCGGGCCGTCGAGGCGATGCTCGCCGTCGGGGTCGGGGCCTCCCCGGCCGGCGCATGAGCGAGCGAGCGGGGCGCGGCGCCGCCTGGACTGAGGAGCCGGGATGAGCGACGAGGGAAGGCGGCGTCTTGGGGCGTCCCGGGAGCGAGCGGGGAACACAGCATGAGCGGGCGGGCGGGGCGCGGCCCAGATGGCGCGGACGGCGCGGACGTGCGCCTTCCGGCGATCCGCCGGCTTCCCGTGATCGAGCCGCGCTGGGAGCGGGACGCCGACGTCGTGGTCGCCGGGTCCGGCGCCGCGGGAATAGCGGCCGCGCTCGCGGCCGCGGCGCACGGCGGCCGGGTGCTGCTACTCACCGAGGACCTCGGCGGCGGGGCGACGCCGCTGGCGCAGGGCGGCCTCGCCGCGGCGGTCGGCCCGGGTGACACCGCCGCACGGCACGCACGCGATACGCGCGTCGCGGGCGCCGGGCTGTGCGATCCGGACGTGGTCGCCGCGCTCGCCGCCGCGGCGCCGGCCGAGATCAGCCGGCTGGCCGGCATCGGCGCGCGGCTGGACCGGACGGCGCTGCGGCTGGAAGGCGGCCACTCCCGCCGCCGGATCGTGCACTCCGGAGACGACGCGACCGGGGCCGAGGTGCACCGCGTGCTGCGCAGGGCGCTCGGCGCCAGCCCGGTCGGGATACTGGACGGCGCCGTCGCGCTGGACCTGCTGCTCGATGACGACGGCGCGGCCCGCGGGCTGCTCGCGGCCACCATCGCCGCCGACGGCACCACCCTGACGGCGGGAACCATCACCGCGCGTGCCGTGGTGCTGGCCGCCGGCGGCTTCGGCCAGGCGTTCGCGACCACGACGAATCCGGCCGGCGCGACCGGGGACGGGCTCGCGATCGCGGCCCGGGCCGGCGCGGAGCTGCGCGACCCGGAGTTCGTCCAGTTCCACCCGACCGTGCTGTGGGACGCCGCGGCGAGCGGGCAGCGCCCGCTGATCACCGAAGCGCTGCGCGGCGCCGGCGCCGTGCTCCTGGACACGGCCGGCCGCCCGGTCATGGCGGGCCGTCACCCGCTGGGCGATCTCGCGCCCAGGGACGTTGTGTCGGCCGTCATGCAGGAGCGGCTGGACGCCGGGGACCGTCATCTGTGGCTGGACGCCACGGCGCTGGGCCGTGACGCACTCGAGCGCGGCTTCCCCACCGTGACGGCCGCCTGCCGGCGGCACGGGATCGACCCGGTCACCCAGCCGATCCCGGTCGCGCCCGGCGCGCACTACGCGTGCGGCGGCATCAGGGCCGGGCTGGACGGGCGGACCACCGTACCCGGGCTGTACGCGATCGGCGAGGTGGCGAGCACCGGTGTGCACGGCGCGAACCGGCTCGCGTCCAACTCGGTCACCGAGGCGCTGATCACCGGCCACCGCACCGGGAACCTGCTCGGCCATTCCCTGGCCGCCGGCGCCCGGCCCCGGGCGGGGACGCCGCGCGGGGCCCGGAGCCTGCCGCCGGCCGGCACCGGGGTGAGCGCCGCCGGCCGCGGCGCGCTCGCTCTGGCCATGTCCCTGCACGCCGGGGTCATCCGGGACCGCGATGGCCTCGAAAGGCTGCTGACCACGCTGGAGCGGGCGCCGGATGCCGGCGGCGCGGAGTCACCGCCCGTTCAGTACCTGAAAACCGGTGAAGCGCCGCAGCCGGCGCGCGGACCGGACCTGGAAACCGTGCGGGCGACCAACCTGCACACGGTCTCAGTGCTCGTCGCGGGGGCGGCGCTGGCGAGGGCGGAGAGCAGGGGCTGCCACCGGCGGCGTGACGCGCCGGGCGCCCGGGCCCGCGCCCACCATACGCTCGCCCGCTGCGATGAGGCCCGGCTCGGCGTCTGGCTGGACGCGGCGCCGGGCCGGCCGGCCGTGGCGGGCGCCGTGACAGGGGCCGGCGCCCGCTGTGGAGCCGCGCCATGACCCGCGACGGATCCGTCCGCGCGGCGCTGCTGGCCGCCGGTCTCGATCCAGCGGATACCGAACGGGCGGTGCGCTGCGCGCTGGAGGAGGACTTCCGTTACGGGCCGGACGTCACGAGCGGCGCCACCGCCGGGACCGGCGCGCGGGCCGCCGAGGTGGTCGCCCGCCAGCCGGGCGTGCTCGCCGGGGTGCCCGTCGCGCTCGCGGTCCTCAGCGCGGCCGGCCTCGATCCGGGAGCGGCGGAGGTGCTGCGCGCCGACGGGGGCCGCATCCGGCCGGGCGAGAAGGTGCTGCGCGTCACGGCGCCGCTGGCGGCCCTGCTCGGCGCGGAGCGGACCATGCTCAACTTCATGACCCGGCTGTCGGGGATCGCCACGGCCACCAGGGCCTGGGTGGACGCGGTGGCGGGAACCGGCGCCGTGGTGCGGGACACCCGCAAGACCACGCCGGGCCTGCGCCAGCTGGAGAAGTACGCGGTCCGGTGCGGCGGCGGCGCCAATCACCGGATGGGCCTCGGCGACGCGGCGCTCATCAAGGACAACCACGTGGCGGCGGCGGGCGGGGTCGCCGAGGCGATCCGCGCCGTCCGCGCCGCCGCGCCGGACGTCCCGCTGGAGGTGGAATGCGATACGCTCCCCCAGGTCCGGGAATCACTGGAGGCCGGAGCGCGCTTCATTCTGCTGGACAACATGGACCTGGCGCGGATGCGGTCGGCGGTCGCGCTCGCGCGCGGCTATCGCGGGGTCCGCCTGGAGGCGAGCGGCGGCCTGCGGCTGGAGACGGCCCGTGCGGTCGCGGAAACCGGCGTCGACTTCCTCGCCGTCGGCGCGCTCACGCATTCCAGCCCGGCCCTCGACCTCGCCCTGGATCTTGCAGGCCCGCGGCGCGGATAGGTTGGTCTGCTGGACGGATAGCCGCAGTCCGGTACGGACGCGGGATTACTGAGGGAGAAGTACGTCAAGTGACGGTTGCTGGGTTGGACAAGCGGCCCGCGGACGCGGGCGGCCGCGGCGACGAGGCGGTCCGCGCCGAGGCCGGCCGGCGGCGGACGTTCGCGGTGATCAGCCACCCGGACGCGGGCAAGTCCACGCTGACGGAGGCGCTGGCGCTGCACGCGTCGGCGATCAACCAGGCGGGCGCGGTGCACGGCAAGGCGGGCCGGCGCGGGGTCACGTCGGACTGGATGGCGATGGAGCGTGACCGCGGCATCTCGATAACGTCGGCCGCGCTGCGGTTCGAGTACGCGGGCGGCGTGCTCAACCTGCTCGACACGCCCGGCCACGCGGACTTCTCGGAGGACACCTACCGGGTGCTCGAGGCCGTGGACTGCGCGATCATGCTGCTGGACTCGGCGAAGGGCCTCGAGCCGCAGACGCTGAAGCTGTTCGACGTGTGCCGCAGCCGGCACGTCCCGGTGATCACGTTCGTGAACAAGTGGGACCGGCCCGGGCGGGAGCCGCTGGAGCTGCTCGACGAGATCGAGCAGCGGATCGGGCTGCGCCCGGCGCCGGTGAACTGGCCGGTCGGCGTGGCCGGCGACTTCCGCGGGCTGATCGAGCGCGCCACCGGCGGGTACACCGCGTTCACCCGCACCCCGGGCGGCGCGGAACGCGCCATCGAGACGCACCTGGACGCCGCGGCGGCGGCGGCCCGCGAGGGCGTGGCCTACGAGACCGCGGCCGAGGAACTCGCGCTGCTGGCCGAGGTCGGCGCCGAGGTCGACATGCCGTCCTTCCTGGCCGGCGCGTCATCGCCGGTGCTGTTCGGCGCGGCGCTGCCGAACTTCGGCGTGCGCAGGCTGCTCGGCGCCCTGACGGAGCTCGCGCCGCCGCCCGCGCCGCGGCTCGACGCGGCGGGCGAGCCGCGCGAGGTGGACGCGCCGTTCTCCGGGCTGGTGTTCAAGGTGCAGGCCAACATGGACCCGGCGCACCGCGACCGGGTCGCCTTCGTGCGGGTGTGCTCCGGCCGGTTCGAGCGCGGCATGGTCCTCACGCACGCCGCCACCGGCCGCCCGTTCGCCACCAAGTACGCGCAGGCGATGTTCGGCCAGGACCGGGAGACCGTGGACGTCGCGTATCCCGGCGACGTGATCGGCCTGGTGAACGCCTCAGCGCTGCGCCCGGGCGACACCCTGTACGCGGACGTTCCGGTGGCGTTCCCGCCGATCCCGAGCTTCGCGCCGGAGCACTTCGCGGTGGTGCGCTGCAGGGACTCCGCCAAGCACAAGCAGTTCCGGCGCGGGATCGACCAGCTCGACACCGAGGGTGTCGTCCAGGTGCTCTCCTCGGACGCTCGCGGCGACCAGGCGCCGGTCCTCGCCGCCGTCGGCCCGCTGCAGTTCGACGTCGTGCTGCACCGCCTCGAGCATGAGTTCGGCGCGCGGTCCGAGCTCGACCACCTCGATTACGCGATGGCCCGCGTCACCGACCCCGACGGGGCCGGCGTGCTCGCCGGGCAGCGCGGCACCGAGGTGCTCACCCGCCGGCTCGACGGCGCGCTGCTCGCCCTGTTCACCGACAAGTGGCGGCTGGCCGCCATCCAGCGCGACCACCCCGCCATTCGCCTCACCCCCCTCCTCGCCGGCGCCGAGTAGCGCGCGGTTGGCGCCCGGCAGCCCGGGGAGGCAGGGCGCGTGCGCCGCTGCGGGTGGCTACAGCAGGTCGCCGGGCAGCTCGATCTGGGCGATCGCCTGGCCGTAGGCCATGGCGATGAGCTTGGCGATGTTTCCGTGCGCCCCGAGGGGCGCCGCGCACTCGGCCCCGGCCGTCAGGACCTCCATGTCGCCCTGGCTGACTTCCGGCCCGATGACGCACGGCGCGACGGCGAGCCGGGTGACGCCCATCTCCTTCAGGCGCATCGCCGTGTCCGGCACGGACGGCGCGCCGTCCAGCGACGCGGTGAGCACGGGCAGCGCGAGCCTGGCGGCGAGCAGCACCGACGTGATGCTGGCCGCGGCGGCCGCCTCGGGGCCGCCCACGGTCGCCAGGATGATTCCGTCCGCGGCGGTGACGATGCTGAACAGCCGCACGCGGTCGGCCCGGGCCAGGCCGGCCTCGGCCAGCCGGATGTGCAGCGCCTCCGCGAGCAGCGCGTTGGAGTTGATGAACTCGCCGATGACGGCGTTCACCTCGGTGGCGGCGATCGCCTCGCGCAGCCTGCGCAGTACCGGGGGGTGCGGTGCGGTCAGCAGCGGCACGACGATGGCGCACGGCGCCCCGCCCGGCCGCCTGGCGGCGGCGTCCGCCAGGACTGCGCGGATGCCCGCCGGAT
Source organism: Streptosporangiaceae bacterium (assembly GCA_019239975.1). Classification (GTDB taxonomy): domain Bacteria; phylum Actinomycetota; class Actinomycetes; order Streptosporangiales; family Streptosporangiaceae; genus JAFAZE01. The sequence goes on from JAFAZE010000076.1 coordinate 22,149, forward strand.
CACTGCGCCCGCCGCCGTCCACGCGCGCCAGCTGGACGTCGACCGCGGGATTGTCCACGCGCAGCACCGAGGCGAGCTCGGCGGCGGGACCGGAAAGCACGTCCGCGCCGGCGCCCGGCACCGCGAGCACGAGCGCCGGGGCCCCCTCCGGCAAGGTGGCCGGCACGGGCCGCCGGTGCCTGCCCGCGGGCCGCGGTGGCCGGGCCGTGGGCCGGCGAGTGGGCAGCTCCCTGCCGAGCGGCGGTCCGCCTGGCTGCCTTGTGGGCAGGCCCATCGAGGGGTCGCGAACATCCGTCACGACTCGGAAGCCTAGTCTCAAGCGGTCCTGGATGCCTCAAAAGCGCTGAAATGGGGAAACTTAGGCCGTTCGGCGCGTGATCCACGCGATGAACGGCGAGTACCCGCCGGCCGTTACGGCCGTCGGGTACTCCGGCGGTTACGTGGGCGTTCCGCAGGCAGGCGACACGCTAGTTACTAGCGAGTAGCATGTACCTAGGCAACCGAACTGCGGAGCGTTATATGAGTCACTACAAGAGCAATCTCCGTGACATCGAGTTCAACCTCTTTGAGGTATTCCGGCGGCAGGACGTGCTGGGCGCCGACCCGTACACGGAGATCGACGAGCAGACCGCCAGGGGAGTACTCGGCGAGGTGAACCGGCTGGCCGCCGGGCCGCTGGCCGCGTCCTTCGCCGATGCCGACCGGAATCCGCCGGTCTTCGATCCGGCGACCGGTTCGGTGCGGATGCCGGAGTCGTTCCGCGAGTCGTTCCGTGCCTTCCAGGACGGCGAGTGGTTCCGGCTGGGTCTTCCGGCCGAGCTTGGCGGGACCCTGGCGCCGCGCTCGCTGGGCTGGTCGGTCGCGGAGCTTGTCCTGGGTTCCAACCCGGCCATCTGGATGTACTCGAGCGGCCCCACGTTCGCGCACATCCTCTGGCAGATCGGCACGCCGGAGCAGAAGCGGTTCGCCGAGATGGCGATCGAGCGCGGCTGGACCTCGACGATGGTGCTGACCGAGCCGGACGCCGGCTCGGACGTGGGGGCGGGGCGCGCCAAGGCGGTCGAGCAGCCCGACGGCACCTGGCACATCGAGGGGGTCAAGCGGTTCATCACCTGCGCCGAGCACGACATGGCGGAGAACATCTTCCACCTGGTGCTGGCCAGGCCCGAGGGTCACGGCCCGGGGACCAAGGGGCTGTCGATGTTCCTCGTGCCCAAGTTCGTTGTGAACGGCGACGGCACGCTGGGCGAGCGCAACGGGGTCGAGGTCACGAACCTCGAGCACAAGATGGGGCTGAAGGTGTCCACCACCTGCGAGCTGACGTTCGGCGCGGGCAGGCCGGCGGTCGGCACGCTGGTCGGCGGCGTGCACGAAGGCATCAGGCAGATGTTCAGGATCATCGAGGACGCCCGGATGATGGTCGGCACCAAGGCGATCGCCACCCTTTCCGCCGGCTACCTCAGCGCGCTCGACTTCGCGAAGAACCGGGTGCAGGGCGCCGACCTGACCCAGATGACCGACAAGACCGCCCCGCGGGTGACGATCATCCACCATCCCGACGTGCGCCGCATGCTGATGCTGCAGAAGGCGTACGCGGAGGGAATGCGCGCGCTCGTGCTGTACACCGCGACGTTCCAGGACGCGGCGCAGATCGCCGCGGCGACGGGGGTGGCGAACCCGGCCGCGGCGGCGCGTAACGACCTGCTGCTGCCGGTGGTGAAGGGCGCCGGCTCCGAGCGCTCGTACGAGATGCTCACGCTGTCGCTGCAGACGCTCGGCGGTTCCGGGTTCCTGCAGGACTACCCGATCGAGCAGTACATCAGGGACGCGAAGATCGACAGCCTCTACGAGGGCACCACGGGTATTCAGGGCATGGACCTGTTCTTCCGCAAGATCGTCCGTGACCAGGGGGCGGCGGCGCGCGCCCTGCTCGGCGAGATCACCGAATTCGCCGCGGCGGAGGCGGGCAACGGCAGGCTGAAGGCCGAACGGGCCGCGCTCGCCGAGGGGGTCGCCCAGATCGACGGGATGCTCACCGCGATGACGGCCTTCACGGTCGGTTCCCTGGAACGGCGCGAGGAGATCTACAAGGTCGGGCTCAGCACCACGAGGTTCCTGCTCGCGCTCGGCGACCTGATCATCGGCTGGCTGCTCACCCGCCAGGCCGAGGTGGCGCAGGCCAGGCTGGACGCGGCGGCACTGCCGCCCGCGGACCGGGACTTCTACACCGGCAAGCTCGCCGCGGCCCGCTTCTTCGCCGCGACCGTGCTGCCGCGCCTGGCCGCCGACCGCCGGATCATCCAGGAAACCACCCTCGACCTCATGGAACTCCCCGAGGCCGCCTTCTAGCCCCCTCGCCCGCCGGGCGCGGCCCACGGTCGCGGGGCCGCTGGCGCATCTGGCCCCGCCCAGTGGGGCCGGTTACGCCAGCGGCCCCACCGGTATCGGGCGCGCGGAGGGGCGGGGCGACCGGGAGGGGGCGCGGATGACGCGGGCGGGCTTACAGGCCCATGTCGTCGAGTTCCTTGTGGAGCTGGGAGCGGGGGTTGCCGGGCGCGGGGCGGAAGGCGCCGCTCCGGCGTGACCCGCTGCCGGGGAGCAAGGGGGCGCCGGGGGCGATGCCGTCGCCGCCCGCTCCGGCGGCGACGGCGGAGCGCTTCGTCCTGAGCAGCCAGCCGGCGAGGACGCCGCCGGCCAGGCCGCCGAGGTGGCCGATCCAGCTCACGCCCGGCGTGCCGGGGATGGCGACCTGCAGGATGTACCAGTACAGCACCGCGGCCACGAGCCCGACGCCGATGTCGACGAGGTTCCTGTCGAACAGCCCGCGGACCAGCACGTAGCCGAAGTACCCGAAGATCAGCCCGCTCGCGCCCACCGTCAGCTCGTCGCTCTGGAACAGCCACACCGCGAGCCCGCTGGTGACCGCCACGATGAGGGTCACCAGCAGGAACTTCACGATGCCCCGGTAGGCCGCCAGGAAGCCGAGCACGAACAGCGGCGCCGAGTTGCCCTCGATGTGATTCCAGGAGAAGTGCAGGAACGGCGCGGTGAAGATGTCGGCCAGGTGGCCGGCGTTGTGCGGCAGGATGCCGTAGCCCACGTCGAGCCGGTAGTTGTCCGCCCAGTTGAGCACCTGCAGCGCCCAGATCAGCGTGAGGAAGCCGCCCATGAGCACGAGCGCGTCACGAACCTGGCGGAGCGACATCCGGCCTCCTGCAGCGTTAACCGGCGGCTCACGACCACGCGAGCATCCGGATCGGGTCTTCCAGCATCGAGCCTACGTCGCGGAGCACGCGGGAGCCCAGTTCCCCGTCCACGATTCGGTGGTCGAAGGACAGCGACAGCGTCGTCACCTTCCGCACCGCGAGCTGCCCGTCGTGTACCCACGGCGCGTCACGAACCTGGCCGAACGCGAGGATCGCCGCCTCGCCCGGCGTCAGGATCGGGGTACCGGCGTCGACGCCGAAGACCCCGACGTTCGTGATCGTGATCGTGCCCCCGGACAGGTCGGCGGGCGTGGACTTGCCCGCGCGCGCCGTGGCGGCCAGCTCGTCGAGCGCCCGGGCCAGCGCCGCCATCGGCAGCGCCCCGGCGTCCTTCACGTTGGGCACGATCAGGCCGCGGTCGGTCGCCACCGCGATGCCGAGGTTGACGCCGCGGTGCACGACGATCTCCTGCGCGGCCTCGTCCCACGACGAGTTGATCATGGGATGCCGGGCCGCGGCCGCGAGCAGCGCCCGCGCCACGAACAGCAGCGGCGACACCCGCAGGCCGCCGTATTCCGGCAGCTCGCGGACGCGCCGCGCGGCCGCCATCATCTCGGTGACGTCGGCCTGCAGGAACTCGGTGACGTGCGGCGCGGTGAACGCGCTGGCCACCATCGCCGCGGCGGTGTGCTTGCGTACGCCCCGCACCGGGATCCGCTCTTCACGGAGCGTGCCGGCCGCCGGCTGCCGTTCCGTCCTTTGCTCCTCCGAACGGACGGTGGTCTCCCCGGCGGCGCGCTGCACATCGTCCCGGGTGATCGACCCGTCCGGGCCGGTGCCGGCCAGCGACGCCAGATCGATGCCGAGGTCGCGGGCGAGCTTGCGCACCGGGGGCTTCGCCAGCGCGCGGCTCCGCGCGGCGGGGGCGCCGCCGTTCCCGTTGGTGTCCAGCGCCGGGATCCGTGGCGCCGGCGTCGCCTCCACGGCGGGCAGGACCACCGAGGGGGGCGCGGTGGCCCGGGCGGGCACACCGCCACGGGGCGGTGCCGCGGGGGCGGCGCCCGGGGGCGCCGCCGGGGAGGCGCCGCCCGGGGGAGGGGCCGCGGAGGCCGCGGCGCCGGAGGCCGCCGGCGCCTTGCGCGGGCGCCGCGTGGTGGAACCCGGCTTGACGCCGTAGCCGACCAGGACCGGCTGGCGCTGCTGCGGCTCGCCGGCTGGTTCCGCCGGCTCGCCGGACGGCGAAGCGGGCTGCGCCTGGGGCGGAGCCGGCGCCCGTTCCGGAATCTGATCCTGGGATGTGGCGCCGGCGGGTTCGGCGGGTGCGGCCCCGGCCGCGTCCGGCGCGGTGCCGCCCACGTCGACGGCGATGATCGGCGTGCCGACGTCGACGGTCTGGCCCTCTTCGGCCAGCAGCCTGGCGACCACCCCGTCGTAGGGGCTGGGCAGCTCGACGATGGCCTTCGCGGTCTCGATCTCCACGATCACCTGGTTGACCTCGACCGCGTCCCCCGGCTTGACGTGCCAGGAGACGATGTCCGCCTCGGTCAGGCCCTCACCGACATCGGGGAGCCGGAACTCTCTCAGTTCGCGCATCGCTGCTCCCGGTCTCAGTAGGCGAACGTGCGGTCGACGGCGTCCAGCACCCTGTCCAGGTCCGGCAGGAAGTGCTCCTCCAGCCGGGACGGCGGGTACGGCGTCGCGAAGCCTCCGACCCGCAGCACGGGAGCTTCCAGGTGATAGAAGCACTGCTCGGTGATTCGCGCCGCGATCTCGGCGCCGAGGCCGGCGTACACGGGCGCCTCGTGCGCGACGACGCAGCGGCCGGTCCTGGACACCGAGCCGGTGATCGTGTCCATGTCGAGCGGGGACAGCGACCGCAGGTCGATCACCTCGATGGACCGGCCCTCGGTCCTGGCCGCGAGCGCGGCCTCGGAGCAGGTCCGCACGAGCGGGCCGTATGTGAGCAGCGTCACATCGTCGCCGGGCAGCACGACCCTGGCCGCCTCCAGCGGCGGCGCGGAGTCCGGCCCGGCCGCCGTGTCGACCTCCGCCTTGTCCCAGTACCGCCGCTTCGGCTCGAAGAAGATCACCGGGTCGTCGCTGGCGATCGCCTGCTGGATCATCGTGAACGCCTCCGCGGCGTCCGCGCACGCGACCACCCGCAGCCCGGCCGTGTGGGCGAAGAAGACCTCCGGCGACTCGCTGTGGTGCTCGACCGCGCCTATACCGCCGCCGAACGGGATGCGGATCACCACCGGCAGGCTGACCTGGCCCCGCGACCGGTACCGCATCTTGGCGAGCTGGCTGACGATCTGGTCCGTCGCCGGGAAGACGAACCCGTCGAACTGGATCTCGCACACCGGCCGGTACCCGCGCAGCGCGAGCCCGATCGCCGTGCCGACGATCCCGGACTCCGCCAGCGGCGTGTCCACGACGCGGTGCTCGCCGAAGTCCTTCTGCAGGCCGTCGGTGACCCGGAACACGCCGCCGAGCTTGCCGACGTCCTCGCCCATGATCAGGACCTTGGGATCGTCCTCCAGCGCCTTGCGCAGGCCCTCGTTCAGCCCCCGGGACAGGGTCAGCGTGCTCATCGGATGGCCTCGCCCTTCTCGCCGGCGTCTGCGAACGAATCCAGGTACTGCACGAACTGGGCCCGCTCGGCCGCCAGGATCGCGTTCTCCCCGGTGTAGACGTTGTCGAAGATGGCCAGCGGCGGCGGGTCGGCCATGGTCCGGCAGGCCTCCCTGACCCGGGCGCCGACCTGCTTGGCCTCCTCGTCCACCGCGGTGAAGAACTCCGGCTCGGCCAGCCCGGAGCGGACCAGGTAGGCCCGGACCCGCTCGATCGGGTCCTTGAGCTTCCACACCTCGAGCTCGCTGGCCAGCCGGTACCTGGTGGGGTCGTCGGTGGTGGTGTGCGCGCCCATGCGGTAGGTGTACGCCTCGATCATCGTCGGCCCCTGGCCCTCCCGGGCCGCCTGCATGGCCTTCTGCGTCACCGCGTAACAGGCCAGCACGTCGTTGCCGTCGACCCGCAGGCCGGGGAAACCGAAGCCGCGGGCGCGGTGGTAGAGCGGAATGCGGCTCTGCTTCTCCAGCGGCTCGGAGATCGCCCACTGGTTGTTCTGGCAGAAGAAGACGATCGGCGCGTTGAACACCGACGCCCAGACGAAGGCCTCGTTGACGTCGCCCTGGCTGGTGGCGCCGTCGCCGAAGTACACGATGACCGCCTCGGCCGCCTCCCCGCCGACGGCGCCGTCGCGCTGCAGGCCCATCGCGTAG
>JAFAZE010000087.1 GCA_019239975.1 Streptosporangiaceae bacterium
CAGCCATTGCGGGTCGGAGAACGCGCTGGACCAGCGGGTGGCGGTGTTCCCGTCGACGGCGCTGGAGGCGGGGTAGGAGGCGTTTTCCACCGAGGAGGCGGTGGCCGGCCGGTTCAGCGCGGCATCCGCCGTCCCGCACGTGGCGGCACCGGCCTTCCCCGTGCTGGCGGTCAACCAGGAGAGGCAGGCGGTTACCAGGAAGAGTGACGTGACCAGACGTGCGCCGAAGGGCCGGCGCCGCTTCGTCTGCTTGCGGGGGATGAGGCTCATGGACGTCCTCCGGGGTGCGCGAGCTCAAGCAGGTGCCGGCAGGGCCGGTAGTTGCCACCGCAGGGTGCCCCGCTGCTCCCTGGAGGGCGTGGGATAAGTTTGGCTTTGGTTCGAGCTTATTTGAAGACGTAACTTAACTCTGCCGCAACGTCCCGTCAAGCCCCCTGGCGGCCCATCCGCCCGGCCAACCGGCCGGGCGCCCCCTGCCGGCGCCGCCGACCCGCCTTGTCGGCCTGGGCGTCGCCACGCCACGAAGCCGTGCGCTCGCGGGGGGCCGCGCTGCACCGCAAGTTCGGCGCCACACCTAGCTTGAAACCTTTAGTGAAGGCTTGAATTAAGAGTAAAAACGCGCTTACATCGAGGGTGTCCAAGAGGCCAGGTGCGGGTGTTCCCCGCCGCGGCGGCTCGGGCGTTACCCGTGACGTGCCTGCGAGACAGGAGGTCAGCAGATGAATCGCGAGACCGGTATCACGGTGCGCATGCCCAGCCCAGCGGCGCTGCGGCGCTGCTCGATCCTGAGCACGCTGGCCCTGGTCGCGGGCTGCCTGGCCACCGTCGTGTTCACCGCGCTGGCCGGTACTCCGGCCGCACGGGCCGATACCGTGCCGCCGCCCCCGGCCGGATGGACGACGGTGTTCGGTGACAGCTTCGCGGGCGCGGCGGGGTCCGCGCCGTCGTCGGCGAACTGGTTCTACGACATCGGGACCGGCTACGGAACCGGGGAGACCGAGCACACCACCAGCTCCACCGGCAACGTGTACCTGGACGGCAACGGCCACCTGGTGCTGAAGGCGGTCAGCAACGGCGGCACGTGGACGTCCGCGCGGATCGAGAGCACACGTGACGACTTCCAGGCGCCGCCCGGCGGCAAGCTGGAGATGACCGCGTCGATCGAGCAGCCGAACCCCGCCAATGGCCTGGGGTACTGGCCGGCGTTCTGGGCGCTCGGTTCGCCCATGCGCACCGGCGGCGGCTGGCCCGCCTCCGGGGAGATCGACATGATGGAGGACGTCAACGGGCTGAACGAGGCCTCCCAGACGCTGCACGACGCGGCAGGCAGCAGCGGCCACCCGCTGATCTCCTGCCCCGCCGCGGGCTCCGGCTGCCAGACCGGGTACCACACCTACTCGGTGATCATCGACCGGGCCAGCACGGCCGCGGAGACCCTGCAGTTCGTCATGGACGGCACGGTCGAAAGCACCATCACCGAGGCGTCGGTCGGCGCAACGGCCTGGCAGGAGGCCATCGACCACGGCTTCTTCATCATTTTCGACCTGGCGATGGGCGGGAACTACCCGAACGGGATCTGCGGCTGCACCACCCCGACGCCGGCAACCACGTCCGGGGCGTCGATGAGCGTGGGATACGTGGCCGTGTACGAGCAGGGCGGAAACTCCACCCCCACCGCGACCCCGACCGCGACCGGGCAGGTGACCGGGATCGGCGGCCTGTGCCTGGCCAACCAGGACTCGCTGAACACCGGGGGCAACCCGATCGGCGTGAGCGCCTGCAACGGCGGCTCCGGCGAGCAGTGGTCGCCGTACACCGACGGCACGCTGCGGACTCAGGGCGGCTGCCTGGACGTGGTCAGCGCCGGGACCGCCAGCGGCACCAGCGTGGACTGGTACCCGTGCAACGGGACCGCCGCCCAGGGCTGGGCGCATCAGGCCAGCGGCGAGCTGGTCAACCCGCACTCCGGCCTGTGCCTGACCGACCCGGGCGGCAACACCGGCGCCCGGCTGGACATCGAGACCTGCACGGACTCCGCCCAGCAGCGGTGGACGCTGCCCACCGGGACCGGCGGCGGAGGCGGCTGCGGCACGGCCAACGTGGCGCTTCACCAGCCCACCACCGCCTCCTCGGTACAGAGTGCCTCGTTCCCGGCGCCGAACGCGACCGACGGCAACACCGGCACCCGCTGGTCCAGCGCGTTCTCCGACCCGCAGTGGCTGGAGGTGGATCTCGGCTCCACCCGGTCGGTCTGCCAGGTCGTGCTGAACTGGGAGACCGCGTACGGCAAGGCGTTCCAGATCCAGACCTCCACCGACAATGCCACCTGGACCACCATCTACTCCACCACCACCGGCACCGGCGGCACGCAGACCCTGAACGTGTCCGGCAGCGGCCGGTACGTCCGGATGTACGGCACCGCCCGTGCGACCCAGTGGGGCTACAGCCTGTGGGAGTTCCAGGTCTATGCCAGCTAGTGCCGCGCCGCCCATGACCGTCACCGCCCGCGCCCCAGTTGGCGAACCGTCATCGCCCGCGGGCCCGGTAACAAAAGCGGCACAATGCCATTCCATCTGTGGGGCAATCATGCCGGCAGGTTGACAGGCCCCCCGTAGCAGGTCTTAATTTATACCTTAAAATTACTTCTTTTACCTTAGGGGGCTGACGATCGTGCGTCTGCACCGAACATTCGCGCTCGCCGCCGCCGCTATCGCGACCGCCGTCGCGATGGCGGGGTGCGGCGGCGGTTCCACCGGCACCACCTCCAGTTCCGGTAGCTCAGGCTCCACGACCATCACCTACTGGGCAAGCGACCAGGGCAGCAGCATCGCGGACGATTACACCGTGCTCAGCCCCGAACTCGCGAAGTTCCAGAAGCAAACCGGGATCAAGGTCAAGCTGGAGGTCATCGGCTGGGCCGACCTGCTCAACCGGATTCTCGCCGCGACCACCTCCGGCCAGGGACCTGACGTCGTCAACATCGGCAACACCTGGTCCGCCTCGCTGCAGGCCACCGGCGCGCTCCTGCCGTGGACCGGCCAGAACTTCTCCAGCATCGGCGGCGAGAGCCGGTTCGTGAGTTCGGCGCTCGGGTCCACGGGCGCGGGCGGCAAACCGCCGACCGCGGTTCCGCTCTACTCGCTCGCCTATGCGCTGTACTACAACAAGGCGCTCTTCAGGCAGGCTGGTATCGCCGGGCCGCCGGCCACCTGGGCGGAGTTGGCCGCTGACGGGAAGAAGCTCACCCACGGCGGCGTGTACGGCCTGGCCATCGAGGGCGCCAGCATCCCGGAGAACATCCACCACGCGTTCGTCTTCGCCAAGCAGCACGGGTGCGACTTCTTCGACAGCTCGGGCCATCCGACCTTCACGATGCCCGGCTGCGTACAGGGCGTACAGCAGTTCGTCAACCTGATGGGCGCGGACAAGATCGTCAACCCGGCGGACGCCCAGTATGACCAGAACCAGTCGGTTTCCGACTTCGCCAGCGGCAAGGCAGCGATGCTCATGTGGCAGGCCGCGGGCAGCAACCTGAAGGCGCACGGCATGTCACCGGGCCAGTACGGAATCGCCCCTGTTCCCGTGCAGTCCGGCGCTCCCGGCCAGGGCACCAGCGTCGACTCGATGGTTGCCGGCATCAACATCGCCATCTTCAAGAACAGCCGCAACCTCGCGGCGGCCGAGAAGTTCGTGAAGTTCATGACGAGCGACGGCGAACAGATGGTCCTGAGCAGCAAGTACGGCTCTATCCCCCCGATCAGTTCCGCGCTGCAGAGCCCGCAGTTCGCAACTCCCGAGCTGTCCGTGCTGCGGAACGTCCTGTCCACCAGCGCGGCGCCGCTGCCCCAGGTCCCCGGAGAGTCGCAGTTCGAGCAGCTTGTCGGGACCGCGATCAAGAACCTGTTCGCCGACGCGGCGGCGGGGCACCCGGTGAGCGCGCAGACCGTGCAACAGCAGCTCGCCAGCGCCCAGCAGCAGATGTCGGGCTGAGGAGTTGGCCAAGCCAAGCGCAACCGAAGCAGCACCCGCCCGTCCCGCCACCCGGCCCGGCGGGACGGGCGGGACGGGCGAACTGCGACAGCCTGCGCGGCCACGCCGCCGGGCCCGGCCTGGCCGGCTCCGCCGTATCGGCCTGCCGTACCTGCTGCTCCTGCCCGCACTCGCCTTCGAGTTGCTCATTCACCTGGTGCCGATGGTCGTCGGCGTCTTCATCAGCTTCAAGGCGCTGACCCAGCTCTACCTGGCCCAGTGGCGGGACGCGCCATGGGCGGGGCTCGCCAACTACCGGATCGCGGTGGATTTCAACGCCGCGGTGGGACAGGCGCTGCTGCACTCCTTCGTGGTCACCTGCGCGTTCACGGCGCTCGCCGTCGGCTTGTCGTGGCTGTTCGGCACGGCCGCCGCCATCCTCGCCCAGGACCGGTTCCGCGGCCGTGGCGTGCTGCGGGCGGTCTTCCTGACGCCGTACGCCCTTCCCGTCTACGCGTCGGTGATCACCTGGGCGTTCATGTTCCAGTACGACAACGGCCTCATCAACCACGTGCTGCACGACGAGCTGGGCGTCACGAGCAGACCCACCTTCTGGCTGCTCGGCGACAACAGCTTCATCGCGCTGGTGACCGTGTCCGTCTGGCGTAACTGGCCGTTCGCGTTCCTCGTCGTCATGGCCGGGCTCCAGGCGATCCCGCGCGAGCTCTACGAGGCGTCGGCCATCGACGGCGCGGGAGTCTGGCAGCAGATCCGGCGTGTCACGATGCCGTCGCTGCGGCCCATCAACCAGGTTCTGGTGCTGGTCCTGTTCCTGTGGACGTTCAATGACTTCACGACGCCGTACGTGCTGTTCGGGAACGCCTCGCCACAGCCCGCGGACGTCATCTCGGTGCATATCTATCAGGCATCGTTCCTCACCTGGAACTTCGGTGAGGGCTCGGCGATGTCCGTTCTCCTGCTGCTCTTCCTGCTCCTGGTAACGGGTGCCTACCTCATCGTCACGTCACGCCGGAGGCGGCATGCCTAGACCGAGTACCACGAGGCCGCCGATGGCGCCGCCCCGCAGTTTTGTCTGGACGCGCCGGATCGTGCTGACGCTGCTCACGGTCTTCGCGGTGACGCCCGTCTACGTGATGGTCAGCAGCTCGCTGAAGCCGCTGCAGGACGTGACCGGCGCGTTCCGCTGGATCCCCGCGAGGATCACGATCAGCCCGTATGTCGACATGTGGCGCACCGTGCCGCTCGCGCGCTACTTCCTCAACTCTGTGATCGTCTGCACCTCGGCCGCGGCGCTGTCAGTGCTCATCGCGACGTTCGCGGCGTACGCGGTGAGCCGCTTCCGGTTCCGCGGCCGCCGCGTGTTCACGATCGTCGTGCTGTCCACCCAGATGTTCCCGGGGATCTTGTTCCTGCTCCCGTTGTTCCTGATCTTCGTGTCGATCGGGAACGCGACGGGAATCGCGCTGTTCGGCTCGCGAGCCGGCCTTGTCATCACCTACCTCACGTTCTCGCTTCCCTTCTCCATCTGGATGCTGACGGGCTACTTCGACTCCATTCCCCGCGGGCTGGACGAGGCCGCGCTTGTGGATGGCGCCGGGCCCGTCCGTGCCCTGTTCCGCGTCGTGATCCCGGCGGCGTTTCCCGGCATCGTCACGGTGGCGATCTACGCGTTCATGACCGCCTGGAGCGAGGTCCTGTTCGCCTCGGTTATGACGAACGACACCACCCGGACCCTGGCCGTCGGACTGCGGGACTACTCCACCCAGACCGACGTGTACTGGAACCAGATCATGGCCGCGTCGCTCGTCGTAAGCGTGCCGGTGGTCGCCGGATTCCTGCTCATGCAGCGCTTCCTTGTCACCGGCCTCACCGCGGGAGCCGTCAAATGAACCCACTCACAACCACCGAAAGGCAGCCTGTGGACGACTTCAGCTGGGTACCGGACGGCTTCGTCTGGGGGGTGGCGACGTCGGCGTACCAGATCGAAGGTGCCGTGGCGGAGGACGGCCGGCAGCCGTCCATCTGGGACACCCTCTCGCACACGCCAGGCCGGGTCGCCGGCGGTGCCACCGGCGACGTGGCGTGCGACCACTACCACCGCTGGCGCGACGATATCGAGATGATGAAGGCGCTGGGCGTCGATGCGTACCGGTTCTCGGTCGCGTGGCCGCGAGTCATCCCGGACGGGGACGGCCCGGTCAACCCGGCCGGGCTCGCCTTCTACGAACGCCTGGTGGACGCCCTGCTCGACGCGGGGATCACCCCGTATCCCACGCTCTATCACTGGGACCTGCCGCAGGCCCTGCAGGACCGGGGCGGCTGGACAGCACGGGAGACCGCGGAGCTGTTCGCAACGTACGCGGCCATCGTCGCGGGCGCTCTCGGCGACCGGGTGACCAACTGGGTCACCCTGAACGAACCGCGGTGCTCGGCCTGGATAGGCCACCTGGAGGGCAGGCACGCCCCCGGCATTTCCGACATCCGGGCCGCGGTGCCGGCGTCGTACCACCTGCTGCTCGGGCACGGCCTGGCCGCGCGGGCGATACGGGCCCGGACTTCCGGCGCGCAGGTGGGCCTGGTCAACCTGCTCAGCGCCTGCGAGCCGGCCTCGGACCGGGAGGCGGACATCGACGCGGCCGCGCGCTTCGACGGGCACGCCAACCGCTGGTGGCTGGACCCGGTGCACGGGCGCGGCTTCCCCGAGGACATGCTCCGGCTGTACGGCACGGACCTACCCATCCAGGCGGGGGACATGGAAACCATCGCCACCCCCCTCGACTGGCTGGGCGTCAACTACTACACGCCGAGCGTGCTCGCCGATGATCCGGACGGCCCCCTGCCGTACGCGAGGGAGGTCCCGGCGCCCGATGGCGCGCGGCGGACCCTGCTCGACTGGGAGGTGCGCGCCGAAGGGCTGGAGCAGGTCCTGGTCAGGGTCGCGCGCGACTACGGCGCGCGGCGGCTCTACGTGACCGAAAACGGTTCCGCCTGGGCTGACACCGTGGCGCAGGACGGTCAGGTACACGATCCCGAGCGGGCCCGGTATCTCGAGGAGCATCTCGCCGTGTGCGGCCGCGCCATCCAGCTCGGCGTGCCGCTGGCCGGATATTTCGCCTGGTCGCTGCTTGACAACTTCGAGTGGGCGGATGGCTACGAGCCGCGTTTCGGGCTCGTCTACGTCGACTACGCCACCCAGCGGCGCGTGATCAAGGACAGCGGTGCCCGTTACGCGAGGGTCATCAGGTCCTATCGCGAACGGGCCGGCGCGGCGGCCCGCTGACGGGCCAGCGCGGCGGGCCGGCTGACGGGCTAGCGCGGCGATCCGTTGAGGAAGCGCTCGATCGGGAGGGTCGCCGCGCCAAGCGCGACCGCCTCGGGGCCGAGCCGGCCGAGTTCCAGTGAGGCCGCGGCGAACGGAGGGCGCAGTGAATGCCTGCGGGCGGATTCGCGGATCGCGGGCAGCAGCCGGCCGCCGAGGAGCAAGCCCGCCCAGCCGCCGAGGATCACCCGCTCCGGGTTGAACAAGTTGATCAGGTTGGCGATGCCTGCGCCGAGGTAGTCGGCGGTCTCCTCGAGTATGGCCGCCGCGAGCGGTGACGCGTCCGCGGCGCCGATCAGCGCCGCGAGCGCGGACTCCTCGTCGTTGCCAGCGGCCGGCCGGCCGTAACGCTCCAGGATCGCCTCCGCGCCGACGTATGCCTCCAGGCACCCAGCCGACCCGCACCGGCACCTCCTGCCGTTGACCATGATGGTCGTGTGACCCCACTCCGCCGCGCTTGACGTGGCGCCGCGGTAGGTGGCCCCGCCGGAAATCAGCGATGCGCCCACGCCGGAGCCGATCAGCGCCACGACGGCGTTCCTGGCGCCCCTTCCCGCCCCGAACCACAGTTCAGCCTGCCCCATCGTCTTCGCGCCGTTCTCGAAGTGCAGCGGCAGATCGGTGCCGGCGCGCAGCAGGCGGCCAAGGGGTACGGCGTCCCAGCCGTACGTCTGGCCATGCACCAGCACCTCGGGTCCCTGCTCGATGATCCCCGGAACGCCGACGCCCACACCGAGGACTGCCGCGGGCTCGGTTCCGCTGTCGGTCAGCACCGCGTTCAGCCCGCTCGTGATCCGCTCCACGACCACGTCCACGTCATGTTCCCGGGGATTCAGCGGATAGTCCGCCTTCCCCCGTTCTCGCATCGTCAGGTCGAAGAGTTCCACCCGCACGCGCGTCTCACCGATGTCGACGCCGATGACGTACCCGTGTTCCGGGTTCACTTTCAGCATGATCCGCGGTCGCCCGCCATCGGAATCGACCGATCCGGCCTCGATCACGATGCCCTCGTCGAGCAGCTCGCGGACCACGTTGGTGACTGAAGCGGGGCTGAGTCCGGTCGCCGCGCTGAGGTCCTGACGAGTTCCCGGCTGGCTGAAATAGAGCGACCATAGGACCGCGGCCCGGTTCTCCCGCCGCAGGCCCCGGACCGTCCCTCGTTTGCGATCCAGCGCGGCCCTCCCTAAGTTCAAAGCTTGTAACAAACTACCTTATAAGCGCGCCACCCCTCCGGCGCGAGGCGCGGCGCGACCGCGTCCGCCCCGCATACGGCCCTTGACCGGCCGTTTCCGGCCAGTTAAGTTAAGTCATGAAATAAGACGTGTATTAGCTCTGCCGCCCAATGTCACATGGAGGACAGGTGAACATGCGAACCCAGCTACGGCGCCAACTCCTGAGACGTGTCAGACTCGGCCGGTCACCGGGACGGGCGGTTACCGCCGTCCTCGCCAGCGCCGCGCTCGTACTCACCGGCCTCCTGGCAGCCACAGTAGCTCCAAGAGCGTCGGCCGCCACGTGCGGGACGGCGGATGCCGCGCTGAACCGGCCGGCCACCGCCTCCTCGGTGGAAAACGCCTCCTACCCCGCCTCCAGCGCCGTCGACGGGAACACCGCCACCCGCTGGTCCAGCGCGTTCTCCGACCCGCAATGGCTG
>JAFAZE010000095.1 GCA_019239975.1 Streptosporangiaceae bacterium
CTGGGTCGAGCTGTCCGCCGCCGCCGCGTTCGCCGCCCGCCGCCGCACCGGGGACCCGGCAGGCGTGGTGGCCGGGCAGGTGCTGAGTGAGTTCGCGGGGGATGAGCTGGCCCCGGAGCTGAAGCTGACCCCGCTGGCCGCCGCCGAGCAGCTCGCCTACGCCGCGACCGTCACCCGCCGCCTGCCCGCCACCTTCGCCGCGCTGCGCGCGGGAACCATTGACGGCTACCGGGGTTAGTTGGGCTTTTGCCCTTAGTATGGGGGTATGGACGCAATCCAGGAAGACGGGGCAAAACCCCAGCTCAGGGCCGGTATCTACGCGCGTCTGAGCGAGACGTACGACGCTGCCGAGTCGGTGCCTACCCAGCTCGCCAACGGTGCCAAGCATGCGGAGCGGCGCGGATGGCGAGTCGTGGCGAGGTTCAAGGACGACGGCTATTCGGCGTTCAAGGAGATCACCCGCGATGGCTTCATACAGCTTATCGAGGCGATCGAGCGCGGAGCCGTTGATGTGGTGGTGATCCGTGACGTGGACCGCCTTACCCGCAATCTGACGGACTGGAACCGCTTTGAGAAGGCATGCGTAGAACATGGCGTGCTGCTGAGCGTGTATACGGGCGGGGACCTGGACCTGTCTACTCCCGAGGGCGCGTATTACGGCGGGATGGAGACGCTTCGGGCGAAGCGGGAAAGCGCGGTCAAGAGCGTTCGCGTGCGCGAGGGCAAGGACCGAGAGGCGCGCAAGGGGAAGCGTGCGAGTGGCGGCTCCAAGTGGTTCGGCTATGACCGCGTCTACGCGAATCCAGACGAACCACTCGCGCGTAAGCGGATCATTCTGCGGGAAGAACTTAATCCGGTAGAGGCGGATGCGTTGCGCGATGCTGCGGAGCGTGTGCTGAACGGCGAGACAACAGGGTCGATTATCCGTGACTGGACAGCGCGCGGGATCAAGCCCAAGGGCGGCAAGGAATGGTCGGTGACCGCGCTGGTCAAGACGCTCACATCACCGAGGATCGCAGGCTTGCGGGAATGGCAGGGTAAGAAATATCCGGCGGTTGGCTGGCCGGCGATCATCGACGCGGACACTCACGAACGGCTAGTAAAGCTGTTTTCCGATCCCGCAAGGCGCAAGCACATCGTTGGCCGCAAACATCATCTGCTGTCCGGCGTCGCGGTATGCGGTAAGTGCGGTCACCCGCTTTACATACGGATCGAGAAAGACAAGCCGCAAAAGCGCTCCTACGGATGTGTTAAAGGACCGGGCGGGGGAGGATGCGGGGGTATCGCGATTCACGCGGAACTGCTAGACGAGTACGTGACAGCGGTTGTTCTAGACGCGCTGGAATCTCCTGATCTCCAGAAAGCGATACAGGCAGGCGAGGATTCCGACGCGCCGCGCCGGGCGGAACTGCTAGCGGGCATTCAGCGTGCGCAGGAAACGCGCGCCGAAGCGCGCCGCGATCTCGCCCGGGGGATTATCGACCGTGAAGACTGGCTCGATATCCGGCAGCAAACCGAAGACGTGATCAGCAAAGCACGGCGCCAGTATGACAGGCTGGCAGGATCGGCTACGGTATTCGGTGATATTCCGCCGTCAGAGCAGGTGCGGGATGTCTGGGAGTCGTGGAATACCGACCGTAAGCGCGCCGCACTAAAGGCGGTATTGCACCGGATCGTCATCAAGCCTCAGCCGGAAGGCATAGGGAAAAATCCCTACGGGCAGACCAAAGATCCCGTGAAACGGCGGGAACGCTTGCTCGAAGTCATCCGCCAGCGTGTCGAATTCGACTGGCGATTCTGACACTAAACGCAGAAGAGCGGCGAAGGCTGGATTCCTTCGCCGCTCTTCGCTTGTGGAATCTATGCCGTCTTCTTCCGTTCATGCTCTTTGGTCTTTTCAGTGGTGGCGCGCCGCGTGCTGCGGAACAGCGCCGCGAGTATGGCTATAGCGGCGGGATCTTCGATCCGCTCGGGTAGCCCTTGCTGTCTGCGAGATTTACGTGCGTCTTCCGCACCGATCTTGCGGATTCTCGCACGCTCCTCCTCGCTCATCGTCGCGGTTAGCTGATCATCACCTTCCCTAGCCCTACGGCTACGTCCGGTGCTTGTCCCATCGTTCGTCCCATCGTCCGCGTTCGCGCGTTTACGTGCAGACGCGCGCGAGGGTGGGACGGGACGACCGGTGGGACGATCACTCACGGTGACGGCTCCTCGGTGGTCCGTGCGCGCCAGCGTCCCCGGCTCACCTGGACCGCGCGCCCGTCCTTGACCAGGGCGCCAAGGTACCGGTAGAGGGTGGTGTGTTTCATTCCGGCCATGTCCATCAATTCGCTGGTAGCCCACCCGTCATCGGGAGCGATGCACAGGGCGAGCCATAGCGTCTCCTTGGGGCTTGCCGGCTGATCTGGTACCAATCGGCCAGCATCGGATTTCTCGTTGCTGTCCGCTGGGACCGGTTCCCGTGCATCGCGCTGATTGCTTGCCGCAAGGATCGCGCGCCGGGATATTTCGTCTAGCTCTGGGCGCATGCTCGCGTGCTGCGCGGATATGGCGCTTACGGCCTGGTCCGTGACGAGGTAGGCACGGGCGCGCTTGGGTATGTCGTGCTCGGGTGCGGAGATGAGGAATTTGCCGGGCGCATTGAGTTTGTGCGCCTGCCATCCCGCTTTGAGCATGCCCTGCCCGAGAATCAGGTCAACGTCTCGTTGCTCGCGGACGCGGAACGAGATACGCAGGTCCATCTGTGAACGCACTGCGCCCTGTCCCATGGCTTTCTGTGTTGGCCGCTGCGTCGCGGCCACCATGGTCACGGCGACGGCACGGCCAAGCCGGGCGATCGAATCGGTATGCTGCATGGCATCGGGCGCGTCATCGGCTAGTTCGGCGTATTCATCGATGATGATAATGAGCGCGGGCATGTCCGGTGATGGTTCCCACACGCGCCGGCCGGTTGCGGCGAGAAACTCGGCGCGCGCTTCCAGGATGGCTACCGCATCGCTGAGCAACGCGGTTGCTTCCTCGGGAGTGGTGGCCAGCCGTCCTATGCAGTCCTGCCAGGGCTTGAGTTCCATGCCCTTTTTAAGATCGATGGCCCAGATGACCACATCGGCGCACGCGGTCAGATTGGCCATGAGCACGTTGATTCCACCGCTTTTACCCGATCCGGTCGTGCCACCGAATATCGCGTGTCGGCGGAGGAATAGCACGCGGCATGGCGTGCCATCCTCGAAGGGCCCGAGATCGATTGGCTCCGTGATGGAGGTAACGGGTGACCCTGCCCAGTGGATGGCATCGGCGTGCGGATCGGAAACGAGTACCCGCAATTCACAGCGGTTCGCCAGATCATCAGGTGTCGGATAGACACGGATGGCACCGCGGAATGTGCCAAGCCCGGATTCGATGGCGGGTATTCTTGCGGTCACGTCCGCGATTGTCTGGCCGCGCGCGAGGCGGAAACGTGCGCGCCATCCCCAGAGGTCCACCGTTGCGGACATGACTTCCGCGCCGGCTAGCCCGATATTCCTGGCGATATCCGGCCATGCCTGGAGTTTGCGTTCTACACGGACTTTCGCGCGCCGCCGCCGATGCGCCCACCACGGCACCGAGAGAATAACGCCACTGATTGCCAGGGCTTGGGGAAGCGGTGATGTGAGAGGACCGATGATTGCGGCCTCTGCGAGCCATCCGCCGGCTGTGAGCGTGACCGTGGCCGCATAGAACCGTTCGGCGAGCGTGACGAGTCCGATTCGCGCGCCGAACGTGAACAGTGCCCACGCGGCCACCATGAAGCCGGACAGGATGAATGCCCACCAGTGGGCAAGCGCGGCGTGCGCCCACCAGCCGGCGCCGATCATCGCGGCCACGGCATAAAGCGGCGCGAGCTCGGAGCGGTAGCGCCACGCCATGCGCAGCAGCAGCACGCCGGCCGTCTCGGGGAGCTGGTCTCCGGTGCTGATCATCATCATGGGCTGCATGCCGGCGCGGCGGATCTGGCGTGCTTGCCGGCGCATCCTCCGGTAACTCGTCACGGTTGCCTCCGCGCGTCCTCAGAGCGCGTCTGGCGCGCGTTTAGTTCGTCGCGGAGGTACCACAGAGGGTCCGCCTCGCCGGCGCGCTCAGCGGCGATCGTGGCGCGCATAGCGGCGAGCAGGTTCGCGCGGTCGAGCCGTGCGGCCTGAAGCTCGGCGGATAGCCGCGTGATCTCGGCCGACAAAGAGACGGTGTCGTCCAGCGCGGTGACCAGGTCGCGCCAAATGCCGGACAAGGTAGGCATGCCGGCGGCGAATCCGGCGAGGATGCGCCGCGCGGCATCGTTGCGCAATTGGATCTGTGGAAGGTTGATAGTCGTGTTCGGGGAACGGTCGGGCACTCGGCACCAACTCCTTGGGCAGTTTTGCGTGTTCATGGTTTGGTGATCCACTGGATGAGGCCGGCGAGGATGTTGTGGATTTCGGGCGCTGCGGTGGTGGCCGCGAGCAGGAAGCCGAAAATGAGGCTGACGATCGCGTGCCAGATGCGCAGGCCCATATACCGCCATGCGATGTAGACGATGAGGCCGGCGATGGCGACGAGCGGAACGGTTACGGTCACGGTGATCACTTCTTTCCATGGAGGATGCGGATCGGGCTTTTGCGGGTGCGCCATGCCTTGCGCCGGTACCAGCGTGCGCGCCTGCTGCATTTGCGGCATCGCGCCTCGGTGCAATGGCGGATCATGAATGCGGCGAGAAGATCAGTCATTCGGCTCACTCGTCCTCCGCGTCGTCGCTGTGGTAGCGGACACCGACGAGCATTCGGCGCGCGACCGAGTCGGCGTGCGATTTCGGAGCGTCGGCCAGGTGCGCGCGGTCACCTTTGCGAATGCCGACGATGACCACTGCGAGTGCCCCGGCCAGTGCGGCGAATAGGGCGGCTGCGCCGGCGAGAATCGCGATAACCACTTTTCTCACCACCTTTCCGCGTTGCTGTTGCGCCGCGCGGCGTGCGGGATGGCGACAGCCCGGTACTCGACTGGCCCGAAGCTGCGCGACGCGACGTAATGGCCATGAACGGGACTTTCCTCGATAGCGTCCGAACCGATGCCTGCGGCGATCTTGTCGATTTCCGCCCGCATCTCGTCATCGGCGCCATCTGGCGGGAAGATCAGCACGTCCGCATACTGCGGAGCGGGAACGTCCGCGTGATCTTCCAGAAATCTCGCCAGAGCGCGCAATCCAGCTATAAGCCGGATGCGCTCTTCGGTGCTGGCGTAATACGCCATGTGTACCACTCCATTTCCTGCGTCCGTGAGAACCTTGTGACCGTGACAGTAGGTCGGCAGGAAGGAGTGACCCAATAACGCAGTGCTATATCAAGGTTATATATAGCGAGGTCGTATAGCACTCTGCGATAAGCGCGCCGAATGGCGAGCGTTGACTATCAACGCCACTACCTTATCTTTATTACAAGGTGTGATAGCGATGTGAGATATTGCCAGCCGTGTGCAGGCACGAAAAAGACCCCCGGCAGGGCTCTGGGAACGGGTGCCTGATGACGAGCACCGCAGCCCTGCCGGGGGCGCTTGAAGCTGAGGACCTATGGACCAAGCCCGGTTTGCTTCGCCTGCTGTGGGAGCGGAGGACGGCCCGCGTAGGTGAGAGCGGGCCGCCCTCCTCATCGGCGAGAGCAGCTCCGGCTGAAAGCCGCTACTCGCCGGAATCCCCGGGGACCAAGGGCCATCATTCCCCGGGGGTGCCTGCCGCGCTGGCACTGGGCGCGTGAGCCTGCCTTGCGACGGCGAGACTTCCCCAAGGCTTCCGCACCCACTTATCCCGCCCTCCGCCTCAATGCCGCGAGAACCCTGGCAAGCGTGTCCGCGTCGGCAGGCTCCCACTGTGCGGCGCGCTCTGGCGGCGAGGGAATTCGTTTCGGCAGCGGCGGGGCACCTTCTTCGATCAGATCCACAAGCCCCTCCAAGGTTGCCGCTGAATACAGTGGCGGAGAGCCCTTCGGTTCCCAGCGGTACCGGGCATGGTAACCGCTAAGGGACAGCCAGATGTGATAGCAAGGAAACTGTTCTATTACCGCGTGCAGGTGCATCACGAAGCAACCACAAATTTCGCCGCGTCCAGTTCCGCGCGAAGCTCTGCAAGGCTGTCCGTTATCACCGCGTAGAGGCCGCCGGGGTTGCCAGGTTGCCACGCTTCTATCCCGAGACCCCCGTGAAGCTCCCTGACGGCGAAATTCCACCCCGGATACCAAGCCCGCAGGTCCCGGGCTAGCGCGTGCACGTTCCCGGGATAGTCGATCACGGGGCAACATCCCTCGGAACTGGGCGGACGCGGTAATCTTTGCTGATCAGCGTCTCTAGCTCATCAGAAGTATCGGCCTTCAGCACCGTGTGATCGTCGCGGCGCTCAGCCAGATAGCAGCCGTCATGGCTCAGGATGTACGCGCCGCCCCAATTGAAATCAAGTAGCGCGAACGCATCGTCCTCTGTCATGTGGCCAGGATGCCCCCACGGTCATAAGCTTTGGAACAGATACCCGAAACCCCAGGATGGACAGCCCATGCGGAATCTTGGACACGCTTGGACAAGATCATGAAGGCCCCCTCGGGAGAGAGCCCGCTCCGGGTGTTCGGCTCGATGCTCGCCTACTACCGCACGAGCGCGGGACTCACCCCCGAGCAGCTCGGCGCACGGCTGTACGTGTCGGGCTCGCTGGTCAGGAAGATCGAGAACGGGACACGGGCTCCCGGCGAGACGTTCGCGGCGAACTGTGAGAACATCCCTGAGCTTGGCTGTAATGGGGCGCTGACGAGGCTCTACGAAATCCTGAGCGACCACCTGAAGCAACGGGCATACCCGGGATGGTTCGCGGCATGGCCTGACAAGGAAGCCCACGCGAAGCGCCTGCGAAGCTTTGAGCTGGTCGTGGTACCCGGCCTGCTTCAGACGGAAGCCTATGCCCGGGCGGTGCTCTCGACGCGGGTAGGCGCAACAGAGGAGGAGCTGGACGAGGCGGTAGCGCTGCGCATAGTGCGGCAGCAGATCCTAGACCGCGACAACCCCCCGGAGCTGTGGTCGATCATCGATGAGCAGGTGCTCCGCAGGCCCGTCGGGTCGGCACAGGTGATGCATGAGCAGCTAAAACACGTTGCCGAGATGGCACGAAGATCACATATCGTGGTGCAGGTCATCCCAGTAGACGCCGGAGCGCACCAGGGTCTCAACGGCGGCGCGTTCGTGGTCGCGGACTTCGATGACTCCCCAACCGTCGCCTACCAGGACACGGCCATGTCGGGCCAGATCATAGAAGACGAGGATGAGGCGAACACACTCGCCTACACCTGGGACACGCTCAGGCTAGAGGCACTACCAAGGGCCGCCTCCCTGAGCTTGATAGAGAAAGCAGCGGAAGAATGGACATGAAGAACTGGCGGAAATCTAGCTACAGCTCTGGAAACGGCGGAAACTGCGTTGAAACGGCCAGCGACGGCCGCAAGATCGCAGTCCGCGACACAAAGAACGACGGCAACGGCCCTGTGCTGAGCTTCAGCCCGGACGCATGGACCGCGTTCACAAATGCGCTAAAGAAGTTACGTTCCATCAAAAGGGCCGGGCGTCTCTGATCAGAGGAGGGAGCGCCCGGCCTTTTCGTTACTGCCGACGGTCATGCGTTCTCACGCGATGCTCGGCAGATTCGGCATGCGTCACAACTGAGACTCTCGCTAGTCAGAGAGGCTGAAGTTAAAAGACTTCCAGATGAAACTACTGTTGCGTACTAGCCGATTGAACGATTGCAGGAATATCAACGTGTTATAGCAATGTGTGATTGACTACTCGCACCGCTAGGCCCTTCGGGGTGCGCGCCACTGGGAACGGGAACGCACACCATGCCTCTTGACGATCATGTCGTCCGTGAGCGCCTTGATGCCGTTTTCGCACGTCAAGACACTTTTGAAGCATGCAAACGGCGTGATCTAGGCGCGCTGATTCGCATCCTCAGCGCACATGGCATCACTCAAGGCCAGGTCTCGGCCATGACCGGGATCGCGCAGAGCCGGTTGAGCGACTACAAGCGCGGCAAACATCAAGCTACCTATGCGTCTACCTTGGAAACGATCGCGGATGGCTTGGGCATGCCGCAGCTCCTTCGCCGCGCGATGGGTCTGGTCGCGGAAGCACCCACGGGCAGCTCCGCCCCGGCTGCTGGTCTGGACATCCAAGCCGACACGTTCGACCTGCAACTACTCGCGGAGGCCATAGGAAGGAACGGATCAGGTGTGAAGCGTCGCGAACTGCTGTCGCTGGCCGCACAACTCGGCGCCACCGCAGCTCTCGCGCAAAGCGAGGTATGGGAACGGCTCGCTTACGCTCTCACGAAACCAAGCGCCATGAACGAAACGATCGTCAGAGAGATGGAGGCACGATCGGCAGGCCTCTATCAGCTTGAAGAGGTCGTCTCGGCGCGAACGGTACTCAAGGTGCTCACGGTTCATTTGAGAGAAGTAAGTACGCTCCTCAATGGAAG
This sequence comes from Streptosporangiaceae bacterium, assembly GCA_019239975.1. Taxonomy (GTDB): domain Bacteria; phylum Actinomycetota; class Actinomycetes; order Streptosporangiales; family Streptosporangiaceae; genus JAFAZE01. Next base: position 8,513 of record JAFAZE010000095.1, read on the forward strand.
AGCTATCGATCCAAAGGATGACCTGCGCCGGCGCCTAATCGTGGCAGCAGGAGAAAGCAGCTTGCTCGCGGGGTGGTCTGCGAGTGCTCTAGGTGATACCGGAACGGCAAGGAACTTCTACGAAACCGCCATTAAGGCCGCTGACGAAGCGCGCGATTCATCGGTTACCGCCTGCGCGCTGGCGTACCGGAGCTACATCCCAAGCGGAAATGGTGCCAATGGGCGCGCGAGAGTGCTGCTGGCCGAGGCGCTGGAGAATGCGTCGGTCAAGGCATCGCCGACTACGGTTGCATGGATCTCGGCGCGCCACGCAGAGGAAAGCGCGCATCTAGGCGATGCGTCTCAGGCACTTGATTCCTGGAAGCGTGCCGAGGAAGCATTTAGTGTCGCTGATCCCGAAGAGGATCGCGTGTGGACCCGATTTCTCAATCAGGACAGGCTCGATACGTTCCATATCGCTACTTACCTGAATATCGGAAAGCTCGATGATGCGCAGGAGATAGCCACGCATCTTCTTGCGCGCCTCACGCCGGCAGAGGGGAAGAGAGCAGCAGTAATCCGGGAAAATATCGCCACGGCACATCTGGCCCGCGGTTCGGTTAACGAGGCAGCGCGAATTGCTCAAAGCGGCCTAGCGATCGTGCGCGAGACAGAATTCGAGATGTGGCTATCAAGATTCGAGGCCATCGCCAAAGGACTGCGGCGCTGGCAGAACCAGCCAGCAATACGCGCCTATCTGGAAGAGTTCGCTATGACTAAACGTCAGTTTGCTTCGTCTCCGCGCTAATCCAGTCTAGATACTCCTGGCTACCCCACCGAATCGGAGTAGCGATAATCTCGGGAGTCTCGTAACTGTGGTTGGCCTTGATGTGCTGCTCTAGATCAGAGAGGCGATCCGTCGTGGTCTTAATCAAGAGTTGCCACTCTTGGGCAACCTCCTGCTTGCCCTGCCACCAGTAGACCGAGCGGATCGGCCCGACGATCTGGACGCATGCCGCAAGGTGCGCGTCCGTGATGCTGTGCGCCAGCCTGTCCGCCTCTTCAGAGCTGTCAGTGGTGGTCTCCACCTGCACGTATTCTGTCATTACCTAATCCAGTCCTTCACCAAGAACCATAGCAGTTAGCTCTTCGACGCGCGGAAAGTGTGATCTCACAGCTTTTAGCAACGCTGTTTGCGCGAGGTTCCGTGCAGCTTCTACTTTCTCCGCAATCTCTGCCGCACTCGGGTATTCCGAGCCATGCACCAAGCGAGAGCGCACGTCATAGAGATCTCTCAAACGCTTCCACGTCTCTCGCCTCTCGTGCAGCGAAGATGAAATGTAATGAGTGCCGTGGAGGCGGAACCTATATGCCAGCTCTGCCTGTCGCGTGGAGGGATCATACGGAAGAAATATGCATTCCAGGGCGATCGTAAAGTCTAGAAGCGAATCGGCCTGATCCTCACGTATCGATCCAAGCAGGAACCGATGTAGAGAGAGATCTCTAGGATTTGATGGTTGGTCGAGATTATAGTTGCGCAGTTTCTTTAGCGTCTGCCAGATTTCGTTTAGCGAATCCTGCCGCAACTCCTTTGTGCCGCGAGGAAAAGCAGATAGCTGTATCGGCACCCCCATCCTTGCCCAGTTTATCCATGTCGGCACGGTATCGGACGTCATCATTCCGAGACCCGCCAACGGGTATCCATGGAGGAAAAAGGCGCAGAGAGCAGCTTGATGATACATTCCCGGTTGAGGCTGCAACATCCTAGGATGGGATGTAGTCACTTGAATGACATGGCTCGGCAGTGTGTATGCACCCTTGGTAGAGTACAACATGTCTCTTGAGATCGCGGGCAGAAGGATCGAATTTGCCTGCATCCACAATGTGCCACGCTGACGAGGGGTTAGCGCTCGTACTACTATATCGCCGACGCTAAGTTGGTCGGATTCCATGTCAATTCCAGACACGGGAAGGGAGCTTCTGGTCCTCAGTTTAGAAGAACCGACGAAATCAATCGCCTCCGCTGCAATTCGATTTGCCAAATCTGTGTTCGGCGTATCTGCAGATTCCAGAGACCTGAGATACTCGGCCATTGCCGGTACCAGAATCTGCTGCGCAATCCATGAATTTGGCTCACTTTTGAATTCCGGATTGGCATTGGAGAGTTGAAGAAAATTCTGGTAAGGACCAAGCGGGTTGGCCCAGAAAGGCAGTGTACTTGTAAAAGTGCTTACGAAATCGGATGCTAGATCCAACGTCCGATGCTTTAGTTCCTCTTGAAGTCCAGGCCACGACGGCAGGTAACTATCAGCAGTACTTTGTGTTACGTCCTTGAAATCGGAGCGCCAGCCGTTCCTATCTTCGTTATCGATAATTATCATCTGCGCGTGCTGGCTGGTGAACGGAAGGCTATTTGACTTCAAGTATGCTGCATATTCTTGCCGCGCAGCCTCCATCAGCGTGACAAGATTCTCGCTGAGCGCCTCCCGTGAAGCCATGGCGCGCCTCCTGCGGCATCGTACTGGATCGCTTGGATCTTGTTCGACATCTCTGTTCAGACCAGCGGAGACTTTATGCGGTCGGCTGAGCAGAACTCAACTCAGTTTGATGTGACGCAGATCACATGCAAAACTGCAACTAACCCCGCGTGAAGATCATCGCTGAGGCAACCCAGTATCTGTCGGACACTGACGCCGCCGACGCCGACCAGGTGCTCGCGGTGTCGGCGGCGGACTTGACTTACGGGCGGCTGCGGCATGCCGCTGCCCGGCTGGTGATGATGCTGGATCCGGAGGCGGCCCGCCGCCGTAAGGAGGCGGCGGGCAAGAACGCGCGGGTGATGTGTTTCCGGGAGGAGGCGGGGACGGCGGGGCTTTCCGGCCGGGACCTGCCGGTGGGTGAGACGCTGGCGTCGTGGGCGAATGTGAAGGCCCGGGCGGTGGGCTACCGGGCCGCGGGGATGGCGGGCACGCTCACCGAGCTGCGTGCCCGGGCGTTTTTGGACCTGCTGCAAGAACGCGATGCCCGGGACCGCCTGGATGCCCCCGGTGGCCAGCAGCCCGCCACCTCCACCGGCGGCGTCCCTGACAGCCCCGGCACGCCAGGCACCCCCGGCACCCCGGCACCTCGGACACGCCCGCCACGCCTGGCACGCCTGGCACGCCCGCCACTCCCGGTACGCCCGGTACAAACGCGGCGGATGGCTGCGCCCCGGCCCGGCCCCCGCTCGCCGCGCTGATCAACATCACCGTCCCGCTGACCACCCTCCTGGGCACCGGCGCAGCCCCCGGCGACGCCGCCGGGTTCGGCCTGCTCGACCCCGGCGCCGCCCGCGACCTGGCCGCCACCGCCTCCCACCACCCCGCCACACGCTGGTGCGTAACGGTCATTGGCCACGACGGCACCGCCGCCGCGCACGGCTGCGCACCCGGCCAGCACCCCTACCACCCCGGCCAGCACCCCGACGATCCCGGCCAGCACCCCGACGATCCCGGCCACCATCCCGTGGCGGCAAGAGGCGGCGGAACCGGCGGCAACCGCGGCGGACCCGGCGGGGAGGATGGGGGCGGCGGGGGCGGCGGGGGCGGTCCCGGCAGGAGCCGGGAGGGCCCCGGCAGCCGCACCGGACCCGGCGCGGGCGGGCCCGGTACTGGCGGGTGCCCGGACCAAGCCGCGCCAGCCCCAGACCCGCCACCAGAACCCCGCGACAGCCTGCAGGCCGCCGGCTTCCTGCGCCGCCTGCAAGTCACACTCGCCCCGGTCGCCCGCGGCTCCTGCGATCACGCCAGCTGCGAACCGGGCTACCGGCCCAGCCGCACACTCAGGCACCTCATCACGGCGCGCACCGCCCGCTGCCACTTTTTCGGCTGCGCCCGGCCCGCCGCCGAGTGTGATGCGGACCATACCGTGCCCTGGCCCGCCGGGCCCACCTGCCAGTGCAACCTGGGCCCGCCCTGCCGGCACCACCACCGGTGCAAGCAAGACCCCGGGTGGACACTCCAGCAGCCCGAACCGGGCATCATGATCTGGACCGGCCCCTCCGGACGCCAGCACGTCACCCGGCCCACCACCTACTGGTAAACCAGCCCGATGCCGAAGCTCCTCTCGTGAAGGGCCAATCGTGAAGGGCCAACCGTTGCCCTGATCGCGGGGACTTACATGCGGGCGCCGCGCCCGCCCGGCGTACCCCAGCTCCTTGCTCATACCAGGCGTCGCCATCACGCACGTTCCCGCAGCCCCGCAGCCCCCAACCCGGAGAAGACGGGCGTGGCGCCGTGCAGTGCTCGGGATCTGGAAGGCTTGGAGCATGGCATCGCATGTCGTCATCGTCGGCGGCGGGATCGCGGGGCTGGCGGCGGCGTTCTTCCTGCGGGACGAGCCCGTGCGGGTGACCGTCCTGGAGGGCTCGCCCCGGCTCGGCGGGAAGCTCGCCGTCTCTGAGGTGGCGGGGATCGCCGTCGACGAGGGAGCGGAGGCGCTGCTCGCGCGCCGTCCCGAGGGCACCGGTTTGATCACCGCGGCGGGTCTCGGTTACGAACTCGCGGCGGTGGGAGCGACGTCGTCGGCGATCTGGACGCGCGGCGCGCTGCGGCCGCTGCCGGGCCGCCAGTTCATGGGCGTACCGTCGGACATGGACGAGCTGGGCCGGTCGGGAGTGCTGTCCGGGGACGGGCTCGCGCGGGCCAGGGAGGAGCGCCGGCCGCCGGACACGGAAGGCGACGTTTCCGTCGAGGAGTACGTGGGCGGCCATCTCGGCCAGGAGGTGGTGGACCGCCTCGTCGACCCGCTGCTCGGGGGGGTGTACGCGGGCCGCTCCAGCGAGCTGTCCTTCGAGGCGACGCTGTCCCCGCTCGCGGTCGCGGCTCGCCGCCACGTTTCGCTCGCCGAGGCGGCCGCCTCGCTGCTGCCGCCCGCGCGGCCTGCCGGCCAGCCCGGCGCGGGGGCAGGGGGAACGGCGCCCGCGCCGTTGTTCACCACGCTCACCGGCGGTCTCGGCATGCTGCCGGGCGTGCTCGCGAAGGTTTCCGGTGCGACCGTCCGGACCGGTGCGATGGTCCGCGGCCTCGCGCGCACCGAACGGGGGTGGCGGCTGACGGTGGGCTCGGCCGCCGAGGCCGAGATCATCGACGCCGACGCGGTCATACTGGCCATCCCCGGCCGTCCGGCCGGTCGGCTGCTGGCCGGCGTTCCCGGGGCCGCCCGGGCCGCCGCCGAGCTCGGCGCGATCCCGTACGCCAGCACGGCGATCATCACTCTCGGCTACCGGCGCTCCGCATTCCCCGGCCCGGCGGGTGTTGCGGGAGGGGTTGGCGCGACCGGTGATGCTCTACGGGACAGCGCGCCGGAAGCGGGCGGCCCGCTCGCCGCATACAGGGCCGGCCTACGGGACAGCGCGCCGGAAGCTCGCCGGCCGCTCGCCGCCCAGGGCCGCAGCGGCTACCTGGTGCCCGCGATCGACGGTCGCGCCGTCAAGGCCGTCACGTTCTCCACCGTCAAGTGGCCGCACCTGGCCCGAGCTGCCGACCGCGCGGCAGGGACGGCAGCGGCGGCAGGGACGGCACCAGCGACGGGAGCAACGGCGGCAGGGACAGAGGCGACGCGGACAAAGGCGACGGGAGCAGCGGCGCAGGCGCCCACGCGGCCGGCGGCACCCGGCGGCGGGGGAGAGGCCCTGGAGATCGTGCGGTGCTCCATTGGGCGGATCGGCGAGGAGGCGCTGCTGCAGCGCGACGACGCCGACCTGGTAGCGCTGGCCGCCGCCGAGCTGGCGGAGGCGACCGGGGTCCGCGGCGCGCCGGCCGCGTCACGCGTCACCCGGTGGGGCGGCGCGCTCCCGCAGTACACCGTCGGCCATCTCGACCGGGTGGCGGGAATCCGCGCCGCCGTCGCGGCGCAGCCAGGTCTCGCGGTCTGCGGAGCCGCCTACGACGGCGTGGGCATCCCGGCGTGCGTTGCCACCGCGCGGGCGGCGGTGGATCAGGTGCTGGGCCATCTCCGGGCGGTCGCGAAGCGGGAGTGAGGTTCGCCGCCCCACGTGGACGTGGCGCGGTTGGCGCCGCCCGGCGTGCCGTCAGCTGCTGCGGGCGGGCAATGGCAACGGCAGCGCCGGGAGCCCGTCGATGCTGGTCGCGTTGTGCCGTCTGGACGCGCAGTACGCGGCGAACTGCTCGTCGGTCTTGCGCCCGAAGAAATCGGCGTGCAGGTCGCGTTCGCCTCGGTAGTCCATGAACGGCACGGCGAATCCGCAGGAATCGCTGATCAGCTCGGCGGCCACGCGAATGATCGCCCGAACGCCGGGGCCGTCCGCGTCGCCGAAGCGGCCGATCAGTTCGGGCCAGCGTGGGTCGTCGCGGAAAACCGGCTCGCCGCGACCATGGATCCGCACGACTGCCGGCGGCCCGGTGAACGCGCACCACATCAGCGTGATGCGGCCATTCTCCCGCAGATGGGCCAGCGTCTCCGCGTGGCTTCCGCCGAAGTCCAGATAGGCCAGGGTGTGCGGGTCGAGCACCGTCAGAGAGCCGGAGCGCCCCTTCGGGGAGATGTTGACGTGGCCGTCTTCGGCCAGCGGAGCCGTCGCCACGAAGAAGACCACTTGCTGCTCGATAAAGGACCGCAGGCGGTTGTCGATCTGCTCGTAGACCTTGCCCATCGCAGATTATCCTCTATCTCAGAATGTGAGATATTGTGTCTCGTATCTAGAAATGACATTAACACGGCGGCGCAGCCCCGGCAACGGTCGCGGACCAAAGCCGGAGGTGGCGAAGTCTCTGCAGCTCAGCCGCGAGCGAGCCGCCCCATCCCATTGGTTTGACCGGCGGCCCACGCCAGCCAGCACTATGTAAACGCCTGATGACACTTTGTCGTCCTGTTGTTAAACTTTTTGCACTACCCTCAGTGTGGCCCTGGAGGGCGGAGTGAACACTTTCCCGCCGCGGCCGCGAGTTCGGCCTGACCACGACCGAGCCTCGGCCGCCTGTCCCGCCACCCCCGTACATCGCGGCTATCTGCGCCGCCCCAGAGGGCTCGTGATAAGAGCAGTGCTGGCGCTGACCGCCTGCGTGGCGGCCGCCGCCTGCTCGAGTCAGGGCGTATCCGGCAGCACCCCGGCGAACTCGGCGGCGAACGGGCCTCGCGTCACCGTCATCATGGTGACGCACGGGCAGTCGTTCGACCCGTTCTGGGCGCTGGTGCAAAAGGGGGCGCAGACGGCGGCGACGGACTTCAACGTCAACCTCGTCTACCGCTCTCCCGCCACCACGAATCCGCAGGAACAGGCCTCCCTCATCACCCAGGCGGCCGCCCAGCATCCGAAGGGGCTCATTGTGACGATCCCCGACGCCGCGGTGCTGTCCAGCCCGGTCAGGCAGGCGGCCTCGGCCGGCGTCCCCGTCATCGTGATGAACGTGGGCGCCGCCGTGTACCAGAATGTGGGCGGCCTGACCTTCGTCGGCCAGGACGAGCTCGCCGCCGGCGCGGAGGCCGCCCGGGAGATGGCCGATGCCGGCGTGCACAAGGCGCTGTGCGTCATCCATGAAGAGCAGAACATCGCGCTGGTCCAGCGCTGCGCCGGCTTCGCCAGGGCGCTGGCGGCCAGGGGCGGCTCGGTCCAGATCCTGCACGTCAACGGGGCCCAGCTGAACGACGCGGCAACCGCGATAGAGAACACGCTGAAGGCCAACCCCGCCATCGGCGGGGTGCTCGCCACCGGCATCCTCGGGTTCGACGCCGCTGGCGGTGCGCTGCAGGCCCTGGGCAAGTTCGGCACGATCAAGCTCGGCACCTTCGACGTCTCGACCCAGGACCTGAACGCGGTAAGCAACGGCCAGGCGTCGTTCGTCATCGACCAGCAGCCGTTCCTGGAGGGTTACAACGCGGTTCAGACCATGGCGTTCGAGGTGCGGTACGGCCAGCACCCGTTCGGGCCGATCTTCACCGGGCCGAGCCTGGTCACCAAGGCCAACGTGGCGCAGGTTCAGCAGCTCTACAAGAGCACCGGCATTCCCCTGTTCAACGGGGGGTACCCGCTATGATGCCGGCAGCGGTTTCGCCGCTGGCCGCCGGGTTGCGCCTCTCGCTGGCCCCGCTGGATTACACGCTGCTGTTCATCTACTTCATGTTCGTCATAGGGATCGGGTTCGCGCTGCGCCGCCTGGTCCAGACCTCGACGGACTTCTTCCTGTCCGGCCGCTCGCTGCCGTCCTGGATCACCGGGATCGCGTTCATCTCGGCCAACCTGGGCGCGATCGAGATCCTCGGCATGGCGGCCAGCGGAGCCCAGTACGGCGTCAGCGTCGTGCACTACTACTGGATCGGCGCGGTCCCGGCCATGGTGTTCCTCGGCGTCGTGATGATGCCGTTCTACTACGGCTCACGGGTGCGCAGCGTCCCTGAGTACCTGCACCGCCGGTTCGACCGTAAGACGCACCTGGTGAACGCCCTCATCTTCGTGCTGTCGTCGGTGCTGATCGCCGGGGTGAACCTGTACGCGCTCGCCGCGGTGCTGCAGTCGCTGCTCGGCATCCCGCTGGCGGTGGCGATCATCGCCTCGGCCCTGTTCGTGCTGTCCTACATCCTGCTGGGCGGGCTGTCCAGCGCCATCTACAACGAGGTGATGCAGTTCTTCGTGATCCTGCTGGGCCTGGTCCCGCTGATCATCGTGGCGCTGAAAGAGACCGGCGGGCTCCACGGCCTGTTCAGTAAGCTCGCCACGCAGGGAACTGCCTACACCCACCCCTGGGCCGGCACCGGGCTGGGCGGGAGCAACCCGTTCGGCGACTGGATCGGCATCGTCTTCGGCCTCGGGTTCTGCCTGTCGTTCGCCTACTGGACCACCAACTTCGCCGAGGTGCAGCGCGCGATGTCGGCCAAGGACGAGGCCAACGCGCGGCTGACACCGATCATCGCGGCATACCCGAAGGCGATCATCCCGTTCGGCACGGTCATCCCGGGCATGGCCGCGATCCTGCTGATCCCGGGCCTGGGAGCGGCCGGCGGACTGACGTTCACCGACGCCATCCCGGCGCTGTACAACAAGTACCTCCCCGTCGGCGTGCTCGGGGTGGCGGTGACCGGCCTGCTCGCCGCGTTCATGGCCGGTATGGCCGCCAACGTCTCCTCGTTCAACGCCGTGTGGACCTACGACATCTGGCAGAACTACATCCGCCCCGGCCGTCCGGACAGCTACTACCTGCGGGTCGGCCGGATCACCACGGTGGTCGGCGTCTTCATCGGGATCGGGACCGCGTTCATCGCGGCCGGCTACAACAACATCTCCAACTACTTCCAGGCGCTGTTCTCGTTCTTCAACGTGCCGATCTTCGTGGCGTTCATCATCGGCATGTTCTGGCGGAAGGCCGGCCGCGGGTCGGGGTTCTGGGGACTGATCATCGGGACGCTGTTCTCCTTCGGCACCTGGCTGCTGTACAAGCAGGGAGTGATTCACTTCCGCAGTGACATCGCCGAGACCCAGTGGGGCGCGATCTTCGGGTTCGCCGCCGGGGCGCTCGCCATGGTCATCGCGAGCATCTGGAGCAAGCCCAGGCCCATCTCCGAGCTGCGCGGCCTGGTCTGGGGGTACGCCGAACGAGACCCCGCGACGGCGGACAAGAAGCGGCCCTGGTACAAGTCTCCGCTGCTGTGGGGCATCGGCGCGCTCATCATCAGCGTCTTGCTGTACGTGTATATCGAGGTGGTGTAGGGATGACGTCGGCAGGCGGCCCGGAGCGGCCGGTCGGGGCCGAGATGGAGGCCGAACGGGCTCCGAAGCCGGTTCTCACCCCGGAGGAGGCGAGGAACTGGCGGCTCGCCAAGCTGTTCGATCTGCGCTCGTTCATCGGGGCACTGCTTCTCATCTTCGGAGTCCTGGTGATCATCCCGGGGATCGCCGCGAGCCAGGCGACGATCAGCAAGTCGGCCGGAATCAACCTGTCGCTGTGGATCGGCGCGCTGATGCTGGTCGTCGGCGCCTTCTTCGTGACCTGGATACTGCTGAGGCCGCCTCCGCCGGTGACGGCCGCGGAGATGGAAGCCGTCCGGAAGGCCCGCGAGGAGTTCGGCACCCAGGGGGGACCGCCCGCGCACTGAGGCTAGCTGGGCAGAGGCTAGCTGGGCAGAGGCTAGCTGGGCAATGAGGGCCTATCTGGCGCCGACGGGCTCCGGCTGAGCCGGCCGCGGAGCGGACACCAGGTCCATGATCGTGCCGCTGATCGCGCGATCGACCACCGCCAGGACCTCCGCCCGCGTCCGCCCGGCCTCGTCGTTCCACTGCGTGAGCGTGCGCACCCGCGCCAGCCGGACCTCCGGTGGAGGAACCGGAGGCATGCCGCCGGGCGGCGGTGCGTCCGGCTGGCCGCGCGAGCTCCACAGCGCGTCGTACACCGCGTCGGCGGCCCGGCCGACGTCCGAGACCGAACCGGCTTGCCGTGACCCGGCCCGCACCAGCGCGCCGACCAGGCAGACGCCCTCGACGTGGTCCGGGGTGCCGCCCGCGGCCGCGTAGCCGTCGACCAGCCGCGGGGTGCCGTCAGCGGAACTCACCGCCCACCAGCCACCCTGTATCCAGCCGGCCTCCAGCTCGGTACGCGCGCCCTCCAGCACCGCCAGCTGCCTGGTCAGCTGGGCCAGGACCAGCTCCGCGCCCGGTGCCGGCATCAGCCGCCGCCACACCCGGCGCCACCATTTCCGTTCGCGGGCGTCACCGTTCCCGTGGCCAGCGTCCGCCGTAACCTCGTGCGGTACGGCAGGCTCGGCCAGCCGCGAACCTGCGCGCCGCGCCATCTCCGTTATCGCCACGTCAGCATTCTACGATTCCCCCGCCGACCTGCGACATAGCATGAGGGCATGGCTGGCAACGAGGGCGAAACCGGTCAGCGGCTGCGCGCCCGGGACCTGAACGAGCTGATCCGGTACACGATGTGGTCGGTGTTCCGGGTGTCCGACCGCGGCGCGCTCGACCGCGGCGCGGTCCGCGAGGCGGCGTCGGACGAGCTGGCCGCGCTGACCGACCAGGCCGCCGGGAAGGGCATCGTCACCCGCGGGAGCTACGACCTGCAGGGGCTGCGCGCCGACGCCGACTACATGTTCTGGTGGGTGGCGCCGACCTCCGGCGAACTGCAGGAGCAGTACGTGCGGTTCCGCCGTACCCGGCTCGGCCGGGCCAGCGAACCGGTCTGGTCAGTGATGGCACTGCACCGGCCCGCCGAGTTCAACAAGGGGCACATCCCGGCGTTCCTGGCGGACGAGGAGCCGCGCGCCTACCTGAGCGTTTACCCGTTCGTCCGGTCCTACGAGTGGTACCTCCTCGACCCCGCCGACCGCCGCAGGATGCTCGCCGAGCACGGCATGATGGCGCGGGAGTACCCCGACGTCCGGGCCAACACGGTCAGCAGCTTCTCGCTGAACGACTACGAGTGGATACTCGCGTTCGAGGCCGACGAACTGCACCGCATCGTGGACCTGATGCGGCACCTGCGCGGCGCCGAAGCGCGCCGGCACACCCGGGTCGAGACCCCCTTCTACACCGGCAGGCGCAAGTCCGTCCGCGAGCTCATAACCGACCTGGTGTGAGACAGCCGCGCGCCGCAGCGGGCTATGGCGGGGTAGCGCGGAGTGCGCCGCGCTTTTACGGCGAGCACCGCAGGGGGTTACGGCGGGTAGCGCGGAGTGAGCCGCGATAGCGGCTCACATTCCGCGATCACGCGGCCCGCGGGAGGCCCTCGCGGCCTCCCCGGCCGCGCGATGCTACGGCGGGCACCACAGCGGGCTGGGGGTTCTGGGGGGCTTCGCCCCCCGGGCTGGCAGAGTTCTGGGGGGCTTCGCCCCCCGGGCTGGCAGCGAGCAGCGATCCGCCGAGGATAAGGGCGAACGACACGGCGACCGAGACGCTGAGCGGCTCGCCGAGGAGGGCCGCGCCGGCGACGACCGCGACCGCCGGGTTGACGTAGGTGATCACGACCGCGCGGCGGGCGCCCGCTTCGGCGATCAGCTTCAGGTAGAGCACGAACGCGGCGGCGGTGCACACCAGGGCCAGCACGCCCATGGCGGCCAGCACCCGGGCCGGCGGCATGTGGTGCGGCCACGTCATCGCGGCCAGCGGCGCGTAGCAGAGGGCCGCGGCGGCCAGGCAGGCCGCCGTCATCGGCAGTTCCGGCACGTCGTGCAGGTGCCGCGCCGCCACCATCGGGGAGATCGCGTAGCACAGCGCGACCAGCAGCACCTCCGTGACAGGCCAGGCGGTCCCCCCGCTCAGGTGCGGTCCGCCGAGCACGGCCACGCCGGCGAAGCCGGCCGCCAGCCCGAGCCACCGCGCCGTCCCCAGCCGTTCGCGGTCCCCGAGGAACCTGCCTGCCGCCGCGCCGATGATGGGCACGGCGGCGATCAGCAGCCCGCTGAGCGAGCTGGACAGGCGGCGTTCGGCGTCGGACAGCAGGAAGTACGGCCCGATCATCTCGCCGGCCGCGAACAGGGCGACCGGCCTCCAGTGCGCGCGCAGCGCCGGCAGCGCGGAACGCGGCGCCCCACGCGGCCCGTGGCGCCAGACAAGGGGCACCAGCACCACGGCACCGGCCGCGGACCGCGCGAACGCCAGCACGGGTGCGGAGATCCCCGCGTCCACCGCGACCTTGATCAGTAGGTACGGGATTCCCCAGATCACGCTCATCGCCGCGAATAGCAGCCAGCCCTTACGAGTCATGTCAGTGCCTCCTGCTCGCTCACGTCACCGACGCTACGGCCTTGGTGGGCTACCGGTAAGCTCCAATTCCATGCCGATAGAGTGGTCCGGTTTGAGCCCAGAGCTGCTTTTGACGCTGGACCGGCGGTCCGCGGCGCCGCTGCGCGCGCAGCTCGAGACGCAGCTGCGCGAGGCGATCCGGTCGGGGCGGCTACGGACCGGCGAGCGGCTGCCGTCCTCGCGGGAGCTGGCCCGCGCCCTCAGCCTGTCCCGCGGCCTGATCCAGGAGTGTTACGGCCAGCTTCTCGCCGAGGGATACCTGAGCGCCAGGGGCGGCTCGGCGACCCGGGTTGCGGCGGGTGCCGCCGCGCCGCCGGCTGCGAACCGCCGCCCAGGGGCCGCGGGGGCCGCGCGGGCCGCGGCGCCGGCGCGGCTGCTGGCCGACTTCATCACCGGCGTGCCCGACCTGGCGAGTTTCCCCCGCGACGACTGGCTGTGGGCCATGCGCGAAGCGTGCCGCGCCGCGCCGAGCGCGGACTTCAACTACGGCGACCCGCGCGGCAGCCCGGTGCTTCGCGAGGTGCTGGCCGCCTACCTGCGCCGGGTTCGCGGCGCGGCGGCCGACGCCGGGCACATGGTGATCTGCACGGGGTTCGGGCAGGGGCTGGGCCTGGTGCTGCGCGTGCTCGCCCGCCACGGCGTGCGGCGGGTGGCGTTCGAGGACCCGGGATACGGCGACTCCGCCGAGGCGGCGGCATGGGCCGGAGCGGAGGCGGTGCCGGTCCCGGTCGGCGAGTCCGGCATCGACGTGGCCGCGCTCGCCGCCACGGGCGCCCGCGCGGTCGTGCTGACCCCGGCCCACCAGTGGCCCACCGGTGTCGTCCTGGCGGCGGAGCGCCGGCAGGCGCTGGTCTCGTGGGCGTCGGAACACGACGCGACGATCATCGAGGACGACTACGACGCCGAGTTCCGCTACGACAGGGACCCCGTCGGCGCGCTGCAGGGCCTCGCGGCGGACCGGGTGGCGGCGCTGGGCACGGTGAGCAAGTCGCTGTCGCCGTCGGTGCGGCTCGGCTGGATCCTCTGCCCGCCTGCCCTGGCCCACGCGATCGCCGAGGAAAAGCGCCTCACCGACCGCGGGTCGCCGTGGCTCGACCAGCTCGCGCTCGCCACACTCGTCGAGTCCGGTCGCTACGACCGGCAGTTGCGCCGGATGCGCGCGGTCTACTCCCGCCGGCGGGACACCCTCGCGGAGGCCGCGGCGGCGCACCTGCCCGGTGTCCGGCTGACCGGCCTCGCCGCCGGCTTCCATGTGGTGGCTCACCTGCCCGCGGACATGGCCCGTGACGAGGGCGCCGAGCATGCGCTGATCGCCGCGGCGCGGGCACGCTCCGTCGGGCTGTACGGCATGAGCCAGTACCGCTCGACGAGAGCGGCCGTTCCCGGCCAGCTGGTGCTTGGATTCGGCAACCTGAACGAGCGTGCCATCCGGGCGGGCCTCGCCGTCGCCGGCGAAGTGCTGCGCGAGGCGGGCACCACCGTCCGTTTAGTAAAAATCTTGATTCTGGAAGACCAGCGAGGTGAGCTATGGACCGCGGCAGGCTGGAGGCCTTCAGCGACGGCGTGTTCGCCGTCGCCATCACGCTGCTCGCGCTCGGCCTCTCGGTCGACGGGCCCGGGCACGGGACGTCGCTCGCCCACCAGCTCGCGAACCGATGGCCGTCTTTCGTCGCGTACCTGATCAGCTTCTTCACGGTCGGCATCATCTGGGTCAACCATCACGCGCTCGTGTCCAACGTCAAGACGGTGGACCGCATGCTGCTGTTCCTGAACCTGGTGCTGCTGCTGTTCGTGGTCATGGTCCCGTTCGGGACCGGGACCCTGGCCGACTACCTCGCGCACGGCGGTTTCGACGCCCGGCTGGCGGTGGCGGTGTACTGCCTGGTGCTGGTCGGGATGTCGGCGGGGTTCTCCGCGATGTTCGAGTGGTCGCTGCGCGAGGGGCGCACCCACGCGTCGGTGCCGCGGGACCAGTGGTGGGCGGCGCGGCGCAGGTTCACCTCCGGCGGCCTGGTCTACCTGCTGGCCACCGGGGTGGCGTTCATCAGCGCGCCGGTGGCGTTCGCCATCACCGGGGCGGTCGCCCTGTACTACGTGTTCGAGAGGACGCCGGGCAGCCGGGCCCGCGCCGGCAGCCAGCGGCCGGACTCAGGCTGACCGGGACGCGGCCTCCTGACCGGGCGTGACCGGCACCGGGCGTGACCAGTCCCGGGCGTGTTCAGTCCCGGGCGAGGCCGTTCTCGTAGGCGAAGATCACGGCCTGCACCCGGTCGCGGAGACCGAGCTTCGTGAACACGTGCCCCACGTGCGTCTTGACCGTGTTCTCGGAGACGTACAGCGCGGCGGCGATCTCCGCGTTGGACAGCCCGCGGGCGACGAGGCGAAGCACCTCGCGTTCCCGGCCGGTCAGCGCGCCGAGGTCGGCCCGCGGCCGCGCCCGGGCATCCGGGCCGGCCTCGCGCGGCCGGCGCGCGAACAGCCCGATGAGCCGCCTGGTCACCGACGGCGCGAGCAGCGCGTCGCCGGCCGCCACGATGCGGACGCCGGCCACCAGGTCCTCGGGCCTCGCGTCCTTGAGCAGGAACCCGCTGGCGCCGGCGGCGAGAGCGTCGAAGACGTACTCGTCCCTGTCGTACGTGGTCAGGATCAGCACCCGCGGCGCGTCCGGCCCTCGGCAGACCCTGCCGGCCGCCTCGATGCCGTCGGTACCGGGCATCCGCACGTCCATCAGCACGACGTCCGGGCGCAGCCGTTCGGATTCGGCTATCGCCGCCGCGCCGTCGGCCGCCTCGCCGGCGACGGTGATGTCCGGCTGCGCGCCGAGCAGCGTGCGCAGCCCGACCCGCACCAGCGGCTGGTCGTCCGCGATCAGGACCCGTATCGTCATGCCGCCGGGTCAGGCTCCGCCGCGCCCGGCCCGGCGACGGCCGAGGCGCTCAGCTTCTGCAACGGCCCGGTGAGCGGCAGCACGGCGCGCAGCTCGAAGCCGCCGGCCGGGCGAGGGCACGCGGTGACCGACCCGCCCAGCGCGGCCGCCCGCTGCCGGACGCCGATCAGGCCGAAACCGCCGCCCGTGCCGTCGTCGCGATCGCCCCCCTGGTCACGGACCGCCGCGCGGTCGCGCACCGGCCCGTCGTCGGTGATCGTGACCTCCAGCCGGCCGTCGCGGCCGGCCAGGGTGACGAGGGCGCTGCGCGCCCAGGAGTGCCGCAGAACATTGGTCAGCCCCTCCTGGACGACCCGGTAGGCGGCCAGGTCGAGCGGGCCGGGGAGAGGCCCAGGCCCCGGTGCTCCCTCGATCGTCACCGAAAGGCCGGCCCGGGACATCTGCCCGGCGAGCGCCGGGAGCTGGGCGAGGCCCGGCGCGGGCCGGCTGCCGTCCGCGGTATGCCTGATGACGCCGAGCGCCAGGCGCAGGTCGGTCATCGCCTGGCGGCTGGTCGTCTCTATCCCGGCGAGCAGCCCGGCGTCGGCCGGCTGCCCGGCCTCGGCGAGCATCCTCGCGGTGCCGGCCTGCAGGCTGATGACGCTCACGTGGTGCGCGACGATGTCGTGTAGCTCACGGGCGATCCTGGACCGTTCCTCGGCGGCCGCCCGCCGGTCCCGCTCCGCCCGTTCCGACTCCAGCGCCGCGGCTTCCGACTCCAGCGCCGCCGCCCGCCCGCGCAGCGCCGCCAGGCCCTCCCGCCTGGCACGGGCGCCCTCTCCCAGGGACCACGCCATGACCAGCAGCGCGGCGGTCGTCGCCACCGTTTCCGGCCGGGCGGGATGAGACAGCAGGCCTGCCCCGAGCAAGATCACGGAAACGGCCAGCGCGGCCGTCGCCCGGTTCCGCGTCGTCCGCTCGGCCACGGTGTACAGCGCGAGTACCGCCCCCGGCAGGAGGATCAGCGGGCTCACCCCGCCCAGGTCACCGCCGCGCCTGTTCACCAGGAGCACCGCGGTGAGCACGGTGCTGATCGCCCAGACGCCCCCCGGGCGCGTCCGCCGCCAGGCCAGCACGGCGCCCGCGGCCACACCGCCGAATGCCCACCAGAAGCCGCCGTCGTGATGATAGGGATCGAGTCCCGGCTCCGAGATGGCGCACACCAGGCCGACGGCGATGATCACGTCGGCCGGCGGGCGGAAGCGTGCCAGTTCTGCTGCCCGGCTCATGACCTGACCATACGTGCTCACATCGGCCTGGAGCATCATTCGCGCGGCCGAGGTTCCTCATCCGCGCGGGTGACCGGATCCCTCCCGGGGACCGCGTGAAGACCGTCCCATGGGCCGATGCGCGGCCGGCGGCCGCGCCTCTAGCGTGAGCGCGGTGGACATGACGGGGGTTGTTTTCGCGGGGCGCCCGCTTTGGCGCCCGCGATGGCACGGGCGATGGCGGCCGGTGTCCGGCTACGCCGCCTGCTGCGCGTTCGCGGGACTGGTGGCGCTGTTCAGCGGTGACCCGCTGCACCGGCTGTGGGGCGCGTGCGCGGCCGCGGGCTACGGCTGCGCGGCGCTGATCAGAGCGGCGCGCCACCGGAACCTGGCGCTGGCGTCCGCGCTCACCGGCGCTCCTCGTGCCGCTGAGCTGGCTCGCGACGGCGGGCCGGGCCGAGCCGGAGATCGGGGTCGTCGAGCGCGCCGCGGAGCTGCTGCTGGCGCACGGCCGGATGTACGAGCCGTCGGCTCAGGTCGGGCACAACCCCTACGGCTACAACCCGTACCTGCCGGGCATGACGCTGTTCGGCCTGCCGCGGGCGCTGGCCGGGCCGAGCATGTGGACCGATCCGCGGCTGTGGGCCGGGGCTGCCTTCGCCGTGCTGCTCGCGTCCGCGCTCTGCCTGACCTGCGGGCCCCAGCTGGCTCGTGGGCCCCGGCTGGCGTGCGCGCGCGGGCGCAGCCGAACGCGGGCCCCGGAGGCCGTCCGGCGGACCGGGATCGTGCTGGCCTCGCCGCTCGCGGCGTTCCCGCTCAGCGTCAGCGCCGACGACCTGCCGGTGATCGGGCTGATCCTGCTGGGACTAGCCCTCGCCGGCACTCCGGGCACTCCGGGCACTCCCGGCACTCCCGGCACCGCGGGACGCCCGCGCGCGGTGGCTTCCGGCCTGGCGCTGGGCGCCGCCGCGGCGATGAAGGCCACGGCCTGGCCGGGGCTGCTCGTGGTGGCGCTGCTGTTCGCGGTACGGGACGGCCGCGGCGCCGCCGGGCGGTTCGCCGGGGCCGCGACCGCCGTGATCATGGCCGTGGTCGCTCCCGTGGCGATGATCCAGCCTCGTGCGCTCGTGCAGAACACGGTCCTGTACCCACTCGGCCTGACCGGCGCCGCGTCGCCGGCGGCCAGCCCGCTGCCAGGCCACCTGCTCGCGGCCGCGGGCACGCCTGGCCATCTGGCGGCGGTCCTGCTGCTCGCCGCGTGCGGCATCGCGATGGCCGGCGCGCTGATCCTGCGTCCGCCGCGAACCGCCAGGTCGGCGGCCGTGTATGTCGCCGCGGCGCTGGCGGCGCTGTTCACCCTTGCCCCGGCGACCCGGTGGGGTTACTTCGCCTACCCGCTGATCATCTGCGCGTGGCTGACCCTGCGCCCGATTTGCGGGCATCCTTGTCGTATGGCTGAGGACCTCCGGGTGAACGGCTCGCTGGTGATACCGGCCGGCGAGCTGCACGAGCGGTTCTCGCGGTCGCCGGGGCCCGGCGGCCAGTCGGTCAACACCGCCGACAGCCGGGTCGAGCTGTCCTTCGACGTCGCCCGCTCGGCCGCGCTGCCCGAATGGGCCCGGATGAGAGCCCTGGAGCGGCTGGGCCGCAGGCTGGCGGGCGGGGTGCTCACGATCACCGCGTCGGAGAACCGCGGCCAGCTCGCCAACCGGCAGGCGGCGCGGGCCCGGATGGCCGCGGCGCTGCGCGAGGCCATCGCGCCGCCGCAGCGCCCCCGGGTGCCGACGAGGCCGGGCCGCGGCGCACGCGAACGCCGCCTCGCCGAAAAGCGCCACCGCGGCGACATCAAGCGCGCCCGCCGCTACAACAGCGGCGAACCCGACTGACCGCACGCGGGCGCACCGGCCGGCTCGCTCACCGCTGCGCCGGCTCCAGCGTCAGCGAGATCGAGTTGATGCACCACCGCTGGTCGGTGGGCACGTCGTATCCTTCGCCGGTGAACACGTGCCCGAGGTGCGAGTCGCACCGGGCACAGCGGGCCTCGGTACGGACCATGCCGTGCGAGCGGTCCTCGATGAGCACGACGGCGTCCGAGTCCGCCGGCTGGTAGAACGACGGCCAGCCGCAGTGCGACTCGAACTTGGCGTCGGAACGGAACAGTTCGGCGCCGCACGCACGGCACCGGTAGACCCCCTCGGTCTTGGTGTCGGTGTACTCGCCGGTGAACGGCGCCTCGGTGCCCGCCTGGCGGAGCACCACGTACTCCTCGGGCTTCAGCCGCTGCCGCCACTCCTCTTCCGTCCGGGTGAGTCTGTCCATGAAAGCGAGCTTAACGTCCCGTCCGCCACACGCTTAATGAATGGGCGGTGGCCTGCCCGGATGGGATAATCGGGCATATGGAACAGCAGCGGCTCGTGGGGCGCGACGCGGAGATCGCCCGGCTGCGCGCACTGCTCGACGAGGCCGCGGCGGGCCGCGCGGTGACCGCCCTTGTCAGCGGCGACGCGGGGGTGGGCAAAACCCGCCTGACGGCCGAGGTGATGCACCTGGCCACGGGCATGGGCTTCACCGTGCTGTCCGGACAGTGCGCCGAGATCGGCGACAGCGTTCCCTACCTGCCGCTCGCCGACGCGCTCCGCGGCGCGTCGCTGACCCCGGAGGTCGCCGCGCGCGTCCGGGACGCGGCCGCCGCGCGCCCGGCGCTGGGCTGGCTGCTGCCCGATGGCGGGGCCGGGCAGCCCGCCGACGGCGACCGGTCCGGGCTGGCCCGGCAGCAGATGTTCGGCGCGGTTCTGGGGCTGCTGGCGGAGCTTTCCGGCGAGACCCCGGTGCTGCTGGTGCTCGAGGACCTGCACTGGGCCGACGCCTCGACGCGCGCTCTCCTCACGTTCCTCAGCAGGGTGCTGCACCGCGAGCGGGTCGCGCTGATCTGCACGTACCGCACCGACGACCTGCACCGCAGGCACCCGCTGCGCACCGTCGTGGCCGAGCTGCGGCGGCTGCCGAGCGTGACCGCGGTGGAGCTCGGCCCACTCGATCCGGCCGCGCTGGCTGAGCATCTCGCCTCGCTTGCCGCGGTCAGCAGCATCCGTCAGGGTCTACCGAACGGGCGCGGGTATCTCGACGCGGCCGCCCTCAACGACATCGTCGAGCGGGCCGAAGGCAACGCTTACTACGCCGAGGAGCTGCTCGCCGCGTCGCCGGCGGCGGCGGCGCCGCCGGCGCGTGTTCCTGACGACGGAATCCTGGCCGAGCGGGCGGTGCTGCCCTCCGGGCTCGCCGCGCTGCTGCTGGCCCGGGTCGAGCGGGTTTCCGACGCGGCGCAGCGGGTGCTGCGGGCCGCCGCGGTGGCGGGCCGCCGGGCCGGCGATGAGCTCGTCCGCGCCGCGTCCGGCCTGTCGAACGCCGACTACGAGGACGCGATCAGGGAGGCGGTGGCGCACCAGCTCCTGGTGCCGGACGGAGAGGACGGGTACACGTTCCGGCACGCCCTGCTGCGCGAGGCGGTCTACAACGACCTGCTGCCCGGCGAGCGGACGAGGCTGCACGGAGCCATCGCCGCCGTCCTGGACGATGATGAGCTCCTGGACACCGTGCCCGGGACCGCGGCGGAGCTGGCCCATCACCGCCTGGCCAGCCACGACACCCCCGGCGCGTTCACCGCGTCGATCCGGGCCGGAGCGGAGGCCGAGCGGCTCGCCGCGCCGGCCGAGGCGCACCGGCACTACGATCAGGCGCTGGCTCTGTGGGACCGGGTCGGCGACGCGGAAAAGCTGGCCGCAATGGACCGCGCCAAGCTCGCCCTGAAATCCTCGAACGCCGCCGCCGCCAGCGGCGATCTCGCCCGCGCCGTGCACCAGCTGCGCCGCGTCCACGAATACCACCGCCAGCGCGACGACGTGGACCCGGAGCTTCGCAGCAGGATCGGCGAGCGGCTCGCGTACTTCATGCTGCAAAGCGACCAGCATGAGCCGCTCAGCGAGGCCGTGCAGGTGGCCAGGGAGACCGTGGACACGACACCCGAGGACCCGCCCACCTGGTACCGGGCGCGCGCGCTCGCCACCTACGCCCTCGCGCTGCTGATCGCCGGGGACAACGAGGCGGCGCGTGAGTGGGCTGAACGCGCCCGGGCGGCGGCGAGCGCGGCGAGCGCGCCGTGGCTCGAGGCCGACAGCCTCGTCTCCCTCGGCCTGCTCAGCAGCCGTGAGGGCAGCGGCGACGAGGCGATCGAGATGTTCACCGCCGCGCACCGGCAGGCGCGCATGGCCATGAATCTCGGCGTGGAGCTGCGGGCGGCCTATCATCTCGCCAGCGCCCTGCTGTCCCGCGGCGAGCTGGCCGGCGCGGCGTCCGTGGCCCACCAGGGGGTCCGCAGGGCCGAGGAAACCGGCCTGGTTCTGGCGCCGTTCGGCCTCGACCTGCAGCACCTGCACTTCCAGGCGCACTTCGCGGACGGGCAGTGGGACCACGCGCAGGAGCTCGCCGACGGGTTCGCGGTCCGGGTCACCACCCTTCCGGAGGCGCTGCTGTCCGCGATGGCGCTGTTCATCGACGTCGCCAGGGGCAACCCGGCGGCCGGCGAGCGGCCCCTCTGGCTGGAGCCGTTCATGCGGGAGGACACCTTCTGCGCCTACATCGCCAGGGGGCTGCTCGCCGAGCACGCCCTGTGGCGGGGCGACACCGATCTCGCGCTGCACGAGGCCGCGGCCGCCATCACCGCCGACATGCAGCCGGAGTACGGCCCCACGCCCTCGCTGATCCGGGTGGCCGCGGTCGCGCTCGCCGCGCGCGCCGACCGGGCGGCGAGAGCGCGGGCGGCCGGGGACGACGGCACGGCCGAGGCCGAGCTGGCCGCGGCACGGGAACTCCTGGAGACCGCGCGTGAGGGGGCTGCCTTCCGCTTGCGCCCGAAGTTCGCGCTCGGCCCCGAGGGCCGTGGCTGGCTGGCCCGCGCGGAGGCCGAGTACCGCCGCGCCGCCGGCGACAACGACCCCGCCGCCTGGCGGGCGGTCCTCGCCGAGTTCGGCTCCGCGTACGTCTACGAGACCGCGCGCACCCGCTGGCGGCTCGCCGAGGCGCTCGCCGAGTCCGGCCAGCGTGACGAGGCGGCGCGGGAGTGGCGTCAGGCCGCGGACGCCGCCGCGCGGCTCGGCGCCGCAGCGCTGCGCGCGGCCCTGGACGACCTCGCGCACCGGGCGCGGCTGGATGCGGGCCACGGGCACCAGGCGGCGGACGAGCCCGGCATCGCGGGTCTGACCGAGCGCGAGCGGGAGGTGCTGCGGCTGATCGCGCGGGGCCGCAGCAACAGGGAGATCGGGGCCGAGCTGTTCATCACGCCCAAGACCGCGAGCGTTCACGTGTCCAACATTCTCGCGAAGCTCGGCGCCGCGAGCCGCACCGAGGCGGCGGCGATCGCCCACCGCGGCGGCCTGTAAGCGCGGCGGCCTGTAACGCCCCGCAGCCCTATCCCCGGGTCGGCAGCCCCGCCGCGGCGTACGCCTCGTCGATCAGCCGCATGGTGCCGGCGGCGTTCGCCGCGGTGGTCGGGAAGGGCTCGCCGCGCAGGACCGCCGCGGCGAACGCACGGAGCTGCCACACGTACGTCGTTTCGCTCAGGCCCATGTCGCCAGCGCCCTGCTCGTCGGCGACGACCGAACCGTGCCGCGTAGCCACCAGGCGCCCGCGGTGCGCGAGGATGAAGTCCGACAGCCGAAGGTCGCCGTCCTCCCCGACCACGTGCGCCTCGGCGCGGAACTCCCCGTTCCGGGTGAACGCCGAGTCGAACCAGGCGTCCAGGCCGTCGCCGGTGAGCCGGACGGCCATCGCGCGGTCCACGAGCGGGCTGCCGCCCGGAAGCGGGTCGGCGAGGGCGCCGGTCACCGAGGGCTCGCCGTTCGCCACGAGCCTGATGAAGTCGATGGCGTAGCAGCCGCCGTCCATCAGCGCGCCGCCGCCGAGGCGGTAGTCGTACCGGATGTCGGTCAGGTCGGGGATGACGAAGCTGGTCCAGCACTGGATGTGCCGCGGCGGGCCCAGCGTGCCGTCGCGAATGATCTCGGTCATCCGGTGGATCAGCGGGTGGTAGCGGTAGTGCATCGCCTCCATCACGACCAGGCCGGACGCCTCCGCCGCGGCGGCGACGTGCTCCGCCTCAGCGGCGTTGGAGGCGAACGGCTTCTCGCACAGCACGTGCTTTCCCGCGGCGATCGCCCGCATCGTCCACGGCCCGTGCAGCGAGTTGGGCAGCGGGTTGTACACGGCGTCGATGTCCGGGTCCGCGAGAAGCTCGTCGTAGGAGCCGTACGTCACCGCGAGGCCGTGGCTCAGCGCGAACGCCTCGGCGCGGGCCGCGTCCCGCGCCGCCACCGCCGTCACCAGCGCCTCGGACACGTGCCGCGCGGGCGCGATCAGCGCGGGCAGCGATATCCGCGCGGTGCCCAGGATGCCGATGCGCAGCACCGGCGTCACGCCCCCGGGGCGAGAGCCTCGAGGATCTCGCCCGCCCGCTCGGTGGCCGCCTTGGGGTCAACCTCGGGGGAGCCGACCAATGGATCCCAGTTGAGGTCGTAGAACACTTCCGTCACCCCGCGGGCTTCGAGCCAGGCGACGTCCTCGCGGATCTGCTCGTAGCTGCCCGACAGCGGGAGCCGCTCGCCGGTCTCCGGCGCGCGCACCCCGGCCCCGGCGCGGACGGTCCCGCGGCAGACGATCCGGACCGGGCCGCGTCCCGCCGCGGCGGCGGCGCCCTGGACGACCGCGACCGCGTCGCCGATCTTGGACAGGTCGGCCCGGCTGGAGGTGATCCAGCCGTCGGCTATCCGCCCAGCGCGCTCCATCGCCGGGCGGGACATCCCGCCGAGCAGGACCGGGGGACCGGGGCGCTGTACCGGAGACGGGTCCTGGCGGCCGGCCGGCACCTCGTAGAACTCGCCGTGGTACTCGCTGATGCCGTCCGCCCACAGCGCGCGCAGCACCGCCAGGTATTCCCCGGTTCGGGCGCCGCGCCGTGCGGTGTCCCCGCCGGTCGCGGCGAACTCCTCGGGCATCCAGCCGATCCCGAGGCCAAGGTCGTGCCGGCCACCGGACAGCACGTCGAGGGTCGCCGCCTGCTTGGCAAGGTACGCCGGCGACACGAACGGCAGGTTGATGATCGCCACGCCCAGCCGGATCGCGGACGTCACCGCGGCCGCGTAACCGAGCGTGACCATCGGGTCGAGCACGCTGTGGTACACCGGCTCCATCGACGACTCCCGGGGGACGAGCAGCCGCTGAAAGGTCCACAGCGACCGGTAGCCGAGCCGTTCGGCCCGCCCCGCGAAGTCCGTGATGTTCCGCGGCGTCGCCCAGGCCCCCGACACGGGGGCGCCGAATCCGATCTCCATGGCAGTCAAGCCTAGTGAAACCGGCCGCGCGAAACCGGCCGGGCCGCCTCCCCGCGGCGGGCCGCGGCGGCCGCCCGCCGCGGCGGCGTCGCCCACCGCACGCGGCGGGGCCTCAGAGCTTCGACAGCAGCCGTTCCATCAGGCCGCGCTCGACGCCGAGCGTGGCCGGCGCGGTGATGAACACCGCGACGACGCCCTTGCGCGCGGCGAGCGTGTTGCTTGGCTGCTTTCCGGTGGTGAACTTCGCGAAGAACGCGCTGTCGCCCAGACCGCTGATGGTGCTGACCGCCTGGTGCAGGCCGGCCATCGAAGACCTGTCGCTGGCGAACTGGCCCGCGTTCTCGCCGGCCTGGTACCGGACGATCACCTCGTGCGTCCCCGTGTACGCGCACACGGTGACGGGCCCTTCGACGGTCGGGATCAGTTTGCCGGTGGGAAGCCCCAGCGCGGAGCCGACAAGGGAGGACGGCGCCTGCGCGCAGTACGTGGCCGCCGTAGCCGGGTGGGCCGGCGCCGCGGCCGCCCCGGTCGCCGCCGGCTGCCCGCCGGTCAGGGGCGAGCTGCCCGGCTGGGCGCCGCTGCACGCGGCGACCCCCGCCAGCGCCGCGGCGGCGATGCCGCACGACACGACGGCCGTGACTGTGCGCCGGCCCGGTACGCCGAAGCTCATGAGGCGTCCTCCCATACGCGACAGAGTTGACGGGACTGGCGGGATTGTATGGCCGGGGTCCCCGGCGGCGCACCGGCGTGCCCGGCGGCGGCGCCGCCGCCCCGCGCAATCCAAGGTCACGGACGGTTCCGCGGGTTCCGCGGTGCGTGAACCTTTCACGCCAGCCCGCCGGGTCCCAAGGCTGGCGGCATGCCGCCTTCCCGCACCGGCGCCCGCGGCAGCCGGGAAAACCAGGACGGGCTTCATGGAAGACTGGCCCGGGTGACCACGATAAAGCTGCCAGAACTGCCGTTCCCTCTCGAGCCCTCCGGTAATCCGCCCTGCGAGAGCAGCGTCTCGGGCGGGTCGCTCACCCTGACGGGTGCCGCCGGGACCGACATGTTCATCGACCCGGCGGACCGCGGCACGCCGCCGGACGCCGGGCGCCTGACGGGACTGCCGCCAGACGGCGATTTCACCTTCTCGGCGCGGGTCGGCGTGCGGTTTGCCAGCACGTTCGACGCGGGCGTCCTGTTGCTGCACGCCTCGGAGCAGCGGTGGGCCAAGCTCTGCTACGAGTACTCTCCACAGCACCACGCGACGGCCGTCACCGTGGTCACCCGCGGCACTTCCGACGACTGCAACTCCTTCGAGACGGACGGCGGCCCGCTCTGGCTGCGGATCACCAGGTCGGGCCGGGCATGGGCGTTCCACGCCTCGACCGATGGCGCATGGTGGCGCCTGCTGCGCTACTTCTCACTCGGCGTGCAGACCGGCGGGCGAGTCGGCTTCCTGGCCCAGTCACCCACCGGCCCCGGCTGCACCGCCACGTTCGACCACATCACGTTCCGCCCGGGCGCCCCCGCCGACCTCCGCGACGGTACCTGACCGCCGGATGCGGCGCCGGCGTGCCACGGCGGGCGGTGCGCCGGCCTCATGCCGGGCGCCTGACCACTCAGCGGCGCGCCGGTCCCGGTCCACCCGGGCGATTCTGTACACAGAACGAATGGGTGTAAGTTCTCATTCTGAGTTTCCCGGGAAATGAGCGATGCGTTGCCCCCGTTGTCCTGCGTCCTTGGGAACAGAAATATACAAATCCGTTTAGCGTGCCGGGCCGGTACCCCCATATTGAGCGGGCCGGTACCCCATATTGAGCGGGCCGGTACCCCCATATCGAGCGGGCCGGTACTCCCATATCGAGCGGGCCGGTACCCCCATATCGAGCCGGGCCGGTACCCCCATATCGAGCGGGCCGGTACCCCCATATCGTGTCTGGTTTGTTCCAATATGCTACTTATGCGGATAATGTTTGTGTCTGGAGTACCTTGCGTGCCGACAGTGGTGCGAGGAGTGCGATATAAGTGCGAACTAATTGCACCACCGTCTTCCTGAAGTCAAGATTCAGCATCAATTCCCAGCGCATAGCAACATGAGCGGGCAATAGTGGCACAATACCGTTTCAACGTGAGCAGTCCGCTGCGCGATGGTGGGCGATGGAGCCAGCCGGTAAGGAGAACGTTGTGCGCAGAAGAGTCTCACTCATATCTCTGTTGTCCCTGCTGTCGTTGGTAGTCGCGCTGGCCGTCGCCCCCGGGGGAGCGACGGCGGCTCCGGTCGCGAAGGCGGCTCCGGTCGCGAAGGCGGCTGCCGCTCAGGCCGGCGCCGTCAGGTCATCGAGCCTCGGGCAGTTCCCGCCGACCTTCGCTGGGCCGGCCGCGACCGGCTGCGCCTCCGGCTGTCACCTGCTCACCGGCCCGTTCCCCACCCCGTCCACGGCGCATCTGCCCGCCAGCCAGGCACTGAGCGGGCAGGCGAAGTCCCCTGACAGGGCCGGGGCCCTGCCGTTGCTGCGTCCCGGTGTCCCGGCGCGCGGCCGAAGTGGCGCCATCATCATCCCGACCGTGAGCTGCCAGCCGCTGCGCGCCGGCTGCGACAACATCGCCGCGTTCGCGGGCGGCGCGACGGGCGTGAAGGGCATTAACGCGGTCGACAGCGCCAAGCACACAACAATCATTCCCAAGTTCAAGGACGTTGAGCCGCCGGACCAGGGGCTGTGTGCCGGCAACGGGCACGTGGTCGAGGACAACAACATCGGGGAGATCCTGATTTTCAGCACGGCCCTGAAGCGGGTATCACCAATCATCTCCCTGGACACGCTGATGGGGCTCACGGCGCGGCACTGGAGCAGCGGCGGGGACACCTCGTGCCTGTACGACCCCGCCAACGGCGGGCACTGGTTCTTCACCGAGTTCGCCTCGGCCAGCCCGGAGTCCAAGGGCGGCCCGTTTGCCGGCTGCTTCATCTCAGGGGCCGGCGCCGTGGCCAACGCCTGCTACGAGGCCATCGCGGTGACCAAGGGCTCGAGCCCGTTCGGCCCGTACAACGTCTACTTCCTGCACGCCGACTACAATCCGGCGGAGCCGGGTTCTCCCTATCTGCTCAACGACTACGCGAAGATCTCGGCGACCCGGGACGCGTTCCTCCTGTTCTACGACGAGTTCCCGCTGAAGACGCCGGGTCTCGGGGGTGGCGGCTTCAACGGAGCGCAGGAGTTCGCGTTCGACAAGAACGCGCTCGAGCGGGGCATGCCCGTCACCGAGCCCAGCGGCCGGGCGAACCCGGCGTTCACGGTGGCCATCGAGAACATGGGGCTGCTGGCAACACCGGACGGCACCTGCTTCAGCGACAACAAATACTTCGAACCCGGTATCACCTGCTGGTTCTCCGTCATCCCCGCGGTGCCGCCGAACCCGGGCCAGTACGACAACGGTCACGGCGGATCCGGGTTCATGCTGGCCACTCTCGACTTCTACAACCTGGGCGGCAACCGGCTCGCCGCCTTCGACTGGACCGGCCTCAACAAGCTCAGCAGCGCCGCCTGCTCGGCCTGCTCCGGCATCCGCTTCGGCGGCCGGCTGTTCTCGGGCGTCCTGCGCTACTACGACAATCCGGGGCTGCCGTCGGGAATCCCCGCCCCGCAGAAGGCCGGGCCGATACCGCTGGGCGACGAGTGCGGCAAGGCCGGGCTCAGCGTGGGCACGCCGCCGCCGGCCACCTGCCCGGAGGGCGGTATCGCAACCAACAGCGATCAGGTCACGCAGGCCTCGCAGGCGCAGGGCCAGCTGTGGGCCGCCGTGGATACCGAGGTCATGCAGACGTACTCGTCCAACAACGTGCCGGAACAGCACATGGGTGCCGTCTACTGGGTTGTCGGCACCCGCGGTTTCGACCGGACCGGGCGGCTGAGCCTCACCGGCCAGGGCTATGTCTCGCCGATGCACGAGGAGCTCGAATTCCCGGCCATCGCCGCGGGAGCCCGCAACGGCCGGGCCATCATCTCCTTCACGCTGAACGGTAACGGCGGGGAGTTCGTGGCCGACAACGGAGGCTTTTACCCCAGCTCCGCGTTCGGCCGCCTGACCAGCAGGTCCGGCGGGCTGCTGCAGTCCACCATCAACATCGCCGACCTGGGCCAGTCGCCGCAGGACGGCTTCACCGAGTACCAGGGCTACCCTGGTACTCCCGGCTTCCCCCGGCCGCGCTGGGGCGACTACGGTAACGCGCTATTCCTCGGCGGCAAGGTCTACTTCGCCAGCGAGTACATCCAGTACCCCAACTGCCGGCCGCCCGAGTTCACCCTGACCATCGGCACCTGCGGCGGGACCAGAGACGGCATGGCGAACTGGGGGACATCGGTCAACTACGTCACCCCGTAACACGATCCGCGGATACCTGGGCGCCTCGGCCAGCACCGCCTCGGTGATCTCGCGGGCGCAGCCCCAGGAAAGCGTCACCCCGGCGCCGCCGTGGCCGTAGTTGTGCCAGAGCACCCGGCCGTCCGGGAGCCTCTCGGCCTCCAGGCGCACCTCGGGCCGGTATGGGCGCAGCCCGACGCGGTGGCCGAGGACCCGCGCGTCCCGAAGCCGCGGATCGGCCGCGGCGCAGTCGGCGAGGATCCGCTTGGCGGCCGCCGGGCGCGGCGCCATGTCCCAGGCGCCTTCCTCGGCCGTGCCGCCGAGCAGCAGGATGTCGCCGTGCGGGAAGAAGTACACGTAGTCCGGCGGCCCCTGGCTGTGGTCGATGTAGAACTCCTCGATTCCCGGGTTGGCGACCAGCACCACCTGGCCGCGAACCGGTACCACGGAAGGGTCGGGCACCAGGTCGCGGGCGCCGGTGCCGGTGCAGTTCACCACGAGCGGCGCGTCCATGGCCGCCAGCGAGTCCACCGGCGCCACCTCGATCTGGCCGCCGGCCTGCTCGAAACGGGCCCGCAGGTACCCGAGGTAGACCGGCATCGTGACGACCGGCGCCGTGTAGTGCCAGCCGGCGACGAAGCCCTCCGGCAGCTCGGAGAGACCGCACAGCCGGATACCGGGAAGCAGGTCCGTCCACACCGGCGGGTCGGCCGGGACGCGCGACACCTCCTTGCCGGTCACCGCGCGTACACCGGCCGCCGGCTCGGTTTCCAGCGCCGTCAGCACCTCCAGTCCGGTGCGCGCCCACTCCCGCACCCGGCCGCCCGACCCGCTCATGACCGGTCCCCACACGGCGCCCGCCGCGACCGAGGTGGTCTGCCCGGGCAGGTTCGCCGTGCGGATGCGTGTCCGCAGCCCCGCCTCAGCGAGGGAGATCGCCGTGGTCAGGCCGCACACTCCCGCGCCGATCACCAGCGCGTCGAGATCGCCACGTGTCATGAACACGACCGTACTTGCCGTCCATGGGTTCCGTGCACGGCTGTGTTCCGCATCAAGTTACCCGCGCGTAAGCTATTGGCCAGTCCGCCGAAAGGTCGGATGCTTACGTTCAGCGCACCGGTAACTCACTAACCGTGGCGCCGGCACCCGTTGACGTCCATGGGGAAGATGACTGCGCTGGAGGAGCCAGTGACCGACCAGGAAGCGAGCGACCGGGAAAACCCGGAGGAGACCCCGGAGCCGACGCGCCGCAGGTTCATCGCGGGCGGCGCCGCGGTCGCGGCGCTCGGCGCGGCGGGTGCCACCGGTCACCGGCCCGGCGCGGGCAAGCTTACGGACTCGCAGGCCAGGCTCATCGACAAGGTGATGGCGGCGCCCGCGGCCGGAGCGAGCCTGAGCGACGTCGAGCACGTGGTGATCCTGATGCAGGAGAACCGGTCGTTCGACCACTACTTCGGCACGCTGTCCGGGGTACGCGGCTTCTCCGACCCGGGCGTTCTCACGCAGAAGGTCGGCGGCGTGACCTACCCGGTCTTCGACCAGTTCGGCTACAAGCCGGGAACCGGTGTCGACGCCAACGGGTACATGCAGCCGTTCAACCTGCTGAACCACCCGCCGACGGAGAACGGCTACGACACCAACGACATCTCGCACGACTGGGCGACGCAGCACCACAGCTGGAACAACGGCGCGATGAACGCGTTCATGACCTCCCACCTGAGTTCCGACGGCACCACGAACGGCCCGGTGACAATGGGCTACTACACGCGGTCGGAGCTGGCCTTCTACTATGCTCTCGCCGACGCGTTCACGGTGTGCGACGGCTATTTCTGCTCGGTGCTCGGTCCCACCGACCCGAACCGGCTGATGGCCATGTCGGCGTGGATCGACCCGGCCGGAAAGGCGGGCGGCCCGGTCATCACCACCGCGTTCGACCGGCTCGCCATGACCGGCAAGCTGAGCTGGAAGACCATGCCCGAGGCGCTGCTGGAAGCGGGGGTGAGCTGGAAGGTCTACAACGACCCCACCGGACTTCTCGGGCTCGGCGTGCTGCCGTACTTCAAGGCGTACGACAACCCGTTCTCGATCACCGGGCTGGAGCTGATCGCCCGCGGGCTCACGCCGGCCTACCCCGACGACTTCGCCTCGGACGTGGCATCCGGCTCGCTGCCCTCGGTGTCGTGGATCATTCCGCCGCTGTATGAGTGCGAGCACCCCGCCGCCCCGCCCGAGTGGGGCGAGTACCTCGTCCAGCAGATCCTGAACACGCTGGTGTCCAACCCCGCCGTGTGGGCGAAGACCGTGTTCATCGTCGTCTACGACGAGAACGGCGGGTTCTTCGACCACGTTCCGCCGCCCGCGGCGCCGGCCGGGACCGCGGGGGAGTACCTCACCGGGACGCTGCCCTCGTCGGCGGCCGGAATCGCCGGCCCGGTAGGCCTCGGCTTCCGTACCCCGTGCCTGGTCGTCTCGCCGTTCAGCGCCGGCGGCTACAGGTACTCGGGCACGCTCGACCATACCTCGACGCTGCGGTTCATCGAGACCCGGTGGGGCGTCCGCGTGCCCAACCTGTCCGCCTGGCGGCGCGGCGTGACCGGCGACTTCACCGGCGCCCTCGCGCTGGCCAAACCCCCGGTCACCAAGGTGCCGTCGCTGCCTGCGACCACGCTCATCGGCAACACCACGGTGGTCGAGGAGGCGGTGCTGAACGCGCTGGCCGGCACGCTCGACGTTGGGATCCCGTACCGGCTGCCGGCAAGCAACTCCATGCCGAAGCAGGAGACCACGCCGCGGCGCCCGCCGGTCCCCTAAGGCCGCCGCCATGAGCTGGTCCACGACGCCCTTCCAGTCGCAGATCAGGAACCGCCAGACGATGCGGCCACCGGTGACGCGGTACATGTCCACGGCGTCGTAGCCGATCTTCCGCCCGGTGGCGGGGATCCCCATGAACTCGCCGCTGTGCACGGCGGTGATGACGAAGCGGATGACCAGCCGGTCGCCGGCCTTGATGACGTCCTCCTCCGCGCTGGACATTGGACATGCCGGAGAACGCCGACATCACGTTGGCCTGGAAGTTCTGCAGCGCGGTCATGAGGCCGGTCGTCCAGCCGGTCAGCCCCGACGCAGTTCTCCGTGTACCCGTCCATGTCGGCGACCTCGCCGAGCCGCCCCCCGCGCCGCCCCCCCACGCCGGCCCCACGCGGGGCCGTTGGCGCATTTGGCCCCACTGGACGGGGCCGTTGGCGCGTTTGGCCCCACGTCAGTACCGCCGGTAGACCTCCAGCGGGCTCTGGCCTGTAGTCATGCCCACATCCTCAACCGCCTCCCCTCGTCCCGCCAATCCCACAAACCTGGGGTTTCGCCCCCGTCCCGGCTCCGCCCTCCGCGCCCGCCCCCCACGCGGGGCCGTTGGCGCATTTGGCCCCACTGGACGGGGCCGTTGGCGCATTTGGCCCCACGTCAGTACCGCCGGTCAGCCGAACTGGACGGCGAGGCGCCCCAGGCCGCCTCCATGCGCTGGGGCACTTGGTGCGCCGACCCGCTTGAATGCGGTGAGGTGCCTGCGTGACGTGGGATGCCCTCGTGAGATGGGGTGCCCGCGTGAGCCGGATGCCCGCGTGAGCCGGATGCCCGCGTGAGCCGGGTGCCCGCGTGAGCCGGGTGCCTGCGTGAGCTGTGGTGCCTGCGTGAGCGGGGTGCCTGCGTGAGCCGGGTGCCTGCGTGAGCCGGGTGCCCGCATGAGCCGGGTGCCTGCGTGAGCTGGGGTGCCTGCGTGAGCTGAGTACCTGTGTAGGCTGGGCGCCTGCCTCAGCCTGGGCGGCTGGCTAGGCCCGGCCGCCCTGGCGCACTGCCTAATCCTCACTTGGTCCCCTTCAGTCACTTCCCTCTCTTCTGCTTCATCCCAGCGGCACCACTGGTTGCACCCATTCATGATCACGGATAGTTTGGTGTCGCATACGACCCGCCGTTTCCACGACGCGGCAGAAGGGGCTAGTTTCGTGGAAACCAGGGGGCGGTGTGAGTGCCGTACGCGGCCCGGCGTTTCCGTGATCACGTCCAAGGGGCGCTTTCACGGTGCGCGGGGTTTACCGCGCAACGGCCGCTTCCAACCGCGCATGGTGATCACCGCCCAGGGATCCCTTCCACGGCGCATGGTGATCACCCCCCAGGGATCCCTTCCACGGCGCACGGGGATCACCGCCAAGGGTCCATTCAACGGCGCACGGGGATCACCGCGCAACGGCCGCTTCCATAACACATGGGGATCATCACTCCCCGAGGGCCGGTCTCGCGGTGCGAGGGGTAACGGGCGGGGTAACGGGCCGCTCGGTGCGCTCGCTCCCGCCGGTGCCGACGGGCTGGATGTGGGAGACGTTGATGGCGCCGGACCGGAAGTGGCCGAAGTGGTCGGAGCCGGCGAACGGCCCAGTCGCGGGCCGTGAGAGGAACTGGCCGACGGCGTTGGACTAGGTGACCCCGTGGGATGGAGTGACGGGCGGGGGCTGGGCGACCTCCGCGGACTGGGCGAGCGTGTGGAGCGGGGAGCGGAGGGAGCATGGCTGGAGGTGCCGGTGGGGCTCGTGGCCGGCTGGGCTCCGGTGGGTACCGGGCGCACCAGGATGTACAGCACCAGCACGCCAGCGAACAGCCCGATGAGGACGAGGGTCGAGATACGGGGGCGGCCGGTCACGAGGCACCTCCGGTCGCGCGGCCGGTGTCGAGCTCGGCCGAGATGATGATGCCCTCCTCGCGGAGGGCCGACGCGACCCGCGACCGAAGCTCCCGGCCGATATCGAACTGCATGCCGGGCAGCGTCCGCGCGACCATGCGCACCGAAAACGTGTCGGTCTCGATTCGCTCGACTCCCAGCACCGTGGGCGGGTCAAGCATCATCTTGCGCAGCCGGTCATCGGCGTATGCCTCCCGGCCGACGCGCCGCAGTACCTCCGTCACGTGGCCCACGTCGACCGAGGAGGGAACGGGAACGTCGACCACGGCGCGCGCCCAGTCCCGTGACAGGTTGGTGACCTGCACGATCTGGCCGTTGGGCGTGGTGATGACCTCGCCGCTGACCGACCGGATGCGGGTGACGCGGAGCGTTACCTCCTCGACCGTTCCGGTGGCCGGCTCCGGCACGCCGGCCACGGAGATGCGGATGACGTCGCCGAAGCCGTACTGCCGCTCGCCCGTGATGAAGAAACCGGCGCCGACGTCCTGGACGAACCGCTGCAGGCCGAACCCGAGCGCGGCGCTGATCAGCGCCGCGGGCGCAACCAGGCCCGCCAGCGGCACGCCGAGGCGCTGCACGATGAGCACGAACGCAACGATGTAAACGACTGCCAGGATGGCCCAGGTGACGACCTGCGCCGCGACGTGACGGTGCTTGGCGGCCTCGGAGCGAACCAGTTCGTCGGTGTCGGCCGCCCGGGCGTCGATCCGCGCCACGATGTGGCCGCGCGCCCAGTCCGCCAGCCGGGTGAGCAGAATCGCCCCCAGGACCAGCAGCACGATCTCCAGGAGGTTTCCGCGCGCCCAGGCGCTGAAGTCGGTCAACGGTGCGATTGCGCTCGTCAATGCGGCCCCTCCGGTCTGACGATCTTGCTCACCTCCGAACGCACCAGTCTAGGCAGCGCGAAGCGGCGGGACGGCCGGGGCTATCCGGGCAGGACCGTGCAACGAGGACCGTGCAACGAGGACCGTGCGACCAGGACCGTGCGACCAGGACCGTGCAGGACCGTGCGTCCAGGGACGATGCCGGGCCGCGGGGTGTCAGGCGCGGATGGCGGTGTCCTGGCGGGTGCGGGAACGGCCGCTGCCGGAGCGGGGCCGGACCAGGGTGAAGGTCTCGAACTCGCTGTAGTCCGGGGTGGGCGCGCCCTTCTTCCCGGTCGCGGGGTTGACCGGGTCGGCGCCGGCCGCGTGGTAGTGCGTGACCGTGATAGACGTCTCGCCGCTCGCCGCGGTGCCCGGGTCGACGTCGAACACGGCGATGCCGTACCCGGTGGACGGGTCGCGTCGCGCCGACCAGATCGCGTCCTCCACCGCGTCGGAGCCCGGCCGCGCGTAGACACCCGGCGTCGACGTGGGGACGGGGCGGTTGGCGCGGGTGAACACCTTGGCCTGGGTGAGCCCGTCGGAGGTGCCGGCGCCGTAGTCGTCGAGCGGAGCACTGGTCCCGCCGCAGCCCAGGATCAGGTGCACCGTGCCCTTGCTGGTGTCGAAGACGCCGTTGTCGGTCGTGGTCACCGGGCGCGGGCGGAACGTGTCGACCACCGCCCCCGTGGCGACCTCGTGGCCGGCGTCGTGGTCGAAGCCGCGGACCGGGAACGAGCGCTCGTAATCGTGATCGTGCCCGTTGAGCACCAGGTCGACCTCGTACCGGTCGAAGAGCGGCAGCCAGTGCTCCCTGATTCCGCGATCGGAGCCGTTGCCCGTGGCCGAGGACGACAGCGCGCACTGGTGGGTCTGCACGATGATCCAGTCGATCGATTCGTCCCGGCGCGCCTCGCGCAGCGTCCGCTCCAGCCACCGTGTCTGCGCGCCGCCCGAGTACCCGGCTATGTAGAACGACGTGCCCGGCTGGATCGGCGGGTTGCCGGTGGACGCCGCGGGCGTGAGCGGTGCCGGGCCGCCGACGAACGCGCCGGCGTCCTGGTAGATCACGTCGTCCGCGTTCAGCGACACGAACAGCACCGAGCCCACCCGGAACGAGTACCAGCGGCCGGCGAACCCGTCCACGCGGTTGTCCGGCAGCGTGTACCGGGTCAGGTAGGACCTGTATCCCTGCGGGCCGTTGCCGAACTCCACCTCGTGGTTGCCCGGGCACGGCATCCACGGCCGGTTCGCGGCCGAGGCCTGGTTGTTGTTGCCGAAGTCGCGCCACACCTCCGGCTGGAACGCCGGGTTCAGGTTCGCGTAGCACAGGTCGCCGTTGAGCAGGTGGAACAGCGGCTGGAAGGACTCCACCGCGCCGACCGCGTAGGCGGACTGGCCGTAGGACAGCACCCAGCTGGTGTTCGGTGTCGCCAGGTCACCAAAACTAGTGAAACGGAACGGGCCGTGGCCTTCCGGTGCGGTACGGAACGTCGCGCTGAACGGGTCGGAGGCGTTGCTGTCGTTGTCCGCCGTGACCGCGTAGCCGTACGTGGCGCCGGGGCGAAGCCCATGGACACGCGCGTGGTAGGTCCACACCGTCTCGCCGTTGAGCCCGTCGGTGTACACGCGCTGCTCGGCCGGGATGACCCGCTGCCCGATCCGTACCCGCGGTCGCGACGCGCGTCCCGGCGAGGCCCACGAGACCACCATGCTTCTCGCTGGGTCGTCGCCCCAGGTGAGGTGGATCTGCTCGGGGGTGCCGTCCGTCCTGCCCGCGGCCCGCGGCCGGGCGTGCCGGGTGGCGGTGCTCACGGTCGTGGCGGCGTGCGCGGTGGCCGCGTTGCCGGCGGCGGCCGCGGCGGCGAGCAGCCCCGTCCCGCTGGCCACGGCGAGCACCTGGCGGCGGGACAGTGGTGAATGTGACGACGGTGAGTCCCCTGAGTTCTCTGGCATGACGAGACTCTGCCGTCCGTGAGTAAACGCAGAGTGACGTGATGGAAGGTCGCGCTCCGCGATCTGATGAACTCTGTCTACCAGTACCTAGGCCGTGACGATGAGGTAGGCGTTCAGGGTGATGACGACGGCGGCGACGGCGAACGCGGCCAGGCTCGTCGCGCGGCGGTTCACCAGCGTGCCCATGAGCGCGCGGTCACCGGTGAAGACGACGAGGGGGACCAGCGCGAACGGGATCCCGAAGGACAGGAAAACCTGGCTGAGGACCAGCGCCCTGGTGGGGTTGACCCCGGCACCGATCAGCGCCAGCGCCGGGATCATCGTGATCGCGCGCCGCGCGAACACCGGGATCCGGCGGCGGATGAAGCCCTGCATCACCACCTGGCCGGACAGCGTGCCCACGCAGGACGAGGCGACCCCGGACGCAAGCAGGGCCACCCCGAAGATCATCCCGCTGTGCGCGCCGAGGTAGCGGTTCAGGCCGCCGAAGACCTGGCTCAGATCACTTCCGGCGCCGGTGATCCCGCGCGCGTGGAAGACCGCCGCGGCCAGCGCGAGCATCGCCAGGTTGATGACCCCGGCGATGCCCATCGCGAGGGTGACGTCGACGATCTCGAACCTGAAGATCCTGCGGCGCGCGCCGTGATCGGCGCCCACCACCCGGTTCTGGGTCAGCGACGAGTGCAGGTAGATCACGTGCGGCATCACGGTGGCGCCCACGATGCCCACGGCGAGCAGCGCCGACCCGCCGCCGGCGAACCCGGGCACGAACATGCCGCGCGCGACGCCCGCGGCGGCGGGGCTGCTCTTCAGCACCTCCAGGCCGAAGGCCAGCACCACCACCGCGACCAGCCCGGTGATCGCCGCCTCGAGGCGCCGGAAACCTTGCACCTGCATGCCGAGGATCGTGAACGTCATGACGCCGGTCAGCAGCGCCGATGCCCACAGCGACAGGCCGAAGACGAGATTGAGGCCGAGCGCGGCGCCCACGAACTCGGCCAGGTCCGTCGCCATGGCGACCGCTTCGGCCTGCAGCCAGAGCAGTACGACGACCCGGAACGGGAACCGGTCGCGGCACACCTCGGGCAGGCTGCGGCCGGTCGCGATGCCCAGCTTCGCGCTCAGCGACTGGACGAGCATCGCCATCAGGTTGGCCAGCAGCACCACCCACAGCAGCGTGTAGCCGAACTGCGAGCCCCCCGCCATGTTGGTGGCGAAGTTCCCCGGGTCGATGTAGGCGACGGACGCGACGAAGGCGGGGCCGAGGAACGGCAGCACCGCCCGGACGCCTCGGCGCTCGCCCGCCAGGACCCGCTCAGCGGCCGTGAGCAGCCGAGCGTCCCCGGGGAGGGATTCAGCCAATGGAGGGCCCGAGCCCCAGCGACTGCGGCGTGCTGGAGTCCGGCGACGGCTGGTGCAGGCCCTCGTCGAGCGAGCCGAACTCGGTCATCAGCGCCGGGCTGCCGCCCCACGGGGTCTGCTCCTCCGCGACGAGGGTGTTGGTGGTCAGCAGCAGGCCGGCGACGGACGCGCCGTTCTGCAGCGCGGAGCGGACGACGCGCAGCGGGTCGACGACGCCCATCTCGATCATGTTGCCGTGCCGCCCCTGGAGCGCGTCGAACCCGTCGTCGGCGCCGAGCCGCGCGGTCTGCGCCACCACCTCCTGCGCGTCGTATCCGGCGTTGGCGGCGATCAGGAACGCGGGCTCGCGCAGCGCGCGGCGCACGATGCCGGCGCCGGTGGCGTAGTCGCCGGTGGCCTCCAGGCCGTCCAGCGCGCTCTCGGCGTGCAGCAGCGCCGCGCCGCCGCCCGCCACGATGCCCTCCGCCATCGCGGCCCGCGTGGCGGACACCGCGTCCTCGACCCGGTGCCGCAGCTCCTTCAGCTCGGCGCTTGTCGGCGCGCCGACCCTGATCACCGCGACCTTGCCGGACAGCGCCCCGATCCGCTCGGTCAGCGCGTCCTCGTCGATGCCGAGGCTGGCCCGGTCCAGCTCGGCGCGGAGCTGGCCGAGCCGGAACGCGATGGCGTCGGCCGAGCCGCCGCCGCCGATGATGGCGGTCCGGTCAGCGGTCACCCGCACCTGGGCGGCCCTGCCGAGCTGCTCGGCGCTCATCGTCTCCAGCGTGAACCCCGAATGCCTGCTGTAGACCGCGCCGCCGGTCAGCGCGGCGATGTCCTCCAGCTTGTGCAGCCTGCGGTCGCCGAAGCCGGGCGCGCGGACGGCGACGCACCTGAAGATGCCGTTCACGTGGTTGTGCACCAGCATGGACAGCGCGGTGCCCTCGACCGTCTCCGCGATGATGACCAGCGGCCGCGGCGACCGCATGATCTTGTCGAGCAGCGGCATGAGCTGCTGCACCTTCGTGATCTTCTCCGCGCACAGCAGGATGTACGGGTCGTCGACGATGGCCTCCAGGCTGGCCGGGCTGGTCACCATGTAGGGCGACAGGTACCCGTTGTCGAACTCGAACCCCTCGACGAAGCCCACTTCCATGCCGGGCGCCGGCGCGTCCTCCACGGTGACGATGCCGCTGTCACCGACCGTGTGCAGCGCCCTCGCGATGACCGCGCCGACCGCGTCGTCGTCGTTCGCCGAGATAGCCGCCACCCGCCGGTAGTCCTCCTCGGTGCTGACCTGGTGCGCGACCGTCTTCAGGTGGTCCACGAGCCTGCCGGCCGCGAGGTCGATGCCGCGCTTCACCAGCACCGGGTTGGCGCCGGCGCCGATGGCCTCCATGCCCTCGCGGACGATCGCCTGGGCCAGCACGGTTGCCGTGGTCGTGCCGTCGCCGACGATGTCGTTGGTCTTGATCGCCGCTTCCTTCACGAGCTGGGCGCCCATGTTCTGGAACTGGTTCTTGAGATGGATCTCACGGGCGATCGTGACGCCGTCGTTGGTGACCACGGGAGAGCCGGTGATCTTCTCGAGGATGACGTTGCGCCCCTTGGGGCCGAGCGTGGACTTCACGGCCTCGGCGAGCTGGTCGACGCCGGCCAGCAGCAGGCCGCGCGCTTCAGCGCCGAAGCGCAGTTCCTTGGCCATCGGTTCGAAGCTCCGTTCTACGGGACGAGGATCGCGCGGCCGCGTACCCGGCCTGCATCCAGGTCGGCGAGGGCGTCGGCCGCCGCGTCCAGCGGGTAGGTCCTGGTGTGCAGCGTGACCTTGCCGCCCTGCGCGAGGGCCATGAGCTCGGCCAGGTCGTTGTAGGTGCCGACGATGTTGCCGATGACGTTGCGCTCGGTGGAGATGATGTCCAGCGTCGGGACGTGCAGCGTGCCGCCGTACCCGATGACGAAGTACGATCCGGCCTCGCCGGTCATCGCCCACCCGTCCATCTCGGCGCCCTGCTCGGCGACGAAGTCGAGCACGGCGTGGGCGCCGCGGCCGCCGGTCAGGTCCGCCACCGCGTCCCGCTGGCCGCCGTCGGCCACGACCGTGTGGTGCGCGCCGAGCTGCTCGGCCAGCTTGAGCGCGTCCGGGTTGGCGTCGACGACGATGATCGTGGCTGCGGTGAGCGTGGCGAGGCACTGGATGCCGATGTGGCCGAGGCCGCCGGCGCCGATCACCACGCACGTGGTGCCGGGGTGGAGCAGCGGTATCGCCTTGCGGACCGCGTGGTAGGCGGTGATCCCCGCGTCCGCGAGCGCGGCGACGTCCTGCGGCCGTGTCTCCGGGTTGAGCTTGACGCAGGCCCGCGCCGACGTGAGCAGGAACTCGGCCATCCCGCCGTCCCGGCTCAGCCCGGGGAACGCGCCGCTGGTGCAGTGCATGTCGTCGCCGGCCCGGCAGGCGTGGCACAGCCCGCAGGTGACCAGCGGGTGCAGGATCACGGTGTCGCCCGGCCGTACGTTGGTGACGCCGGAGCCGACCTCGTGCACCCAGCCGGCGTTCTCGTGGCCGAGGATGTAGGGCAGCGGCGTGTGCATCCGCTCGTCCCACTGGCCCTCGATGATGTGCAGGTCGGTGCGGCAGACGCCGGCGCCGCCGATCTTCACGATGACGTCGAGCGGCCCGGTGATCTTCGGCTCTGGCACGTCGTCCACGGCGGGCCGGGCGTGAAACTCGTGCAAGCGGACGGCCTTCATGGGTCCTCCCTTTCAGCGCTGGGATCTGGGTACCTCTGCCGCAGCATTCCCGTGCAGACGCTGGCATTCGCGTCGATGCCGACCCGGGTCACGCGGGCGCGCCGCAGATGCAGCGGCAGCGCGTCCCCGGTCACGGGATCGCCGGTCACGGGGTCGATCAGCACCGGCGCGCCGTCCCCGGCGGGCAGGCCGAGCTCGGCCCTGCGCTGCCGGAGCCGGTCCAGCTCCGGCGACGGCGGCACGTCACCCAGGACCATCCGCGCCAGCTCCGCCGGGGAGGCCCCGGCGGAGAGGAGGGGCCGGCACACCTGGTCGGTGCCGGCCATGACCGCCTTCCGCAGGAAGTCGGCGCGCAGGCCGTGCAGCTCGCTGACCGCCTCCCCGCCGAACGAGCGCACGAAGCCCGCGCGCGCGGCGACCCCGCCGTTGATCGCGTCCGAGGCGAAGTGGTCCTCCAGCACGACCTCGGCGTGCTGGACGCCGGGAACCGCCGACACCGCGTCGTAGGCGTCGGCCACCATGAGGAACGCGAAGTTGGGCGCGCAGAAGTACGTGGGGAGGCGCAGCCGGACCCGCGCGTCCCCGGACTCGCTGACGGTGCACGACGCGACGAAGCCGAGCGACGTGATCGGCCGGTTCAGCTCCGGGTCGTGCACCGTCTCCAGTGCCTCCAGCAGCGCAGTGCTGGCCCGGGGGGGCGACCCCCCGGAACCCCCCGCGCTCGGGGGGAGAGCCCCCCGACCCCCCCCTCTCATGCCCCGGCGACCGGCTGCGACTTGTCGTCGACCAGCTGGGCGTCCTCCCTGGCCGCCGGGGTTCCCGACTCCTTGTCCAGCCGCAGCTCGGCCGGCACCTCGATGTCGTAGAGCCTGGCAGCGTTCAGGCCGAGCATCTTCTTCTTGGACGCGGTGGTGACCCCCGGGTAGTCCGAGAACTCCTCGCGATCCGGGTAATCCCACGCGACGAAGCCCTCGACCTGCCACTTCGGCTCCCAGATGGCGTAGTCGCTGCCGAAGATCATCTTGTCCTCGCCGACCCAGAACAGCAGCTCGCCCATGACCTTGGCGAAGAACTTCGGCCGGGCGTGCATGAGGCCGCCGATGACCACCGCCAGGCCCGCGTATACGTTCGGCTCCTGCGTCGCCATGAAGCAGAAGTCCTCGATCCGCGGCAGCCCCACGTGCTCGACGATGAAGTTGAGCTCGGGGAAGTCGGTCGCGGCGTGGTCCACATCCGAGACGTCGAAGGCGTCCTTGTCCAGCGGCCAGATCGTGGGCCCCTTGTGGACGTGGATGTTCCTGATGCCGAGGTTCTGCGCGACCTCCAGGTAGCGGTACGCCGCCGGGTCGGTCAGCTTGTACCCGCGCGAGCCGGCGTTCCACTCGGCGGTGTAGAGCTTGACGCCCTTGCAGCCGAACCGCTCGACGTTGCGCCTGAGCTCCTCGATGCCCGCGTCGCCGTCGCGGGGGTCGAACCGCGTGTTGTAGACGAATTTGCCCGGGTGCTTCTCACCCATCAGCGCGTTGCGCTCGGTGGTGTTGAAGCCCTCCCTGTACCACTCCTTCAGGTACGTGGGCTGGAAGATCGCCACGTCCACGTGGCCGTCCTCGAAGACGTCCTTCATCAGGTCCTCTTCGGAGTACCTCTCGAAGTGCTCGAGCGGCCAGTGCGTCTCCGGCGGTCCCAGGCCCTGGTAGGCGTGGAAGCACTCGATCCAGCCCTTGGCGTACTTCTCGGCCCCCGGCACCCAGTTGTCCGGTGCCGCGTTCCAGTAGTGCATGTGCCCATCGACGACGAAGTACTTCTCGCCGTTTACCTCGTACAAGGCGCCTCCTCTGGTTACTGGTCACGCCCTCGCGGTCAGGTCGAAGCCGAGGTAACCGGCCGCGTCTTCGGGGTTCGCGAAGAACAGCGTGCGGTCGTCCTCGTGGATCATCCGGCCGTAGTGGGTGGACATGTCCTCCTCGAGTTCCGCCGAGTTGAAATAGCCCGGCTCCTCGCCGAGCGCCTCGGAGATCTCGTCGTAGTTGACCTCCATGTGGCCGATCGCGTCGACGCGCATCATCGACGGCAGCCAGGTGACGGTCACGTTCGGCTTGGTGGACATCACCTGCGCGATCACGTCGCCGACCTGGTTGTTCATCAGCGTGAAGCCGCACTTGTTGGACGGCGTGCTGTCGGATTGGTACGGGCTTTCCGCCGTCTTGAACGTGGTCATTGCGCCAGCTCCTTCGGGACTGCGAGGCCGAGATCGGTCACGATGCCGCTGAAGCGGCTCTTGGCGGCGTCCAGGCCGTCCTCGAAGCGCGGCGGCTTGGCGTCGGGCTGCGACCACAGCGGCTGCAGCGCCCGCGCGGCCGCCAGGGCGCGCGGCACCCACGCGGCCAGCCACCCGTCCATGACCGACTTGTTGGGCCCGGCGAATTCCCGGTCGTTCGTCAGCAGCCCGAACATCGGGATGGTGTACCGCAGGTCGCGCTCGGCGTAGTCGTACTCCTCGGCGCCGACGATCGTCGGGGTGACGAAGTCGCCGTTGCGCGGCGCGGCGTGCTGCACCAGGTGGCTGCGGAACAGCTCGCCGACCAGCGGCTCGAAGACGACGTTCCCGGCGAAGATCGCCTCGCACCAGTCGTCGATGGCGGTCAGCTGCTCGGCGGTCTCCCGCACCCCCTGCCAGGCCGGATCGGAGTTCCAGGCCTCGATGTGCGCGGTGCCGTCGAAGCCGGCGATCTCCTCGGTCAGCGTCAGGTTGTACAGCGCCAGGTCCTGAGCCGACCGGATTCTGTGCATGCTGTTCACGGAGATCGCGTTGTTGTGCATGTTGGTCGGGGCGCGCCGCTGCGCGTTCGCGTACAGGTACAGCCCGAGGCCGTGATCGACGTGCATCCACGCGCCGAGGTTGCGCTCCACGAACCGCACCCAGTTCCGGTTCCACTGCCCGAACGCCTTGGTCTGGCGCGCGTTTTCGACGTTCTGGTTGAGCTGCCTGACCACGTTGGCGTTGTAGCGGTACAGGGTGAGCTCCCACTCCTCGTTCGGGTCGCGGAACTCGTGCCAGCCGAGCGCGGGCCATTCGTAGCCCTTGCCGCCCGAGCCGGGGAACCGCTTCGGCTCCGGCTGGTCCGTTCCCCAGGCCCTGAGCACCGTCCAGTCCAGCGGGTAGCCGCCGCGGCCGTCGGCGAACCCGTACAGCCAGTTCTGGCTCAGGTAGTGCCGCGGGTCGGGCTG
Organism: Streptosporangiaceae bacterium; assembly: GCA_019239975.1. Lineage (GTDB taxonomy): Bacteria > Actinomycetota > Actinomycetes > Streptosporangiales > Streptosporangiaceae > JAFAZE01. The sequence goes on from JAFAZE010000095.1 coordinate 51,950, forward strand.
GACCTCCACGGTGACGTCCTCGTAGTGGGTCTGCTTCCGCCTGGCCGGGACGAAGTAGTTGAAGCGGCGCGCGCTGGAGTCCGAGTCCGGGAAAACCTTCGCGCCCGCTTCCGCGTCGGTGAACACAGGCTTCGGTACGCTGCGCTGCTGCTGAGACGCTGCTTGCTGAGACGCTGCTTGCTGAGACGTTGTCATCGGGTCTCCTCAGTGAAGGTGAACTTGTCGAAGTAGACGTGCTTTTCCGGCACCCCGAGCCGGGTGAGCAGCGGCACCGCCGCCTCGACCATCGGGGGCGGCCCGCATACGTACGCGTGCGTGCCCGTCAGGTCGCGGCGGTGCCTGGCCACCACGTCCGTGATCAGCCCGGTCTCGCCGTCCCAGTCGCCGTCCCCGGGCTCGGACAGCGCGGGCACGTAGCGGAAATCGGGCAGCGCCCGCTCCAGCGAACTCAGCTCCGCCTCGAAGCACAGGTCATGGCGGCGGCGCGCGCCGTAGTAGTACACGGCCGGCCGGCTGATGCCGCGCTCGGCCATCGAGCGGAGCAGGCACAAGATGGGCGCCATGCCCGCCCCGCCGCCAACGAAGACGATCGGGGCGTCCGGGGTCTTTGCCGCGTCCCGAAGGGTGAACACGCCGAACGGCCCGGTGACGTGGAGCTGGTCGCCGGCCTGCAGCTTCGTGTCGAGGAACTGCGAGAACAGGCCGTCCGGATAGACCTTGATGACGAACTCGAGCAGCCCGCTCTCCCTGGCGGACGTGTTCGCCATCGAGAACGACCGGGTCTCGTTCGTGCCGGGGATCGCGATGTCGACGTACTGGCCCGGGAAGAACTTGAACTCCGCGTTACCCGGCAGCCGGAGCACCAGGCGCCGCATGTCGTGCGTGACCGGGTCCTTGGAGACAACCTCGGCGACCGCCTCCTGGATCGGCAGCCCGGACCGGATCATGTCCTCGTCGTAGTTGAGCAGCTCGATTGTGACGTCCTCGTAGACGTGCGCCCGGCACAGCAGCGTGAAGCCCTCCTCCCGCTCGAAGTCGGGCAGCGCGAACGTCGAGTACCGGTCGAGCTCCACATCGTCGCCCTCGAGCAGGAACGACTTGCAGGACGAGCACTGGCCCTCTTTGCAGCCGTGCATGAGCATGATTCCCTGCTCGGCCGCGGCGCGCAGGACGGTCTGCTCCTCGCCGACCTCGATCTCGATGCCGACCGGCTCGAACCGGACGACGTGCTTGCCGGGCATCCTCACCTCTCAACCCGCTGAGCCCGGGAACGCTGTGGTGGACGGCTGGGGGCAGGCCCGCGCGCCCTCATGACGCACGGGCCTGCCATGGGGGGGTCACCACCGCCCGTTCGGTAACAGCTCAGGCCTCAGCCGGAGCGGGACGGCCAGCGGGGCCGCCGCGCACGTAGTTCGCCCGGAATGTCTCACGCTCCTCCGGAGTCATCTCGTTCAGCAGCACGTTCGGGCTCTGCAGCGGCGGCATGCGGCGCAGGTGGTCCAGCGTCCACATCTTCTTCGGGTCGAGGTTCAGGTGCGGCTGGGCGGTCATCGTCTTGCCGTCGTCCCGCACGAACCCCATGTCGGACACCACGTCGGCCCAGTTCCAGCCGTGGTAGAGGGTCTCCCACTCCCGGTAGCCGATGAGCTGGCCCATGTTCGGCGTCTGGCGGCCCTCGAAGACCGGGCGGAACGCCACCGCGTCGGTCCACCGGCAGGCCTCGTGGCAGTAGGTGCGCCACTGCCCGTCGACCTCGTCCATGACCATGTCCTCGCGGACCAGGCACGGCACCATGCAGGTCCAGCACCGGTGCGGGTACTGGTAATCGACGTCCTCGGCGACGATCGGGTGGTGCCCGTTCGGCTCCGACAGGCGTGCGTAGTTCTCCCACCACTTGCCGTACCTGTCGTACCAGCCCGGGTACTTGTACTCGAACCACTCGAAGTCCCGCTCGGTCATCGGGTCGATCCGCCAGTAGTTCGCCAGCCAGCCGGTGGCGAAGAACTGCGCGACCTCGTGCACGTAGCCCTTGTTCCAGATCTGGTTCCAGGCCTCCTCGATGAGGTCGTGCGGCACCTTCAGGCCGTACTTCTCCAGCGGCACCAGGTAGCTGCGGTAGTAGTCGTCGTAGATCCACCGCCGCCACATCTCGGCGTACGACTCGCGGTCCTTGCGGCGGTCCTTCGTGCCGTACTCGATGAACGTGCCGATCGCCGCGTCCACCACGCGGTGGTTGTTCCACCACGCGTAGCGCAGGTCGCGCTCGAGAAGCTGCTGGTTCTCCTCGTCGGCCAGCGCCATCAGCAGCGTGGCGTACCCGTTGCTGATGTGCCGCGACTCGTCGGACTGCACCGAGTGGAACACGGTCGGCAGCAGGTAGTCGCCGTTGGCGGCGGCCTCGGCCGGCATGGCCACGAACAGGGTGTTCGTGAACGCGGTCTCGGCCACGATCGTCAGGTAGATGGACGCGGCCGTGATGGCGTCGCCGGTGATGAAGCCCTCGGCGAACTGCCGGCCGATCGTCCCGCAGTAGTCGTTGTGGAACCCGCGCAGGCTGGTGTTGAAGCCCGCCGGGTCGATGTAGTTGTTCATGTACAGGCGCTTCAGGTTCTGCTGGATCGTGGAGTGCCGTACCTCGTCGATCATCTGGATCGCCTGGCCGTTGTGCAGCTCAGGGTTCGGCACGTTGCGGAACAGCAGCGGCATCGCCCGCGCCGCGGAGATCTCCGGCAGCGGGATGATGCTCAGGAACAGCTTCTGCCATTCCAGCCAGCGCTCCTGGACTTGGCGGAACATGTTGCCGCGGATGGCGCCGTCCTCGGCGCCGTAGACGCGGTGGTCTTTTTCCTCCTGCATCGGGAAGTAGGACCGGAGCACCTGCTTGAGCGGGTCCTTCTTCTGCGCCCTGCGGAAGGTGTAGTCGGTCCCGTACTGCGAGACCGGCTGGTGGTACGCGGGCTCCCAGGCGAGTTCCTGGATCTTCTGGTGCGCCCTGGCCACGCTCTGGCGGCTCATCTCGTCGTCACCCCTTCCCCGGGGCCGGGACGGTGCGGACGGACCGCCGGCCCCGAAAAGTCCTTGTGTGCTGGATCTCATCGCGAAAGCCGAGGTCATGGCCTCTCAACCTGAGACACGTCCTGAGACACGTCCGGGGACACCGGCGGGGGCGCCCGGACCCACGAGGCGGCAGTCTCAACTTGAGACAGTGCTCCGTTACCGCGGGTTTAACGTGGTAGCGGCGACGGTAAACCGGAAGCGATCAGCGCCAGGCTGAGCCTCCAGGCAGCGCAGGCTGAGCCTCCAGCCGGAGATACAGGTGAGGGAGGCGGGCATGGCACATGCAGCATCGTCGCTGCACGTTGTCCGAGACCGGCTGGCCGAAGCGAGGGAGCGGTTCCTCGCGGCGGAGCCGGTGGATCCGCGTGCCGTGCGCGAGCCGATCCTTGCGTCGTGGCGCCGTTCCCGCGAGTGGAACGTCGCGGCCAACCGCATCCACCTGGACTATCTGCATGACCCCAACCTGGAGGGCACACTGGCCCGCAGCGCCGAACCGGTGCTGCGGCAGCTGCACGAGCAGCTCGACGGCCAGCCGATCAGCGTCATCCTGACCGACGCCGACGGACTGGTGCTCACCAGGCTGACCGGGGACCACGACCTGGAGCGTGCCCTCGACGGCATCAAGCTGGCCCCCGGCTTCAGCTACGCCGAAGACCGTGTGGGCACCAACGGCATCGGCACCGCGCTGGAGGCCGGCGGCCCCGCCCACGTCTTCGGTCATGAGCATTACGCGGAGTACCTGGAGCGCTTCGGCTGCGCAGGGGTACCGATCCACGACCCGGTCTCGGGCAAGACGGTCGGCGTCATCGACCTCACCTGCTGGCGCAAGGACGCCGATCCGCTGATGATCTCGCTGGTGAAGTCGACCGCCGAGCAGATAAGGCGCGCCATGCTGGCCGCCGGCAGCAGCCGGGACTTCCACCTGCTCCAGGAGTACATGCGGGCCTGCCGGCGCACCGGCGGCATTGTGCTGGCTCTCGGCAACGACGTGGTCATGCTGAACGATCACGCGCGCCGCGTGCTGGACCCCGGCGACCAGGCCGCACTGATCGGCCAGGCCACGGAGGCGCTGGCCGGGGGACGCGGGTCTCACGCCGGCGTCACGGTGAGCCTGCCCAGCGGCATGGTGGCGCGCGTGTTCTGCCGCCCGGTCGGCGACGGCCGGTTCTTTGACGGCGTGGTGCACGTGAAGCTGGTCGCGCCCGCCGCCCCCGCGGCCGAGGTGCCGGCGCCGCGGTCCGCCATGTACCTGCCGGGCCTGGTGGGCAGCGGCGTGCTGTGGCTGCGGGCGTGCCGCGAGGCGGAGACCGCCTACGACAGCGGGGACTGGCTGACGCTGGAGGGCGAGCCCGGCGCCGGCAAGCTGGCCCTGGTCCGCGCCGTACACCAGCGGCGGAACCCGGCCGCGCCGTTCCACGTGCTGGACGCGGCGGAATCCGGGACCGCGGCGGGTGGCACCCAGGACTGGCTCGTAAAGGTGCGCCACGAGCTGCTGGACGGCCGGGGAATGCTGGTCATCAGGCACGTCGACGCGCTGGCGGCCCGGCCGCTGCACGCGCTGGCCTGCGCGCTGCAGGAGGCGCGGACCGCCGACCGCCATTGCCACCTTCGGGTGGCGGTGACGCTCAGCCGCGGCCGCGGGGGAGAGGACGGCACGAGGGGCGAGGACCTGGCCAGGCTGCTGCGGTTCTTCCCCGGGACCGTGCAGCTCCCGCCGCTCCGGCATCACGTCGACGACCTGCAGGAGCTGGTTCCGTTCTTCCTCGCCAGGCTCAGCCAGCACGGCCGCCTCAGCTGCTCACCCGAGGCGATGCAGCTGCTGATGCGGTCGGCATGGCCGGGCAACACCGATCAGCTGTGGCGGGTGCTCAGGCAGGTTGTGCAGCGCCGCCGGGCGGGCGCCATCATGCCGCGCGACCTGCCGCCGGAGTGCTGGACGGTGAGCCGCAGGCTGCTCAGCCCGCTGGAGTCGATCGAGCGGGACGCCATCGTGCAGAGCCTGCTCGACCACGACGGCAACAAGGTCAAGGCCGCGGAGGCGCTTGGCATGTCGCGGGCGACGATCTACCGCAGGATCCACGAGTACGGCATCGTCACCTCCGGCGCCTAAGCTCCCGGCACCGTAGCGCAGCCCGTCCATCAGCAGGTCGAGCAGGCGGCCGGCCTGCTCGCGCCTGGCCGGCTCGCCGGCGGCGAGGGACACGCCGGACAGGCTCGCGAGCACGTCCTCCGGGCGCATGCCGGAGCGGACGGCGCCCGCCGCGGCGCCGGCCTGAAGCAGTGATGCGATCGCGCCGGTGAGCCGGGTGCGGCTGGTCGCGAAGGGGTTCCCGCCGGACGCGATAACCGCGCGCAACGCGTCGGCCATGCCGCGTTTGGTGGCCGTGTAGTCGATGTAGCGGTCCATCCAGGTACGCAGCGCCGCGTCTGGCGGCATCGTGAGCAGCAGGCCGGGCACGGCGTCGCACAGCCTGGCGAGCTCGCTGCGGTACGCCGCCTCGATGAGCGCCTCGCGGGTGGGGAAGTGCCGGTAAAGCGTGCCGATCCCGACACCGGCGTCCTTTGCGATCGCGTCGAGCGTCGCGTCGAGCCCGTCGCGGGAGAACGCGCGCACGGCGGCGTCGAGCAGCCGGTCGCGGTTGCGCCGCGCGTCGGCCCGCAGCGGCCTGGCCCCAGTGGCCGGCACGGCCCCTCCCATGGTTCCATGATCGTGGGTCAAAGGGCACCAGTAAAGGTGCACAACGACCCATGATCATGGTCCGCGCAACAAAGGGGCCCTGGGAGCTGGCCGGTAGACGGCCAGCGGGCCAGGTAAAGCCACCGCCCGTTCCGTAAGAGCAGCGGCGAGCACCGGCTCCGGGCCCGTCAGATCCTGCCCCAGGCCTCGGTCAGCACCTCGCGCAGGATCCGCTCCATCTCGTCGAAGTGCTCCTGGGTGCAGATGAGCGGCGGCGCGAGCTGCACCACCGGGTCGCCGCGGTCGTCGGCCCGGCAGATCAGCCCCGCGTCGAACAGCGCCTGGGACAGGAACCCGCGAAGCAGCCGCTCCGACTCGTCGTCGCTGAACGTCTCCCTGGTGGCCTTGTCCTTCACCAGCTCGATGCCGTAGAAGTAGCCGTCGCCGCGGACGTCGCCGACGATCGGCAGGTCGAGCAGTTTCTCCAGCGTCGCGCGGAACGCGCCCTCGTTGGCGCGGACGTTGCCGAGCAGGTCTTCCTTCTCGAAGATGTCCAGGTTTGCCAGCGCCACCGCCGCGGAAACCGGGTGGCCCGCGAACGTGACTCCGTGCAGGAAGGTCGACTGCCCGGAAAGGAACGGCTCCATCAGGGCGTCGCTGACCGCCATCCCGCCCAGCGGCGCGTACCCGGACGTCAGTCCCTTGGCGAAGGTGATGATGTCCGGCTGGTAGCCGTACCGCGACGAGCCGAAATAATAGCCGAGCCTGCCGAACGCGCAGATGACCTCGTCGGAGACGAGCAGCACGCCGTGGCGCGTGCAGATCTCCCGCACCCGCTCGAAGTAACCGGGCGGCGGCGGGAAGCAGCCGCCGGAGTTCTGCACGGGCTCTACGTACACCGCGGCCACCGACTCCGGCCCCTCGCGCAGGATCGCCCGCTCGATCTCGTCCGCGGCCCAGGTGCCGAAGTCCTCGAGCGACCCCGCCGCGAAGCCGGGCGCGCGGTAGAAGTTGGTGTTCGGCACGCGGACGCCGCCCGGCGTCATCGGCTCGAACGGGTACTTGATGTCGGCGAGGCCGGTGACGGCGAGCGCGCCCATCGAGGTGCCGTGGTAGGCGATGTCGCGGCTGATCACTTTGTACCGTGCCGGCTGCCCGGTCAGCTTGAAGTACTGCTTGGCCAGCTTCCACGCCGACTCCACGGCCTCGGAGCCGCTGGTGGTGAAGAACACCCGGTTCAGGTCGCCCGGTGTCAGCTCCGCCAGCCGCCCCGCCAGTTCGACCGCCCGCGGGTGCGCGTAGGACCACAGCGGGAAGTACGCGAGCTCCGACGCCTGCCGCGCCGCCGCCTCGGCGATCTCCGTCCGCCCGTGCCCCACCTGCGAGACGAACAGCCCGGACAGCCCGTCCAGGTATCGCTTGCCGTGGTTGTCGTAGACGTAGACTCCGGACCCGCGCACGATGACCGGCACGTCGCTGGCGCCGTAGGCCGACATCCGGGTGAAGTGCAGCCAGAGGTTCCGCTTGGCGACGTCCTGGAGGTCGTGGCTGCCGGCGCGGCCGGCGCCGGTGGTGTCGCTGACGGTGTTGTCTGGTGTCATCGCGTTCCCCATGAGTAGGTCTGCTTGCGTAGTTTCAGGTAGACGAACGTCTCGGTGCTGGTCACGGCCGGCACTCCGCGCACCCGGCCGAGGATCTCCAGCAGGTGGTCGTCGTTTTCGCAGACGACCTCGACCAGGAGGTCGAAAGATCCGGCGGTGATCACCACGTAGTCGATCTCGTCCATCGCGGCCAGGTGGTCGGCCACCTTCTCCAGGTCCCCGTCGCACTTGACCGTGATCATCGCCTGCCGCCGGAACCCGAGCGTGAGCGGGTCGGTGACGGCGACGATCTGCATCACGCCCGCCTCCTGCAGGCGCTGGACCCGCTGCCGCACGGCCGCCTCGGACAGCCCCACCGCCTTGCCGATCGCGGCGTAGGACCGCCTGCCGTCGGCCTGCAGCTGCTCGATGATCCGCTTGGAGATATCGTCGAGCACGGCCGTGGCGGCGGCCGGGAGCGCGCGCGGGGTATGTGCCATGCGATCACTCCTCCAAGGGCGCGTCTACCCGAGAGCGCGCCGGGTACTTAACATGCTGTCATGCCAGGCCGTGATGTCAACTGATTTCGTAGATATAAGCAAGAATAGCTACTGAATCACTTGTAATGACCGTATATCTCTGCGAAGCTCGTCGCTAGATGACCATTGGAGGCGGGAGATGACCCGGACACCGCTGCGGAACTTCGTGAACGGGAAGCACGCCGACACCCGTGACGGCCGGCTGAGCGACCTGCTCGACCCCAGCACCGGCGAGGTGTACGCGCAGGCGCCGGTGTCCGGGCCGCAGGACGTGGACGAGGCGCTCCGCGCCGCCGCCGCCGCGTTCGGCGGCTGGCGGGACAGCACCCCGGCCGAGCGGAGCCTCGCCCTGCTCAGGATCGCGGACGCGGTCGAGAAACGCGCCGAGGAGATCACCGAGGCGGAGAGCGGGAACACCGGCAAGCCGGTCGCGCTGACCCTGTCGGAAGAGCTCCCGCCTTCCGTCGACCAGATCCGGTTCTTCGCCGGCGCCGCCAGGGTGCTCGAGGGCCGCAGCGCGGGCGAGTACATGGCCGACCACACCTCCTTCGTCAGGCGCGAGCCGGTGGGCGTGTGCGCCCAGGTGACGCCCTGGAACTACCCGCTGATGATGGCGGTGTGGAAGATCGCGCCCGCGCTGGCGGCCGGCAACACGGTGGTGCTGAAGCCGTCCGACACCACGCCGGTCTCCACCCTGCTGCTCGCCGAGATCGCCGGCGAGTTCCTGCCGCCGGGCGTGCTCAACGTCGTCTGCGGCGACCGGGACACCGGCCGGGAACTCGTCCGGCACAAGATCCCGCGGATGGTGTCGATCACCGGCTCGGTGCGGGCCGGGATGGAGGTGGCTCGGGCCGCCGCCGAGGACCTGAAGCGGGTGCATCTCGAGCTCGGCGGCAAGGCCCCGGTCATCGTGTTCGACGACGCCGACGTCGAGGCCGCGGCCGAGGGCATCGCCGGCGCCGGCTACTTCAACGCGGGCCAGGACTGCACGGCCGCGACCCGGGTGCTGGCCGGCCCGGGCATCGCATCAGACCTGACGGCAGCGCTCGCCGAGCAGGCGCGGGGCACGACCACCGGCGGCCTCGACGTGCCCGACGCGGACTACGGCCCGCTGAACAACCCGAACCAGCTCGCCCGCGTCTCAGGCTTCTTCGAGCGGATCCCCGCGCACGCCGAGGTGGTCACCGGCGGCCACCGGGCGGGCTCACGCGGGTTCCTGTTCGAGCCGACCGTGGTGTCCGGCCTGAACCAGGACGACGAGATGATCCAGAACGAGATCTTCGGCCCGGTCATCACCGTCCAGCGGTTCACCGACGAGGAGGAGGCGCTGCGCTGGGCCAACGGCGTGGAGTACGGGCTGGCGTCCAGCGTCTGGACCCGGGACCACGGCCGGGCGATGCGAATGGCCCGCCGCCTGGACTTCGGCGCGGTCTGGATCAACACGCACATCCCGATCGTCGCCGAGATGCCGCACGGCGGCTTCAAGCACTCCGGCTACGGCAAGGACCTGTCCATGTACGGCTTCGAGGACTACACCCGCATCAAGCACGTCATGAGCTACATCGGCTCGTGACATCGGCGGCCGCCCGCGCTGGCTGAAGATCAAAATCAGTCTTCCGAACGGGCGGTGGTCACTCCGGCCGCGGACCCGGCTTCCCCGCGTCCGGGCGCGCCCAGATGCCACGGTCGTGCATGAGCGCGATCTGCTTGTCGATGACCTCGCGGCGGTATTCGGCGTGCTTGTACGGGGCGCGGCCGAGGTAGAGGTTCCTGGGGTAGACCGGTTCTTCGTAGATGAGCTGGTACTGCTCGGTGGTGAGGTCCTTGATCCAGTTGTCCCACTGCGCGCTGGCGCGGAACCGGCGCAGCGCGTCGATGTCGATGGTCCCGGCGACCCAGGAGGACCCGCCGCTGTAGTCGTGCCGGCCGATGATCTGCCCGCGGTAGTCGATCACGGCCGACCCGCCGCCGAAGGTGTCGATCGGGACCGTGGACTCAGCGTTCAGGTAGTAGGTGCCGACGTTGCACGCGATCAGGTACAGGTTGTTGTCGAGGGCGCGCGCCCGGTTCTGGACCTCGAACAGGCCGTTGCCCACGTGCGGGTGCGGATAGGGCCCGCGGTAGACGACCTCGGCGCCGTTCATGGCCAGGCCGCGCGCGTTCTCCGGGTACGAGCCCTCGTTGGCCATCAGAAACCCGAGCCTGCCGATCGCGGTGTCGGCGACCGGGTAGAACGCGTCCAGGTTACGGCCGTACAGCTCGATCCACCTGTCCCAGACGTTGTGCGGCGTGAGCGAGTGCTCCACCGGGAGAAGCGGCACCACCTTGTGGTGCCGGAGGATCACGTCGCCCTCCGGGCTGAGAACGAAGCCGACGTTGAAGAAGCGGCCGGGGAATTCCGGATGCCGCGCTTTCGCCTGCGCCATCAGGAAGACGTTCCACTGCCGGGCCAGCGCGCCGAGATAATCAGTCTCCGGTCCGGGGATGTCGATCGCGCATTCCCTGGCGAACTCCTCGTGGTCGAGGTCGAGCACCTCGTCGTTGAACCCCTGCAGCGCGCCCTCCGGGACCGCGATGAGCCGCACCGGCAGGTCCAGGCTGGACAGCCACGACGCGGCCTTGATCAGGTGCGAGAGGTGCTCGAGGTTGGTCTTGATCTCGTCACGGTGGCGGATGCCGCGCATGGTGGGTACCAGGCCAAGGGCCTGATAGGGCTCTGTCATGCCTCATCCCTTTCGGCCTGCGGGCCGCTGTTTCCCCTGTTGTACCTGAAATCGGTGATCGTGTGTACTGCAGGCATGAGTCAGGTGCCTGCCGCCGTCGCCCGCTCGCTTTCCGGTGCCGTGCCGCGGCCCTACTGGCTGGACCAGCCGGACGCGCCGGATGCGCTGCCCGCGCTGGCCGGGGCGATCACCGCGGACCTGGCCGTGGTCGGCGGCGGGTTCTCCGGGCTGTGGACCGCCCTGCTGGCCAGAGAGCGTGACCCGTCGCTGGACGTCGTGGTCCTCGAGACGCGGACGGCCGGGTGGGCGGCGTCGGGCCGTAACGGCGGGTTCTGCGCCGCCAGCCTCACCCACGGTCTCGGCAACGGCCTGGCGAGGTTTCCCTCAGAGATGGCGCGGCTCGACCGGATGGGCGCGGAGAACCTGCGCGAGATAGCCGAGACCATCGCGAAGCACCGCATCGACTGCGACTTCTCGCCGGCCGGCGAGCTGAACGTAGCGACCGCGCCGTGGCAGCTTGCTGACCTGCACGAGGAAGCCGAGGCGGCGCGGGCACTCGGGCACGACGTCCGGGTGCTGGACGCGGACGCCGTGCGCCGGGAGCTCGACTCGCCGACGTTCCTCGGCGGCGTGTGGGAATCCGGGACGCTGGCGCTGGTCGAACCGGGGCGGCTGGCCTGGGGGCTGCGCCGCGCGTGCCTGGAAGCGGGCGTGCGGATCTACGAGCGCACTCCGGTCCGTTCCGTCACCTCCGTCACCTCCGTCACCCCCGTCACCTCCGTCACCTCCGTCACCTCCGTCACCTCCGTCACCGGGGTCGGCGCGGGCGTGAATCTGGCCACGCCGTACGGCCGGGTCCGCGCCGGGAAGGTAGCGCTCGCCACCGGGGCGTACCGGCCGCTGCTGCGCCGGATCAGGAACTACATCGTCCCGGTCTACGACTACGCGCTGATGACGGAGCCGCTGCCGGAGGCGCAGCTGGCCAGCATCGGGTGGCGGAACCGGCAGGGCGCCGCCGACCACGGCAACCAGTTCCACTACTTCAGGCTGACCCGCGACAACCGCATCCTGTGGGGCGGCTACGACGCCGTCTACTTCAACGGGGGCCGGATCCACGACGAGCAGGCGCAGCGCCCCGAGACGTTCGCCCGGCTCGCCGCGCACTTCTTCCGGGCGTTCCCGCAACTGGAGGGCGTCTCGTTCACCCACGCCTGGGGCGGAGTGCTCGACACGTGCAGCCGGTTCTGCGCGTTCTTCGGCACGGCGTACGGCGGCCGGCTCGCCTACGCGGCCGGATACACCGGGCTCGGCGTGGGCGCGAGCAGGTTCGGCGCCCAGGTGATGCTGGACCTGCTGTCCGGTGCGGACACCGACCGCACCCGCCTCGCCATGGTCCGCTCCAAGCCGGTGCCGTTCCCCCCGGAGCCGGTTCGTTCCGCCGTGATCCAGCTGACCCGTTCCTCGCTGGCCCGCGCCGACCGCAACAACGGCCGCCGCGACCTCTGGCTCCGCACCCTAGACCGCCTGGGCCTCGGCTTCGACTCCTAACCCGGTCATTCCGCACCTTAGCCCCGGCGCGCCTGCCGCCCGTCACGCGCGCCTCCGTCCCCGCCCGCGCCCGCCCCTCCGTCCCTGCGCGCTTCCGCCTCCCTGTCCCTGCGCGCTTCCGCCTCCCCGTCCCCGCGCGCTTCCGCCTCCCCGTCCCCGCGCGCCTCCGCCTCCCCGTCCTCGTGCCCGCCCGTCCCTCCGTCCCCGCGCCCGCCTCCGCGTCCGGCGCGCCTCCGCCTGCCCTCGCCGGGCTTGCTCATGATCCCGGAAAGTAAGGGTCGCCTACGGCACCCTAATTTCCGCAAAAGCATTCGTGAGTTGCGGATCGTGGAAACGGCGGGTCGTATGCGACACCGAAAGTTCCACAACGCCGTTCATCGCTGGTGTTCCATGGAAACGGCGGGTCTTAGCGGGGCATTCTGGCGCGCAGTGTGTGATGCTTCCGAGGGTGCTGGTTGAGCTGGTGGCCGTGGGACTGTGGCTGGCGCCCTCACAGGCGCTGCCCGCCGTGTGGGTGTGGGAGCTGGCGCGACATACGCGCGGGCCGCCGTGTCGATGTGCCAGCGAGCCGGCTGTAGCCGGCCGAGCGGCACATTCACGCTCGCCCACGCGGAGGTCGGCGTCAGCCGCGCGCCGGGACCGAGGCGGACACGGCCGCCTTGTAGCGAGCGAAGCCGGGCAGCGCCGCGCAGATGACGGCGACCGCCGCGACGCAGCACAGCCCGCCCGAGACGAGCGAGAACCTGACGCTTGTGAGGCCGGCGACCACGCCGGAGCGGAGCTGGCCGGCCGGCGGTCCGAGGCCGTAGCTCAGCAGCTCCACGCCCGCCAGCCGGCCGCGCAGCGCGTCAGGAATCGTCTGGTTCCACAGTGTGTCGCGGAAGATCCCGCTCACCATGTCCGCGGCGCCCGCCGCTGTCAGGCAGGCGATGGCGAGGTAGATGTCCGGCGACAGGCCGAAGCCGGTCATCGCGACTCCCCATGCGGCCGCCGCCAGAGCGATGGCGCGGCCATGGCGCCGAACCCTGCCCATCCATCCGCTGAGCACCGTCACGCCGAAAGCCCCGGCCGACGGCGCCGCGAACATCAGCCCGGTCGCCCACGGCGCGTGCAGCAGCGCCGCCATAAAGGGGAACAGCGCGTTCGGGTACGCGAACACCATCGCCGCGAGGTCGGCCAGGTAGGAACCGAGGAGGTCCTGCCGCCCCAGCGCGTAGCGCAGCCCCGTCAGGACACCACCCACCCCGGCCCCTTCCGGCCGCTCCGCTCTTCCCGGCCGCTCCGCTCTTCCCGGCCGCTCCGCCCCTTCGGCCCCGGCGGCCCTATCTGCCTCTCCCGTTACGACCGGCGGCACCGGGCGCAGCAGGCCGAGCAACCCGAACGACATGGCGAAGCCCGCGGCGTCGAGCCCGTATACCAGCCACGGGCCAGGCGCCACCGCGAGAACACCGCCCAGCGACGAGCCGAGGATGAAGCTCGCGTTTCCCGACATCGCCAGCAGCGCCGAAGCCGCGGTGAGCTGCTCGCGTGGCACCAGCCGTGGCACCGAAGCGTCGAACGAGGGCCGCTGCAGCGCGGCAACCGCCATCATGACCGCCGAGACCGCATACAGCGGCCAGACCGCCGGGTCCGGCAGCAACGCGTTGACCAGCAGCAGGACCACGCAGAAGCCGAGGCCGGGTTCGCACCAGCGCATCATCGCGCGCCGGTCGAACCGGTCCGCGAGCGTCCCGCCGTACAGACCGAACACCAGCAGCGGCACGAGTTCCACGACGCCGAGCAGGCCCACCGCGAGCGGCGAGCGCGTGAGCTGCTTAGCCTGTACCAGCAGGGCGACCTCGGTCGCCTGGCCGCCAAGCAAGGTGATCGCCCGGCTGGCGAACACCAGGCGGAAGTCCCGCGAGGCGCGCAGTGGGGCGAGATCCGGCCGGAGACCGCTCAAGCGATCCCCGCCATCGCCCACGGGATCCGTGCCAGCACGCGGCGACGCTATCAGCGCGGGTACGGCTGCTCACAATGATTTTCCGCAGGTACCGGCGCACGCCGCCCATCCCCTCACCGCGACGAAGCCCCCGCACCGCGCCGAAGCCCCCACCGCGCCGAAGCCCCGGACCCGGGCACGGCCACTCCCTAACGCCACGTTGAGCAGCACGATGCCGGCCACGACCAGGATCGTCGCGGCGATCCGGGTGCGGCCGAACGGCTCGCGGAACACCACGGTTCCGATGATCGCGCCGAAGATGACGCTGGTCTCCCGCAGCGCCGCGATCGGCGCGAGCGCGCCGCGGGTCTGCGCCCACAGCACCAGGCCGTAGGCGAGCACGCTCAGCGCGCCCGCGGCAAGCCCGGCGGCCAGTATCCGCCTCGGCTGCGCCCGCAGCACATGACGCCGGCGGATCAGCGCGAACATCGGCACGCACAGGCTTTCCAGCAGCATCAGCCAGCCGATGTAACCTGCCGGGCTGGCCGACAGCCGGACGCCGAGGCCGTCCACCGTCGTGTAGGCCGCGATGGTGAGCCCGGTACCGATCGCCGCGATCAGCGCCGGGCGTCCCGGCCGCCGGCCGGCGAACACCAGGACCGCTAGGCCGGCGAACACGATCAGCACCCCGGCGAGCTGGGGCAGGGTCGGCCGCTCGGCGGCGAACGCCGCCGCCAGGATCGTGACGACCAGCGGGGACATCCCCCTCGCCAGCGGGTAGACCTGGCTGAACTCACCGAACTGGTAGGACCGCATCAGCAGCAGGTTGTAGAAGACGTGGATCGCGACCGAGCCCAGCAGGTACGGCCAGCAGGCCGAGCGGGGCAGCGGCGCCACCAGCACCAGGGGAATCGCCACCAGGATGCCGCCGGCGCCGATGAGCGCGAACGCGGCCAGCTGGTCCTTGATGCCGTGCGCGATGGCGTTCCAGGTGGCGTGGATAACAGCGGCCGCGAGCACGGCCAGGGTGACGGTGAGCGGGAGCGTGATCGGCGGGTGCATCGGGGCTCCTCAGGCAATGCCGAACTGGAGCCCTCAGGGCTTTTGTCCCGTCAGGTGTTCCCCGGGCCGGAAACCCGGGTCACGGCGCCGCTCGGTCCAGCCCCGGCCGCCCTGATTGTCAGGGCCAGACGAGCGAGCGGCCAGCGGAACCCTAGGCGCAACCACATGCTGGGCACAACCCTACCCCTTCCCACCCTTACTTGCCCTTGCGAAAGTTGGTCGATTGAGGTCGCCCTGGTAGCCCAAATCGACCAACGTTCCCCGATGATCTTGTGGTTGGCTTTGACGTCCTCCGGCGCGCAGGCGTAGCGTGGGTTCCAGATCATATATGAGATGCGATACACCATGCGCGAGCCATGAGCGCGGCACACGAGCGGCACACGATGAGCGCCACTGAACCTGTCACCCAGCGCAACCCGTACCTGACGGGGATGGCGCTGCCGTCCCGCACGGTGGCCGTGCTCGACGCGATCAAGCACGCGATCCTGACCGGCGAGCTCAGACCGGGCCAGAGCCTGGTGGAGACCGACCTCGCCGGCGTGTTCGGCGTGTCCAAGACCCCCGTGCGGGAGGCGCTCAAGACGCTCGCGGGCGCCGGCCTCGTCACGATGAGCCCCTACCGGGGCGCGGTCGTCCGCGTGGTCGACGACGAGCAGGCTCGGCACATCTACGACGTGCGGCTGCTGCTGGAACCCGAGGCGCTGGGCCGCGCGATCGCACAGGGTCACGACTGGCGTGCCGCGCGGCTAGCCCTCAAGCGGGCCGCCGCGGCCACCGACCCGGCCGAACGCAGTCTGGCCAACCGCGACTACCACCGCGAGCTCTACGCGGGCTGCGGGAACCCGCTGCTGACCGGCGTCCTCGACGACCTGCGCGACCAGACGGCCCTGGTCAGCGCCGCCGCGTGGCGCCACGACCCCGCCGCGCACCCCGCCGCGCGCGCCGACGGGCACCCCGACGGGCACCCTGCCGCGCACCCCGCCGCGCGCGCCGACGCGCACCCCGGCGGGCACGCGGGCGGGCAGGGGCCCCCGAGCTGGGAACGCGAGGCGGAGGAGCACCTGGCCGTCCTCGCCGCCGCCGAGGCGGGCGACGCGCCAACCGCGTCGGCCCTGCTCCGCGCGCACATCGAGTCTTTCGTCCGACGAAACTTCCCCGGGAACTGAGGAGAACAGCAGAATGAGTCTTGACGCCGCCACCGCGCAGTCGCTGCGCAACGCGCTGCAGACGGTGGTCGTCGTGCCGGTGATGCCGTTCGCCGAGGACGGGACCCCCGACACCGCGACCTGCGAGCGGCTGGCTACCCGGCTGATCGACGGCGGGATCACGGTGCTCACCCCGAACGGCAACACGGGCGAGTTCTACGCGCTGAGCCACGCCGAGGCGCGCCAGGCGCTCGAGGCCGCCGCGCGCGCGGCGCGCGGCCGCGCCGAGATCCTCGCCGGGGTCGGCCACGACATCGCCACCGCGACGGAAGCCGCCAGGCACGCACGGGACAACGGCGCGCGGATGATCATGATCCACCAGCCCGTCCACCCCTACGTCCACGCCGAGGGCTGGATCGACTATCACGCGGCCATCGCGGACGCGGTCCCCGACCTCGGCGTCGTGCTGTACGTCAGGACCGAGCGCATCACCGGCGGGCACATCGCGCGGCTCGCGGACCGCGCGCCGAACGTCGTGGGGGTCAAGTACGGCCTGCGCGACGCGGCCAGGTTCGCGCAGGTGGCGCGCGACGGCGGCATCGACAGGTTCACCTGGCTGGCGGGTGCAGCCGAGCTCACCGCGCCGTCGTTCTGGGCGTCCGGCGCGCGCGGCTTGACCTCCGGGCTCGCCAATGTCAACCCCGGGCTCGCGCTGTCCATGCTGGACGCGCTGCGCGCCGGCGACTACGGCGCGGCGATGCAGACCTGGGAGGACGCACGAAGGTTCGAGGAACTGCGTGCCGCGGACGCCTCCGCCGACAACGTGAGCGTCGTCAAGCAGGCCCTCGCCCAGCTCGGCCTGTGCCGCCCCGACGTCCGGCCGCCGAGCCGCCCGCTGCCCCCTGAGATACGGACGGAGATCTCCGCGATCCTCAGGTCATGGGGTGCGTTCAAGAACGCCCGGGCCGCGGCCGGGGCCGCCTCGTGACGAAGGCGCCGGAGGAGTTGCGCAGCCATCGCTGGTTCGGCGGCAGCCGCACCGAGGGGCTGCGCGCGTTCAGTCACCGGTCCCGGATGCGGCAGCTCGGCGTCCTGCCCGAGGAGCACCTGGGCAAGCCGCTGATCGTCATACTGAACACCTGGTCGGAGATGAACCCCTGCCACATGCACCTGCGGGAGCGCGCCGAACAGGTCAAGCGCGGGGTACTGGAGGCGGGCGGCTTCCCGGTCGAGCTGCCGGTCGCGACGCTCAGCGAGACGTTCCAGAAGCCGACGCCGATGATGTACCGCAACCTCCTTTCCATGGAGGCCGAAGAGCTGCTCCGCTCCTACCCGGCGGACGGCGCGGTGCTGATGGGCGGCTGCGACAAGACCACGCCCGCCCTGCTGATGGGCGCGGCCAGCGCCAACATCCCGGCGGTCTACGTGACCGCCGGGCCCATGCTGCGCGGCAACTACCGGGGCCAGCCGGTTGGCAGCGGCACGGACATGTGGAAGCTCTGGGACGACGTCAAGGCGGGCGTGGCGGGCGACTGCGAGCTGGCCGACCTGGAGGGCGGCATCGCGAGATCGCCCGGCCACTGCATGACGATGGGCACCGCGTCGACGATGACCAGCGCCGCCGAGGCGCTCGGCATGACGCTCCCCGGTATGGCGTCGATCCCGGCGGTCGACTCGGCGCACTACCGGATGGCCGCCGCCAGCGGCCGCCGCATCGTGGAGATGGTCTGGGAGGATCTCACCCCGGACAAGATCCTCACCCGCGAGGCGTTCGAGGACGCCGCCGCGACCGTGCTGGCGCTCGGCGGCTCGACCAACGCGCTCATCCACCTGATCGCCATGGCGGGCCGGGCGGGCGTGGAGCTCACGCTCGACGACTTCGACGCGATCTCGCGCCGGGTGCCGTGGCTGGCGAACATCAAGCCGGGCGGCTCGTACCTGATGGAGGACTTCTACTACGCGGGCGGGCTGCCCGCCCTGCTCGGCCAGCTCGCGAAGGTGCCCGGCGCGCTTCATCCGGAGCGCGTCACGGTAACCGGCCGCCCGTTCGGAGAAAACTTCGGCGACAAGCCCGTCCACAACGGCGACGTCATTCGCCCACCGGAGAGCCCGCTGGCGGCGGAGGGCGGCATCGCCGTGCTGCGCGGCAACCTGGCGCCGGACGGCGCCGTCATCAAGCACATCGCCGCCGGCCAGCGGCTGCTCAAGCACACCGGGGCCGCCGTGGTGTTCGACTCCTACCTCCAGCTGCGGCGGCGGATCAACGACCCAACGCTGAACATCACACCGGATTCGGTGCTGGTGCTGCGCAACGCCGGCCCGAAGGGCGGCCCGGGCATGCCCGAGTACGGCATGCTGCCCATCCCGGACTACCTGCTCGCCCAGGGCGTGCGCGACATGGTGCGCATCTCCGACGCCCGGATGAGCGGCACCAGCTACGGCGCGTGCGTGCTGCACGTCGCGCCCGAGGCGTTCACCGGCGGCCCGCTCGCCCTCGTCCGCACCGGCGACCAGATAACGCTTGACGTGGCTGCAAGGCAGCTGTCTTTGGATATTTCCGAACGGGAGCTGTCTTCGCGCCGCGCTCAGTGGCGCCCTCCCGCCCCGAAGTTCGGCCGCGGCTACGGCTCCCTCTACAGCGAGCACATCACCCAGGCCAACGAGGGCTGCGACTTCGGCTTCCTCGCCCGCCGTGCCCCCAACCCGGAGCCAGACCCGCAGTGACCTCGTAAAGACCACGCGCCCCACCGGGAGACAACGATGTCATACGAGATTGACAGCCGCACCGCCCTTCGCCTCGGCGCCCTCGGCGGTGCCCTGGCCTTCGGCGGCGCCATCGGCACCGCATCCGCCTCAGCCAGCACCCCTTCCATCCCGCGCACCCGCGCCGATGCCGCCCCGCGCACCCGCGCCGACGCCGCCGCCGACCGGATCATCGCCTCGGTGCGCCGGCCACGGTTCCCGAGGCGGCATTTCCCCGTCACCGACTTCGGCGCGGTCGGCGACGGCACCACGAAGAACACCGCCGCTTTCGCCGCCGCGATCCGCGAGTGCAGCCGTTCCGGGGGCGGCCACGTGATCGTGCCCGCGGGCACGTTCCTCACCGGCGCCATTCACCTGCTCAGCCGTGTCGACCTGCGCGTGGAGGATGGGGCCACGATCCTGTTCAGCCAGGACCCGAACGACTACCTGCCGGCCGTCTTCACCCGCTGGCAGGGCATCGAGCTGATGAACTACTCGCCGTTCATCTACTCCTACGGCCAGCGGGACATCGCCGTGACCGGGCAGGGCACGCTCAACGGGCAGGCCGACGACAGTCACTGGTGGAACTGGAAGGGCAAGGAATCGCCCGACTTCAGCGCCCTGGAGACGATGGCCGACAACAACGTGCCGGTCTCGCAGCGGGTGTTCGGCGCGGGGCACCACCTCCCGCCGCAGATGATCCAGCCGTTCGCCAGCGACCGCGTCCTGCTCGAGGGCGTCACGGTCATCAACAGCCCGTTCTGGCACCTGAACCCGAACTTGTGCCGGAACGTGACCGTCGACGGGCTGACGATCAGTTCCAGCGGCCCGAACACCGACGGCTGCGACCCCGAGTCCTGCGACGGCGTGGTCGTGCGGAACGTCACCTACGACACCGGCGATGACTGCATGGCGATCAAGGCCGGGCGGGACGCGGACGGCCGCCGGGTCAACGTGCCCTGCCAGAACGTGGTGATCGAGAACTGCTCCTTCGCCAACGGGCACGGCGGGATCACCATCGGCAGCGAGATGACCGGCGGCGTGCGGAACGTCTACGCGCGCGACCTGACCATGAACAGCGCGAACCTGGCGGCCGGGCACCGGATCAAGACGAACACCCTGCGCGGCGGCTTCGTGGTCAACACCAACGTCTACCGGGTCACCGCCGGCACGGTCGGCGGCCCGCTGCTGAAGATCGAGGGTCAGTACAACGGCCAGACCGGCGATTACCCGCCTGAAGTTACGGGCATCACACTAGATAACTGGACGGTCAGCGACTGCGCGGGCGTCTGGTCCATCGTCGGGGCTTCCGCGAGTGATCCGGTTGGCACTGCCACGCTGGAGAACCTCACGATCACCACGTCGACGGCGCCCAGCGCCGCGCAGTACATCAGCGACCTCGTCGTCGAGAACGTCACGGTAGGTGGTGTCCCGGTGACCGCCTAGCCGCCATGCCAGTCAGCCCGCGCTCGGCGCACAGCTTGTGCACCCCTGCCGGACTCGCCGGCCGGCCACTTGCCAGCGGGCGGGCGCCCCCCACCCCCACCCCAGGCGCCCGCCCGCGCCGCTCAGGTGACCGTTTATCGCGGCGCGGCGGCGAGCCCCATACCGACCCGGACGCGATACCGACCCGACTCGGCCCGGCCCCTAGGGTCCCAAGCGTATGCACATCAGATACCAGGAGTCACAATGATTCAGGCATTTAACCCTCGTACCGGAGAGCCTGCCGGGGATCCGGTCGCTGAGACCAGTGATGTGGGGGTCGATGCGCTCGTCAGCGCTGCGACTGAGGCGTACCCATTGTTGGCGGGGATGTCGCTGGGCGCTCGGGCCGAGGCGCTGGAGGCGGTGGCTGATGCGCTTGATGCACGGGTGAGCGAGCTTGTGGCTATCGCGGATGCGGAGACCGCGCTGGGGGAGGAGCGGCTCACGGGGGAGGTGGGGCGGACGACGGGGCAGTTGCGGCTGTTCGCGGGGGTGCTGCGCGATGGGTCGTATCTCGATGCGGTGGCGAGCCCGGTGGCGGGGGCCGCGCCGGATCTGCGGAGGGTGAACCGGCCGCTGGGGCCGGTGGCGGTGTTCGCGGCGTCGAACTTTCCGTTCGCGTTCTCGGTGGCCGGCGGGGACACCGCGTCTGCGCTGGCGGCGGGGTGCCCGGTCATCGTGAAGGCGCACGAGAACCATCCGGGGACATCTGATCTGACCGCGCAGATCGTGGGAGAGGCCCTGGCCTCGGCCGGGGCGCCGACCGGGACGTTCGGGCTGGTACACGGGGTGGACGCGGGGCTGCGGCTGCTCCGGCACCCGGCTGTGGCGGCGGCCGGGTTCACCGGCTCGACGGCGGGCGGGCTGGCGCTGGCGAGGATATGCGCCGAGCGGGAGGTCCCCATCCCGTTCTACGGGGAGCTGGGCGCGGTCAACCCGGTCGTCGTGCTGCCCGGCGCGGCGGCGGCCCGGGCGGCCGAGATCGCCTCCGGGTACGCCGCCTCGCTGACGCTCGGCGCGGGCCAGTTCTGCACGAACCCGGGCCTGCTGTTCGTCCCGGCGGACTCGGCGCTGCTGGCCGCCGTCGCGGAGGCGGTCGGCGGGTCCGCTGGAGGCCCCATGCTGTCGGCGCGGATCTTCGCGGGCTACCAGGACGCGGTGGCCGAGGCCGAAGCGCACCCCGGCGTGACGCCGCTGGCCAGCGGCGCCCAGGGGGAGGGGCCGTGGGGCGCCACGCCGCACGTCTTCCAGACCTCGCTGAAGGAGTTCGCCGCGGACACCGGCGTGCTTTCCCGTGAGCGGTTCGGCCCCGCGGGTCTGGTGATCACGTATCCCTCGGTGGAGGAGCTGCTGCCGGTGCTCGGCGCGCTGGCGGGCAACCTGGTGGGTGCCGTGCACGTCGACACGGGCTCGCCGCCGGACATCGCGCTGGCCCGGCAGGTGATCCCGGCGCTGCAGCGGATCGCTGGGCGAATCGTCTGTAACGGCTGGCCCACCGGGGTGGCCGTGGTCGCGGCGCAGCATCACGGCGGGCCGTGGCCGGCCACGACGGTGCCCGCGTACACCTCCGTGGGCACGGCGGCCATCCGCCGCTGGCTGGTCCCGGTCGCGTACCAGAACTTCCCGGCCGAGCTGCTGCCGGATGTTCTGCGCGAGGCCGGAAAGGCTGACCAGCCGTGACGCGTTCGGCCGCGTACCTGTATCCGTGGGACGTGGATGGCGATCCCGACGCGGCCAAGCGGATCGCCGACCTGGGCATCCAGGAGGTCGTGCTGGCCGCGGCCTACCACTCGGTGCGCGCCGTGACGCCGTTCCATCCGCGGCACCGGATCGTCACCCGGGACGCCGGTGTCTACTACCACCCAGCGCCGGAACGCTGGCGGGGCCTGCCGCTGCGGCCCGCCGTGCCGAAGCCTTCTGGCCCCGAGGCGCCCGACCCGGCTGGATCGTTCGAGCGGGCGGCCGAACAGCTGCGCGCCGCCGGCCTGCGCGTGGCCGCGTGGGTGGTGGTCGCGCACAGCGAGGCCCTGGGCGCCGCGCATCCCGAGTTCACGGTGCACAACGCGTTCGGCGACCCCTACCCGTGGGCGCTGTGCGTCGCGTCGCCGGACGTAAGGGACTACGCGGCCACCCTCGCCGCGGACGTCGCGGCGCTCGCCTGGGCGGACGGTATCGAGCTCGAAGCCTGCGGCTGGTACGGCTTCGGCCACCTGAGCGCGCACGACAAGACCGGCGGTCAGCCCGCCGGGCCAGCTGGCTGGATGCTCGACGTGTGCTTCTGCGCCTCATGCGAGGACGCCTGCCGTCGCGCGGGACTGAACCCCGGCGAACTGCGCGGCAGCGTCCGCGCCGCCGCCGACGCGGGATTCGGCGGCCCTCCTCCCGCCGCCGGGCTGCCCTCGGACCTGGAGGACGCCCTTCAGCAGGTGCGCGCCGCGGTCGCGGCGGACTTCCTGCGCGACGTGATCGCGTCCGCGCGCGCGTCCGCTCCCGGCAAGCCCGTGTTCGTGCATTCGCACCCGGATCTTCGCGAGACCGGGGCCAACCCCGGTTTCGGTCCCGCCGTCCTGCTCGGCCCCGGCGGAGCCGACGGGATGGTGCTCGCGTGTCCCGGCCCGCCCGCCGAGTCCGCGAAACTCGTATCGCGCGTGGCCGCCGCCGCCCCCGGCTCGCCGCGGATCGCCGCAAACCTGACCGCCGTGTCCGCGCTGGGCGGCCGCCCCGCGGAGCTGCGCGCCCAGGCCGAGGCGGTGCTCAGCGCCGGCGCGACCGAACTCCGCTTCTACCACGCGGGCCTCGCCTCGCCCGCCGACCTGTCCGCCATCCGCGACGTAACCGGGACAACGTTCGGAGAAAGCGCGGTGATCCGGGGATTCCCCTGACTGGCCGGGAATATATGCCCGGTTATTGCCATTACGCATAAAATTGCTATGGTGGTCTCACTTCAGGGCGCGGAGGGTGGGCATGGATCCCATCACGCTGATTGTGACCGCACTGGCGGCGGGTGCGGCGCTGGGGGTTACGGATACGGCCTCTTCAGCCGTCAAGGATGCTTATGCCGGGCTGAAAGCTCTGGTAAGGAAGCGGCTTGACGGCAGGCCGGAGGCTGAGCTTGTGCTAGCGAAACACGAGCAGGCTCCTGAGACCTGGCGTGCGCCTCTCATGGCCGAGCTTGATCGGGCCGGAGCCGACCATGATTCGGGACTGGTAGCTGCGGCGGAAGCTTTCTTGCACCTGATCGACGCGGCTGGGGCCCGGGCGGGGAAGTACACGGTCGATGTGCGGGGTGCTCAGGCCGTCCAGATCGGGGACAAGAATATGCAGCACAATTCGTTCGAAGGCCCGCTGGGTGGCTTAAGGCAGTGAGTGCTGACCAGGATTCCGGTGCCGAACCGGTGCGGCCGCGGCATGGCGATGCTGGTATGTATTCCGTCGATGCCAGCCACGCCATGGGTGTGCAGATCGGTGAAGACAACACTCAGATCATCTATGCTTATGGCAATCTGACCTGGACAGACGGGGTTGCGCCACCGCCGCTGGTAAGCGTCTCAGGAAGAGTCGATTCTCCTTACCGGGGCTTGAGCGCGTTCGAGGAGCGCGACGCGCCGTTCTTTTTCGGCCGCGAGGCGGCCGCCGCGCAGATCCTCGACCGGATGTCCGAATGCCTGGCCGCAACCGGGCTGCTGGTACTGTCCGGAGCGTCGGGCGCTGGGAAGTCCTCGCTGTTGCGTGCCGGAGTACTACCGCGGCTCCGGGGAGACGGGCTCGCGGCGGCGCCCGGCGCGGTTTCGTGGCCGTGCCTGCTGTTCACCCCAGGGCGGGCACCGCTTGACGCACTCGCCGTGCGCGTGGCGAGCCTGGCGGGAGCCGACGCGGCCGCGGTTCGCCGAGCGCTCGACGCCGATCCGGCGGGCTTCGCTCTGACCGCGCGCCAGGCGGCCCTGGCACCGCCAGGCGGGCTGGCCGGCGGTTCAAGCCGCCCGCTGCCGGGGCAGCGCGAGCAGCTGCAGCGGCTGTTGCTGGTGGTCGACCAGTTCGAGCAGCTGTTTACGCAGTGCTCCGATGAGGCCGAACGGCAGGCGTTCATCACCGCCTTGCACGCAGCCGCCGCCAGGGATGCCCTCGATCAGCCCCTGTCAGCGCTCGTGGTTCTCGGCGTGCGCGCCGACTTTGAAGCCCGTTGCGCGGATTACCCTCAGCTAGCCGACGCGGTCCAGGAGCGCTACCTGCTGACGTCGATGACCGAACGGCAGCTCCGGATGGCCATCACCGAGCCGGCCCGGAAGGCAGGCTCCCGCGTCGATCATGACCTGATCGATGTCCTGTTGCGGGAGGTGAGCACCCGGCAGCCCGCGTCGCCGCCCGCCGTCCCCGGCCGGGGGCCGCTCTCCGGAGCGGGAGTGCTCCCGCTGTTGTCACACGCACTTGACCAGGCCTGGCGCAGTCGTACCGGAGACGTTCTTACCTTGGCCGACTATGAGCGGACCGGCGGCATCGAAGCCGCTGTCGCCAGCAGCGCGCAACGCGCCTACGATGGCCTGACTCCCGCTCAGCAGGCCGTGGCCCGGCAGGTATTCATCCGGTTGACCGCGACCAGCAGCGACGGCGTGGACACCGCCTCTCGCGCTGGGCGCGCCGAGCTCACCGAAGGCAGGGACCCAGCGGGGGTGCGGGATGTCGAGGCTGTACTGGAGGCCTTCGCCGCCGAACGGCTCATCACGCTGGCTGCCGGGACAGTGGAGGTCAGTCATGAGGTCCTGCTGACCGCCTGGCCCTTGCTGCGCGACACGTGGCTTGCCGAGACGCACGCTGACCGGATCGTGCGGACCCGGCTGCACGGCACGGCCGGGGACTGGGCGCGCGATTCTTGTGATCCGTCCTACCTCTACAGCGGTAGCTTGCTCGAGGCCGCCGCTGGGGCCGCTGCCCGGATCGGCGCCGATCCTGCGCGCCACGTGCCTCTGAGCCGCACCGAGCGTGACTTCCTTCGCGCCAGCCATCGCGCTTCGCGGCGGAGAAGGCACCGACGACAGGGGACGATCGCGTTCCTTCTGGCCTTGGTCGTGGGCATGGCAACGGCGACGGCCCTGGCAGTCCACGCCACCCGGGTGTCCAGCCTGCAACGCGACATGGCCATATCCCAGGAGATCGCGAGTGAAGCAGCTGGCCTTGACGGCTCGGAGCCGAATCTCGCAAAACAGCTCTCTGTCGCCGCTTATCAGATCGCCCAAACCCCGGCGGCATTTTCTGGCCTTTTCGCCAGTCAAGCCCTGCCGGGTATCATCACCGCCGCCGGCGTCACAGACGCCGCCTTCGGCAACCATGGCCGTCTGCTCGCTCTGGTTGCTGGACAGCAGGTACGACTGTGGAGCATGGCCAGGCATGCCGTCCTGGCCATCATTCCGGCGGCCACGGGAGCCACATGCGTGGCGTTCATCGGTACAGAGGACGGGAACCTGCTGGCCGTTGGCGACACCTACGGGGCAGTGGAGCTATGGAATGTCGCGCACCCACTACGCCCGGTACTCAAGGCGGTTACTGCTGGCGAGCCCGGGCCGGTGGAACAGGCCGCCTTCTCTCCCGACGGCAACTTGCTGGCCAGTGCGGGCTGGGACCATACCGTCCGCGTCTGGGATATCACCACGCCCAGCCATCCCCGGCGGGTGGCGATTCTGTCCGCAGGCGCCAGTGCGGCTTCGTCCATCGCGTTCCGCCCTGACGGGCGCCTTCTCGCCGCCGCGGACTGGGACCAATCCATCCGCCTCTGGGATATCAGCAATGCCCACGATCCGGTCCTGCTCGACAAGATCGCTGATAAGCAAGTAGTTCGTTCCGTCGCCTTCAGCCCTGACGGGCATCTTCTCGCCACCGGCGGCGGTGACCAGACTGTCAACGCCGGCGGTGTGCATCTTTGGAATGTGACCGACCCATACCGTCCCCGGCAGCTAGCCGCGCTATCGACTGGCGTCACTGCGGCCGCCGCGGTGGCGTTCAGCCCAACCGCTCCCCTTCTCATGGCCACCGGCACTTCGCCCTATAAGACCTTTCTATGGGATATAAGTTATCCTGCGGACCCGTTCGGCCTGCCGTCTCTCGGCGGCGGCGGCCTATGTCTAGCGTTCAGCCCCGACGGGCAGACCCTGGCGACCATCGGCCAGTCAGCATCCAGCACCAGCGGCTCTGACGACGAGATCCAAATATGGGACGTCGCGGACTCGCAGTACCCAGCGGTTTGGGCAGTGATTCCTTCGGAGGGGTTCGGATTGCCCGGTACCGCCGACATGGACGCCAGCGGGCGCCTACTGGCGGTGACTTCTGGCCAAAGCGTCCAATTGTGGAACATTGCCACCGCGCCGCACACAACGGTCCTGGCGGTCCTGGCGGACCTGCCCGGCCTGCCCAGCACGACAGCTTTCGCCTTCCAGGGTCGCCGAACCCTGCTGGCCACGGGCGGAGATGGCTGGGTAACGCTCTGGGACGTCACAGTCCCTTCACGTCCTTCGCGTCTCGCCCAGATCCACATCGGCCGGCCCAGGGACGCCGAACCGGAGATAGTGGTCGCCTTCAGCCCGGACGGCAGGATCCTGGCCGCCCTCGG
>JAFAZE010000173.1 GCA_019239975.1 Streptosporangiaceae bacterium
CTCGACGCGCAGCTGCTGACCGCGAGCGCGGCGTGGAGTGGCTGCGGGGCGCATGTCGACGGCAGCGACCATGACGCCGACAACCGGGGCGCCCCCGGCGGGGGCGACTCGATGAACTGCTACGGCCTCGGCCCGGGTACCTTCACGGCATACATTCGGGACGGCCGCCGGGACGCAGGCATCGTCGGCAGGAACTGCCGGCTGTCCAGGGCCGACTGGAAGGCGCTGCAGCGGCTCCCCGCCACCCCGCCGCCGCAGCCTGGGAGTCGTCCGCAGAGGATCACCACGGAGGACCTGCAATCGGCGGGTGGGCAGTACCGGCTGACCGCGATGCGCGCGCCGGACAAGGACTTCTACGTCACCGGGTTGTCCACCTCACCCATGAACGACACGCTACGTGACGTTGCGCTGACGGAGCTCGCCGTCTTCGGCGCCGTCGTGGTCCTCGCCGGAGTGCTCGGCACTGGGTGGGTGCGGCTTTCGCTGCGTCCGCTGCGCCGGGTGGCGGCGACCGCGTCCGCGGTGGCTGAACTGCCGCTGGAATCCGGCGAGGTCGAACTCCCGTGCGGTGTGCCGGACACCGACCAGGGTACCGAGACCGGCCAGGTCGGGGCGGCGTTCAACCGGATGCTCGGGCACGTGCAGGCCGCGCTGGGGCGCCGGGAGGCGAGCGAGGCGCGGCTGCGCCGGTTCGCGGCGGACGCCAGCCATGAGCTTCGCACCCCGCTGGCCGCGATCCGCGGCTACGCGGAGCTGGCGCTGCGGCATCCCGGGCCGGTGCCGGACGCGGTCGCCCACGCGCTGAGCCGCGTCCAGTCGGAGTCGGCCCGGATGAGCGTGCTGGTCGACGACCTGTTGCTGCTGGCCAGGCTCGACGCCGGGCGGCCGCTGAGCAGCGAGCCGGTGGACCTGTCCCGGATGGCCATCGACGCGATCAGCGACGCGCAGGTGGCGAGGACCGATCACCGCTGGCAGCTGGAGCTTCCGGACGACCCCGTGGAGGTCCTCGGCGACGAGCACCGGCTGCATCAGGTGCTTGTGAACCTGCTGTCCAACGCCGGGAGGCACACGCCGGAGGGCACGACGGTCACCGTGAAGATCGCGGCCGGCGACCCGCACGATCACGCCGAGGCCGTCGGCTCGGTGCGCCGCGGCGCGCTGCCGCCGCCGCCCCGGGCCGAGCTGAGCGTGACCGACGACGGGCCTGGCATACCGCCCGGCCTGCTACCCGACCTGTTCGAGCGGTTCACCCGCGCCGACACGTCCAGGTCGCGCGCCGGCGACGCCTCGTCCGCCGGACTCGGCCTGGCGATCGTCGACGCGGTGGTCGCCGCGCACAAGGGCGCGGTCACCGTGAGCAGCCATCCCGGCATGACGCGCTTCACGATCGCGCTGACGGCCCTGGGCGGAGCCGCGGACGCCGACCAGGGCGAGAACAGCGCCCGTCCCCGTCCCTCCCGCCGTACCCTGCACCGGTCCTTACCGCCCCGGACCCAATGGCGCCCCGGGAGCGTTCCAGGACCCCCATGGCGCCCCGGGAGCGTTCCGGGGCGGTGGCCGCCAGCTCGTCGGCCGCTCCCGTATCATCACGCCACCGCAGAACCACTAGCCACGCCGTTAGCTGACCACACCGGCCCCGCTAGTCGCTGTAGCACCACGCCTCATGATCGCGGAAGTCCAGGTGCCGCCCACGGCCCGCCGTTTCCGCGATCATGAAGGCTGTCCGTTTTGTACGGTTCGCAAGGTGGCGCGCTGGGTGCGCTGTCGCGGGCCAGCCATCCGGGCGCCCTGGCGTACCGTGCGTCAGTCCGGGAACCTCTCCGCGGCCTCGGCCGACTCCGGGGCCTGGGGTGATTGCGCCGAAGCCGTCGTGCCGGCCGACTGCGCCCGCGCCTCCGCCGGCGCGGCGACGATGCCCGGGGCGCCCGCTCCCGCCGCGGCGCGGGGGAACAGCGGGCCGGGGCGCAGCAGCGCACCGCAGATGACGGCCCCGGCGGCGAAGATGCCCGCTGACCACCAGAAGGCCGTGACGTAGCCATGGACCAGCGAGAGCTGAACCAGCTGCGGGGTGGGATGGCCACGCACCAGGGTGCGCGGGGATGCGTTCGCGGCCAGGTAGTGCGCGGTGGCGCTGGCGGCGATCGTGTTGAGCAGGGCGGTGCCGATCGAGCCGCCGAGCTGCTGCCCGGTGTTCACGCTTGCCGAGGCCACGCCGGCGTCGGAGGGCGCGACCCCGTACGTTCCGGTGTTGATCGCGGCCGAGAACAGGAGGCCGAACCCGAGGCCAGCGACCAGGAGCGGCGGCAGGATATCGGCGGCGTAGCTCGAGTTCGGCCCGATGTTCGTCAGCCAGACCATGCCCCCCGCGGCGAGCAGCAGGCCTAGCGGGATGATCGGTTTGGGCCCCAGCCGCGGCAGCAGCACGATCGTGGACACGTTGGCCGCGACGCCGATGCACGCGGCCATCGGCAGGAAGGCGAAGCCGGTGGTGACCGGTGTGTAGCGCAGGGTCACCTGCAGGTAGTAGGTGAGGAACAAGAAGATGCCGAACATGCCCGCGCCGACGATCAGGATGCTCAGGTACGCGCCGCCGCGGTTGCGGTCGATCACGACCCGCGGCGGCAGCAGCGGGTACGGCGCACGGGCCTGCCAGGCAGCGAAGATGGCCAGCAGCACGACCCCGGCGGCGAGGAAACCCAAGGTCGACGGCGCGCTCCAGCTGTGCGTGGCGGCGTTCGAGAAACCGTAGGTCAGGCAGAACATCCCGCCGGACACGGTGAGCACGCCCGGCACGTCCAGCCGGGCCCCGGCCAGCGCCGGCTGGCGGCGGAGCAGCATCGAGCCGCCGATGAACGCGAACGCGGCGAAGAACAGGTTGACGTACAGGCACCAGCGCCACGACAGGTACTCGGTCAGCACGCCGCCGAGCAGCAGCCCGACCGCGCTGCCGCCGGCCGCGATCGCGCCGAACACGCCGAACGCCTTGCCCCGCTCCTTCGGGTCGCTGAACGTCGTGGTCAGCAGCGACAGCGCGGACGGCGCCAGCACGGCGGCGAATGCGCCCTGGGCGGCGCGCGCCGTCACCAGCATCGCGAAGCTGACCGAGGCGCCGCCAACCGCGGAGGCCACCGCGAAGCCCGCCAGCCCGATCAGGAACGTGACCTTGCGGCCGACGAGGTCCGCCACCCTCCCGAAGAACAGCAGCAGGCTGCCGAAGGCCAGCGAGTACGCGGTCACCACCCACTGCCGGTCCACGTTCGAGAAGTGCAGGTCATGCTGTGCCGAGGGCAGCGCGATGTTCATGATCGTGATGTCGAGGACGATCATCAGCTGCGCGGTGCCGATAATGGCAAGGACCAGCCAGCGCCGCCGGTCCTGACTGCCCGTCTCACCGGCAGCCGCTGGCACGCCGCCTGGCACGCTCATCTCGGACATGGGGCCCCGCCGTTCTGGAGAGTTGGTCTCCGCTTTCCGGGTTATCATACTCTAAGCGGAGATGGCATCTCCGTTCCGGGTAGCGTTAGGAACCCATGGCAGCGAGCACCGAGACGCCGGAACAGGCGGATGGCCAGGCGGCCCTGGCCAGGCACGCGCCCCAGCCACCGTGCCCGGCAGCGCGGCCGCGCCTGCGCCGCGACGCGGAGCGGAACCGGCAGCGTATCCTGCGCGCGGCCGCCGAGGTGTTCACCGAGCGCGGGCTCGAGGCGACGCTGGACGACGTGGCACGGCACGCCGGCGTCGGCGTCGGCACCGTGTACCGGCGGTTCCCCGACAAAGTTGCGCTCGTATCGGAACTGTTCCAGGACCGGATCGACGCCATGGTCGCCGAGGCCGAGCGCGCGCACGCCGAGCCAGACCCGTGGACCGGCCTCGTCTCCTACCTGAAGTACGTCGCGGAGACGTTCGCCGGCGACCTCGGTCTCCGGCAGATGATGATGTTCGGCGCCCATGGCGGGACCCGTACCAGGTATGCGCGCGAGCGGATGCGCCCGGCGGTGACCAGGCTTGTCAAGCGCGCTCAGGCGGCCGGCCAGGTCCGGGCGGACCTGCGGGCGACCGACATCCCGTTCATCGCCATCATGCTCACCACCGCGGGCGAGTACGCCGCACAGGTCAGGCCGGACATCTGGCGCCGGTACCTGAACTTGATCATCGACGGGCTGCGCCCGGAACGGGACACCGCCACCCCCCTTCCCGTTGCCGCGCTGACCCCCCAGGAGTTGGAGCAGATGCTCAGTGCTGGCCCGGGGGGAGGTGCTGGCCCGGGCCGCCGGTTTTCGCCGTAGCGGTCGCGGGGCGGGTGGCTTCGTGCATTTGCACGTGCGTTTGCCGAATAGCTTTAGAACGTGCATTTATGCCAACGTTAGCGCCCGCGGCGTCCGGCCGGGGAGGCCGGAACCGCCGTAATCGTGGACCCCCGGGCCCCGCGGCTGGCCCGGCGACTTCTTCCTCCGGTCCGGCACCATATATGCTGGTAGACGGCGGTCCAGGCGTACGTATCAAAATAATGCCTGCATCGTGCAACAAATCAACAGAACTCCTACTAGAATCATTTCGACAGTTAGCCGGCGGAACGGTCCCGCCCACCGTCCCACCGTCTCCCTTCCCCAACAGGAGATCTTCGTACATGAAATCCGGCAACGGCATGCCGGGCGCAAGCCACGACCAGGACTCCGCCGACCGTTACGGCCGCGGGGCCAGCCAGCCAGTCAGGGACATCCAGGAGATCATCGCCAAGCTCGAGGTAGTCACCAGGCGGCTTGCATTCCCGGTTCGCGCGGTGCCGGTACCGCGCGGCAACGCCGATCCGGACGATTCCGAGTCTCCAGGGTCACCGCCTCAGGGCTGACCCTCAGTCTCTTGCCATTTCGCGGAGCAGCCGCGCCGACGCCGCGGGCGTCAGAGCGGACGCGCGGAGGTGGGCGAAGGCACGCGCGTATCGCGTGACATCCTCCTGACCGTCCAGGCAGACCCCGCCGGAAAGAGCGGCGAGGCAGATCACGCCCAGGCTCGGCGCGCCGGCGAACCGGAGGACAGCTAGCGACCCGCTGCCCGCCGCGGCGTGCGCGCCCGCCGCGAACGGCAGCACCTGGACCGTGACCCCTGCGCCGGCGTCTGCCGTCTCGGCGAGGCGCGCCAGCTGCGCGCGCATGACCCCGGGGCCGCCGACGGCCTGGTGCAGCGCTCCCTCCGCGATAACCACGTCGAGCTTCGGCCGGCGCTCACCCAGGATCAGCCGCTGCCTGCTGAGCTTGACCTCGACCGCCTGAGCCCGCTGCTCGTCGTCGGTGAGGCCCGGGTCGGCCTCGGCGGCCGCCCGCGCATAGCCGGGAGTCTGCAGCAGGTCCGGGATCTGCTGCGGGTCGTAACACATGATCTCCGACGCGGCCGCCTCCAGGAGGAGAAAGTCCCGGTACTCCTCGGGGAGGGAGTAGGACTCCCACCAGCCGCGCTGCCTGCCGCGGTGCGCGATGGCCGTCAGGGCGGCCTGTTCCTGCTCCGTCACTCCGTACTCGTCCAGCAGCTCGCGCAGTTCCTTCGCGCGGATGCCCCGCTGGCCCGTCTCGATCCTGCTGATCTTGGAACGGTCGCAGTCGAGAACGCGGGCCGCGTCCTCGAGCCCGTAGCCGAGGTTCTCACGGTACCGGCGCAGCGCGGCACCAAGCATCCGGCGCCTCACGGGGGGTGTTCCGGTCACGCTACGTCCCTCCTCACTCCAGGGCCTCAGAGGCTTACTGGAAGATGAACGTGGTATTCATGAAGCAACGTAGCATTCTATGTAGTCCATAAGCGGACGACACGCCGGCGCCGGATGGGTGAATTCGGTTGCTAGCGCATCCTTTCGACGGCACTGCGGATGCGGCGTTCGGAGACCGGGGCGGGGGTGCCGAGGGTCTGGGCGAAGAGGCTTACCCGCAGTTCCTCGATCATCCAGCGAACCGCACGGACGCCGGCCGAGCCGCGCCGCGCCGGGGGCAGCGCCGCGACCGCGCGCTCGTACTCTTCGGTCACCCGCCTGACGATCGCCATGTTCTCCGCGTCCCTGCCCGGGCTGTCCGGCAGCTTGTCGAGCCGCCGCTCGATGCCCCCCAGGTAACGCTGGAGGTGCGGCAGCCGGGCGCCCCCGGCCGCCGTGAGGAACCCGCGGTGGACGAGGCCGCCGAGCTGGGCGCGGATGTCCTCCGCTGCCGGCTGCAGCAGCTGGCTGTGCATGGCGCTGAGGCGGGTTTCGATGGAGTGAGCTGAACGGAGGATGGTTTCCGCCCTCGCCACGACCTCCGCCGTCTCGGCGTGCAGTCCCGCCCGCACCGTGTCCCGCAGCTTCCCGAAGCCTTCGCGGTCCCAGGCGGGCCCTCCGGCGCCGGAGATGAGCGCGTCGGCGGCGCAGTTCACGCAGTCCTCGAACATCGCGGAGACCGAACCGTGCGGGTTGTGGCTGAGCGTGAGCTTCGCGGACACCGGCAGCGTCCCGGCGATCTCCTTCACCGGCGACCGCACGCCGAGCAGGATCAGCCGCCGCGTTCCGGCCCACATCGCCGCGCGGGCCGCGGACTCGGTCTCGAACAGCCGGATGTCCACGGCGTCCCCCGCGTCGTACAGCGCCGGGTACGCCTTGACCTCCCCCTGCTCGAACACCCGCGGCAGCGACCCGAATTCCCAGGTGGTCAGGCCGGTGCGGGTGATCGCTCCGGCGGCGGCCGACAGCGTGGCCCGCAGCCGGGGGCGGAGCTGGCGCTGCAGCGCCGTCAGGTCCTTGCCGGTGGCGAGGACACGCCCGCCGTCGGTCACCCGGAACGTGATGCGCAGGTGCGGCGGCAGCCGGCCGGGGTCCCAGGCGCCGTGCGGGATGTCGACGCCGCGCAGCGCCCTCAGCTCGCGCGCGAGCACGTCCCGGATGTCCCCCGCCGGGTGATCCCCGTCCCCGGCGGCCAGCCGGGCCAGCACCTCCCGTGCCACGTCCGGCGCGGGTACCAGGTCACGGCGCAGCGCCTTCGGCAGCGACCGGATCAGCTCGGTGACCAGCTCCTCACGGAGCCCGGGTACCTGCCAGGAGAACTCGTCGGCGCTGGCCTGATTCAGCGTCTTCAGCGGGAGATCGATCGTCACGCCGTCGGTCTCGGCGCCGGGTTCGAACTGGTACGACAGCGGCAGCACGGTCTCGCCCGCGCCCGCGGACGCCGACGTCCACACGTCCGGGTACTCGTCGGCGTCGAGACCCGCCGCCCGCTCGCTGAGCAGCTCCTCCGCCGACAGGGTCAGCAGGCTTGGCGCCTGGTTGCGGGCCTTCTTCCACCAGGCGTCGAAGTGGCGTGCCGACACGACGCCGGACGGAATCCGGGCGTCGTAGAACGCGAACAGGGCGTCCTCGCCGGCCACCAGGCCGCGGCGCCGGAGCCTGCGCTCCAGTTCCCCGGCCTCGGCCAGCCGCTGCTGGTTCTCGCGCAGGAAACGGTGCCGGGCGTCCCAGTCCCCCTCGACGAGGGCGTGCCTGATGAACAGCTCACGTGAGCCCGCCGGGTCGATCCGCGAGTAGGTCACCTTCCGGTCGGCGACGATCGGTATGCCGTAGAGCGTCACCTTCTCGGTGGCCATGACCGCGCCCTGTTTCCGCTCCCATCGCGGCTCGCTGTAGGAGCGCCTCACCAGGTGCTGGGCGAGCGGCTCTATCCATTCCGGGTCGATGGTCGCCACAAGCCGCCCCCACAGCCGGGACGTCTCGACGAGTTCCGCCGCGACCACCCAGTCCGGTGGCTTCCTGGCGAGCGCCGAGCCCGGGAAGATCGCGAACCGGGCGTTGCGGGCGCCCAGGTACTCGGTCAGCGGCCGGCGCCCGCCGGCGCCGGCCGCCCTGGATCCGTTCCCCCTGGCCCGGTCCGCCACCAGCTTCATTCCCACCTGCGAAAGGAGACCGGCGAGCAGTGAAACGTGAACCCGCTCCCGTTCGGTAGATGACGAAGTGACAGCAACCCCGAGATCGCCGGCCAGGCTTTGCAGCTGGCCGTGCAGATCCTGCCACTCCCGCACCCGCAGGTAGCTGAGGAACTCAGCGCGGCACATCCGGCGGAAGGCCGAGCCGGACAGCTCGCGCTGCCGGGTGGTCAGGTACTCCCACAGGTTCAGGAAGGCGGCGAAGTCCGAATCCGGCTCGGCGAACCGGCGATGAGCCTGGTCGGCCGCCTGCTGGGCGTCGGCCGGGCGTTCCCGCGGGTCCTGGATGGACAGCGCGGACGCGATGATCAGTACCTCGCGTGCGCAGCCGTTCCGGTCGGCCTCCAGGATCATCCGGCCGATCCGCGGGTCCACCGGGAGCCGGGCCAGCTTCCTCCCGAGGCCGGTGAGCCTGCCGCTGGCGAACGCGTTCAGCTCTTCGAGCAGCCGGACGCCGTCCGCGATGCTGCGGGCGTCGGGCGGGTCGATGAACGGGAACGCGCGCACGTCACCGAGCCCCGCGGCCGCCATCTGCAGGATCACCGACGCCAGGTTGGTGCGGAGGATCTCCGGATCGGTGAACGCCGGGCGGGAGGCGAAGTCGTCCTCCGAGTACAGCCGGATGCAGATGCCGTCGGCGGTGCGTCCGCAGCGGCCCTTGCGCTGGTTTGCCGACGCCTGCGAGATCCGCTCGATGGGAAGCCGCTGCACCTTGGTGCGCAGGCTGTACCGCGAGATCCGGGCGGTGCCCGGGTCGATGACGTAGCGGATGCCCGGGACGGTGAGCGAGGTTTCCGCCACGTTCGTCGCGAGCACCACCCGGCGGCCCCGGGACCCCGGCCTGGTCTCGAAGACCCGGTGCTGCTCGGCGGCGGACAGCCGGGAGTAGAGGGGCAGCACGTCGAGGCCGGGGCGCCCCTTCAGCGTGTCGGCCGTGTCGCGGATCTCGCGCTCGCCGCTGAGGAAGACGAGGATGTCGCCGGGGCCCGCCGCGGACAGCTCGTCGATGGCGTCGCCGATCGCCTGTGCCTGGTCCCGCTCCTCCCCCTCCCCCGGTGTGTCCGGGCCGGCGAGCGGCCGGTACCGCACCTCGACCGGATAGGTGCGCCCTGAGACCTCGATGACGGGTACGTCCGCGGCATCCGCTCCGAAGTGTTCCGCGAACCGCGCGGGGTCGATGGTGGCGGAGGTGATGATGACCTTCAGGTCGGGGCGGCGCGGGAGCAGCTGCTTGAGGTAGCCGAGGATGAAGTCGATGTTCAGGCTGCGCTCGTGCGCCTCGTCGATGATCAGAGTGTCGTAGCGAAGCAGGTCGCGGTCGCCGGCGATCTCGGCCAGCAGGATGCCGTCGGTCATCAGCTTCACCAGCGTGCGGTCGGTGGCCTTGTCGGTGAACCTGACCTTGTAGCCGGCGACCGAGCCGAGGTCCGTGCCGAGCTCTTCGGCGATCCGCTCGGCGACGGTCCGGGCGGCGATCCGCCGGGGCTGGGTGTGCCCGATCTGACCGCGGATTCCCCGGCCCAGCTCGAGGCAGATCTTGGGGATCTGGGTGGTCTTACCGGAGCCGGTTTCGCCGGCGATGATCACCACCTGGTGGTCCCGGATGGCGGCGAGGATCTCGTCCTTGCGCTGGCTGACCGGGAGGGCGTCCGGGTACGTGACCACCGGCGCCGAGGCGCGCCGCTGTCGTTCGCGCTCCGCCGCCCGCTCGACATCGGCCGCGAGCTGGGCGACGGCCTTCTCCCGCGCCTCCGGCGCGCGCATCGCCGCCGTTCTGGCGGCGCGCCGGCTCAGCCGGTGCTGGTCGATCAGCATCAGCTCAGGCAGGCGTTCCCTCAGCTCGGCGAGCGAGGGCAGCACAGTCGGCGTGTTCATACCGGCGGGAAGAGTAAACGACATGGTCCAGATCGGCTAACGCTTTTCGGGGCCGGAGGCTTCCTCGCCGAGCGCGCGGCTGCGGCGGCCGCTCGCGGTTCGCGTTTGAGGTGATCTGTCACCCTTCTCACTCTCCGAGAAGATACGCTCCGAATGTGATCACTCGCGAGGAGCACGCGCGGCGTACGAGGGAGGCGCTGATCGAGGCCGGCCTCCAGCTTGCCGAGACCAGCTCGCTCGCCGGGATGAGTGTGAACCGGGTGGTTAAAGAGGCTGGTGTCGCCAAGGGCAGCTTCTTCTATCACTTCGGTGACCGGGCCAGCTACCTGCTGGCCCTGCACCGGGGATTCCATGACGGCGTGCTGGCGGAAGTGCGGCGGGCGATCGAGGGCCTGCCGCCCGGCGCCGGCCGGCTGTGGAGCGGCGCCAACGGCTACCTTGACGCATGCCTGCGCCGGCGGGGCGTACGCGCGCTCCTGCTCGAGGCCAGGGCGCAGCCGGCGGTGGCGACCGAGATCCGGGTGCGCAACGACCAGATCGCGCACCTGTGCGAGCCGGATTTTCACGTCATGGGACGGCGGCGCCCGCTGGAGAGCGCCCGGCTGTGGGTGGGTCTCGTCGCCGAGGCGGCCCTGATCGAGCACGACTCGGGGCACCGCCTGCCGGACCTGCGGGAAGCCGTGCGCGAGTACCTCACCTAGCCCATGCTGACGTGCTCGTGGCCAAGCCGGGGACCGCACGGCGTGCGCGTCGCCCTCGACGGCGAGGCCATCGCCGCCGCCGCTCGCGAGGCCCAGCCCTTCCGGCAGAGCTAAGGTCTTGGCGCGGTCAACGTCCGGCGGGACCGGGCGCGTGTCAGCAATCGGGGGCCACACCATGCCGACCAGAAAGAAGCTGCGATGCGGCGAAATACCGGGGACATCGACGAGCGTTTCGCTGCCTTCGTGCGCGGACACGGCGAGCGTCACCTGCGGGTAGCTGTCCTGCTCACCGGCGACTGGCATGCCGCCGAGGACCTCGTCCAGGCCAGCCTCGTCAAGCTCTACCGGGCATGGCCCCGCCTCGACACCAGCATCGACCCCGACGCCTACCTGCGCCGGATCGTCATCAACACGCACCGCTCGTGGTGGCGCGCCCGGTGGCGAAGGGAAACGCCGGCCGCGGCGCTGCCCGACGACTCCTCCGGTGAGGACATGGCCGACCGGCACGCGCTCGGCGCGCTTGTCAGGCAGGCGCTCACCACGCTGCCCCGCCAGCAGCGGGCCGTGCTGGTACTTCGCTACTGCGAGGATCTGCCGGAAACCGAGGTGGCGAAGCTGCTCGGTTGCTCGGCCGGATCGGTCAAGACCCACGCGTACCGGGGGCTGCGGGCACTCCGCGCGCAGCTCGGCAGCGAGTTGCCCCGTTACACGGTCAACCAAGCACCGGCCCCACAGTGTGACAGGGGATGAACTTAGCGTGAAGGAGCCTTGCATGCACAACATCCAGACCGACATCGACACCGATCTAGAGGAGGAGGCACGCCGGCTGTTCACCGCGGCGGCCGAGAACGTCCCGCCGGCAGCCGACCTGCTGCGCGGCCTGCGGGCCCGGCGTGCCCGGCGTGCCCGGGCGAGGGCCGTGATGTCCACGGCGACGGCGGGTTCGGTGGCGGCCGGCACGTTCTTCGCGCTGACGGCAACCGGGGCACCGTCAGCGCTTGCCCAGGTCGCCAGCGCCGCGTCGCGTACCGCGGCGCAAAGCTATAGCGTCACCGCGGTCACGACCACCGGTGAAACGGGTGTGCGCGGCGTCCAGTGGCGGCCGATCGGCCGGCAGCAAATTTCCGCCCAGTTCGATCCCGCGCGCCGGGTGGGAGAGCAAACGGCATCGGACGGCGTGCAGATACGCTACATCGGCGACTATGAATATATCCGGGAGCCTTCCGCCGTGCACGGCAGGTCATGGCTGAAGACACGCGAGCTGTCGGTGGCGGAACCGCGGACAGAGAGCGGGCAGGCGCTCTTCGACAGCCTGCTGCGGCTGAGCCAGGTGTACCCGCAGAACCTGCTGCGCACGCTCCAGTCAGCCGGCCGGGTTCGGGCCGCCGGCGGCGCGTCCGGTCCTGGCTGGTCCGGCACCCGGTATGAGATCGCCGCCAGCACCCCCCAGTACGTGTTCGAGCTCACGCCCAGCCGGCACCCGCGCGCCAGGATGGTGAAGATCGGCGAGGCTGTGACCACGAGCGGCTCGGTCGACGTCGACCGGCAGGGGAGGGTACGGCGCATCGACGTCACCGTCAGGACACCGCTCCCGTACGGCAGACCGAATGGCGCCATGTCGGCGCGAGGGGCGCTCGTCACCGCGATCCAGATGACGCTCGGCGACTTCGGTGCGCCCGTTTCGGTGGCCGCGCCGCCGCCGAACGAGACCACCACACAGCCCGGGACCGGGATCTCCATGCCGGTGGTCCTCGCCGCTGGTGAGATGAGCGTCGCCGTGCCAGTCACGCCTGTTATCGCGCCGACGCCGGCCGGCGCGCCGAAACCACTCCCGCGCCGGTAAGCCGGAAAAGCGGCGCCCGCGGATCCGCCGGCGGTCTCCTTGGGGGCCGTCGGCGGATCAGCTCATTCCAGGCCGTAGCACTTGCGCGCGGTACCGCCCAGGATCGCGTCGCGCTCGCCGCCGGACAGCGCGGCGAGCACCGCCGACAGCTCCGTCCAGACCTTCCGGTACCCGCCGCCGAGTTCCGCGACCGGCCAGTCGCTGCCGAACAGCAGGCGGTCCGCCCCGAACAGCTCCACGGCGAACTCGACGAACGGCCGGATACCGGCGGCGTCCCAGCCCTCCCCGGGCGGGTACAGGCCGGAGACCTTTGCGTACACGAGCGGGTTGCGCGCCACCTCGGTGATCAGCGAGCGCCACGGTTCCCAGTCCGCTCGTCCGAGCGGCGGGTGCGCCAGGTGATCGAGAACCATTCGCAGCCCGGGATACCGCGCGGACAGCACGGGAACGTGCCGCAGGTGCGCGGGCAGCACGGCCACCACGTCGAACGGCACGCCGCGCCGTTCGAGCAGCGCCAGGCCCTCGCCGGCGCCGGGCCGCAGCACCCAGTCCGGATCCGGCTGATCATGGATCAGCGTGCGGATGCCGGCGAACTTCGGCCTGGCAGCCAGCCGGTCCAGGTGGTCCGCCGCCTCTTCCGGGCGGTCCAGCGGGATCCACGCGACCACGCCGGCGATCTCCTGATGTGCCCGCGCGACGTCGAACATCGCCTCGGTGTCCGCGGCGTCATCATCGGCCTGCACGAGTACCGCGCGGTCGACGCCGGTTCCGGCTGACCGCTCCATGAAGTCCGCGAACGCGAAGGTCCGGTTGAGCGGCTCGTTCTCCGGACGCTGCAGCCACTCGTAGTGATGCCGCCCGGTGTCCCACAGGTGCAGGTGTGCGTCGATGATCATCGGTGTCAGCTCCCCGGCTCCCCGGCTCTCCGGCTCCCCGGCTCGGAGGGTGCGGGCCCTGGAGCCGCTCACGGACACAACCTGCCATAGCGGACCGGCGCGTGTCCATGCTCTGGCGCGGGTGGCGCCGCCCGGGAATGCGGTGGCACCTGCCGGTGTTGGCGTGTACAGTCGCGGCCGAGCGATCGTGTATGCTTGCGGCCGAGCGATACCGCGATCAGCGGGACGGCGCCCCATCTGAGCGGGCACCGAGCGTCCTCCCAGGTTTCCCGGGTTTATCACCTGCCACTGTGCCCGTACCCCGTCCCGGGCATTGTGCGGCAGCGTTGCGCGATCACGGAGACTCCGGCTCTCATAACACCTGAATTTCCGCGAGGTTTTCAGAGCTGGCGGGTTCTGGAAGTTACGGGTCGTATTCGGCACCTTCGTTTCCACCACACCGGTTGCGCCAATTAGATCGCGGAAATTACGGGCCCAATATGGGGCTCTGGCTTAAATCCCGGGATGGTAGCTAACCTCATCGATCGCTACCCGCCCGCCAGGCCCACAGGTAACACCCCTGCTGCCGGCAGCCGTCCCCTGCGCGGGGCCAAATGCGCCAGCGGCCCCACTGGGCGGGGCCAAATGCGCCAGCGGCCCCGCTGCCATCGTGAGCCCCGGACCGTGGCCATCCAGAAACACATGCCAGAGCCCGATATGGCACCCAGGTCTCCGTCAAAGCGTGCCGTCCGGGTGGCTCTTCAATGCTTACCAACGAAAGGAAACGCCTTTATGGCAACAACAGCTACACAAGAAACAGAGCGCGCCCGGACGAGGGCGCAGGAAGCGCGCGAAGCGGCCGAGGCGCAGGCAGCGGCCCAGGCGCAGGGGACCCGTTCCGGCGTCTCCCTCGTGTCGGGGATTATCGACGTCACCGACGGGCACGCGTTCGTCCGCGTCTCCGGCTACCGGCGCTCGCCGGACGACGTCTACATATCCGCCGCGAAGATCAGGCAGTACGGGCTCCGGGCAGGCGATCTGATCGAGGGTGCCGCGCGGCCCCAGGACGAGAACCCGGACGCCGGGCACAACGCGAAATCCGCGAACGGCCGCAATGGCCGCGACGGCCAGAACGGCCAGAACGGCCAGGCCAAGAACGGCCGCCGGGCACGGGGCGGGCAGCACGGAAAATACCGCGCGCTCGACCGCGTCGACACGATCAACGGCATTCCACCGGAGGCGGCGAGGACGCGCCCGCGTTTCGACGAGCTGACACCGCTTTATCCCGAAGAATGGCTCCGCCTCGAAGACGGCGACGCGTCCGCGACGGCGCGGATCATCGACCTCGTATCGCCGATCGGCAAGGGGCAGCGGGGCCTCATCGTGTCCGCGCCGAAGGCGGGCAAGACGATGATCCTCAAGGCGATCGCCACCGCGATCGCGAACAGCCATCCCGAGGTGCACCTGATGGTGGTGCTCGTCGGCGAACGGCCCGAGGAGGTCACCGACCTGCGCCGGTCCGTGCGGGGCGAGGTCGTCTACTCGACGTTCGACCAGTCGCCCGAGGACCACATCAGGGTCGCGGAGCTGGCCATCGAGCGGGCCAAGCGCCTGGTCGAGCTCAACAGGGACGTCGTGGTGCTCCTCGACTCGATCACCCGGCTTGGCCGCGCCTACAACCTGGCGGCTCCGGCGAGCAGCCGGACGCTGGCCGGCGGGGTCGCGGCGTCCGCCCTTCAGCCGCCCCGCCAGTTCCTCGGGGCCGCGCGAAACGTCGAGGACGGCGGATCGCTGACGATCCTTTCCTCCGCGCTTGTCGACACCGGATCCAGGATGGACGACGTGCTCTTCGAGGAGTTCAAGGGCACCGGCAACATGGAGCTGCGGCTGCGCCGCGAGCTCGCGGAGAAGCGCATCTTCCCGGCGATCGACCCAATGCCTTCCGGTACCCGCCGCGATGAGCTGCTGATGCCGCCGGCCGAGCACGCCGCTGTCGGCAGGCTACGCCGGGCGCTGGCCGGGCTCGATTCGCAGCAGGCCCTGCAGCTGCTCATCGACAAGACCCGGCAGACGGTCTCCAACCCGGAGTTCCTGCGCCAGATCCAGCAAGGCGGGTAAGGCGAATGAGGCGAATCGCGTAAGTCCGCCCGCCGCGCCACGTGCAGGACGGCTCCCCAGTGCCGCCGCAGCGGCCTGCCCGGCCGCAGGGCGAGCCGCCGCCGGATCTCGCCGAACAGCCGCTCCCGCTGCCACTCCGCCATGCTGATGTGCCCCGAGAAGGTGCCCAGCAGCGCGATGTACTCTTCGGCATCGTAGGTACGCTCCCAGTCGTACTGCCGGACGGACACCACCGAGAACAGCCCGGTCGCCTCGATCTCCGCGCGGTCGTCGGGAAGCTCCCCCGGGCGCGTCCACACGGTTCCCGGCGGCAGCCCCTCCCCGATTTCGTCGTAGACCTCCTGGATCTGCGGGAAGAACGGATCGCCGTCCTCCGGCAAGACGTGCGCCGCCGCCCAGAACGCGAGATGCCCGCCGGGCCGCAAGGCCTGCCACGCCCGCAGGTACCGTACCTCCGGGTCGATCCAGTGCCACGCGGTGGCCGCGAAGACCAGCGCGAACCGCGAATCCGGCCGCCAGTCCTCGAAGCGCCCCTCGGTCACCGAGATGGCACCCGAGCTGCGGCGCGCCACCGCCGCGAGAGCCGGGCCGAGTTCGATGCAGGTCACCGGGTAGCCGCGCCGGGCGAAGGGCCTGGTGGCCTTTCCGGTGGCGCAGCCGACCTCGAGCACCGGATCGCCGGGCGACAGGCCGGTGCCGGCGATGAGGTCATCGAAAAGCGGCTCGGGATAGTCCGGGCGCACCCGGTCATAGGCCTCCGCCGCCTGGTCAAACGTTTCCCGCAGCCGCTTTCGCTCGCCGTCTGCCATCACGCGGAAAGTATCCCAGCCTCGCCGTCTGCCATCACGCGGAGAGTATCCCAGCCTCGCCGTCTGCCCTCACGCGGAGCGTATCCAGCGGTGAATCAAGATCTTTTGATTTACCGAACGAGCGCTGGCTCACGCCCGCGCGGCCGGCATGGGCTTCGGGGAGACGGCGTGTCTGGCTGGATGTGCGGATGGCGCTGCCGCTTACGTTTCACCCGGCGTTGTCACGGCCGGACCTGCTCGCGCCGCCGGTGTCGGCGGCGGTGCGCACCTGGCCCGCCGCGGATGACGTCCGTGCCGCCGCGATCGGCCCGGAGCTGGCGGGCACCGCGGCGTTCTGCGAGCGGTACGGAGTGCCCCCGGAGGAGTCCGCGAACTGCGTGGTGATCGCGGCGCGCCGCGCCGGGGAAACGACGTACGCGGCGTGCGTGGTGACGGCGGCGGCCCGCGCCGGCGCCAACGGGGCTCGTGCGGCGGCATCCCGGGGCGCGCAAGGCGTCGTTCGGCCGGGTGGACGGCGTGCCGGTGACCGGGATGGAGTACGGCGGGATCACGCCCATCGGGCTGCCGCCCGGCTGGCCGGTCCTCGTGGACGCCGCCGTGGCCAAGCCCGGCAGCGCGGTGGCGGGCTCCGGCATCCGCGGCTCCAAGCCCTGGCTGCCCGGACGGCTGCTCGCCGCCCTCCCCAGCGGCCGAGGTCCTCCCCGGCCTCGGTATCTGACCTCCGCCCCGCCCTCACCCCCATACCCCCTCACCCCCCATACCCCTCACCCCCCGCCCCGCCACGGCCGCGTCCCCGCAACCCCCGGCCGTCCCTGCAACCCCCCGGCCGTCCCGCAACCCCCGGGCCGTCGCCGCAACGAAGGAAATCTGAGCCGGTTATAACCGGCTCAGATTTCCACCGTGCCGCCCCGGGCACCGCACTGGGCGCCGCGTGCCGCCCCGGGCCCCCAGGTGCCGCGTGCCGCCCCGGGCACCCCGTGCTGGGCAGGCTTATTAGCCACCTGAATGGCTACCAGTTTCCGGCCGCCGCGGTCGCTGCCGCGGCGCGGCCTCAAGCGGCGGGTCATCGAAGAGGGGACACTCGTCAAGATCCGGGCATTCGCAGCGGGCGGCGCACTCAAGCCAGCCGCGGACGAGTTCGGTGCGCTCAAGCAGGGCCGTGATCTCAGGCAGCTTTCGGTCGGCCACCTCGCGGAGCCTGTCGATCGCTGATTTGTCGTCCGGCGACGCGGACAGCAGCACCTTGATCTCATCAAGTGTCAGGCCCGCCCGCTGCGCCGTGTCGATCACGGTCAGGGTGCGCACGGTGCCTGGGTCATACCTGCGCTTCCCGCTGACCCGCACCGGCTTGGGCAGCAGGCCGATCTGCTCGTAGTAGCGGATCACGGATGGGCGCTTGCCTGCCAGCTTGGCCAGCTCACCGATGGCTAGCGGCGGCAAACCGCCAGGCTTGGGGCCGGGATTTGACATCAA
Source organism: Streptosporangiaceae bacterium (assembly GCA_019239975.1). GTDB lineage: Bacteria > Actinomycetota > Actinomycetes > Streptosporangiales > Streptosporangiaceae > JAFAZE01. Next base: position 17,624 of record JAFAZE010000173.1, read on the forward strand.
GCTGACTTTAACACCGATGATGATCCGCATCCGGACACCGGAAGGACCACCACCATGCATCCCGCCTGCCAGCCGCTGGCGGGCTGCAGCACCTGTAACTGAACGGTCGCTGCCCGCCCATCGTGCAACGGCACCGAGTCCCGCACCCTCACAAGGAGGCCGACTATGACCACGCAACAGATCACAACCGGCGAAAAAGGAGCTACGCGCACTCGTAGCTGTGGAGAACGAGTGCTGCCCCTGGGCCGACTGGACGGTAAGAATGAACGACGGGCAGATCGTGCTCGACGTCCACTCGGCCGGAGAAGGCATCGCCAGCCTGCACGGCATGTTCACCAGCCTGCAGCCGTCCCGGCCAACCGGCCAACCGGCCAACCGGCCAACCGGCCAACCGTAGCCTGCTGCGTGGTTTATCCTCGCTCGGCTTGGAACGCCGCGCGCGTCGCGTTAAGAACGTGCCAGGTTGCGGATGCGGTACCGTGCCCGCCGGATCATATGGCGGGACAGGAGCCGGAATCGGTGCCACCAGCCGTACTGGATGGCCTTGAGCCCGCGGAGTATTTCGACGGTGGTGAAGACTCGCTCGGCGCCGGGCAGCCGGTGTGCCGCCCAGCTGTCTGCCGGGGCGCCGACGCTTTCGAATTGCCGCTGCAGTTCACGGTAGCGCCGGGCGAGTTCATCGTCACTGCCATGTGTGGGCGCCGGTAAAGGTGCACGCCGGCGCGCTGGCTGGTGGTGCCGAGGACGCGGATGAGTCCTGGCGCGAGCAGCCGCGCGAGCAGGTGGAGTTCTGGTACCCGTGCCATGTGCTCGATGACACGGCCTTCGGTCTCGGCGAGCATGAGACGGTCCGCTTCGTCCGGGCAGCGGCGGCGGTGCCAGGTGAGCCATAGGTAGGCGGCCACAAGGCGTCCTTGCACCCACAGGCAGGCGCCCACACGTTCGGCCCGTTCCGCGGCGGGGAACGCGGGCGGGACCTGCCCGTGCTGCCATGCCCGCCGCAAGGTTCCCCAGCGGCCCTGCTCCCAAAGCAACTCCGAGCGCGCCAACCAGACGGCCCGCGGATCCACGCCAGGCGGAGGACCGGCACGGAGCATGCGGGCGATCTCGCCATGCAGGCCCAGTTCGCGATAGAGCAAGAACGTTGCCGAGCGCTGCTTGTCGGGATCCGCGGGTAGGGAGGCGACCCATGCCGTTCTCGGCGCCGGCGTGCCGGGATCAGGCAGGTTCCACCGCGCGGCGATGGCGCGGATGAGGTCACCGGTTGGCCCGCACACCATCTCGACCTGGGCGCCCGCCCGCTGGAGGTGCCCGGTCAACGGCGGCATTAATGTCGGCGCGGCCGATGGGAGCGTGCCGCTCCCAGACAGTTTCATGTGGCCCCAGGGACCGTCATTGTGGGCGATCCAGATCACCCGCAGCCGGGCCAGGCTGCCCGGGCGCATTGCTCTGACCGTCGTGTCCACGTCGAAGAAGTCGCTGCCGCTGTACCCGGTGATAACCAGGATGCCCTCTGTGGGGAAAAGTTCGAGGAACTCGGCGGCGATCGGGGTGCTGAAGCCGCCCTGGATCTGGGCGAGCGTCGCTCCTAGCGACTTCCCCGATGGGTCAGCCGTGAATGACCCGTGGAAGTGAAACAGCCGGGCGCGGGACCGCCAGCCGGGATAGTCGCCATCGGCTGCCGTTTCGATGCATCCGTCGAAATTCGCCGTGATATGCCGTCCGCCTTCGGCCAGGTGAGCGGCGAAAAACCGGTGCAGCCTGTTCGGCCGGGCAGTACGGATATCGGCGAGTGCGGCAGCGACCGCGTCGTGACCATAGACAGCCGCCACAACGCCGAGCACGGTCTCGAGCCGCGGCGGGCGCGGATGCCGCGCCGCCACCGGTTTGCACGGGTCTTGCGAACACCAGCCCACGGCCGAATGGTGCTCCAGCACCGTAGTGAGCGTGTCGGGGAGGAAAAACGCGCTGAGGACCCTTCTGGTCAGTTCCCACCCCGTGGGAAGCGACGCAGGCCCCTCCCAGGAAACGCCTGCGCCCGACAGCATCACGACCGACGGCGGCGGCACCGCGCCAACCGCGCCGACTATCACGTCAGCCGGGTCAGGCACCAGTCACCCCTCCTCGTCCAGGAAGGATCGGGCTGTCGCAGGCGGCAGCGCCGCTTCCCACATCGCATCGAAGCGCGTGACCCAGTAGGCGAACCACCGCGGTGAATCCACCTTGCTGATCTTGAGGTGCATCCGGTCGGCGATGCTGTCGTCCCTGAAACCGTGGGATTCGAAGATCACGTAGCCACCGGGCTCGTCAGCGTTCACGATGACCAGGCTGAATCCGGGGTTGACGGGAAGCTGGCGATAACTGAAGCCGGGCTCCGTGCTGAGCTTGGCCGCGGTGACGAGCGAGTTGCGCAGGGTCTGCCCGAGATCGAGATTGTCGTCCAGCTGGAACGCCGCGGCGGCCAGAGTTTGCGGGTTATCGTCCAGGGTCAGGATGCGGACCTGCCCTCCTGCCCGCAGCACGTGCCGGCGGATGTCGGCCGCGTTCACCAGTGCGCTTACCGCGGTGGGGCCATAGATCCGCAAGTCGCGCACGCCGGGCAGGATCGTGCCGAACGCGGCGAAACCGTCCCGGTTTTCCAGTACCTGGTCCAGCGACGGCGTGCCGGCACCGGCCTGCACAGCGGTCTCGAAGACCAGGAAGGTCAGGGCGGCCAGGACCGCGCTCAGCATGATCTGGATGGCCACCAGGCCCCACAATCCAAGGAGCGTCAGGACCACGCCGACGCAGAACAGCGTGTATGCCTCGCGGTGACGGCCCTGAGAAATGTCATCGGCAACCTGCCGCAGCCCGCCCCCTGCCTTCGAGGTCGCGAGACCCGCCATCGGGAACCCCCTTTTGGTTACTCTGACGATAATGGAAGGTTAGCACTTCCCGTCGCTTATCGTCAACGTGACGAGTAGACTGGGGTGGTGCCGCCCGAACCCGAGGCGCCCGCGAAGCCGGGCTTCCGCGTCTGGTACAACTGCGCGCTCGCAGTCGACATCGTGCTGCTCACGATCCGGCACGAGCAGCTGCACGTCCTGCTCATCAACCGGTCGGAACCGAAGGCCGGTCAACTCGCGCTCCCGGGCGGGTTCGTGCTGCCGGATGAGGATCTGCCAGACGCGGCTCTGCGCGAGCTGGGCGACGAGACGTCTGTCCGGGTCGACGTCCGGCACCTGGAGCAGCTGCAGACTTATGGGCGCCCCGGCCGGGACCCCCGCGCGCGTGTCGTCTCCGTCGCGTACCTCGCAATCACCCCGGACCTGCCGGAACCGCGGGCCGGCACGGACGCGGTCGGCGCCAGCTGGCGTCCCGTCCGGCAGCTGCTAGGCCGGAGCAGCCTCGCCTTCGACCACGACACGATCGTCGCGGACGGCGTTGAACGGGCCCGGTCCAAGCTCGAGTACTCCACGCTCGGCGCGGCGTTCTGTCCGGCTGATTTCACCGTCGCCGAACTGCGCCGGATCTACGAGATCGTATGGGGTACCCAGCTGGACCCGCGCAATTTCCACCGCAAGCTCACCTCCGCTGACTTCCTGGAACCCACCGGCGAGACCACCACGCGCGACGGAGGCCGGCCAGCCGCCCTGTACCGGGTACGCAAGGACGCCACCGGGATCATGAACCCGCCCCTGCTGCGCAAAACTGACTGACAATACGCCCGTATCGTGCCAGAACCCGGTGACGAGTCCGCCGGCGATGGCGATGCCGACGGAAGATCCGGCGACGACCGCCCAGATCGGGAACGAAGCGGTGTCTGACAAATAGGGCGAGGAATGAGGCGCGCTGAACCTTCGTCGCGCAACCGTCAGCCGCGCAACCATCAAAGGAGTGATCATGGCAAGGGTAATTTTCGGAAACCACGCGGCGGTCGTAGTCCCGCGGGCGGAGAAGGACAGAATTCGTCAATTCTACCGTGATGTCCTGGGCTGCGAGATCACGAGAGCGAGTGATCAGAAGGACGACTTCCGTATGGGAGACAACTTCTATATCGGGGTTCTCTACGAGAATGAGGACGTCGCCCTGGATGAGAGCAGCAAATTGAAAGCGATCTACCTGGAGCTGAAGGCGGACGACGTCGAGGAGATGCGGCAGAAGATCGTCGCCTTCGGTGTCAGGGTACTTGAAATGCAGGATCCGCACCTCTACTTTCAAGCCCCAGGAGGACAGGTCTTCCGGCTGGCCGGAATCAACGAGGACCTCTCCAAATATGAAGGGACCGACCACCGCGAGCTGCCCGACGTCTTCGGCTGAATCCCGCTGGTCCAGAACCGCCTGCCACGCGGACGGCACCGCACCCGCTGATGCCCGGCGTCCGGTGCATATGCTGAGGCACGCGCCACCGTCCGTTTGGTAAAAGATTATTTATTCTGAACGGACGGTGGTGTTACGCCAGCGATCTGAGTATCTCGCCGGGATGCTCGGGCGCTACGGGCCGTCCGAGCCGTTCACGGTGCCGGGCCGCTGCCCGCGGAGTTAACAACTCGGCACGGGCAGGCGGCGTCAGCAGCTCCCCGACCGCCCCGACGAGCCGTGTCATCTCGAAAGAGATCTGCCGGGTGTCGCACTCGGGCGCGGCAAGGACCGCGAGGCTCGAGCCGCCGCTTATCGCCTTGATGAACAGCAGGCCGCCATCCATCTCCACCATCGCCTGGGTGGGCGCTCCGCCCTCGAACATCCGCGCCGTCCCCTGCATCAGGCTGGTCAGCCCGGAGATGATGGCGGCGAACTGTTCGAGGGCGTGCTCGGGGATACCCGTCGACAGGGCCAGCGGCACCCCGTCCGCGGACACCACGATCGCGTGCGCGACGTCCTCCACCCGCGTGGTGAATTCGGTGACAAGCCAGTTCAGGTCGTGGCGGTAGGGCTGACTCAATGACTGGATCCCTCTCCTGCGCTTGGTGTCCCGGCCTCGGCCTCACGGCTGCCGAGCTGGAACCCGCTGAGGCGGTTGCGAGCCAGCTCGGGTGTCCGCCGTTTCGGCGGTGTCCGGCGCGGGGGTGTCAGCTGTTCGGTCTCGGCGCCTCCGGCGTGCCCGCCGGACGCCTGTGTCTGGTCCATGGCGGAGCCGTCGGCCGGGCTGGAGCCGTCGGCCGTCCTGCGGCCGGCCGAGCCGGGGATCAGGTTCGCCCCGGGTATCCGCGACGGCAGCCCGGCCGCTGTGCGGTCGCCGCGCACCGGCGTGCGGGCGGTCTCGGCGGCCCGCACGCCGTGGTCCGTCCAGCTGTCCGGGCCGGGAGGCTGCCGGGCCGGCAGGCCGGGCGCGCTCCGCGCGGTGCCGTCCGGCGCATCGTGAGCGGGGATGCCCGGCATCGCCTGCGGGGACGTGTCGGCGGCACTGTGCGCGGGCATGCCGGCCGCGGCCACGCTGAGGCCGGCGCCTCGTGCGCTGACGTCGGTGCCTCGTGCGCCGCGGCTGGACGGCCGCTTGGCGCGGAACCAGTTGGACGTTCTGCCGGCCCCTGCCGTCGCCTGTTCCGCGCCGTCCCGTCCGCCGCCGTCCGCCGCGTGCGGCCCCGGGGCGGCGTGCCGGCCGGGAGTGCGCCGGCCGCCCACCCGCAGCTGGACGAACGAAGAGTCCTCGGCCAGCTGCAGCGACCGCTTTCTATGCTGGGCGGTTTCCCGGCCGGTGAGGTTGCCTGGGAGCCAGACCAGGGCGGACAGCCCCTTCGGGGTCGCGGCCCGCAGGCGGATCCGCACCCCGTGCCGCGCGGCCAGCCGGGACACCGCGAACAGCCCCATGTGCTGGGACACCGACACGTCGATGAGCGGCGGGTTGTCGAGCCGCCAGTTGATCTGGGAAAGGCGGGATGGCGGGATGCCGATCCCGGCGTCCTTGACCTCGAGCAGCACGCCGCCGCTGGTCAGCTCGTGCCCCGAGATGTGCACCGGGGTGTCCCTGGGGGAGAAGATGGTGGCGTTCTCGATGATCTCCGCGAGCAGGTGCACGACGTCGGCGGCCGCCTGGCCGGAAACCACGATGGCTGGCTGGATGTTGAGCTGCACCCGGCTGTACTGCTCGATCTCCGACGTCGCGGCCCGCACCACGTCCGCGAGCGGCACCGGCTCGCCCCACTTGCGCACCGGCTCCTCGCCCGCCAGCACCAGGAGGTTCTCCGAATTGCGGCGCATCCGGGTGACCAGGTGGTCCATCGAGAACAGGTCGGACAGCCGGTCGGGATCGTCCTCGGCCAGCTCCATGGAGTCGATCATCCGCGCCAGCCGCTCGATGAGCGGCACGCTGCGCCGGGACAGGCTGATGAACATCGCGCTGACGTTGCCGCGCAGCATCGCCTCGTTGCCTGCCAGCCGCACGGCCTCCTGGTGCACCTGGTCGAAGGCGCGGGCGACCTCGCCGATCTCGTCGGAGGAGTCCACGTTGATGGGCTCGACCTCGGTGGGGACGTCTTCCCCGTCGGTCTCGCTCATCCGGCGGACCACCTCCGGCAGCCGCACTGCCGCTACCTCGAATGCTCCGTTCCGCAGCCTGCGCAGCGGCCCCACCATGGACCGGGCGACGACGATCGTGGCGGTCAGCGCGATCCCGAGCAGCAGGGCGACCGCGAGGCTGAAGATGACCGCCGAGGTGATCGCGCCGTCGTGCAGCGACCCGCTCCGGGAGATCACCGAGTTCGCGAACTGCAGCTCCACCGACCGCAGGCCGCCGGTCACATAGGAGAGCGCGGAACTGGCGTCGGAGATCGTGGGGTCGGTGGCGATGGGCGACTTGCTCGACGCGAGCGAAATGGCCTGCTGCTCCTGCGCCTGCGCCTGCACGACGTTCGAGCTCGACAGGACGTTGGTGAACAACTGGCGCTGGTCGGCCGTGGCCGCCGTGCCGAACTCGTTCAGGTTGCCTTGCTGCTGGGCCTGCGCATCGGTGATCGCCGACTGCTGGGCCGGCCCGAACTGTCCGAGGCTGACCAGGTCGGACCGGAGCGCCGAGGTCAGAAGCGCCTGCTGCTGTGACGCTTCCTCTTTCATGCTGGAGACCAGGCCGAGCACCCGGACAGAGCCCGCTAGCGTCGAGTCGCCGCTGCCCACCGCGATCTGGCTCTCGACGGCCAGCAGCGTGTCGATCGCCGTCGCGTACTCCCCGATCACGATCAGCGCGGGAAGCTGGGTGCCGGTCGCCGCCGCGCGGATGGCGGGCAGGTTGCCGATCGCCGTGAGCGCCGCCTGGGTGTCCTGCAGCGCCAGCGCCGAGTAAGAGCCGTCGATCCCGTCGGCCAGGGCTTTCACCTGGTCTGCCCAGCCGGCGGTGACCGCGTAATCCTGGTTGAGCAGCCCGATCTCCGGCCCCGCCGGGATCACCGATGAAGGTGCGGCGCCCCGGCCGCCATCGCTGTTGCCCAGCACGATGAACCGGATCGTGTCCTCGCGCTCGTTCTGCAGCGCCTGCACCAGGCCGGTGATCTTGCCGCTCAGGCTGGCCAGCGTCAGCACGCGCTGGTAGGCGAGAGCGCTCGCCACGGACGAGGCGATGAAGATTCCGCCGGCCGCGACGGCGGTGACGGTCGGGATGATCACCAGCAGGAGCAGCCGCGACCGCACCCGCCAGTTCTTCAGCGCGCGGCGGGAGGCCGGGCGAGGCGCCGCCCCGGCGCCCGGCTGCTGGCCGCCGTCACGCTCCGGGGGGAACACGTCGGGCGCGGACCTGCCCGGAGCCGCGGCTTCGTCGGCGGCCGCGGGCGGGTTGACGTCACGCGGCGCCCGCTTCAATACCGCGCGGTGGATGCCGCGGGTTTTCCTGGCCCTGGACGGCACAGCGCTGGCGTCTTTGATCATGAGGCCGGCAGGAGTCCAGCGACACACGGGTGCCGCAGCGGGACCGACACGGGTTGCTCCTTCCCCGGGCAGGAGATTCTGCGTGCACAGTGTCAAGGATCATTCGACGTGCGTACTTTAATGAGCGCCAATACAGCAAGTGGAACCAAGTGGAACGAAGCATCGCTATTCTATAGCCGACGTCGGCCAATTGGCGGCACCGGGGTATTCTTCCGCGCTACGGTTGTGTCCGCCAACGTGCAATTCTACGCTCTGGAGGGGGCCCTATGCGGCTGGCCTGGGCCGGTGTCCGCGTCTCGGCCTTGCGCATGGCGCCGGCGGTCCTCGCGGTGACGGTGCTGGCCTCCGGCTGTCATGTTCCGGGTACCGGCGCGCCGGGTGCCGCCCCCGGGCGCGTCACCATCACGGTGGCCGTCGTTCCCGGAATCGACAACGCCCCGCTTCGCGTCGCCGTCCAGGACGGGCTGTTCCGGCAGCACGGCCTGAACGTTGCCGTCAAGGACTACCAGTCCCTCGGCGCCGAATTCCAGGCTCTCACTGACGGTCAGGCTCAGATTGCGGTCGGTGACTACGCGGACTTCTTCTACGAGCAGGCCGTCGGCGGCGCCTCGCTGCGGCTCATCGCCGACGGGTATGACGCGGCCCCGAACTCGGTGGCGATTCTCACCCTGCCGGGTTCAGGCATCACCACTCCGCAGCAACTGCAGGGCCAGCCCGGGAGTGTGGCCACGCCGCCCGCCCAGATGACCCCGTACAGCGCGGCGGTCCCGTACAGCATCCAGACCCTGGCGGCGGAGGAGGTCCTGCAGAACGACGGCGTGAGCCCCAGCAGCGTGAACTGGACGCAAATGCGGGCGCAGGACATGATCGGGGCGCTCCGCAGCGGCCGGGTGAAGGCGATCCTGGCCACCGAGCCCTACATCCTGGAGGCCGAGGAACAACTCGGGGCCGTCGAGGTGGTGGACGCGAGCAGCGGCGTGACGTCCGGGCTCCCGATGTCGGGCTACTTCAGCCTGGCCTCCTACGCGCACGCGAATGCGCCGGCGGTGCAGGCATTCCAGCGGGCGCTGGCGGCGGCCCAGTCCGACTGTGCGCAGCGCGGGCCGGTACAGGCCGTGCTGTCGCATCTCACCGGCATGAGCATGAGGGACGCGGCACTGGTCACCCTGGGCACGTACCCGACGTCTCTGAACGTCGGCCAGATCCAGCGGGTCGCCGTGCTGATGTACGACTCCGGGATGATCAGTAACCCGGTCAGCGTGAGCAGCATGACCTCCGGGTGAGCCAGGAACCCGTGTCGCTAGGCCGGTGGCTGGAGGGCCTCGTGCGGGGTCCAGACGGGCTGACCCTGGTATCCGCGGGCGACCATGCTCACGAACTCATGCACCGCGTCCTCCTCGGGTGAGAGCGGGCCGGGTCCCGCGTGCGGCGAGGCGAGCCCGCGCTGCACGGACTCGCATGCGCCCCAGTCCTGCCGGTTGGTGATGTCCCAGAACTCGACCGCGTAACCGGGATCGAAGCCCGGCCGGGCCAGCGCCTCAGGAGGGAAGGCCCAGGTGCACTCGATGATGGTCCGGTCGGCGGCGAGGGGGGTGAGCCGGTGCGTCATGACGTAGTCGGGATGCAGGCTCAGCAGCACGTTCGGGAAGATGTTCAGGTAGCTGACCGCGCGCAGCGCGCTGCCGTCCAGGCCGCGCAACGGCACCCCCAGGCTGGTGCCGTCCAGCGACATCGTGTCCATGCCGTCGCGCAATTTCATCCAGCCGCCGAGCCAGGCCGGCTGCGGGGGATAATTCTCGGCGCTTTTAGGTGGGCTGACCCGGCATAGCTCGGGGTGGATCACCGGGCAGTGGTAACACTCGTGATAATTCTCGCTGAGGATTTTCCAGTTCGCCGCCGTGTCGTAGGTGTGCCGCCCGGCGATCACCAGCCGCTCCGGCTCGTACGGCGCCACCACCTCGTCGAGCGCCGCCAGCGCGCCGCTGAGCGACCCGGCCTGACCGCGGGAGCCGTCCACGAAGATCAGCCCGTGCCACTCGGCCGCGGGCAGCTCGACCAGGCCCCACGCCGACGCGTTGAATCCCTCCCGCCGGGTGAGCCCCGAGGCATGGCTCAGCTCGCCGGACAGCGCGTAGGTCCAGGAATGGTACGGGCAGATGACCGAGTTGCGCCGCGCCGTAGTGCCGCACTCCAGTAGCTCGTGGCCGCGGTGGCGGCAGGTGTTGGCGAACGCGTGCAGCCCGCCGTCGTCGTCGCGGGTCAGCAGCACGCTGCCGGCGCCGGTCGGCTCGGCGCGCTGGTCGCCGGGCTGGGCCAGCTCCGAGCCGAATCCCACGCAGGTCCAGCCGGCACCGAAGAAGTGCCGGTGCTCCCAGGCAAAGACCGCGGGGTCCAGGTACGCCGCCGGGGGCAGCATTACGGACGCGCCGAACGGTCGCAGTGAGCGCGCGACCGCAGCCTGGTCGATGGGCGCGGCTGGCCACCCGGCTTGACTGGTCATGGAACCACCCTAAGTCAGACGAACCAGAAGTGCTCGAAGTCCCAGTTGGACAGCGACTCGCCCACCTTGGCGGTGCTGTATCCGGCGATCTTGTCGGTATATGCATCGAGCGTGTCCATGAAAGCGGGAATGATATAGGGACCCTGCTGGAAATCGATTTGCTGCATCTTGTATTCGATCTCTTTACGGGTCGACGGGTTGCTCGTCGCATTGGCCTGCTGGTAGAGGTGGTTGTAAGAAGCGTTGTTCAGATGTGTCTCGTTGAAGGGTGACGAAGAGCCCAGGAACGACTGGGCTGCCTGATTGAGGTACGGGGCGTAGCTGTAATAATCCTGGGAGAACGTCCAGTTCAGGTAGTTACCCTTGGCGAAGAATGTGCCGGTGTCGATCTGCTTGATCTTGATCGTGACGCCGGCAGCCGCCGCCTGCTCCGCGAAAACGGTCGCCATCGCCACCATGCCGGTCGCGAGGGGTGCCGTCGTGAGCGTTACCGTCAGGTTTTCGTGGCCCGCCCTCTTGAGCAGGAACTTGGCCTGCGGGATATCTTGCTGCCGGCGCAGCGAGCCGTCGAAGTCAGGGTCATACGGGGCGAAGACATCGCTGGCCACCACCCCGAAGCCATCGAGCGCCGAGTCGATCATCTGCTGCCGCCCGACCAGGAGGCGCAGCGCCTGGCGGACGTTGTTGTTATTGAACGGCGCCTGGTCGACCCGCATGGTAAATGGCTTGAACTGCCCGGTGTGTGACGCGACCGCTCGCACTCCGGGGGTGTTGGCCAGCGCCGCCATCTGCGGCGGGTCAAGCTGGCCAGCAGCCTGGATGACGTTGGTGGTCAGGGCGTCCTGGACCGCTGTGTTGTCACTGAAGTCGCTGATCGTCAGGGTGTCGACATGGGGCAGGCCGCTCTTCCAGTAGTTCTTGTTGCGGACGAAGACACTGCGCTGCCCGGGAGTGAAGCTCTGGTATGCGAACGGCCCGGTCCCGTCGGGGACCTTCCCGCTGAAGCCGGAAGGCACCACGTACAGGTAATACCAGCCCCCCGCCAGCTGGTCGACGAAGCTTCCGAAGGGGGACGTCATCGGGACTTTGACCGTGAGCTTGTCAAGCGCCTTTACGCCCTTGATGTCGACTGGGCCGAAGAACAATGTCCCGCTGAAGCTGTTCGAGATGATTCTCTGCATGGTGTAGACCACGTCAGCGGCCGTGAGGGCCTTCCCGCTGTGGAACGTGATGCCTGGGCGGAGGCGGATGGTCCATTCCGACAGCGATCCGTTCGGAGTGATGGACTCGGCCAGCACGTACTCGACCTTGGCGTCCTTGTCGAGCTTGACCAGGGGCTGGTAAAGCGCCTCGAAGCGGCCGGTGTCAAGATAGGTCAGCCCCTGATGCGGGTCGAGGGTGTCCGAGGTCGAGCCGCCCGCCAGGCCCACCTTGAGGTTGCCGCCGCGCCGGGGCGTACCGGCACTGGCATCGGTGGTCGCACCCTTGGGACTGCTCGAGCAGGCGGCGAGCAGGCCGCCCGCGCTGGCGGCGGCACCGGTGACTGCGATCCCGCGAAGAAACTCGCGCCGTCCGAGCATCTCTCTCAGCGCCGGCGTCAAGTGCTCGTCCGAACGGCCCACAGAATTTACCTCCACGTTATAAGGTCCGGAGCAAATCGGTGATCTACCTTGGTGTATCGGCGAGGTTCAATACACCTGACAAACTTCCGGCCGCGCCGGTGAGGTGGCCAATGATGGCAACGGGGCACGAACCCGGTCAATCATGCCATGGAGCCTAGCGCCTGCGCGCCCGCCGGGCCGCCCGGCTCCCGCGCATACGCCCCGGGCTCCTGGCAGCCACCGGGGATCTGTGAGTTCCTGTCGGCATTGCCGGGTCTTCAGCGGCATCGTTACGCTAGAAATAGGACCAAACGGGTTAGCACTCGCCGCCGGCGTCTGCCCCGCTCAGCGGAGGAATCGACGACGTGACGGCCCCGAGCCTCGAGGAGCCGGACATTCTCATGTTCCGCTGGCTGAGCCGGCCATGGCGGTAACGGCGGATCTTCCCACCTTCCAGCCGGGCGCTCGCGAGGCTCATCCGATCGCACGCCTGGTCCGCCGAAGGCTCGCCATCGGGGTACTCACCCTGTTTCTGGTCTCGGTGGTGGTGTTCGTGGCCACCGAAGTACTCCCTGGTAACGCCGCCTACGCGATACTCGGGCGGAATGCCAGCCCAGTGCGCGTGCGAGCGCTGGAGACCACGCTGCACCTGAACCGTGGCCTCTTCGCTCAGTACTGGGTCTGGATATCCGGCCTTTTCGACGGCAGGCTCGGTAATTCCCTGCTTAACGGGCAGCCGGTGTGGAACCTGGTCGAGCCGAGGCTCGTCAACTCCGCTGTTCTGGTGCTCGTCACCGGGGTTATCGGCTCACTCCTGGGCATGGCCCTGGGCGCACTCGCCGCCGTGCGCAAGGACGGCTGGTTCGACCACATCATGTCGCTGGTCGTGCTGGCTGCGACGTCGCTTCCCGAGTTCGTCGTCGCGATCGGCCTGATCATCCTGTTCGCAACCGACATCTGGCACCTCTTGCCGGGCGTCTCGCTGCTGCCCCCGGGCACCTACGCCTGGAGTCAGCCGCAGCTGCTCGTCCTGCCGGTTGCCACGCTCGTGATCGTGATCGTGCCGTACACCATGCGCATGATGCGCGCGGCCATGGTCGAGGCTCTTGAGTCGGACTACGTGGAGATGGCCCGGCTGAAGGGTGTGCCGGAGTGGCGCGTCGTTCTCGTTCACGCCCTGCCGAACGCCATCGCCCCCACCATCCAGGTCATCGGGCTCGGCTTCCTGTACCTGGCGGGCGGGATCGTCATCGTCGAGAACGTGTTCAACTTTCCGGGAATCGGCCAGGGGCTGGTGTACGCGGTCGACGGCCGCGACATCCCGGTGATCCAGTTGATCGTGGTCGTCTTGGCCGCGTTCTACGTCGTCATGAACATCCTCACCGATGTCATCGCGCTCATGGCCACGCCACGGCGAAGGATTGCCAGGTAAGCGCCCATGACCGTGAACGCTCCCGCCGTACCGCCGGCCGCCCCGCCGTCCCGGCCGCTACGGGGGGCCGGGCGCCGGCGATCGTCGGTGCTGCTGGCGGCCGTGCGCACGCCACGCGGCGCGATCGGGCTCGGAATGGCTGCCATGGTCGTGCTGGCCGCGGTCATCGGCCCGCTGGTGGCCCCGTACGCCCCGGACGCGCTGGTCACCCTGGCGTTGGGCAAACCCAACGGGCAGTTCTTGCTCGGCGGCGACTACCTCGGGCGTGACGTGCTGTCGCGGGTGCTGGACGGCGGCTGGGTGCTGCTGGTCATGGCCGCGTGCGCGACCGCGCTCGGGATCGCGGGCGGAGCGCTCGCCGGCGTCTCGGCCGCCTACCTGCGCGGCGTCAGCGATGGGATCATCATGCGGGCGGTGGACGTGATCCTGTCGTTTCCGCAGGTGGTGTTCGCGCTGCTGTTGCTGAGCCTGCTTGGGCCCAGGCTGTGGCTGATCACGATCGCGGTGGGCGTTTCGCACGCCCCGCAGGTGGCCCGGGTCCTGCGCTCGGCGACCCTTGATGTCTCCGAACGGGACTTCGTCAAGGCGGCGGAGCTGCAGGGGATGCGGCCGATCAAGGTCATGGCCAAGGAGATCCTGCCCAACCTGATCAGCCCGCTCATGGTGGAGGCAGGGCTCCGGCTGACCTACTCCATCGTCGTCATCGCCGGCCTTGCCTTCCTCGGGTTCGGGCAACCGCCTCCCGCGGCGAACTGGGGGACGATGATCTACGAGAACCGGATCGGCCTGTCGGTGAACCCGTGGGCGGTCATCGTCCCCGCCGCGCTGATCGCGCTGCTGACGATCGGGATCAACACCTTCACCGACGCGTTCGCGCGCGTGGTGATCGGGGTCGACCGCCGGCCCGAGCAGGCCGCGCTGATCGACGACCTCGGCCAGGAGCTGAGCAAGTGAGCGAGCCGGAGGTGCGCGGCGCCGCCCAGCGGGAGGTCCGGCTGAAGGTGACCGGCCTGGAGGTCCGGCTGGGCCGGTCCGGGCCCGACGTGGTGGGCGACGTCTCGTTCGCCGTCCCCGCCGGCCAGGTGCTCGGCCTGGTCGGCGAGTCGGGCTCGGGCAAGACCACCGTGGCCCTGGCCCTGCTCGGCCACACCCGCCGGGGGCTGCGCATCACCGCGGGCCAGGTCCTGCTGGACGGAACCGACCTGCTGGCGCTGAGCCCGCGCGACCTGCGGGCGGCGCGCGGCGCCCGGGTCAGCTACGTGCCCCAGGACCCATCGTCGGCGCTCAACCCCACGCTCCGTGTGGGAACCCAGATCCGGGAGGTGCTGCGGGTCCACCCCGGGGCCGCCGGCGACGCCGGCGACCGCGTGGCCGAGGTCATGCGGGAGGCGTACCTCGACCCCACTCCGGAGATGCTGCGCCGGTACCCGCATCAGCTCTCCGGGGGCCAGCAGCAGCGGATCACGCTGGCCATGGCGTTCGCGTGCCGGCCGTCGCTGATCGTGCTGGACGAGCCGACCACCGGGCTCGACGTCTCCACCCAGCGTCATGTGCTGGACACCGTCCGCAGCCTCTGCCGTTCCTACGGGGTGGCGGCCGTCTACGTGAGCCACGACCTGGCCGTGGTCAGCGGCCTGGTGTCCGAGGTCGCGGTCATGTACGCGGGACGCGTCGTGGAGATCGGGCCGGTGGCCCGGCTGTTCGGCGAGCCGGTGCATCCGTACACCCGCGGCCTGATCGGGGCCGTGCCGTCGCCCGAGCGCGCCGAGGCGCTGGCCGGCATCGACGGCCAGCAGCCCCGGCCCGGCCGGCGGGGCGCCGGCTGCTCGTTCGCCGCGCGCTGTGACCACGCCACCGGCGACTGCACCACCGAAGCCCCGGAACCGGTGACCGTGGCCGGCCGTTCCGTGCGCTGTCTGCGGGCCCGGGAAATCCAGGCCACCCATCCCGAACGCGTGCCGGCGGTGGCCGGGAAGCCCGCCGCGCCGGCCGCGCCGGCCCTGTCGGTCCGGGGGGTCACGGCGAGCTACGGCAGCACACCGGTTCTGTCCGGCGTCGGCCTGGAGGTACCGCCGCGCGCCTGCGTCGCCGTCGTCGGCGAGTCCGGTTCCGGCAAGACCACGCTCGCCCGCTGTGTGGCCGGGCTGCACGGCAACTGGACCGGCGAGATCACCTTCCAGGGCGCCCCGCTGGCCCGCGGAGCCCGCCAGCGCGACAAGGACGTGCTGCGGCGTGTCCAGTACATCTTCCAGAACCCCTACACCTCGCTCAACCCTCGCAAGACCGTCGGCCAGATCATCGACCAGCAGCTCAAGCAGTTCACCGGCCTCTCCCGCCGCGACCGCTCCGCGCGCGCCGCCGGCGTCCTGGAGGACGTGTCGCTGGGCCAGGACCTCCTGTCCTGCTACCCGGACCAGCTCTCTGGCGGCGAACGGCAGCGGGTCGCGATCGCCCGGGCCCTGGTGGTCCAGCCGGAACTGCTGATCTGCGACGAGGTGACCTCGTCGCTGGATGTCTCCGTTCAGGCGATCATCGTGGAGCTGCTGCGCCGGATTCAGCGGGAACGGCACCTTGCCATGATCTTCATAACGCACAACCTCGCCCTGGTGCGCAGCATCGCCCAGTCCGCGGTGGTCCTGCGCCGGGGCGCGGTGGCCGAATCGGGCCCGGTCGGCCAGATCCTGGAGCATCCGGCCGATCCCTACACCCGGCGTCTCATGCAGGACGTGCCCAAGCTCACGCGGTCCGAGACCCGGTTCGAGACCCATGGCCCGCCGAGCCCGCGGTCCGCGTGACGCTCTGTTCCCCGTTATGACGCTCTGTCGCCCGCTATGACGCTCTGTTGCCGGTTATGGAGTGGCGGCGAACACGACGCGACAAGTGGTAAATCACTACCGGTCAGCATGGTGCGGCAGAAAAACCGTAACGAGCGTGTCTCAACCCGCACGATGTAGCCGGCGATGTGCGGCGAGGGATCATACGATCGCCACCGTTGCCGGCGGGCCGGACGACGCATCGGCTGTGCACTCGCATTCGGGGACGAGCAGCTCGGGCGGGGACGCGCCTAGCGGCCAATGACGGGGGGCTGGAGATGCACCAGAAGGTGCGACGATCGGAGGAAGCGTGAAAACGCTGGGATTTCGCACACGTATGGCTGGCGCCGCCGCGGTGTACACCGGCCTGGCGGCGCTGGTAGCGGCCTGCGGCAGCGCGTCCCCGGGCCACGGCCCCGCGGCGGCCAGCACAGCCGCGACGGCTGCGACGGCTGCGACGCCCGCAAGCAATGGAATCACCGCGAAGCCCGCCCGGCAGATCGTGACGACGGCGTTCACGGCGCTGAAGTCGGCGGTATCGGTGCGAATGTACGGTAGCTTCAGCGATTCCGGACAGCGGTACAAGGTCGACCTGACCATGGGGCCCGCGGGTATGCGCGGCTCCATGACCGCGCCCTTCGAGGGCGCCAAGCTCGCCTCGGTCGACCTGGTGCTGACCCGCGGCAAGATGTACGCGCGCAGCAGCACGCTGTGGCGGCAGGTCGCCGGCGCGGGGGTTGCCTCGCTGCTCGACAACCGCTGGGTGATCCTGCCGGCCGGCTCGGTCAAGGGCTTTCCCTTCGCCAGCACGAACACCTTCATCAAGCAGCTGAACCTGAGCGGCATGAAGTCCCTGCGCAAAGCGCGCGCTGGGGTGAAGACAACGGTCAACGGCCAGCCGGCCGTCAAGGTCGCCTCTGGCGGCGAAACCGCGTACATCGCCACCACGGGCCACCCGTACCCGCTGGAGCTCATTCAGGGATCACACAATGCGCTGTACTTCCAGTACTCCGCCGTGCCCGCGAGTATCGTTGCCCCGCCCCACCCGATCGACCTGAGCACGGTAAGGGGCTGACCGATCCTCGCCGACAGCCCCTGGGATCCCACGCGCCGCGCAGGGGTATGACGGGTGAGATGGATCCGGTTCGGGCGCTGCGGCAGATCGCGTTCCTGCCGGGGCGCCGGCGTACCGGATGCGGGCATTCCGCTGCGCCGCCGCTGTGGTCAAAGGCTTGCCGGCCGCCGAGCTTGACCGCCGATTAGCTGACGGAACGCCGCAGGCGCTGCCCGGCTCCGGCATGTATTCCTGGATGGTCAGTGTCCAGGCGCACGATGGTGGCGGGGCCGCTGGCGCATTTGGCCCCGCCCAGTGGGGCCGCTGGCGCATTTGGCCCCGCGAAAGGGGCGGCGGCCGGCAGCGAGGTGTTACCTGTGGGCATGCGGGGCGGGTAGTGATCGATGAGGTTAGTTACCATCCCGAGATTTTTTTAATTTAAGCCAGAGCCCGCTGCCCGGGATGGGAGCTGTCACCGCTCAGAACGCGCAGGAACCTTCAGGCTCATAGCGCTCTTTGGTCACAGCCCAATATCGGTCAGCTGACCGATGTCTTGCACTGCAAATTGCAGCACCATTTTTCATGCAACCGACATACAGCGCTGCACCACCCGCTCGGAGCTTCCCGGGACACCCGGACAGCCGCCAGCGTCCTTCCGGGCCAGCCTGAGCCAGCGCACGAAGGAACACGATGAACGCGACGGCGCCGACCCGTACGACTGAGCTGCAGTCGCGCCGCGTCCAGCTGGCCTCGGAACCGGCCGCGGTGCCCGAAGCCCGCGGCCAGGTCCAGGCCGCGATCCGTTCCTGGGAAGTCCCTGTCGACCCGGATGCCGCGGCCCTGCTCACCAGCGAGCTGGTGACCAACGCCATCCGGCACGAGGCTGGCGAGACCATCGTGGTCGTCATCAGCTGTTCCCGCGGTCAGCTACGCGTCGATGTCCACGATACGTCGCGTTCCCTGCCGGCGATGGCGAACGCCCCCGCCGACGCGGAGACCGGCCGGGGCCTGCTGCTGGTGGCCACCCTGTCGGCCGAATGGGGCTTCTACCGCACCCCTGCGGGCAAGGCGGTGTACTTCACGCTCGCGTTCCCGCCCGGCCCGGCCCCGGCGGCCGGCGGACGCGGCCCGCAGGGGTCCGCCCGTGGGGACGGTGAGCCGTGACCTGTCGCGCGGCTCACCGTCCCCACCGCACGTTCCCGAGACGAAACGTCAAGGTTCCGGTACCACAATCAGCGTCGAACTTCGGCGACCGTAAATCAGCGAGGTAGCAACGGTGGGAATACTGACGCTCGAAGGTCTGCCCGCGGGCAGGCGTTCGGGCCCTTTTTGGATGAAGAGTTCCCTGAGTTACGCCAACGGCAACTGTGTCGAGGTGGCGGACCTGCCCGACGGCGAGGTCGGTGTCCGCAACAGCAGGGACCCCAACGGCCGGGTGCTCCGGTTCACGCCCGACGAATGGCGGGCGTTCCTCGGGGGCGTGCGAAACGGGGAATTCGACGCTTTCGGCGGGAACTGACCAGAGCGGGGCCAGCAACGAACGCATCCCGAAGACTAACGATCTTCAATGGCGGAGGTTACGGGAGTGTGAAGTAGCCCGCAGGGTGCCCGGCCGATGAGAGATCAATCACTTACCCGGGCATGCGCGGTCGCCGCGTTCAAGCGTTTTCCCGCCTGGCGCAGCTCGGTCCGGGTACGCCGCCGGGCGGCGCCGTCGGCAGGCCCGCGTCAGGGGCCTGCTTGAGCGCCAGGGCTCGAGGTGCAGGCGGATCTTGCGAGCGCGTCTCGGACGGTGGCGGCGAGTCCGCGGCCGTTGGCCCCGTCACGGTCGATGTCGGGGTTGTAGATGGCAACCTGCAGGCCCACGGCCCGGTCCGAGCCGATTGCCGTGCGCAGCGTCACGCTCACCTCATCCCATGTCAACCCGTCCGGCCGGGGGTCGTCCACGGCTTGCATGAGGGTGTCGTCGAAGATGTCGGCGTCGAGGTGGATCCAGAATCCCTGCTCAGGACCGCTGTCCCGGGTGAGGAACTGCACGGCCTGGCGGGCCGCCCCGGCGGCGCCGAGCTGGCGGACCCGGCTGCGGTCAA
The DNA here is from genome assembly GCA_019239975.1 of Streptosporangiaceae bacterium. Lineage (GTDB taxonomy): Bacteria > Actinomycetota > Actinomycetes > Streptosporangiales > Streptosporangiaceae > JAFAZE01. Next base: position 36,947 of record JAFAZE010000173.1, read on the forward strand.
CGACAAGCATGCCCGGCGGCAGCGGCTGGCAGTGCCGCTGTTCCCGGGCGGCAGCGTCGCGGCAGGCGAACACGGCTATGTCCTCGTCGCGGACCAGCGGCCGCCGGTGCTCAAGGTCGCAGACGACGTCGGGGCCGCGGCCGGTCGCGAAGGCGAGGTCGCTGGCTCCGGCGGCTCCGCCCAGCGGATTGGCCTCAGGCTGGTAGAAGTCGGCATCTCCGTCGATGTACAACAGCCCGTACCGGCCGCGCCGCCTGAGGGCCAGCATGGTGCCGAGCAGGATCGAGCAGTCGCCCCCCAAGACGACCGGGAACTCCCCGTTGTCCAGCACCGCGGCAACCGCGTCCGCCAGCGATCTGGAGTAGTCGCTGATCGCCTGGGCATTCATGACTTTGCTGCGGGGGTCGCGCTCAGCGCTGTAACCGGGCGCTGGGACCCGCCCTGCCCGCCGGGCCGTCAGGCCGTTGGCCAGCCCGGCGGCCAGCAGCGCCTCAGGCGCCCGCTCGACCCCGCGATGCTCTGGGACGTGCCCGAGAGCCGATGGCGCCTCCACAATCGCGTACTTCGGCATCTGACCCGACCTCCGGCAGGCAAAACTCCGGTTACGTGACTTCTGACAAGACTGATGCGGGGCGTTCGGGTGGCCAGCATGTATCGTCCTAGCCGCCCCCCGTAGCCCGGCGGATGCTACCGGACCAGCCGGTCAGGCGCCCGATCGCGGGTGTCCCGGCCAGCTCCGGGGACACCCGCACCTCGGCCATGCGCCTGCTGGCATAGTTCATCTCCCGGATCGCGGCGTAGATCCGGCGGGCGAGGCGGGTCGCCCAGGACGCCTGCGGGCCGGAGAAGGGGCGCCCGGACTGTGCACTTCCCATGACTGACACCTCCGAAGTGGGAATGATGGTGTTCTGCTAACCATCTACCGCCGTATGGTGGTGTCTAAACCTGGCACACCGGTTATTGCCGTAAGCTGGTCACCCGGAGGACCTATGACCACGTCCAGGACGCCAGGACGGCATACCGTCTTGCTGCAGGACTTCGTGAACACGCTGGACATCGATCTAGATGAGGAACGGCTGCAGTCACCTGCCGCCCTGACACAGTGGCTACGGGAACACCATTTGTTCAGCGGCCGTTCCGCCACCCGCGAAGACCTCCACGCCGCGTTGGCTCTCCGTGAAGCCTTGCGGGCCGCGTTCCGCGGCCACCACAACGGGACCGCCAGCACCGATCCCGGCCTCGATCAGGTGCTGGCCGCCTATCCGCTGCGTGTTTCCCTGCGCGCAGACCGGCTCGAACTGGAACCGGTAGCCAACGGTGCCAGAGGCGCCCTTGCCCGCATCGTCGCCGCCATCATGGAAAGCCATGCCGACGGCACCTGGCCGCGGCTCAAGGTCTGCTCCGAAAGCACCTGCCAATGGGCATTCCTGGATACCTCCAAGAACCTTTCCCGGTCCTGGTGCTCGATGCGCCTGTGCGGCAACCGCGCCAAGACCAGGGCCTACCGCGCCCGGCGCACGCCGGGCCAGCGCAACCAGGCCACTGCAGGCTGAGGCCAGGCATCGGGAGCCATCGGTGACGCTCTTCGTCTCAGTTCCCGAGTAACCCGCACGATTAAAGATCGTTAGCGTCCGGGGGCTGCCTCCATGGCGGTCAGCAGGACACTCGCCTCGCGCCGAAGCCGGGCCGCCTCGGCGGGCCGTCCCGCCTGCTCGTAGTCCCCCGCGGCGGCCTGGCGTTCGGCGGCCTCGGCGCGCACGATCTCCGCGGCCTCGCCGTCGCTCAGGCCGCGCCGCTCCGCTTCTCCCCGCCCCGTGTCAGATCCCGCGGTGCGCGCCGCGCCGTGACGAGGTTAGGGAAGCGAATACAACCGTGGAACTAAGGTAATGACCGGTAGCATAGTCGAAAGCTCCACCGCATGTTATGAGGCGGAGAGCAGCGTAATCGGTCGCGCCGTAAATGACTTTCGTGGGGAAATCCGCCTTCCGGTACTCGCGCACGCCGGTGACCCGGAAAATGGCCGTGACCCCGTCGGCGAGCGTGACGTCGACGCTGTCCCCCGGGCGAAGCGCTCCGAGACGGAAGAACACGGCAGGCCCCTGCAGGCTGTCGAGATGGCCCTCGATGACCGACGACCCGACCTGGCCGGGCGTCGCCGAGTATTTGTACCACGCCGCCAGGCCGGCGCCCGTGGCAAGCGACGGTACCTGTAGCGTGCCGTCGGAGTTGAGTCCCAGGCGCAGCAGTTTCGAGTTCACGCCAATGGCCGGGATATCGACGGACACCGGCAATGAGCGCCGCAGCGATGGCCCGTGGCCGCCCGCGCCCAGCGTGCCCGTCGCCGCCGCGGACGGCTGCGGCGCGTGCCGCTGGGCGACGACCGCGACGCCGATGCTCGCAACGCCACCCATGACGAGCAGGGCACCGGCCAGGCCGGCCAGGCGGGCACGGAGCCTTGCCGGGGGAGCGGGCTGCGGCGCGAAGCCGTTGTCCGGCCACGACATGACCACGCGAAGCCCGGCGATACGGCGCCGCCGCACGTAACCCAATGCCGCCGCCCCTCCCTCCGCCTTCCGCGCGAAGTTCTCACCATCTGTAGCCTAATATTCCAAAAGTGATCAAGCCATTGCATGCCTGTGCGCCCTACGGGCATCACTCCTTTATGGCCGGTGGCGCTTTCGGGCACGAGGGGCATTCATGACGGTGCGTGCCGCCATCGCGACGGCGGCGACCCGCGCGAGGCTGACCGCGATCGGCTGCGGCACGGTGACCGTACTCGCCTGCTCGGCGGTCTCGGCGTGCACGGCGGCCCATCCCACGGCGGCACCGAGCATCTCGACGCCGGACGCAACGTCAGCCGCGCGCGACGGGAGTTCCCCGTCGCCGACCGGCTTCTTCAGCGGGACCGCGAGGGTTCCCTCCTCCAGCGCGAGCCCCAGCCCGTCCGCGAGCCGCTCGGCGAGCCCCTCCCCGTCTCCGTCGCCGGTCAGCCCGTCACCGACCTTGTCGCCAACGGTGACGCAGACGACCTTCTCACCCGCCCCGGTCCCGACCGGCGCCCCGGTCACCGGCGGCGGAGGCACCGCCGGCCTGCAGGACGCCGCGCTCTTCGGGGCCGGCGGAGCGGCGATACTGGCCGGTGCCGGGAGCATCGCGTACCGCAGGAGGCTCACACGGAGCCGCCGGTGATACGCCCGGCGCGGCCGGGCGACGTGGACGCGATACACCGCCTGGTCCGCGAACTGGCCGAGTACGAGCGCTCGCTCGATCAGGTCCGGGCCACCGCGGCCGACCTGAGCGCGGCGCTGTTCTGCGCGGAGCCCGCGCTGTTCGCCCACGTGGCCGAGTCCGAGGGCGGCGTCGCCGGCTTCGCGCTGTGGTTCGTGAACTTCTCCACCTGGACCGGGCGGCACGGGATCTACCTGGAGGACCTGTACGTGACGCCGCGGCTGCGCCGGGCCGGAGTTGGCGCGGCGCTGATGGCCGAACTGGCGCGCGTCTGCGTGGAGCGCGGCTACACCAGGCTCGAGTGGGCGGCGCTGGACTGGAACGAGCCGGCGCTGGCCTTCTACCGGTCACTGGGCGCCGTGACCCGCGGCGACTGGGTCCTGCACCGCCTTTCCGGTGAAGCGCTGGAGATGCTGGCCCGCTGCGGCGTCCGCCGTTAGCCGGCCCGGGTGGCGGCGGCGGGGAGCCAGTCGCTTTCGCCGAGGGCGAGGGCGACGGCGCCGAGTGCCGTGTGCCGGTTTCCCAGGGCCCCCGGTACCAGGCCGGGGAGCTCGTTGGGTGCTATGTTCCGCTGCATCGCGGTCCGGATCGGGCCGAAGACGAGCTCGCCCGACTCGGCCATCGCGCCGACGACGACGACTCGGGCCGGCGCCAGCAGGTTGCACACGACGGCGAGCTGCCTGCCGACGAGTTCGGCGGCGTCGCTGACCACGCGTATCGCACCGGGATCGCGCTCGGCCAGCAGTGCCATGAGCCCGGGGAGCGCCAGCCTGCCGTGCTGCGGCCGCAGGGCATCGAGCATGGCCGGGATGGCCGCGTAGCTGTCCAGGCAGCCGCGCTTGCCGCAGCGGCAGAGCGGGCCGCGCTCGTCGACGGTGGTGTGGCCGATCTCGCCCGCACCGCCCGCCGCGCCGCGGACCAGGGTGCCGTTGACGAAGAGCCCGCACCCGATGCCGTAGTGGAACTTGACCGTGACGCAGTCGTCGCAGCCCTGCCCGGCGCCCCAGACGTGCTCGCCGAGCGCGGCCAGGTTCGAGTCGTTGTCGATGCTCACCGGGACGCCGAGGGCCTCCTGGATGTCGTGCCCGGTCAGGCCGTGCCAGCCGCCGGGAAGTATCGCCGAAGGCTTGACGACATCCGGACGGTGGCGGATCGGCCCGGGCAGCGAGACACCGGCGCCGATCAGTGCGCCGTGGGTCAGCCCGGCGGCGGCCAGCGACTCACCGAGCACCTGCCGGGCGGCGGCGAGGCCCGCGGTGCTGGTGTAGGCGTCGGGCAGCTCGCGCTCGCCGGAGCCGACGACGTTGTGGGCGAGGTCGCAGAGCAGCACGCGGACGCGGCGGTAGGCGAATTCGACGCCGGCGACCGCGCCGGAGCCCGGGTTGAGCGTCAGCCGCAGGCCGGGCCGGCCGGCCCGCGGCCGCTGTGCGGCGTGCAGGCCGCCGGACCCGACGACGACCCCGTCGGCGACCAGTTCCTGCACCACCGTGCTGATCGTCGATGGCGCCACACGCGCGTAGCGGGCCAGTTCCGCGCGGCTCATCGCGCCGCGTTCGCGCAGCGCCCTCAGGACCAGCTCACGGCTTGACCTGGGCGCCGGCTTGCTGCTCATCACCCGGGGCCGCACGCCAGCATCGTAGCAACAAGCCGGGTCAGGGCCGCCGAAGACAGCGTAGTTTTTTCGAAAGTGAACTATTAGTTCATCAGGAGGCGACTTTTGTTTGAGGTATTGACGAAATGATGGTTTGGGAGCAGAGTGCCGCCATCGGCGTGATCCGTGTCACTGGAGCCACTAGCGCTGGAGGACGACTCATGACCGCTCACAGACCTCCCTCCCCGCGCGCCCGGCGTGGCGCCGCCGTGGCCACGGCGCTCGCCCTGGCGTGCTCGGTGGCGGCCGCCGGAACGGCAGCGGCCACCACCACCACCGCCACCATCGCCGCCACCGGCGCCCCGGGCGCGGCGAAGGCCGCCGCGCGTGCCGCTGACTGCCCGTGGGTGCACTCCGGCGCGCCGGTCGCCGCCCGGGTACGCCAGGTGCTCCGCAAGATGACGCTCGACGACAAGATCGCCATGGTCGATGGCGTCGGCTTCTCGACCGGGACGGCCGGCTACGTCGGCCACATCGCGGCCAATCCGCGGCTGTGCATCCCCGGCCTGAACCTGGAGGACGGCCCGCAGGGTGTCGCGGACAACGTGCCCGGTGTGACCCAGCTGCCGGCGCCGGTGGCGCTGGCGGCGGCCTGGGATCCGGAGCTGGCCCGCGCGTACGGCAAGGTGGTGGGCAGCGAGGAGCGCGGCAAGGGCGCGGACGTGAACCTCGGGCCGACGGTGAACATCGTCCGCGACCCGCGCTGGGGCCGGGCGTTCGAGACCTACGGCGAAGATCCCTACCTGTCCGGGCAGACCGCGGTCGGGTTCATCGACGGCGTGCAGAGCCAGGGCGTGCTGTCGCAGGTGAAGCACTGGGCCGTCTACAACCAGGAAACCAGCCGCAACACGCCGGCCGATGACGCCATCATCGGCCAGCGGGCGATGCACGAGATCTACATGCCGCAGTTCGAGGCGGCGGTGAAGCAGGCCAGGGCCGCCTCGGTGATGTGCAGCTACTCGACCATCAACGGCCAGTACGCCTGCCAGAACAGCGACATCATGAACGTGCTCAAGCGGCAGTGGCACTTCCCCGGCTTCGTCACCTCCGACTGGGGCGCCACGCATTCCACGGTGCCCTCCGCGCTGGCCGGGCTGGACATGCAGATGCCCGGCGGCCATGGGTTCGGCACCGACTACTACGGGGCGCCGCTGAAGCAGGCTGTGCAGGGCGGCCAGGTGCCGATGTCCACCCTCAACGGCATGGTGTCCCGGATCCTGACCGAGATGTTCCGTTTCACCCTGTTCGCTCACCCGCCGGCCGGATCACTGACGGACGTCGTGACCACCCGCGAGCACGCGGAGGCCGGCCGCGAGGCCGCCGAGGCGGGGACCGTGCTGCTGAAGAACGCCGGCGGCGTGCTCCCGCTGCGGCCCGGCCGCGACAAGAGCGTCGCCGTCATCGGGTCCGACGCCGGGCGCTACGCCATGACCTCCGGCGGCGGCAGCGCCGGCGTGATCGCCCCGTACGTCGTCACCCCCGAGCAGGGCATCGGCGAGCGGGGCGCCGACAGCGGCGTCACCGTCAGCTACGCACAGGGCGACATACCGGTAAGCGGCGCGCTGAGCACGGTGCCGGCGTCCGCCTTCCCGCGGGGCCTCAGCGCGGCCTACTACAACAACACCACCTTCACCGGCACGCCCGCCGCGACCGGCACGGTCCCCAGCATCGCGCTGTCCTGGGGCGGCAAGCCGCCGGCCACGGGCGTCAGCGCCGCCGGCTGGTCCGCCAGGTTCACCGGCACGATCGACCTGCCTGCCGCCGGCAGCTACGCGCTGTCGCTGGCCTTCACCGGCACGGCGGCGGTGAGCATCAACGGCAAGCAGGTGTTCGCCAGCCAGACCCGGTTCGGCGGCGTCGCGCGGGCCACCGTCACGCTGCCGTCCGGGCCCGCGAGCATCGAGGCCGACTACGCCGACACGATCCCGTTCGGAACCGACGGAATCACGCTGGGGTGGGTACCGCCGCAGACCCCCTCGCTGCTCCAGCAGGCCGTGGCGGCCGCGAAGAAGGCCGGCGTGGCCGTGGTGTTCGCCAGCAACTTCGAGACCGAGGGTGCCGATCTCTCGGCGATTGACCTGCCTGCCGCCGAGAACCAGCTCATCTCCGCGGTCGCCGCGGCCAACCCGGACACCGTGGTCGTGCTCAACACCGGCTCGGCGGTGACGATGCCATGGCTCTCACGGGTCAAGGGCGTGATCGAGGCGTGGTACCCGGGACAGGACGACGGCAACGAGATCGCCGCCGTGCTGTTCGGTGACGTGAACCCGTCCGGCAAGCTGCCGGTCACGTTCCCGCGCAGCCTGGCCCAGGTGCCCGCGAGCACCACCGCGCAGTGGCCCGGCGTCAACGGCAAGGTTCAGTACTCCGAAGGCGTGCTCGTCGGCTACCGCTGGTATACGACCAGGCACATCACGCCGCTGTTCCCGTTCGGCGCCGGGCTTTCCTACACCACCTTCGCCTTCAGCCACCTCACCGTTCGTGCCGTGAAGGAGGGCGGGGACGAAGGCGGGGACGTGCGGGTCAGCGCCGACGTCACCAACACCGGGCGGCGCGCCGGGGCGGAGGTGGCGCAGCTCTACGCGGGCGATCCGGCGGCGGCCGGCGAGCCGGCCGAGCAGCTCAGGGGATTCCAGCGCGTGACGCTGCGGCCGGGCCAGACCGAACGCGTCGGCTTCACCCTAGGCCGCGGCGCCTTCGCCTGGTGGGACGCCAGCAGCAGCCGGTGGACGGTCACCCCGGGCACCTACACCCTCATGGTCGGTGACTCGTCGGCCAGCCTGCCGCTGACCGCGCACGTCACCGTGCCCTGAGGCAGCCACCCTGCCACCGTCATCGAGGAGGTAAGGCAATGCAGCGGCTGTGGCCAAAGAGAGAGCTTAGGGCGAGGCGGAGTTTGAGATTGGTCGCGGCGGCCGCGGGGACGGCCGCCCTGGTGCTGGCGTTCGTGCTCCCGGGATCGGCCGCGCGGGCGGTCCCCGGCGCGGCCGCCGCGCCCGGCGGGCGGTCCGCGAACCACGAACACGACCTGGTCGTGCGAACCGACCGCGGCCGGGTCGAGGGCAAGTACGCGGAGGGAATCAGGCAGTTCCTCGGCATCCCGTACGCGGCGCCGCCCGTGGGGGCGCTTCGCTGGGCGGCGCCGCGGCCGGCCCCGCGCTGGCACGGAATCCGGCGGGCCACCGCCTACGGCGGCCGGTGCGCGCAGCTGGCCAGCGGCAACGGACCCCGCGTGGACAACGAGGATTGCCTCTACCTCAACGTCTACACACCGAAAGACGACGACCGGCGCGCGGCATGGCGGGACCGCGGGCTGCCGGTGCTGTTCATGATCCATGGCGGCGGCCTGACGACCGGCGCCGGAGACCAGCACGACGGCTCGCTGATCGTGACGACCGATCACATCATCGTCGTCTCCATCAACTACCGGCTCGGCCCGTTCGGTTTCCTCACCGTTCCCAGCCTCGGCACGTCGCCGCTGACGGCGAGCGGTAACTACGGGCTGCTGGACCAGGAGGCCGCGCTGCACTGGGTGCACCGCAACATCGCCGCGTTCGGCGGGGACCCGCGCAAGGTCACCATCGACGGCGAGTCGGCGGGCGGCTGGTCGGTGTGCGCGCTCTTGACCTCGCCGCTGGCCCGCGGGCTGTTCCGCGGCGCGATCATGCAGAGCGGCAGCTGCGCCACCCGCACCCGCGCCACCGCCCGGGCCGCGGGCCTGGCGTTCGCCAAGCAGGCGGGCTGCCCGGACCCGGCGCCGGGAGGCCAGCCGGGGCCGGCTGGCCGGGAAAGAACAGCGGCGGCGTGCCTGCGAGCGCTGCCGGAGAAGAAGCTGCTCGACGCGAGCGCCAGCTACTCCGCCGAGTTCACCTCGGGCGGCCCGGAACTGCCGGTGCCCGCCGCGCAGGCGGTGGCCTCCGGCGATTACAACCGGGTGCCGCTGCTGATGGGCGACAACCACGACGAGGGCCGCACGTTCGCGCAGGGCTTCACGGCGCTGACCGAGCAGCAGGCCGACCAGCTCATCACCCAGATCTACGGGGCCAGGGCACCGGCCATCCTGGCCCGCTACCCGTGGAGTTCCTACCCGAGCCCGTACACCGCCGCCTACCTGATCGGGGACATCTGGACCGACAGCGGCTTGCTGGCCGGGATCGGCGGCTGCGCCACCCAGAACCAGGCCGCGGTGTTCGCGGCCACCACCCCGACGTTCTTCTACCAGTTCGACGACCGGCACGCGCCGGGCCTCAACAACGACCACCCCGGCTACCAGTGGGGCGCCGGGCACGCCATGGAGCTGGCCTACCTGTGGCCCAGCTTCAACAACGGGTACTCGCTCTACGACCTGCTCACCCCGGCCCAGCTGGAGCTGTCCCGGCAGATGGTCAGGTACTGGGGCGCGTTCACGGCCTTCGGCGCGCCCGAGGTCCGCGGCCAGCCCGGATGGCCCGCCTACACAAGCCGCAGGCTCATGTCGCTGCGGCCAGGCGGCCACACCCGCACGATCAAGGCCGTCACCTACGCGGCCGAGCACCAGTGCTCGTTCTGGAACGCGGGATAGGCGGAGTCCGGGTAACGTCCCCGGTATTCGCCCAAGGGCTTCATAACATTCGCCGGTCTATCGACCATAGGGGCCGCAACCGATTAGCCTTGGCGCAAGGGAGGGGGGAATTGTCATGTCGGCAGAGTCTTTCGTGCTGCTGGACCTGGGCGATGGCGAGATGGTCGGCGTGGCGGCCGTGGACATGGGCGGTGGCTCGCTGGTTGACGCCGGGGATGTCGTCGCCCCGCTGTCCCAGCTGGTCAAGCCCATCGAGACGCTCAGCAAGGCCGTCATGGACGCCCTGAAGAGGGCGGCGCCGAGCTCGTGCGAGGTCGAGCTGAATTTCAGTGTCGCGATCTCGTCGGGCGGCGTGATGACGGTATTCGGCAAGGCATCGGGCAGCGCGGCTGTCAAGGCGACGCTGAGCTGGGCCAAGTCCTCAGCCTGAGGCCGTGATGAGCTTCAAGCCGGATTACTACAAAGGGATAATCGCTGACTGCCTTGCCTGGGTCGACGGCGTCGGTACCGGCTTCTATGTCACCAGCGATCTGCTGCTCACCTGCACGCACGTCCTCAAGAACACCGGGGGAGCGGAGGTGAGGCCCTTCGGGTCGGGCGGGGCCCTGCGGGCGACCGTGCTGCACGCCCTGCCGCCAAACGGCGGCGACCTCGCGCTGCTCCAGATGACCGAGCCCGACCCGGATCGCTACGCGGTGCTCCTGCACATGCTGGGCCCCGGCGAGTTCACCGGCTCCCGCGACGTTGTGCTGGCGGGCTATCCGCGAGATGACCGCCAGCAAGCCGGCGGCTACGAGCCCACGCCCGCCTCCGTGCACCCGCGGTGGGCCGACCGGACCACCCTGGCCGGGCTCATCTTCGACGCGACCGCCGACGTGGCGCGAGGACTCAGCGGCGCGCCGGTGCTGGACCTGGCGACCGGCACCGTCATCGGCATCACCCGCTATCGCAAGGCCGCGGTGAACGACCCGGGGGGCGGCGGCGGCGCTATCCCCGTCGCCCTCGCGGTGGAGGCGTTCCCGCAGGTAAGGGCGGCGTACGATCGCCCGCCGGCGGCGGCTCGCAGGTGGATCACCGAGCGGGACGAATATGAGCTCAGGGCCATCGGCCGCGAGCGCCGGGGCACCACCGGCCGTCTGGACCTGCGGCTCAGCGGCAAGCTCGACCAGTGGTCGGTCCGCGTCGACGACGAGAACGGCTCGCAGAGCGAGACAATCCGCCTCGACGCCCTCGGCGGCGTGAACGTGACCCGGGCGGTGTTCCAGTGGACGCGCGGCCACCGGACGCCAAGCAGCGATGACCTCGATCTGGTCGGCAAGATCCTGTCCGCCGCGCTGCTGCACGGCCGGGTTGGTGGCCTGTACAAGAACTGGCACACGGCCGCCGACGAGCTGACCGTCCGCCTGATCGCCGATCCCGCGTGCGAACTGGCCGACCTGCCGTGGGAGTACGCCCAGCCGTCGACCGCGGGCAGCAGGAGCCTCGGGCTCGACAAGCGCCTTGCCCTCGCCCGGGTCATGCCCGGGGAGGGCACGCCCGTGCAGCGGCCGGAAACGCCGGATGCGGCCAGCATGACCGCGCTGATAGTGCAGCCAGACCCGGAGAGCTTCAGCTATCCGACCGTCATCACAACCGAGCACGACGCGATCCTGTGGCCGAGGATCACCAGGCTCGAGGAGGACATCGACAAGGCCGTCGAGTGGCCGCTCCAGCTGCACCCCGTGATCTCGAACCCGTCCCGGTCGCGGCTCGAACAGCTCGAGGGACCCTGTGACGTTCTGCACTACCAGGGCTTCGCGCGCGTCACGCAGACCGCGACTCAGCTCTTCCTCTACAGCGAGACCACGACGAGGAAGCTCACCGGGGTCGACATCCGGCAGATCGCCGCCGTCGCCGGCCGCCTGCGCGCCAAGGTGATCGTCATCGAGGCGCACGCCGCCCCGGCGAGCGAGTACAGCGTCGACGATCCGGCCCTGCGCCTCGCCGCTCCCTTCCTGGAGGCGGGCGCCCTGGCGGTGCTCACCACCCGGTTCCCCGTTCATCCCGATCAGGCGCTCCTGTTCAACCACGAGTTCTACAGGTCTCTTCGGGAGGGCATGACGGTGGAGCGCGCCGCCCAGGCGGGCCGGCTCGCCCTCAGTTTTGACAACACGCTGCCCGACCCGGCTGCATACGGCGCGTTCGTGCTGTGGACCGCGGACGTACCGGGCCTTCGGGTCGTGCTGCCTTCGCAGCCCGGAACCGGGATGCGGCCGTACCCGTCCGGCCCGCAGCCCGCGGCGGGGAACTGGACCGTGCCGGGCGCGTACGCGCCGCGCGAGATGCCGAGGGACACGCGTGAGATCCGCAGCAGCTGAGATGCGCCGGGTCGCTGCCCGGCTGCACGACGAATTCCGCGTCGACGCCGGCCTCGACGACGCGATCAGCCGGCACGGCGCCGCGACCATCGCCGGCCTGTCAGCCGCCCAGGCGGCGATCGGAACGCGCATCCGCGCCCTGCAGCTGGCCTCGGGTGAGCTGCGCCAGCTTCTGAGCACCCTGGCCGATCTCGCGAGGCTCGCCCGGTTCACCCCGGAAGGCTGGCCGGAGCGCCGCGACGAGCTGGCGGCCGCGTTCGGCGCCGATCCCGCAGGCGGAGCCGGCGAGTGGGTGGAGGAGTGCTGCCTGGCGGCCGCGGAGCTGCGGACAGAGGCCCTGGAACGGCTGACGGCCGAATCGTTCGGCTTCCCGCCGGGCCTCTTGCCGATGAGACAGCGATTCCAGACAGCGCAGCGCGCGCTGGCGAAACGAAACTGGCGGCTGGCCCAGCCAGTCCTGCGTGCCGCGGCCGGGGGGCTCCGCATCGCGGGGAGCGACGTGCCGTCACCAGAGGTCCGGGCGGCGCTCTTCGTGATGCTTGCCCGCATTGCCGTGCATCTTGGCGAAGACCCGTCGGCGGATCTCGAAGCCGCCGAGGCCCTGGCCGCGCCGGCCGCCGATACCGCCCTCGTCCGCGCATGGTCGGCCCGGGTGGCGAAACGTCCGGGCGACGCCGCCTCCTGCCTTGCCGACGCCCGCGCCGCCGGGTCGTCGATCGCGGTCATCGCCGAGTTCGTGCGCCAGGCACGGGGCACCTCCGCTGAGGCCATGCTGTCGGCCGCGCGGGACCGGCTGGGCGGCGTCGCCAGCATCGCCGACATCACCAGCCAGCTGGACCGGCTCATCGAGCCCGTCCCCCCGGAGCTGTGGCTGGCCGCCGCGGAACGCGCGCTCGCCGAGAACGATCACAGCCTGGTCATGACGGCGCTTGACCGTGCCGAGGGCGGTGTGGGTGATCAGTACGCGCTCGGGGCCGTCATCTGCGAACGCCGCGCGGAACTGCTGCCCGCCGCGGGCGGCGATGAGGCGGCGGTTGTCCAGGCGTGGCTGAACGCCGGAGATTACCGGTGGTCGGCGGGCGAGCCGGACGTCGCCCGCCGTGACTACCGGGCCGCTCTGGACCTGCGGCCCGACAGCGTTCAGGCGGCTCTGGGCGAGGTGTCCGCCGAGGCAGCGGAATGGTCCGCCAAGCCGGGCGGCGAATCAACCCCGCACCTGACGGAGCTGCTCGGCAAGCTCGAGTCCCTTCAGGCTGAACACGGGATCGAGCTCGCTACGAGCTGGAGCCTGCTGAACGTGGCGGCCATCTGCACCCAGCTTGCCAACGCGGGCGAGAACCCCGACGCCGGCTACATGTGGCGCGCGATGCTCGCCATAGGCCGCGCGCTGATCTTCGATCCCAGGGCCGCGGGTATCTGGGTGCAGCTGGCCGATGTGTTCGGCACGTTCAGCCTGCTGCAGAGCGCGGCGTATGCCGCCAGGCACGCCTTCTCGCTGGACCCCGCACGGCAGCAACGCGAAGAGCTGATTCGCGCAACGATCAACGTCGGCGACCTGGCGACGGGCCGTGACCTGCTGTCGGAGGATGCCGATTACGGCAAAGCCTGGACAAAGGCCGTCGACGGCTTCATCCGGTGGCGCATCGACGGCAACAAGGAAGCGATCGAGCTGCTGCGCGACGCGACGAATCAGGACCCCGGGCTGACCTGGGCGCGAGATCTTCTGATGCGGGCCTACCTGCTCTCCGGTGAGCCGGAGCTGGCCAGGCGCGAGGCCCGCCAGCTGAGCGCGTACGTTGGCGGCCGGCGCGACCAGCAGAGTCTCGGTACGCTGGCGAACTGCGCGCTGATGAGCGGTGACCTGGCCGAGGCCGAGCGGCTCGGCATACGGCTGGCCGAATGGGAGAGCCGCAACATCGACGAGGCTCAGGCCCGGAGCACTCTGGGAAGCGCGAAGCTGCTGACCCGCCGCGCCGAGGGCGTCGATGATCTTGTCCAGGCCGTGATGCTGGCCCGGGCCCCCCGCGACCTCGACGACTGGGAGCGCATCGATCTGCCAGTCCTGCGCGCCCAGGCCAGGGAACTCGGGGTCGGCCTGCCCGACCTGACGCCGGTGACCGAGGCGATCGGCCGCCGCCGGGGCGAGCTCGAGGCCAGGACCGATCCGCTCGTCGAACTGACCGAAGCACCGGTCGGCACGCCCGTTCCCGCGGCAGCCGACCAGGCGCGCGCCGTGCTGCGCGTCCTGCTGAGCGAGGCCCATGACGACCCGGCCGGTGCCCTGGCGGCTCTCGAGGCCGGGGCTCCGGCGGCGGCGGGCGTCCCGGAGTGGCCGCGGCTCGCCGACCGGGTGCGCCGGGCCTTCGTGGCCGACTGCCTGCGCCGCGATGATCTCGGCCAGGCTCTGGCCGCCGAGCAGGCACGCCTCGCCCACCAGGCAGATGGCGACCGGGGCGGGCGTCTGATGGAGATCGCCGAGTTGCTCTCGGCCGCCGGGCGGCATGATGACGCGTCGCGCGCCCTCGCCGCGGCCCGCGAGCGGGCCGGCTACGTCCCCGAGCTGACCAGGACCGAAGGCGACCTGCTGTGGCGCCGCGGCCTGCGCGCCGGCGCGGTCAAGGCCTGGAGCAGCGCCTGCGCCGGGGGAGCACCCAGGATGGAAGTCCGGCTCGGCGTGTCCAGGGCGGCCACCGACACGCCCGCCGCAGCGCGCCTGCTGCACGACGCGATCGCGAGCTCGTACATCGACACGGCGACCGACCTGCACAGCCTGCTGGCCGAGCCGGAAGACATTGCCGCCGTCCTGGCGGCGCTGGGTGAGGCCGGATCCGACGCCGACACCGAGCCGGGCTCGATGATCGCGGCCCGTGTGCTCAGGGCGCTGCCCGGCAAGCTGGAGCTGCCGGAGCACCCTCTCGCGGTCCACCTCCCGCCGTCCTGGTTCGCCGGGGCCAAGGACCCGGTCAACGACGTCCCGCTGCTGGCACGCTACATTCCCGAGGCCCGGCTCCGGCTGCCGTGGACGCTGCCCGGGGTCCAGGCCTATGACGACGAGAGCCTGGAGCCAGACGGCTACCGGATCTTCGTCCTCGGTGAGCTCGCCGAACAGGGCCACGTGCCTCCGCGCTGCGACTACGTCCACCCCGCCGCCGTGCCGCTGCTCTCGGCCGCCGCACAGGCGCGGGCAACGGAGGAGCGGGTGATGGAACTGGTCGCCGTGCGGTGCCCCGGGGGGCCGGATCTCAGCGGTCTCGACGTCCTGCTGCTGATGCCGGCCGCCGAAGTCATCGCGCGCCGTATCGAAGTGGTCGCGACCATATTCAGCGCGTCCCTGCAGCAGTACTGGGCCTGGCAGCCGAAAACATGAACTCCAGGCCGAAAACATGAATCGCCGCAGGCCCGCCTCGTTAACGCGCCGAAACTCGGCACGATCCAGATCTGAAACCTATTATCGGGTAGTGCGGTTCACCCGTCATTTCCAGCAGGGGAAAACACCAGGGGGGAAAACGGCGGCGAACTCCGCCGGCGCGCCGGCCGGCACCTCCAGGGTGTCAGCAGGCCCCGCGATGACGACACTGCGCTCGACGCTGACCAGGGTCGCGTCACTCCTGCGGTGCGCCGGGATCGCCTACACCGGCACGCAGCTGGCTATCTGGCATTCGTTCTACGCCGCCGATCCACGGCGCCTCGCGGGTCCGCTCGCCGCGATCGCATGGGGCGCCGCGGCGGTCTGCTATCTGCGGCGGCGCTGGCCCGCTCCGCCGCTCGCGTGCACCGACTCCGCGTTCTACGTGCTGCTGGCACTCGGCGCCCAATGGTGCGTGCCGCCCGTCATCCGCGGCGAGGCGGCGAGCTGGCTGGTCATAGCCGCGGCGACCCAGCTCATCGTGCCCACCTGGTCGTTGCCCGTTGTCCTTTCCGTGCCGCTCACCCTCGCGGCGCCGACGGCATACTGGGCGGGCGTCGCGATCAGCCACGCGCCGGGCGCGACGGGCAGCTTCCCGGCGGCCGGCGGGGGCCTGCTCCTGGTGTCCGCCGCGGTGCACTGGTGCGGTCGGCGCGTGCTGTTCAGCCACGCGGCCAAGGCGGACATCGCCCTCGCGGACGCGGACGCCGAGGCCCGCGAGCAGTATGTCGTCCTGTCCAGGAGCATCGAGCGCCGGGAGCATGAGCGCCTGCTGCACGACACGGTGCTCAACACCCTCACCGCCCTCGCCCGCGCGGGCGGCAGCCCGGCCGATGTCACCGGCCGGGCCCGCGAGGACGTGGCGCTGATGGAGTACGCGCTCGGCGGCCCCGGTGACCTGGAGGCGGGGGACAGGCCCGATGGCCTGCAACGTGGCCTGCTCGGCGGCATCGGAACCGCCGCGGCGCAGATGCGTGCCCGGGGCCTGGCCGTCCACGTCGAGGTCACCGGTGCCGCCGCCGGAACACCGGCCGCGGCTGTCCCGCCGCCGGTCGCCGCGGCGCTCACGCACGCGGTACGTGAGGCGCTGTCGAACGTCGCGGCCCACGCCCGGACCGCCGAGGCCTGGGTTGACGTCCGCTTCAGTGGGCACGGTGAAGCGGACGCCGGGCCTGCCGCGGCCGGCGGGACCGGCGGCGTCCAGGTGACGGTGCGCGACGCCGGCGCGGGGTTCGATCCCGCCGGGGTCGATGACGCCCGGCTGGGCTTGCGCCGGTCGATCAGCGAACGTGTCGCGGACTGCGGCGGGCGGGCGTCGATCCGGTCCGCCCCGGGCGAGGGCACGGAGGTCCGCCTGGCCTGGCCGTCGCAGGCGCCTCCCGTACCGCCCGGGATGGCGGCACCGCGGGCGGCGTCCCTCGCCGCCGGGTTCCTCGCCGCCGGGGCTTCACCGGCACGGAGGCCGCCGTGGTGAACCGGGACGCCACTCTGTGGAACGCCACCGGGCGGGACGCCACTGGGCGGGACGCCACCGTGTGGGACGCCACCGAGGCGGAGCCGTTCGTGGTCGCCGCGGTGGCGGCGATCCTGCCGTTCGCGCTGCTCGTCCAGGTTCTTATCAACCTGCATGACTTTCGCCAGCCTGCGGTGCCGGTCGCGGTGTGGGCCGGGATGCTCGCGGTCTCGGCATGGCTGGTGCCCCGGCAGGCCCGGCGCGGTCGCCTCACAGCCGCCGAGGCGGCGGTCGCGATCGGGACCGCGTTTGCCGCGGTGACCGCCGTGGACTGGGACCGCCGCGTCCATGCCGGGCCCGGAGAGATGGGGTGGCCGGTTCTCGGCGCGGTCTGGCTGCTTGCCCTCGTGGCCCTGAGCCGCCCGGCCCGGACGTGGGTTTCCGGTGCGCTGCTCGTCTTCGCCGCGCACGCGGCGTTCGTCGTCCACGTCCTGGGCCTGAGCCCGCCGGGCCTGACGCTGGTCACCGCCGCGGCTTACCTCATCGTGGTGATGGTCGGCGTGTTCGCGAACCTGCGCCCGATGCTGCGCACCCGGGCCAGCATGGCCGCTCGCCGTGCCTCGCTGGCGAGCGAGGCGGCGGCGGAACGGGCCGCGGTGTCCGCCATGCGCGAGGACAGGCGCCAGCAGCTCGCTCTCCTGGAGGCCGGCGCGCTGCCGCTGCTGCGCGGTATCGCCGACGGGACCCTGGACCCCGCCGACGTCCACGTGCGGGAACGCTGCTCCCGGCACGCGGCGGCGTTGCGGCATTCCCTGACCCACGGCGCGCGGGACGCCGCGGGGCTGCCTGCGGGTCTCGGGCCGGCGCTGCGCACGGCCGCGGCGCGCGGCGTGCTGGTCGAGGTCCAGGTCATCGGCGACCCGGTGAGCCCGCCCCCTGACGTTGCTCGCGCCGTCTTCGCGGCTGTCGACGGCGTCCTGGGCGCGCTGCCGCCCAGCGCGGTGACCCTCACGGTCATGCGGGCCGGCGCCGGCGCCGAGCTGTACATGACCTTCAGCGTGCCGGGCGGGGCCGCCCTGCGGGTTCCCGGCGTGGCGCAGCCGGGACGCGAGGCCCCCGGGCCGGCCCGATGGCACGCGACGCTCGACATCGACGAGACCGGGACGGGATGCCTCGCTGTCTCCTGGCGTACGGCAGGCGCCCCGGGAGCAGGCGCCCCGGGAGCAGGCGCCCCCGAAACAGGCGGCCCGGAAGGCGGTTGCAGGTGACGGACGTCATTGACGTCGCGGCCGTGGATGACCATCCCATCGTCCTCGACGGCGTGTCAGCCTGGGTGAGCGAGAGCGGTATCCGTGTGATCGGCACCGCGGCGACCGTGGATGCCCTTCTCGCCGGGCCGGGGCGGCGCGCACACGTGGTGCTGCTCGATCTCGAGCTCTGCGACGGCAGCACGGTCACCCGCAACGTTTCGGCGATCCTCGAGGCCGGGCCGGCCGTGCTGGTGCTCGCCGCCTCCGACAACCCGGCGGCGGTCCGTTCCGCGATGCGCGCCGGGGCGCTCGGTTACGTGCTGAAGAGCGAGGAAACCTCCCGGGTACGCGCGGCAATCAGATCGGTTGCCGCGGGGAAAGCCTGGATCTCACCGCGGCTGGCATTCATACTGGCCACCGATGATGCGGTCGACCGGCCCGCCCTCAGCCCGCAAGAGGCCCGTGCGCTGCGGCTTTACGCCACCGGCATGCCGGTGAAATCTGTAGCGCTGAGGATGACGATCAGCGACGAGACCGTCAAGCAGTACCTGGGGCGGGTGCGGGAAAAATACGCGCGCGCCGGAAGGGCGGCGCCAAGCAAATTGGAGTTGTACTATCGAGCCGTCGAGGACGGGCACCTACCGCCGCTCCCTTGAACCGCGAATCCCCCCCTCGTGGTGCAGGAGCTAGGAGGCACCCGTCCTCGACCTTTTTGGTTGCCCCAGCTAATTGTAAGTTCAATATTTCCGGAGGTCATGACCCCCGTTCGGGGGTCATGACCGAGCCCGGCCGGGGCCACCACGGACCAGGGCGGCGGGCCAGGCCGCGGGCCGGGGCCACCACGGACCAGGGCCTGAGCCGGACGGGCGGGGCGGCGCACGCTCCCGTTCGGTATCGCTGAAGACAGGTCTGGAGGCAGCCGGAACCATGCCGTGACCACCAGCATGGGCCCGCGCGGTTTGGCGGCGGGGCCGTCAGGTAGCTGATGACCGCGGGAGGTAAGACATGACGGTGGCGCCTTCGGGTGAGCAGATCGAGATCGCGGCGGGAGATCAGCGCGCGACGATCGTCGAGGTGGGCGGCGGCATCCGCCGCTACCTCGTCGGCGAGCGGCCGGTACTTCAGCCCTACGACGTGAGCGCCATGTGCGACGCGGCGCACGGGACGCCGCTGGTGCCGTGGCCGAACCGGCTTGCCGACGGCCGGTACAGCTTCGGCGGGCGCGAGCACCAGCTCGCGCTGACCGAGCCCGGGAAGCGGAACGCGATCCATGGCCTGCTGCGCTGGCGGACCTGGCAGGTCGCGGCGCGCGAGCCGGACCGGGTCGTCATGGCCACCCGGCTGTACCCCATGGCGGGGTACCCGTTCACGCTCGACGTCGAGATCGACTACACGCTGAACGACGGCGGGCTCCGCGTGACGACGACCGCGGTGAACACCGGCGACTCGCCATGCCCGTACGGAAGCGGGCAGCATCCGTACCTGTCGCCGGGCACCGGCATGATCGACGACTGCACGCTGACCATCCACGCGGCGACCCGCGTCGTCACCGACCCCGAGCGCCAGCTGCCGATGGGCAGGGAGGCGGTCGAAGGCACCCCCTACGACTTCCGCGACGGCAGGAAACTCGGGGACGCCCAGCTCGACGACACGTTCACCGACCTGCGCCGGGACGCGGCGGGGCTGGCCTGGGTGTGGCTGGAGGGCGCGGATGGCCGCACCGCGGGGCTGTGGGCCGACAGCGGCTATCCGTACCTGGAAATCTTCACCGGCGACGCCCTTGCCCCCGGGCGCCGCCGCCGCGGCCTGGGCGTCGAGCCCATGACCTGCGCGCCCAACGCGTTCCGCAGCGGCGAGGGTCTGCTGCGCCTCGACCCGGGACAGCGGACCAGGTCGAGCTGGGGCCTGGTGCTGAGCTAACCGGGGCTGGCGCGGAATTCCAGTAGCTTGCTTGATGCGTTTGGTTTACCTGTAGCTGATAACAAAATAGAGATCTTTGAAACTCTTGCGCCAGATGTCCATGCGCATCATAATCGGCCGCATCAGTGTTCCAGTCCAGTCGGTGGCGGTCTGGTAACTGGGGGGGATGTCGATTAGGCATGGAAGTCTGTGACACTTGCGGGCGTCCGAGAACAGAGGGAACGAAGTTTTGCACGGGCTGCGGGACCCGCTTTCCCGGCCGCCGCCCTTCGGGCCCGGATCCCGCGACCGAGAAAACCGCCGGCCCGATAACCCTGCGCCCGATGCGGACGATCGCTTTCGCGGCCGCCGCGGCCATCGTGATCGCCGGCGCCGCCGCGGGCGGCTGGCAGCTAGCCGGGCACCGGGCGTCGCATGCCGCGAACACCGGCCTCGCCGCCCGGACGGACCGCCCCTCACCGGAGCGGAGTGCGTCGGCGCCGCCCACGGCCGAGACGAGCCCATCGCCGGGCACGCCGGGCACGCCGGGCACGCCGAGCGCCACGGCCAGCCCGCCGGGAGGCGCCGGCCCGGTGACCGTCGCGCCCGGCGCGGCGCAGAATCCCGCCGCCTCTCAGGTCACGGCGCTGGTCAGCCAGTATTTCGCCGCCATCAACGCGCATAACTATCAGGCGTATATGTCGCTGCTCACTCCGCAGGAGCAGCAGAGCATGACCGCCTCGCAATTCGCCGCCGGGTACCGGAGCACGGCCGACTCGAAAGAATCCCTGGCGGCCATTTCCAGCGCCGCGAACGGGGACACGGTCGCCCAGGTGACGTTCACCAGCCACCAGAATCCGGCGGACAGCGTGAACGGAGCCCAGTCCTGCACCGACTGGCAGATATCCCTGTTCCTCGTCCAGAACGGCGGGGGATACCTGATCGACCAGCCGCCGTCCGGATATCACGCGTCCTACGCGGCGTGCCCATGACGGCCCCCAGCCCGCGCGACGGCGCGGACCCTCCCGCGGCAGAAAGCCGGAGATGACGCGAATGCAACGGAGAAATCAGTGACCGGCCGGGGCTGTGCCCAGTGCGGCTCTCCGCTCGCGGCGGACGACGTATTCTGCGGCAACTGCGGCACGCGGGTGAGCGCCGCGCCCGCCGGGGCGCCGACGGCCACATTCGCGCCGCCGGCCCCCTCATACCGTTCGGCGCCGGCCGCCGAAGCCGCGCCCGCGGCCGGCCCCGAGCGCCTGCCCGAAGCGGTGCGCCTGCCTGAAGCGGTGCGCCTGCCTGAAGCGGCGCGCCCGGCCGACCCGGCGCCGGCTCCCCGCCCGCCCACGCGCCCGGGTCCTGCGGTACCGCCGGCCGAAGCGGTCCCGGCGGGCCGCTTCTTCGGCCACGCGGCAGCCCGGCCCGCCGGCCCGATGAGCAACGCGACCCGGTACCTGTGCGCCGCCGCGTACCTGAATCCGGCGTTCGCCAACAAGGTGCTCAGCGAGCTCGTGGGATCGCACCGCGCGGTGGTCCCGTCGCGCGGCATCGACCTGGTGCCGATCATCCGGCACTGCCTGCAGGCCAGGAAGATGCAGCTCGCCCGCGACGTGCTGCTCGTCATCCTGCTGCTGGCCGGGTTCATCCTGGCCACCCTGCCGACGATCTCGGTGATCTTCCTGGCGTTCGTGCTCGGCTTCCTGCCGGGCGTGGAGTGGGAGCGAAAGTCCGTCGGCGTCAGGCTGCTCGCCGGCGCGGGCGTCATCGCGGCGGCCGTCGTCGTCGCCGTCGTCTGGTTCCTGATCTCGTTCCTCTCCCAGGCAAGCCGGACCTTCTCCTCGTTCGGGCTGCTGGCCACCGGGGCATCGGTGATCGTCACCTCGCTGGCGTTCGTGTGCCTGATCGCCGCGACGCTCATCACCTACTGCTACGTCAGGAACCGGACGCTCAGCGACCGGCTGAGCCCCGGGGCGCCCGGCGCGGACGGCTCCGGATTCGACAGGCAGCCGGACCGTGTCGAAGCCCGGATCGCGGAGGTGGACGCGGCACAGCAGGGCAACGTGACGCTGTTCGACGGGCAGAACCCGTTCATCGGGACCGGCAGCACCCCCTTCAGCCGGGCGGGCGAGCGGGAACGGGCCTGGTCGATCGCCATCGAGCTCGACCGGGCGAAGGGCGGCAAGGACGCCGCGCTGTGGGGCGAGCACGGCGGCTACGTGCCCGTCGACCCCGTGGAGCTGCAGCAGTGCCTGCGCGAGCGGCTGCTGAAGCTCAATGACCCGGAGCTGCCGGTGAACGAGCGCATATCCGCCCTGATCGTGGACGACCACATCGTCGGCGAGGGACAGCGCCGCTGGGACAGCCCGCTCATCGACCCGGTGCGGAAGATACCGTACTCGCAGGCCGGTCCCGAGACGATCGATGCGCTGATCCGGCACCCCCAGGCCGGCCTGCGGTATTACCAGCGCGCATCCGTGAGCGACGAGGGCCAGGCGGTCTGGGCCGGCGGCCGGCAGGTGATCGACGGCGCCGACCAGGAGGTCACCGTCTCCGCCTTCATCTACGTCGCGGTCGAGGGGCGGATGTTCTACCTCGAATTCGTCCCGGCGGTCCTGTCCCCGGTCCTGCGGCGGTATCACGTGGTCGACCGGCTGCCGAAGCTCACGTCCGGCCAGTTCCTGCTCAAGGTCGTGCTGGACGCGGCGAGCTCCGCCTTCCGCGACATGCTGCACGCACCCGCCGGGGTGATCGGCACGCTGCTGCGGATGCTCGCCGAGCACCGGTCGTTCAGCGAGGAGATCGATGCGGCCACGGACTACGTGTACGCCGATGTCGGCGCTCACATCAGCGTCCGTGAACTCGGTGCCGCGCTGCTTCCCCGCACCTACATCCAGCGGCTGGACGCGGCGAAGTACACGCAGATCATCGAGCGGCTCGTCACCGAGACCGTGCTGGACTTCCTCGTGGCCAAGGGCGTCGACACGACCGCGTACCGGGCCAGGGCGCAGATGATCCTCAACACCGGCACCTTCATCGCCGGTAACACCAACACCAACATCGCGATGGGTACCCAGGCGAGCGTGACCGCGACGGGGCGCTGAGCCGGGGGACAGGGAGGACAGCATCATGGGCCAGGAAGGGCGGCCGTCCCAGCCCGGGGGCTTTTACAACACGGGCGTCAACATCAGCGGCAACTCCGGCTCGAACATCGCGTTCGGGGCGGGAGCGCAGGTCACGGTCACCCAGAACCAGACGGCCGCCGATGCGCTCGCGCGGATCGACCGCCTGCTCGCCGAGCTCGAAGAGGCGGCCGCGCGCCAGCTCGGCCCGGCGCCCGCCGGGGACGCACTGGACGAGATCGAACTCGTCCGGGCGGAGGTGCACCAGCGCAGGCCCAAGACGGACAGCATCCGGCTGACGCTGGGCCGCCTGGCGGCGGCCGTCGGGTCCGCCGCGGGGCTGCTCGCGAAGGTGGACGAGGTGAAGGAACTGGTCACGCTTCTGGTGCACTGACCGGATTCCGGGTAGTCCCTTCCCCGTAAGCCCCGGAAGGCGGGAGCATGGCGCTAAGCCGCACCGCAGCCGTACGAGGGCCGCACGAGGAGGGCGCGAGAATGCCGGAGTCCGTACTTGGAATCGTCCTCGCCGGCGGTGCCGGCACCAGGCTGTCACCGCTGACGGCCGACCGGGCCAAGCCGGCCGTCCCGTTCGGCGGCCTGTACCGGCT
>JAFAZE010000075.1 GCA_019239975.1 Streptosporangiaceae bacterium
CAGCAGCTTGCGCTGCCCGATCACCTCGGCCGCCTGGGTTCCCGCCCCCGTCCCGGGATGCCGCCGCACATACGCCAGCCGCTCCGGCGCCGGCTGCCCGCTGAACGCCAGCCGCTTCAGCCACCACAACCGCCGCCCCGCGACCACAAACGCGACAACGGTCAGCCCAAACCCGATAACAATCCGTGCAACCACGCGAACCTCCTTACGGCGTCAGAGCGGCGACGATGGCCGCCGGGCTCATCGGCTGCCTGGTGAGGTGGATACCGAGTGGGGCGAGCGCGTCGTTGATCGCGTTGGCAAGCGCCGGGGGTGACGCGATCGCGCCGCCTTCGCCCATTCCCTTGGCCCCGCCGGGCAGCCGCGAGGCCGTCTCGACGTGCCCGTACTCGATGGCCGGAGCCTCGGCGGCTGTGGGAAGCAGGTAGTCGAGGAACGTGGTGGTCAGCGGGTTGCCGTCGCCGTCATAGACCATGTGCTCGTACAGGACGCCGCCGATGCCCTGGAGCACGCCGCCGGCGATCTGCCCCTCGACCACCATGGGGTTGATCATGACGCCGCAGTCCTCGCTCACCACGTACCGCAGGATGCTCACCTGGCCGGTGGTCGCATCAACCTCCACGGTCGCCGCGTGGCAGGCGTTGGAGAACGTAAAGGGCGGCGCCTTGAACCGTTCGGTGACCTCCAGCGCGACCGGTGCCCCCTCGGGCAGCGCCGCGTGCCCGAAGTAGGCGAGCCCGGCAAGCTTGGCGAAGGGCAGCGCCGAGGCCGGGTCGCCGCGGACGCCGACCGCCGAGCTGGCCACCTCGAGATCGCTGGGTGCCGCCTCGAGCACGGCCGCGGCGAGGGTGACGATACGCTCCCGCAGGGCAAGGGCCGCCTGGCGGGCCGCGCCGGCCGCCACGACCGCGCTGCGGCTGCCGCCGGTGCCCGCCCCGTAGGGCACGTATGCCGTGTCGCCCTGCACAAAGGTGATGTCGCCGAGGTCGCAGCCCAGATGCTCGGCCACCACCTGGGCCATCGTCGTCTCGAGGCTCTGCCCGTGGCTGGCCGTGCCCATGACGAGCGCGACCCTGCCATCGGGCTCCAGCCGCACGGTAGCGCCATCCGTGCCGAGCGGGCCGAAAGACTGTGAAGGCTCGATGTAGAGCGCGAGCCCTATGCCGAGCAGGCGCCCGCGCTCGCGCTCCGCGGCCTGCTCGCGCCGGAAGGCGTCATAGCCGATCAGTTCCGCCGCCTGCTCCAGCGTCTGCGCAGGGCTCACGGTCTCATAGACCATGCCGCTGGCGGTTGTGAAGGGCAGATCCTCCGCGGTGATCACGTTGCGCCTGCGCAGCTCCAGCGGGTCCATGCCGAGGCGCCTCGCGAGCAGGTCGACCATCTGCTCGCGGGCGACCGTCTCCATCATCCACGGGCCGCGGTAGGCGCACCTGCCGCAGGTTGTGGTGTAGACGGCCCTGGCCGCGTAGGAGAGGGCAGGGATCCGGTAGGGACCGGGGAAGATCATGGAGCCGGCCATGGCGGTGCTGCCGTTTCCGGGGAACGGGTAGGCGCCGACGTTCTCCAGCTGCTCGACCCGCACCCCGGTGAAGTGCCCGGCGTCGTCGGCAGCCACGGACACGGTCATCTGCTCCTCGCGGGCGTGCCCGCCGCCGAGGAGGTTCTCGTTGCGGTCCTCGATCCACTTCACCGGCCGGCCGAGCTGGCGGGTCGCGGCGACGACGGCGATCTCCTCGCGCATCGGGAACATCTTCTGCCCGAAGCCGCCGCCGACGTCGCCCATGATCACGCGGATGCGCGGCTCGGGCAGGCCGAGTACCCGCCCGCAGATCGCGCGGAATTCATGCGGTCCCTGCGTGGCGGCCCATACGGTGAGCTGCTCGCCGGCCGGGTCCCACTGGGCGACCAGCCCGCGGGTTTCCATCGGCACGCAGGCGTAACGGTGCTGGTGGAAGGTTTCGGTCGCGACCAGTGCGGCGCTCGCGAAGGCGGCGTCCAGCTCCGGTGAGCCCGCGGCCGGAAGCTCGCCGGCCAGGTTGCTGCCGAGCTCGGGATGGACAAGGCTCGCGGTATCGCCCAGCGCCGCGCTGGTGTCCAGCACCGGGGGTAGCGGCTCGATATCCGCCACGACCAGCTCGGCCGCGTCCTCCGCGATATAGCGGCTCTCCACGACCACCAGCGCGATCGGGTCGCCCACGTACCGGACGTCGGCGTCCGCGAGCGGCCGGAACGGCGCCGCGGGAGCGTCCTGCCCCATCATCGTCTGCCACATCGGGTGCAGTCCCGGGTGCAGCTCCGCGGCGGTGAGCACCGCGGCCACACCCGGCAGCGCCCGGGCCGCCTCGGTGTCGACGCCGCGGAGCAGGCCATGCGGCACGCTGCTGCGGACGAACGCCGCATGCAGCATGCCGGGCACGACGATGTCATCGACATAGCGCCCGTGGCCGGTGAGCAGGCGCGGGTCCTCCTGCCTGCGCACCGACTGGCCGACGTACCGTCCGGCGACCGTCACTGGTCCTCCATTCCCCCTGCCGCGCGGCGGGCCGCGGCGATGATCCCCTGATAGCCAGTACACCGGCACAGGTTCCCCGACAGCGCGTCGCGCAGTTCCGCGCCGCTGGGCATTGGATGGTCGCGCAGATACGCGGTGAGCGACACGACGAAGCCCGGGGTGCAGAACCCGCACTGCAGGCCGTGCTCCTCGCGGAACGCCCGCTGGACGGCGGACAGGCCGCCGCCGGCGGGGGCCAGGCCCTCGACGGTCACCACCTCGGAACCGTCGGCCTGGACCGCGAACATGAGGCAGGCGCGGATCGCCGCGCCGTCGACCAGGACGGTACACGCTCCGCACACGCCGTGCTCGCAGCCCAGGTGCGTGCCGGTGAGCCCGAAGTCCTCGCGCAGCGTATCGGCCAGCGTCTTTCGCGGCTCGACCGTCGCGCGCCGCGGGGTGCCGTTGACCGTCATCGCCACCTGCGCTACCTGCGTTTCCATCGTTGCCTCTCCTGCTTGCGGCAACCCGGGGTCAGCCATGTGCCGCCTCCTCCAGCGCGGCGGTGAGAGCCCGCGCGGCCATTGCCACGCCGACGCGGCGGCGGTAGCCGGGCGTCGCGTGAACATCGTCCGGCGGATCGGTGTCCGCCACCGCTAGGTGCCCGATCTCGGTCACGTCGAGATCCCCGGCCGCTGTCCCGGTGGCGGCCCGTTCCGCCGCCGCCGCACGCAGCGGCACGGCACCGAGACCGAGCAGGCCGATGGCGACGCGCTCGATCCGCTCGCCCTGGCCCAGGGTTACCGCGCACACCGCGCCCGCCACGGCGAAGTCGCCGCGCCGCCGGGCGAACTCGCGGACCGCGAACCCGCTCCGGCCCGGCCATACCGGGAAGTGCAGCGCCGTGAGCACCTCGTCGGGCTCCAGGCTGGTCGTGAACGTCGACGTGAAGAACTTCGCCGCCGGGATCAGCCGGGGCCGCCCCCGGCCGGAAGCCTCCAGTTCGGCGTCCAGGGTCACTGCTACCGCCGGGATCTCGGCAGAAGGATCGGCGTGGGCGCAGGATCCCCCGACGGTCCCGCGGTTGCGGACCTGGAAGTGCCCAATGAACGGGATCGCCCTGGCGAGCAGCGGAACGGACGCGGCGATGACTGGATCGCGCCCGGCAGCCGCCTGCACGGTCATGGCCCCGACCGCGACGCTGTCGGCGGCGCCGCGCACGTACCTGAGCGCGGCGATCCGCCCTAGGTCGACGAGGTGCTCGGCGCGTGCGAGCCGCAGTGCCATCAGCGGCACCAGGCTCTGGCCGCCGGCGAGCACCTTGGCGCCGTCGCCGAAGGCGGCGAGCGTCTCGACCGCTTCGGCCACCGTGCCCGGACGGTGGTAGCAGAACGGTGCCGCCTTCACGCCGGCCGCCGGCAGGCTTTCCGCATGACTGCTCCTCGTGGTCGAAAGCCCAGTGTCAGAGGCTCAGGGCGATTGAAGCCCTGTCTTGAAGATCAGTAAATTAAGTTATATTAATATGCTTACTCGGTCAATCGCCCCCGCAAGGGGCGGGCGGACGTAAGGCAGGGTGAGATGAACAGTGCGGACCGGGCCGGCCATCGCGGCGCTGGCGGGCGCGGGCGGCGGCGCGCTCCTCCTGGGCCACCCTCTGGCGCCCCCGGCCAGCTCACCCCCACCAGCGAAGAAGCGCGCATCACTGCATCATGATGAGATGAGGATATTGTGCTGGTCACCTCGGCGCCCGGCATGATCCAGTGGTCGGGATCCGGGCCTGGGATCGTCAATCAGTGAAAAACGTTATATGATTCGGCTATCTCATGTTACCGCCGGAGGCTGCGATGACCAGGCTGGAGTACGGGCTGTTCGACTGCGACACCCACTGCTACGAGACGCGTGACTCGTTCACCCGGTATCTGCCGGATGAGTGGCGGCAGTATGCGATCGCGCCGGTACGCGTGCACGACGGCACCGAGCGGATCCTCGCGGGGGACCGGATCGCGGTCTTCAACTCCGAGCAGGGCCTCGGCTTCGACCTGGCCTACCGGCCGGGCTCGCTGAAGGAGATGCTCCGCCAGATGGCGTCCGGCAACCCAGACGAGACCTACCAGCCGGAGCCGATGCGGGCGGAGTACACCGAGCGGGAGGCCCGGCTCAAGCTCATGGACGCTCAGGGCGTGGAGCGGGCGGTGGTGTTCCCGTCCGCGATGGCGCTGTCGGTGGAGAACTACGTCAAGCACCTCCCGGCCGCCTACGCCAACATCCACTCGTTCAACCAGTGGTTCGACGAGGAGTGGGGATTCAGCCGGGACGGGAGGATCTTCGCGCCCGCGCTGCTGTCGCTGGCTGACCGGGATATGGCCGTCAAAGAACTCGAGTTCGTGCTCGGCCGCGGCGCCCGGATCATTCTGCTGCCCACCGGCCCCGCCTATGGGCGCTCGCCGGGCGACCCGTACTTCGACCCGGTCTGGGCCCGGATGAACGAGGCGGGCGTGACGATCGCCTTCCACATCATGGAGAACTGGTACAACGAGCACATCGCCCCGGCCTGGGGCCACAATCCATGGCCCGGCTCGTGGCACATGTCAGCGTGGCAGTGGAACAACCTCTACGGTGAGCGGCCCATCGAGGACACACTGTCCGCTCTCATCTTCGACAACGTGTTCGGGCGATTCCCGAACCTCAATGTGCTCGCCGCGGAGTTCGGCGCGTCCTGGGTGCCGCACTTCATCGAGCACATGGACAAGAGCCGGGGCATGGGCCGCAACGGGCCCTGGACCGGCGGCAAGCTGACCGAGCGGCCCAGCGCCATCTTCGGGCGGCACGTCCGGGTCGTCCCCTACCCGGAGGACGACATCCCGCGCATCGTCCGCGACCTGCCCGACGTGGACTGCCTGGTCATGGGCTCGGACTTCCCGCACGCCGAAGGCCTGGCCGAGCCGGCCGAGTTCGCCGGGCTGACGGCCGGGCTGACCGGGCCGCAGCAGCGCCAGATCCTCCGGGACAACGCGGCCAAGCTGTTCGGCGCTCGCTGACACGGACCGAACGGAAGCCGCCGCCGGGCGAGCGGCCGGGAGGAGCCATGAAGGTCGACATCAGCGTAGCGACGGATCCGCGCGCGACCGGGGAGAATGCGCGCCAGGCTGAGGCGGACGGGTACGACGGCGTCTGGATGGGCGAGACGACGCACGACCCGCTGCTCGGGTGTGCGCTGGCCGGGCAGAGCACGTCACACATCGACGTCGGCACCGGGATAGCGGTCGCGTTCGCGCGTTCGCCGATGACGCTCGCCGTGACGGCCAACGATCTTCAGCTCCTGACCGGCGGCCGGTTCCTGCTCGGGCTTGGCTCACAGGTGAGGGCGCACATAACCCGGCGGTTCTCGATGCCGTGGTCGCACCCGGCGCCGCGGATGCGGGAGTTCATCCTCGCGATGCGCGCCATCTGGCGGTCCTGGCAGGCCGGCGAGCCGCTGAACTTCACCGGCGAGTTCTACTCGCACACGCTGATGACCCCGTTCTTCAACCCGGGCCCGAACCCGTACGGCCCGCCTCGCGTGTTCCTCGCCGGCGTCGGGGACGTGATGACGCGGGTGGCGGGCGAGGTGGCCGACGGATTCCTCTGCCACGGCTTCACGACCGAGCGGTACCTGCGGAGCGTCACGCTGCCGGCTCTCGCCGAGGGTCGCCGGACCGCTGGTGCCTCGATGGACGGCTACGAGATCAGCGGTCTTCCTTTCGTAGTGACCGGCACATCCGAGGCGGAGATGGAGCAGTCGGCGCTCGCGGTCAGGGAACAGATCGCCTTCTACGCCTCGACCCCGGCCTACCGGCCGGTGCTGGAGGCCCACGGATGGGCCGATCTGCAGGCGGAGCTGACGCTGATGTCCAGGGCGGGCCGCTGGCAAGAGATGCGGGACCTCGTGGACGACGACATCCTGAACGCATTCGCGATCGTCGCCGAGCCCGGTGGGGTGGCCGAGGGCATCCGGAAGAGGTACGGCGGCATCTTCACCCGGCTGCACCTCTACCTCAAGACACCGCTTCCGCGAGACGCGGAGCTGTCGATCGTGGCTGCCCTCCGGCCGCCGGGCTAGGCGCCCATGGACAGGCCGCCGTCCACGGTCACCACCGACCCGGTGATGTAGCCGGCCTCATCGGCGAGCAGAAAGCGCACCGCGTGCGCCAGCTCCCGCGGGTCGCCGCGGCGCCCGAGCGGGATCATCGCGCGGATGGCCTCCTGTGCGTCCGGGCGCATCGAGCTGGTCATCCCGGTCTCGAAGACGCCCGGCACCACCAGGTTGACCGTGATGCCCTTGCGGGCCACCGCCCGCGCCAGCGAGCGGGTCAGCCCGAGCAGTCCCGCCTTGGCCGCCGCGTACCCGGCCTCGACCGGGTTGCCCATCGCCGCCGTCACCGAGCCGACGTTCACGATCCGGCCAAACCCCTGCTCGGTCATCGGCGCGAGCACGGCCTGGGCCAGGTGGAACGGCGCGGACAGGTTCACCCTCAGCGCGTCGCCCCACTGGCCCGCGGTCATCTTCCGGACGCTGTTCTCGATCAGCAGGCCGGCGTTGTTGACCAGGTAGTCCACACGCCCGCGCTCGGCCACCAGCCCGGCGGCCAGCGCACGGCAGAACTCCGGGTCGCCGACGTCGCCGGGGTGTACGCTGACCGAGCCGGCCGCCGCGGCCAGGCGGTCGGCCAGTTCCCTGGCGGCGGCGTGGTTCCCGGCGTACACCGCGGCCACGTGCGTGCCGTCGGCGGCGAGCAGCTCGCTGATCGCCGCGCCGATGCCGCGGGTCCCGCCGGTGACGATCGCCACACGCTCAGTCATCAGTCCTCCCTCGCAGCGCGGCACGGACCGCGGCAGCGCCCTCGATCGCGGCCTGCTCGCTGTCCGCCACCGGGATCAGATTGAACGACCGGCAGCCCGCGTCCACGTAGGGCTGCAAGCTGGCCGCTACGTCGCCGGGTGTCCCGCACGGGCAGTACCGCTCGAATTTACCGAACGGAACCTGGTAAAACCCCTCCATCACCGCTCCCAGCCGGTCCCGGGCAGCACCGGGCGACGGGCCGAGCCCGCACCACACGTGCATGCCGTGCCCCCACTGGGTCACCGGCCGCTCCGCCTCGGCCGCGTACTTGCCGATCAGCCCGACGGCCTCCGCGTACCGGGCGGGGGAGACCCACAGGCCGAGCCAGCCGTCGCCGTGCCGGGCCACTCGGCGCAGCGCGGCGTCGGACCGCCCGCCGATCACGATAGGCACCGGCGGCTGCGGCGCGGGCCGCATGCGCACCCGGTCCAGGCGGAAGAAGGCGCCGTGCACGGTGACTTCGCCGCCGGCCAGCAGCGGCCGCAGCGCGGCCAGCGCCTCCTCCATCCGGCGTCCCCGGGTGGCGGGGTCGACGCCGCAGGCGCGCAACTCGGCCAGGTCCTCCCCGCCAAGGCCCACACCGAAGACCAGCCGCCCGGGTGCGAGCTCCGCGAGCGAGGCGACCTGCCGCGCCACCGGGACCGGGTGGCGCAGCGGCAGCAGGTAGACCGCCGTCTGCACGGTCACCCGCTGGGTGGCGACGGCGAGCGCGGCGGCGTTGAGCAGCCCGTCGAAGCCGCGGCCGCCCTTGAACACGACGTGGTCGCCGACGAACAGCCGGTCGAGCCCGGTCGCCTCCGCGCGCGCCGCGAACTCCCGCAGGCCCGCTGTTCCGCCGGGCAGCTCGTGCGGCACGCGGAGCCCCACGGTGATGTCAGCCCGGGCCTCCCGGTGAGCCACGATCCGTTCCGTAGCTCGCTCATGTCCCGTCCGCCCGCCGGCGCCGGTGTCCGTCACCTCGGCCCCCACCGTCCGGTCATTCCCCATCTCTGCCCTCACCGCCCGGTTATCCGCTGCCCGGCTTTCATGATCTGGGTTACCATAGTACTATTATTTAACTGTTTAGACGCCTTGTCATCCCACCGTATCGGAGCCTTGGATGGATGATCTGCTGGTACGCGGCGGCCAGGTAATCGACGGCACGGGCGCCCCGGCGCGCGCGGCGGACGTCAGGGTCCGCGGCGGCCGGATCGCTGAGATCGGGCCCGGCCTGCGGCCGGACGGCGAGCGGGTGCTCGACGCGGCCGGCGGCTACGTAACTCCAGGTTTCATCGACATCCACACGCATTTCGATCCCACGGTCTTCTGGGACCCGCTGTGCGACCCGATGCCTCAGCACGGGGTGACCACCGTCCTGGTCGGGAACTGCTCGCTCTCGCTGGCCCCGGTCCGTCCCGGGCATCGCAAGGGCCTGCAGGAGCTGCTGTGCTACATCGAGGACCTGCCGTCTGAGGTGCTCGACGTGTCCATCCCGTGGGGCTGGGAGAGCTACGGCGAGTACCTGTCGGCGGTGGACAAGCTCGGCGGCTTCGGCGTCAACGTGGCCGGGATGGTCGGGCACAACATGCTCCGCACGTACGTGATGGGGGAGGCGGCCTGGGATCGCGCGGCGACCGAGGAAGAGCGGGCGCGGATCGCCGCGCTGCTGGATGAGTCGCTGTCCGCCGGCGCGGCGGCGATGTCGACGTCGCTCGGCTTCGACGAGGACCGCAGCAAGCGGCCGGTGCCCAGCCGGCAGGCCGATGACGCGGAACTCGCCGCGCTGCTGGACGTGCTCGCAAGGCACCAGAAGTTCGTTCAGTTCATCCCGGCCGCGACTCCCCGCCAGATGCGCAAGGACGTGCAGCGGATGGCCGGCCTCACCGGCCCGCGCGGTGTCCTGAGCACCTGGATCGGCGTGTTCCACGATTCTGATCACCCGGACTGGGCACGTGGCATGCTCGACTTCGCCGGCCAGCTCCAGGCGCAGGGAGTCCGGAACTACCCGCAGGTCAGCCCGCGGACCCTGGACATCCACGTGAACTGGGACGGCGGCATGTCCTGGTTCGCCCTGGAGAACAGCTGGCACAAGATGGTCCAGGCGCCCCGGCCGGAAAAGGAGCCGATGCTGCGCGACCCGCGGTGGCGGGCGCTCGCCCGGGAGGAATGGGACCGGGTCCCGCGGACGATGATCCCGCACAAGCACGCCGAGCGGATTCGCCTGGTATCCGTCACCCGCCCAGGCAATGAGCGCTGGGTCGGCGCGACACTGGCCGATCTGGTCGCCGACCGCGGCGGCCACCCCTCCGACGTCCTCGCCGACTGGCTGCTGGAGAACGACGCCGACGCCGGCATCGTCGGCGTCGGGGTGGCCAACTCCGACGCCGGCGGCGTGGCCGAGACCCTGACTCACCCGGCGTCGGTCATGGCCAACAGCGACGCGGGCGCGCACCTGCAGATGATGTGCGCCATCGGTGACACCACTCTGCTGCTGACCAGGCACGTGCGGGACCGCGGCGACCTCACGATCGAGCGGGCGGTGCACCGGATGACGGGGCAGATCGCCGGCCTGTTCGGGTTCACCGGCCGCGGACAGCTCAGCGAAGGCGCGGCGGGCGACTTGGTTGTCTTCGGCCTGGATGAACTCGACTGGGCGCCGGACGTCTTCGCCGCCGACCTGCCCGAGGGCGCCCGCCGGCTGCGCCGCCCGGCAGGTGGCTACCGCTACACGGTCGTCGGCGGCACCGTCGTCCAGGCCGACGGCGAGCTCACCGGGGCCCGCCCGGGCGCCGTGCTGCGCCCCGGCACGCCGCGCCGGTCACGGCGGCCCCGGCATCGGCGGCGTCCAGGGCTGTCCGGTGCGCGCGGCGGGGGAGACGGCGACGACGCCCTCCCCGGGACGGCCGATGATCAGCGGGTCGATGGTGACCTCGACCACCGCGGGCAGGTCCTCCACGAGGGCTGACAGCCGCAGCAGCGTGTCCTCGATCGCCGGCAGGTCCGCGGGGTCGTCTCCGGATGCCCCGGTGAGCAGAGGATAGGCGCGCAGCGACGCGAGCAGGCGACTCGCGTCGCGGTCGGTGAGCGGAGTGACCGCGGTAGCCACGTCGCCGAACAGCTCGCTGAACGGACCCGCGAGGCCGACGCCGATCACCGGCCCCACGAGCGGGTCCACATGGACGCGCAGCACGCCGCGGCCCGTTTCCCGCCCCTGCCCGGTAACGCGGCCGGCGGGCCCCTCGCTGTCATCGGGCGCCGCGGTGCCCGCGACCGGAATGCCGTAGTGTCCGAGCAGCGCCGCGGCGGCACCGGGAGGGAGCCAGCCGGGACTGGCCGCCGAGATCAGATCGCCGGCCGCCTTCCGGTCGGCCCCCGCCGGATAGACCAGCACTCCCGCCGGCTCGCGGCGCCACCTGCCGTAGGCCGCCGCCTTGCCGAGCGCGGCCGCCGCGCGCTCCGGGAACACGTAGCTGGGAATCGCCCGGTGGCCGTCGCGGAGCCGGGCTGGCAGTCCGGACTCGGACATGAAGCTCGCCACGATGGGCTTGGCGCCCGCGTTCCGGGCCCCGTCCCTGATGGCCCCCGCCACCTCGCCGACCGCGCGGACCAGGGGTGGCATGAAGATGACGATCACCGAGTCAACCGCCGCGTCCGCCAGCACGGCGCTCAGGGCGGCGAGGTAGTCGCTCGGCGTGGCAGTAGGCCGCAGGTCCACCACGCCCTGCGATGTCACGGGCGGGATGCCCGCTGCCTTCAGCGCGTCCAGTACCGGCGCCGAAGGCGGCGTCACGGTCAGGCCGCTCGCGGCGCAGGCCGCCGCGGCAAGCACGCCCGGGTCCATGGCGTTGGTCACGACCGCGACCCGGTTGCCCTCGGGCACCGGCTGGCTGGCCAGCAGCAGCGCGACGTCGAACATGTCGTCCAGGGTGGCGGCGTGGATGACTCCCGCCTGGGCCAGCAGGGCATGGCTGCCCGGGTCGCTGCCCGGGTTGACCGCGACGATCGGCTTGCGCGCCCCGACCCGCCGGGCGATGCGCGCGAAGTTCCGCGGGTTGCCGAAACTCTCCAGGTAGAGCAGGACGATACCGGTCTGCGGGTCATCTTCCCACCACTCGAGCAGGTCGTTCGATGAGACGTCCGCAGCGGTGCCGATCGAGACGAAGCTGGAGAACCCGAGGCCGACCCGGTCGGCCAGGTCGAGGATGGCCAGCCCGAGCGGGCCGGACTGGCTCGACATGGCGACCGCGCCCGGCGGCGGGCGCACCGGCGCGAAGCTCGCGTGCATCGCCGACCCGGCGTGGTTCGACAGCACGCCCATCGACGTCGGCCCGACCATCCGCATGCCGTGCGCGCGTACGAACCGGGTGACCTGAAGTTCCTGCGCGCGCCGGGCGGGTGCTTCGCCTGGGAAATCGGCGGTGATCACCACCACCGCGCCGACCTTGGCGTCGGCGCAATCGCGGATGACGCCAGCCAGGGCCTCCGGCCGGACAGCGATAACCGCGAGATCCACCGGCCCAGGCAGGTCCTGCACACGCCCCGCCGCCGGGATCCCGGCGACCTGTTCGGCCGCCGGGTTCACCGGGTAAACGGGTCCGGGGAAACCGCGCTCAACGAGGCTGACCAGGATCTCGTGCCCGATCGTGTGGGGCTGCCGGTTCGCGCCTATCACCGCGACCGCCCTGGGGGTCAGCAGCTTCTCCAGCGACCGCCGCGCCGCATGGTGCTCGCGGCGGCTCATCCTGGCCACCGCGCTGGCCCGCTTGTCCACGCGCAGGACAACGTGCTGCAAATGTCCTTCCGGGGTTATCTCGGGAGCGTACCCGGAGGCGGTGAAGACACGCAGCATCGCCGTATTGCTGGTGAGGACGTCCGCCTCGAACACGTAGATGCCGATGCCGGGGGCTGCCGCGGCGAGCCGCTCGAGGAGGAGCGTGCCCAGCCCGAGTCCCTGGAACTCGTCGGCGATCGTGAACGTGGCCTCGGCGTGGTCGGTGGCCTCGAGCCTGATCAGCCGCCCCACGCCGATCATCTGGTCGCCGAGAAACGCCACCAGGGCCAGATGGTCAACGTAATCGACGTCCACGTACTGGCGCAGCAGCTCCCGCCGGAACCTGGGAACCGGCCCGAGCAGCCGCTGAGCCAGCGTGCGCCGGGACAGCCGGCGGCTGAAATCGAGCATCGCCTCTTCGTCGTCGGCGAGCACCGGCCGGATCAGCACCGAGCGCCCGTCCCGCAGCAGCGCGGGCTGCTCCAGCTCAGCCGGGTACCGCGACGTCATGTGACTTGAGGTTACGTCCTCCTGACGATCTCAGCCATGGTTCCCTGCCCGGTGTGTCCGGAGCTGGCGGCGCAGCAGCTTGCCGCTGGCATTGCGGGGCAGCGACGGCACGAACTCCCACTGGGCGGGCACCTTGAAGCCCGCCAGCGCCGCCCGGGTGAACGTGCGCAGCTCCTCGCCGTCCGGCGGGTCAGCCGGATCGGCTGGCACCACGAACGCCTTGATAACCTCACCCAGCAGCCGGTCGGGCACCCCGATCACCGCCGCGTCGGTCACCTCGGGATGCTCGAGCAAGCGGTTCTCGACCTCCATGGGGTAGACGTTCTCGCCACCCCGGATGATCATGTCGCCACGCCTGCCGATCAGGTAGAGATAGCCGTCGCCGTCGAGCCGGCCGAGATCACCGGTGCGGAGCCACCCGTCGGGGCTGGGCCCGAAGAGGTGATCCGCCCGTGCCATCACCTCGCCGGCCCCGGTCCCGTCCGGATGCCAGATACGCACCTCGACTCCCGGCGCTGCCCGTCCGACCGACCGGAGCAGGTTCTCCTGGCCGCCCGCGGCGAGCCGGTGATCCCTGGGCGACAGCCAGGTGATGGGGCTGCCCTCGGTCTGCCCGTAGAGGGTGAAGAAATCGGCGCCGGGCAGCTGCGCCATGGCCGTGCGCAACGTGTCCGGGTGGATGGGCGACGCCCCGTACTGCATGATCCGGAGCGTGCGCAGCGGAAACGCGTCCTTCCGCAGCAGCATCTCCACCATGGTGGGCACCGCGAGCGCGTGGGTGACGCCCAGCGCCGCCAGTCCCCGCCACGCCTGTACGGTGAAGCGCGGCAGGCAGACCGTGGTCGCGCCCGCAGCCAGGGCGACCATGATGTTGCCCAGGCCGGCGACGTGGTGGAACGGCGAGGCGGTGGCGAAGACGCTGCCCGGCCGCAGCTGCTGCAGCCGGGCGTTCAGCCGGCAGCGGAGGGCCAGCCGGCCGTGCCGGTAGCGCACGGCCTTCGGGTGGCCGGTGGTCCCGGAGGTGTGCAGCACGACGGCCGTGTCGTCCGGGCCGGGTACCGGCAGTGGCTCGGCCAGCCACGGCAGTTCATGCGGCACCAGCACGTCCAGGCCGAGTTCCGCGGCCACCGCGGCGGCGACGCCGGCGAAGCCCGGCTCGGCCAGCAGGCACGGCGCGGCCAGCCGCTCGACGCAGCCGGCGAGTTCACGCACGGTCAGCCGGGGCCCGAGCGGCGCGATCGGCCTCCGGATGGCGGCGCCGGCCAGCACAAGGGCGAGCGCGGCGGGATCCGCCTGCAGCAGGGCGGGCACGGGAACTCCCTCAGGCAGCCCGGACGTGGCCAGCCAGCGGGCCGCACCGGCGGCGCGGCCAAGCAGTTCGGCCCCCGACCAGGTCTGCGCCTCGGTGACCACCGCGGGACCCGCGGCGGCCTGCGCCACGGTCACCATGGAGACCCAGTCCGCCGGCGTCGCCGGCTCCTGCTGCCTGCCGCCGTCCTGCTTGGCTTCTAGCGCCATCGCTGCCAGCTCCCGGTTGGAGTTCCCGTGGGTTTCAGTAGCCGAGGCGGCTGAGCAGCCGCTCGTGATGGCCGGCCGGGTCGCCCAGCCACATCCGGGAGGTCGTGGCGCGCCGGAAGTACAGATGCGCCGGATGCTCCCAGGTGTAGCCGATGCCGCCGTGCAGGTGGATGTTCTCCGTGGTGGCGAGGTACGCCGCCGCCGAGCAGGTGGCCTTGGCGATGCTCGCCACGACGGGGAGCTCGGCTGGCCGGCAGTCCGCGGCCCACAGCCCGTACCAGGCGGCCGACCGCGCAGCCTCCACTTCCAGCAGCACGTCCGCCAGCTTGTGCTTGACCGCCTGAAACGA
Organism: Streptosporangiaceae bacterium; assembly: GCA_019239975.1. Lineage (GTDB taxonomy): Bacteria > Actinomycetota > Actinomycetes > Streptosporangiales > Streptosporangiaceae > JAFAZE01. The sequence goes on from JAFAZE010000075.1 coordinate 14,498, forward strand.
CCCGATCGCGCGGCCGAACTGCGTTCGCAGCAGGGCGTAGTCGCGGGCCATGTCCAGGGCACGCTCGGCCACGCCGACCTGCTCGCAGGCCAGGGCGACGCAAGCGAGGTCGAAGACACGCGCGAGGACGCCGGCGGCGCCGCCCGCCGAACCGACCGGGGCCGCCGGCGTGGCGGAGAACCGCAGCCGCGCGTACTTGCGGGTCGCGTCGAAGGCAGGCAGCAGCCCACGCGCCAGCCCCGGCGCGGCGCCGCTGACCGCGAACAAGGATGTCCCGCTCGCGGCCGCGGCGGGCACCAGGATGAGGTCAGAGATATGGCCATCCAGAACGAACTGTGCGATGCCGTCCAGGATCCAGTCATCCCCCGGACCTGGCCGGGCCGTCACCTCCCATCCGGTCCCGCCGGGCAGCGTTCCCGGCAGGGCGAGCGTGGCGATCAGCTCGCCGGCCGCGATGGCCGGCAGCCAGCCGCGCCGCGCCGCGTCGTCTCCCGACTCGAGGAGCGCCGAGGCGGCGAGCACCGCGGTGCCCAGGAACGGGCCGCAGAACAGCGCCCGGCCCATCTCCTGAGCTACGATTCCGAGTTCGGCGAACCCGGCCCCTGCGCCGCCGTACCCCTCCGGGATCGCCAGGCCAAGCAGCCCCAGCTCGCCGGCCATGCGGCGCCAGGAATCGGGGTCGTAGCCCCGCTCGGTGGCCATCAGCCGGCGCACCTCGGCTTCCGGCGACGTCTTGTCGAGGAACTGGCGCACCGTGCGCCGCAGTTCCTCCTGCTCCGGGCTGAACGCGAAGTCCACGTCAGCCGGCGAGCCGGGCGTGCGCATATCCGGACATGACTTCCCTGCCCTCGGCGTTCACCGTGGATACCGAGAACTCGGCGGCCGGCCCGTCCTCGCCGTCGGCGATGCGTGCCACCGACGTGCGGACCGTCAGCGTGTCGCCCGGCCACACCTGCGCGGTGAACCGCACCCCGAAGCGAAGCAGGTTCTCGGTTCCGGTCAGCCCGGCGATCGCCTGCCCGGTCAGCCCCATGGTCAGCATCCCGTGCGCGAACACCGACGGGTACCCCGCGATCTTCGTCGCGTAGATCTCGTCCGTGTGCAGCGGGTTGTAGTCCCCGGAGGCGCCCGCGTACTGCACGATCTGCGTCCGCCTGAGGTCCTCCACGATGACGGTCTCGAACGTCTGGCCGACTGTCAGGTCGCCGGCCCGCAACCCGCTCATGGCGTCTCCCGCTGCACGCTCACGCTCCGGGCGGTCACCACGAGCTCGCCCGCCCGGTCCCGGAACTCCGTGACCTGCTCGCGGAACCGCAGGCGCCCGGAGCGCCCTTGTTTCTCCCACTCCTTGCCGGGCCGGATGGTGGCGGCCAGGACGTCGCCGACCCGGACCGGCCGGTGGTAGACGAAGTGCTGCTCGGCGTGCAGCCCGCCGGCTCCTTCCCGGACCAGCCCGGCGTCGCTGCCCGAGCCGTGCCACGGCGCACCCGGCCGCGGCCGTAGCGGATAGTCGGGGTCGAACTGCGCGCTGGCGATCGCGAACGTGGGCGGCGCGGCGTCCCCGTCGGCGGGCAGCCCGCCCTCCGGGTCGGCCCCGCCGAGCGCCCGGGTGAACGCCAGCACGTGCCCCGCCTCGACCGGGAATCGTCGTGCGGCCATCCTCACGCGCTCCGTTCGGTGCCGACCACGGACACGAACGACACGCACTCGCCGGGGCCGCCGCCGAGGTTGTGGGTCAGCGCCAGCGACCGGCCCTCGCCGACCGTGCGCAGCCTGCGCTCTTCCGGTGCCGCACCGCGCAGCTGCAGCCACGCCTCGAACATCATCCGCAGGCCGGACGCGCCGATCGGGTGACCGAAGGCCTTCAGCCCGCCGTCGGGATTGACCGGCAGGTCCCCGCCGAGATCGAAGCTGCCGGACAGCACGTCCTTCCATCCCTGCCCGCGCTCGGAGAACCCGAGGTCCTCCATCAGCACCAGTTCGGTCGGGGTGAAGCAGTCGTGCACCTCGGCTAGCGCCAGTTCGGTGCGCGGGCTGGTGATCCCCGCCTGCTGGTAGGCGTCCCGGGCCGAGGCAACCACCTCGGGGAACGTGGTGAAGTCGTAGCTGCTGCCGGACAGGCCGTCCGCCGGGCCGGCCACCATGGACAGCGCCTTCACGTACAGCGGCCTGTCGGTGTAACGGTGCGCCTCCTCGGCGCGGACCACGATCGCCGCGGCGGAGCCGTCCGACACGCCGGAGCAGTCGAAGATGCCGAGCATCCCGGCCACCAGCGGCGACTTCTTGATCGTCTCCTTCGGCACCTCCTTGCGGAACTGCGCGCGTGGGTTCCTCGCCCCGTTCTGGTGGTTCTTCCAGGCGATCCGGGTCAGCACGTCCTTGAGCTCGGCGGGGTCCACGCCGTACTTCTGCGCGTAGGCCGGGGCCAGCAGGCTGAAGTTGGCCGGGGCGGTCGTGTCGGCTTTCCCGTCGTCGCCGGCGCTGGGTGCGTTGGAGCCCGCCAGGCCGGAGAACCCGGAGTCCTTGAGCTTCTCCACCCCGATCGCCATCGCGCAGTCGTAGGCGCCGCTGGCCACCGCGTAACAGGCGTTGCGCAGCGATTCGGACCCGGTCGCGCACATGTTCTCCAGCCTGGTCACCGGCTTGTACGGCAGCCGGAGCGGCTTGGAAAGGGTGAGCCCTGACACGCCCGAGCCCATCGTGCCCAGCCAGAAGGCGTCGATGCCGTCCAGTCCGATGCCCGCCGACGCCGACGCCGCGGTGGCCGACTCGACCAGCAGGTCGTCGGCGGACTTGTCCCAGTGCTCGCCGAAGGCGGTGCAGCCCATCCCGACGATGGCGACCCGGTCCCTGATTCCGTGTGACCCCATCACTCATCCTTCCCGCGGACCGGCCGCGCGACCTCATCACTCATCGGTTCCGTCCTCCCCGCGAACGGGCCTCGCCTTCCAGAAGTAGTTGTGCACGCCGGCGGCGGTGACCAGCCGCCGGAAGGTCATCTCCACGCGCAGGCCGACTCGCACCTCGTCCTCGGCGGCGTCGGTGAGCTGGCAGCGCATCCGGCCGCCGCCGTCGAAGTCGAGCACCGCCATGAGCATCGGCGGGCTGGGTGTGTAGGCGAGCCGGTCCACGGTGTAGGTTCGCACGGTCGCGGGCACGCCGGCGAGCGGCTCGGGGGCCATCTCGTCGACCGCGTGGCACTGCTCGCAGACCCGGCCCGGCGGCAGGCTGCGCGTGCCGCACCGGGTGCACTTCGCCGCGACGAGGCCGAACTTCCAGTCCGCCCGCCGCTGCGCGGGCGGCGCCGCGACCGGGTCCGGGTCAGGCCGCCGCGGCGGCTCACGGTCAAGGAACCCGCGCCAGGACAGGAAGGTGGCGTACTCCAGGGCGCCGTTGCCGGCCGCGATCTGGGCGGCGACCTGCCGCGGCTGGCGGTGGGCCGCCAGGGCGGCGGTTGTGCGCAGTGCCAGCGCGGCGGCGCCGTCGGCCAGGACCACGAGCAGGATGGTCTCGTCCGGCCCGGCCCGGTCCAGGACGTCCGCCAGCAGGATGCCGGGCTGCGCGGCGCCCGCGTTGCCGATGCTGGCGGCCAGGTTGTCCACCACGGCCCCGGCCGGAACGCCCGGTGCGCGGACGGCGCGGCTCACCGCCCGGGCCGGCAGCCCGGCCACAATCAGGTGATCCACCTGCCCCGGTGTCAGGCCGGCGCCCTTCAGGGCGTCCGCCATCGCCGCCTCGGCCAGCGGCCCGTAGGCTTGCGCGCCGAAGCGCTCCTCCCACACCCGCGAGGCGGGAGCCCCCGGCGCCCGCCACCGGTCCAGGAACTCGGCGGTAGCCGAGCCCTGCCCGATGATCTCGGCCAGCACCGGCGTCCTGTCTTCGCCGTCTTCGCCGTCGCCGCCGAAGATGAAGGCGGCCGCGCCGTCGCCGCCGTCCCGCTCGTCCGCGCTGCCCGGCAGCCCGGTACGGATGTCGGTGAGCACCGCCATCGCCGGCACCGGCGACTGGGCGGCGGTGACCAGCGCGCCCACGCCCGAGCGCACGGCGCCGGCCATGTCAACGGCGAGCGCGCCGGCGGGCAGCCGCAGCGCGGCGTGCACCGCGGTCGCGTTGGTTTTGTCCGCATAGGCCGGGACGGTGGTGGCGAAGAACAGCTGCCGGATCGTCTCGCGGCCGGGCTGGCCGCCCGTCCCCGTCAGGCCGGTCAGCGCGGCGCGGCCCGCGGCCACCGCCAGCGACGTGGTGTCCTCGTCATACGCGGCCACCGAGCGGGTGCCGCGGCCTCCGCCGCTGCCCAGTACCCCGGCGATCCGGCCGCGCTCCAGCCGGTAGTACGGGATGTAGGCGCCGTAGCTGGTCACGCCTCTCATGACACTCCCCGGGTCTCCACTGTCAACAGATCAGGTAAAAGTAGTTTACCTGTTATACTATTTAACACGACGAAATGCCAGCACACCAGTCAGCCGGGAGGGTCGGAGCCGCGTGGACGTCAGCTATCCCTCCGAGGCCGAATCCTTCCGCGCCGAGGTACGGGACGTACTTGCCGAAGAGCTGCCGCCGGGCTGGCAGGGCATCGGGGCCATCGCGGCACGCGAAGACGCGGAGCGGTTTACGGCGCAGTGGCGGCAGACGCTGTACCGCAGGGCTCTGCTCGGCATCACATGGCCTCCGGAATACGGCGGGCGCGGGCTGTCCCGGCTGCATCAGGTGGTGCTGATGGAGGAGCTGGCCAGGGCTGGCGTCCCGTTCGGTGAGCACACCGACCTGTTCAGCATCAAGATGCTTGGCAGCACTCTGCTCCGCTGGGGCACGGAGGAGCAGCGGCGCCGGTTCCTGCCGCGCATCCTGGCTGGCGAGGACCGCTGGTGCCAGGGCTTTTCCGAGCCCGGCGCGGGTTCAGATCTGGCGGCGCTGGCCACCCGGGCCCGTGTGGACGGCAGGGAGTGGGTGATCGACGGGCAGAAGATCTGGACCTCGGTCGCGCACCGCGCCAATTGGATCTTCCTGCTGGCCCGCACTGACCCGGGAGCCCGTGGCCACGCGGGCATCTCGTTCCTGCTCTGCCCGCTGGACCAGCCCGGCATCGATATCAGGCCGATCCGCCAGCTCAGCGGGGACAGCGACTTCAACGAGGTGTTCTTCACCGGCGCCCGGACCCCCGCTGACATGGTGGTAGGGGAGCCGGGCGAGGGCTGGAAGGTCGCCATGACGCTGCTCGGGCACGAGCGCGGCGAGGAAGCCGCCACCAACCCGATCCTGTTCCGCGCCGAGCTTGACCGGCTGCTCATGCTGGCCGCCAGCCGCGGCAAGGACCATGACCCGCTCATCCGGCAGCGCCTGGCCTGGTGCTACGCCCGGGTGGAGATCATGCGCTACCTCGGCTACCGGATCCTGACCCAGGTACAGAACGGGACGGAACTTGGCGCCGCGGCCTCGGTTTCGAAACTGTACTGGAGCGAGTACCACGTCGCCGCGACCGGACTGGCGCTGGATATCGAGGGCCTGGACGGGCTGGTGCCGGAGGGCCGCGGCCCGCTGCGCACGGTACGCACCGACGACCCGGGCGCCCCCAACTCCTCCGGATCCTGGCTGGGCGCCTTCCTGAACGCCCGGGCCGGCACGATCTACGCCGGCACCTCCGAAGTGCAGCGCAACATCCTCGCCGAGACGGTGCTCGGCCTGCCGAAAGAACGACGTCAATGAGCGGGAGACAGAGCACAATCGATCCCAGCGAGTTCGCCGGGCGGGTCGCGCTGATCACGGCGGCCGCGGGCAAGGGCATCGGCCAGGCGGTGGCACGGCGGCTCGCCGCTGGCGGCGCGCGCGTGGCCGTGACCGACATCCATCCCGGCCGCACCGAGAAGGTCACCGCGGCGATCGCCGCGGACTACCCGGCGGCGACGGTGGCCGGCTACCCGCTGGACGCCGGCGACCGGGACCAGATCGACGCGGTCGTGGACGCGGTCACCGCGTCGCTGGGCCCGGTGCGGATCCTGGTCAACAACGCGGCGGTGAACGTCGTCGGCAGTATCTTCGGCTACGATCCCGCGGACTGGGACCGGGTGGTCCGCGTCAACCTCACCGGCCCGTGGTACCTGTGCCACCGCACGATGCCGCTGATGCGCGCCGCGGGCGGCGGAGTGATCGTGAACGTGGGCAGCTATGCTCCCGACGTCGGCGGGGGCGGCATCGAGGCGCCCTACGCGGCCAGCAAGGGCGGCCTGGCCGCGCTGACCCGCGGCCTGGCCCACGAGGGCGGCCCGCACCGGATCCGCGCGGTCTACCTGTCCATGGGCGTGGTCAAGGGCACCAAGTTCGCCGAGGACAACGCCGAGCTGCTGGCCCGGATGCCGGGCACGGCCGGCCCGCTCGGCGATCTGCCGGGTCCCGCCGACATCGCCGAGGCGGTCGCCTTCCTCGCCTCCGACCGGGCCGCCTACATCACCGGCGACGTACTGAACGTGGCGGGCGGAGCCTATATGCGCAACTGACCGGGGCAGCGCTCGTGTCGTTGCGCCGCAGGCGCTGGTGGGTGCTGAAACGGGCGGCGCGGTCAGCCGCCGGTGCTGCCCGGTCGCGGTTCCCTGGGAAGGCCGAGCACGCGCTCGCCGATGATGTTCCGCTGGATCTGGCTGCTGCCGCCGTAGATCGTCTCGGCACGGGAGAGCAGAAACGCCCGCTGCAGCGCCTTGAGCGCGTAGCCGCCGCCGGTCACGGTCATATCGTCGGCGAGCAGCTCGGTGGCCAGCTCCAGCAGCCGCTGATGCTGGACCGACGCGTACAGCTTGCTGGTTGCCGCCTGTGCCCCCGGCTCGCGCCCCGCCACCAGTTCGCCTATCGTGCGCAGGGTGGTGACGCGCATCAGCCGGACGGCGATCCAGGCGTCCACCAGCCGGTGGCTGAGCCCGGTGGCGCCTGCCCGCCCGCGTGCCAGCTCCAGCACATGCTCGGCCTCGCGCTCGAATCCAAGCTGCTGCGGTATGAGCAGGGTGCCGCGCTCCACGCCGAGCGCCGCCATGGCCACCTTCCACCCGTCGCCCGGTGCGCCGACAACCAGGTCGGCCCGGGTTCGCGCGGCGGTGAAGAAGACCTCGCAGAATCCGCCGTCGCCGAGCATGTTGGTGACCGGCCGGATTTCCACCCCGGGCTGGCGGGCGGGCACGATCAGCAGCGAAAGCCCGCGGTGCCGTGCGGCCCGCGGATCGGTCCGGCACAGCACGTACAGCCAGTCCGCGGACGTGCCGAACGTCATCCAGATCTTCTGCCCGTCGATCATCCAGTCGTCGCCGTCCAGCCTGGCCCGGGTGCGAACCGAGGCCAGGTCGGACCCGGCGTCCGGCTCACTGAAGCCCTGCCCCCAGAACTCCTCGGCGGCGAGGATCTTCGGCAGGAACCGGGCCTTCTGCCCAGGCGTGCCGAACATCAGCAGCGTCGGGCCGAACAGGTCCTGACCCTGGACGCCCAGGCGGTAGGGCGCCTGGGCGCGCGCGTACAGGTACTCGAAGATGATCGCCTGGGAGAGCGTCGCGCCGCGGCCGCCGTACTCCGGCGGCCAGGTGAGCCCGAGCCAGCGGCCCGCCGACAGCTTCTTCTCCCAGCGCAGCCGTAGCTCCCACGCCGCCGGGTCGTCCGGGCCGCCGACGCCGCGGTGCTCGGCGAACTCGCCCACGAGGTGTTCGTCAAGCCAGCGCTGCACCTCATCGGCGAACGGCTGGTCCTCGGGCCGGATCTCGATGTCCATTGGTCAGGCCTCCATGCCTCGGGCCGAACGCAGTCCGAGCCGCGCGGCGAGCAGGTCCCTGTGGTAGCCGGGGGTGCCGAGCATCGCCTCGCAAGCCTTGGCCCGCTTGAAGTACAGGTGGGCGGGATGCTCCCAGGTGAAGCCGATGCCCCCGTGCACCTGGATGGCATCGCCCGCGATCCGGGAGTACGCCTGCGAGCAGCACGCCTTGGCCAGGCTCGCGGCCAGCGGCACGTCATCGCTGTCTGCAGCGAGCTCCCACAGCCCGTAATAGGCCGCCGAACGGGCCGCCTCGGCCTCGGTCAGCATGTCCGCGCACAGGTGCTTGATGGCCTGGAACGAGCCGATCGGCCGCCCGAACTGCACCCGGACCCTGGCGTACCCGGCCGCCATCTCGACCGCGCGGAAAGCGCCGCCGACCTGCTCGGCGGCCAGCAGGACCGCGGCGGTATCGAGGACGCGGCGCAGCACTCGCCATCCGTCAGCATCGTCACCGATCAGCCGGGCCGGTGTTCCGGCGAACTCCAGGTTCGCCTGCTTGCGGGTCTGGTCAAGGGTTGGCACCGAGGTCCGCGTCAGGCCCGGCGCGGCGCCGTCCACCGCGAACAGGCCCACACCGGCCGGCGTGCGCGCGCCGACCATGATGAGATCGGCGATGTGGCCGTCTTGGACATGCCGTTTCGCGCCGTCCAGCACCCATCCGGCGGCGGTGCGGCTGGCCCGCGTCTGCACGCCGGCCTCGTCCCAGCGGCCGGGCTTCTCCAGGAGGGCCAGCGTGCCGATGGTCCGGCCGGCGGCGAGGCCGGGCAGCAGGTCCCTCCTGGCCGCCTCGTCGGCGCAGCGCAGCAGGGCTTCGGTGGCCAGCGCGACGGTGGACAGATACGGCGCGCACAGAAGCGCCCGGCCCATCTCCTCGAAGACGATGCCGAGCTCGACATAGCCGAAACCGGCACCGCCGTACTCCTCGGGAACAGCCAGGCCCGTGAGCCCGAGCTGGTCGCTCATCTGCCTCCAGACCCGCGGATCGTAGCCGGCTTCCGTGGCCATCAGGCGGCGCACGGTCTCCTCGGCCGACTTGCCGGCCAGGAAGTCGCGCACGGTGGCCCGCAGTTCGAGCTGCTCGTCTGTGAACAGGAAGTCCATCCCGGCCTCCGCTCCGCTGCCGCTATGCCGCAGGCCGCTGCCGCGCGGCCGTACAGTAAAATCATACAACTAGTTATACTATGTACGGCGGTTCGTGCGGGCTACCGCGCGATCCCCAGAAAGGTGCGTGGCCCGATGAGCGACCGGTACGCGGATTTCCCGAGCCTGCGCTTGGAGACACTGGGCTCGGGGGTACTGCAGATCGTGCTGGACGCGCCGCGGCTGAACGCGGTGGGCGCGCAGATGCACCGGGACCTCGCCGACGTCTGGGCCGCGGTGGAGCGCGACAACGACGTTCGTTCGGTCGTCGTCCGCGGAGCGGGCACCGCGTTCTCGGCCGGCGGCTCATTCGACATGATCGAGGATATGATCCAGGACCCCGGCGTCCGGGCCAGGGTCATGCGCGAAGCGCGGGACATCGTCTACGGGGTGATCAACTGCTCCAAGCCGGTGGTCTCGGCCATCCGTGGCCCGGCGGTCGGGGCGGGCCTGGTAGTCGCGCTGCTGGCGGACGTTTCGGTCGCCGGGCGGTCTGCCAAGATCGTCGACGGCCACACCCGGCTGGGCGTCGCGGCGGGTGATCACGCCGCGATCTGCTGGCCGCTGCTGTGCGGGATGGCCAAGGCCAAGTACTACCTGCTGTCCTGCGCCCCGCTGACCGGCGAGGAGGCCGAACGCATCGGCCTGGTCTCGCTGTGTGTGGACGACGACGAGGTGCATGACCGCGCGGTGACGATCGCCCGCGACCTGGCCGCCCTGCCGGCCATGGCGGCGCGGTGGACGAAGTACTCGCTGAACAACTGGTACCGCCAGGCGGGGCCCCTGTTCGACGCCTCGCTCGGGTACGAGTTCTTCGGTTTCGGGCTGCCCGAGGCCCGCGAGGGCCTCGCCGCGCTGAGGGAGAAGCGGCCGCCGGACTTCCGCGCGGCCGAGAACGGAGCGACCACATGACAGCACACCCCGGGCAGATCCACCCACCGCTGCTGGCTCAGGGCCAGGCGTGGGAGGAGATGACCGTCGGCAGCGCGTTCCGCACCGCCGCCCGGACCATCACCGAGACCGACCTTATCTCCTTCGTCACCTGGGCCGGCTTCACCGAGGCGCTGTTCATGGACGCCTCGCACGCGGCCGGGGGCGGGTACACCGGGCGGCTGGTCCCCGGCGCCCTGGTCTACTGCCTGGGCGAGGGGCTGGTCCTGCAGACCAACGTCCTCAACGGGACCGGTCTGGCGTTCATGTCCATGGACCTGACGATCAAGCGGCCGGCCTATGTCGGGGACACCATCCACGTGGTGGTCGAGGTGACCGTGGCGCGGGCGGCCAGCACCGGGCAGCGGGGCGTGGTGACCACCAGGAACACCGTCCGCAACCAGCGCGGTGAGGACGTGCTGGTCTACACCCCGGTCCGGCTGATCCGCGGCGTTGGCTACCGGGAACCGGGCGCGTCCTCATGATGGCCTGGCACGGCGGCCCGGGAACCGCGAAGGCGGCCTACCGCGGAACTTGACAAGCTAAATTATTTATCTGATTCTGGGGCTTATGAGCATATTCGGCATGGCGCGTTCCGGTGTGAACCGGTGGCTCGCCCGGCTGTCGGCATCCCTGGGGCCCCCGCCCCCGCCGCCGCGCCGCTACTTCTCGTCCTGCGGCTGGCCTGCCGGCCGCCGCCAGCATCCGGTGTCCATCGCGCGCACCGCCCCTGGCGCGGCTGGCGCACCCGGCCGGACACGCGACCCCCTGGTGCGCTGGCCGGCAGCGCCGCCGGCGCGCCACCACTTCGGCCGATACCCGGGCCACAGACTGCTGGAGCCGTAACACCGCCGGTTCCATAGCGTTATCCTCGTATACTGTTTTGAGCAGTACAGCGTGGTTTTATCGCCGACTGGAGCCGTCAGGCAGGCACGAGGAAAATTTGAACGCGGTCACGGGAAACTCGACGGTCCGGGTGCCGAAGGCCGGAGAGATGGTGGCATCGCAGCTCCGCCGTCAGATTGTGCTCGGTGAGCTCAGGGAAGGCGACCAGCTGCCCTCCGAAAGCGTGCTGATGGAGGAATTCGGCGTCTCGCGGCCCACCCTTCGGGAGGCGTTCCGCATCCTCGAGGCCGAGGGAGCCATCACCGTGCGGCGGGGCGTACGGGGTGGCGCCCGGGTGCAGGTGCCCGACGCCGGGGTCGCCGCCCGGCATGTCGGCCTGGTGCTGCAGCACCGGGGAACGCTGCTTTCCGATGTCTACGATATCCGTGCCGTCCTGGAGCCGGCCGCCGCCCGGATGGCGGCCAGGCGGCGCACCTCGGCAGATCTCGCACGGCTGCAGGACGTACTGGACCGGGAGCGCGAGTCCATTGACGACCCGGGCGCCTCATTTGCCGCCGATGCAGAATTCCACCGGCTCATCGTGGAACTTTCCGGAAGCGAGACACTGCAGGTTCTCACCGCGATGGTCACCGACATCATCCGCGAGGGAGACCGGGCTTACGCGGACAGTCATGACTGGCAGCACGAGCAGGAACTCGCGAAGATCGCGATACGGGCGCATACCCGGCTTGTCGAGCTCATCCGCAAGCGCAACGGCGAGGAAGCCGAGGAGCACTGGCGCAAGCACCTGGCCGAGTCGGCAAAGATCGTCCTGGGCGACCGGACCACGGCGACGGTCGTGGAACTGCTCTCCTGAGGCGCCGCGGCCCAGTCTTCGGAAGGACGGCGCTGCGGAGGAGCACCGCCGGCAGGGCGAGCGCGGCCGTCGCCGGGCCGCGCCGCTTGCCGCTACCGGCTATAGAGTGCGTTATTCTTATAGATATGACTAATTATGCGCTGAAGTACCGGCGGGGGGCGTGACCATGAGCGTGCATCTGCCGGCGGATGAAACCGCATCGGCCCGGCCGGCCGGGCCGGACAACGTCCGCCCGCTCGGCCACCGCATCCGGGTGCCCAAGACCGCCGAGCTGGTCGCCGCCGAACTGCGTCGCAGGGTCGTGCGCGGCGAGCTGGCCGAGGGTGATGCGCTGCCGTCCGAGGCGGCGCTGATGGCCGAGTTCGCCGTGTCCCGGCCGACGCTGCGCGAGGCGTTCCGGGTGCTCGAGTCGGAGTCGCTGATCAGCATCCGGCGCGGTGCCCGCGGCGGCGCCCGGGTGCACGTGCCGAACGGGAACGTGGCCGCCAGCCATGCGGGCCTGGTGCTCGAGTACCGCGGCACCACCCTGCAGGACGTCTATGACGCCCGGACTTTCATCGAGGCCCCGTGCGCGGCACTGCTCGCGGAGCGGCGCACCGAGCAGGACCTCGTGCGGCTGCGGGCAGAGGTGGCGCACGCGGAGCAGCTGATGGACGACCCGCACGCCTTCATCCGGGCGCACATGGAGTTTCACGCGCTCGTGGTCGAGCTGGCCGGAAACCAGACGCTTGCCGTGCTCAACGGCATGGTTCGGCACATCATCGACCTGGCCAACTGGTCACACGTGGACCTCGACGCGGGCAGCCCGGACAACGTGCGGGCGAACAAGCGCGGGTTCCGCGCGCACGTTCGGCTCGTCGAGCTGGTGGCCGCCCGGCAGGGCGCCGATGCCGAGGCGCTCTGGCGGCTGCACCTACAGGAGGCGGAGAACTACCTGCTGATGAACAAGTCGATGACCACGGTGCTCGACCTCCTCGGCTGACCGCCGGCCCGCCCGGCCGGCCGGCCGGGCGGGCCGGGGCCGCTGCGCCGCCCGCCGGGCGACGGACCCTATCGGCAAGAGTATAATAAGTTATATATTTTGGCGGCATGTCCTCGCCTGCGGGCGAGGCGGTCCCGGGGAGAATGGAGAGGCGCGTGCGGCTGCAGGGGAAAGTGGCGATGGTCACCGGGGCGGCCCGGGGCATTGGCGAGGCGATCGCCGAGGCCCTGGCGGCCGACGGCGCAGCGGTCGCGATCTGCGACCTGGACGGCGCGGCGGCCGCGAAGACAGCGTCCGGCATCGCCGAACGGCATGGCGCGCGGACGGCGGGCGTGCAGGCGGACATCGCCGACAGCGCGGTGGTCCGGGCCGCGGTGGCTCGCGTGCAGTCCGAGCTGGGCCCGGCGGACATCCTGGTCAACAACGCGGGCATCGATGTGATCGAGCCCTTCGTGGACTCCGCGGAGGAGACCTGGGACAAGATCATCGCCGTCAACCTGCGCGGCACCATCACCGTTACCCGGGCCGTCCTGGACGGGATGATCGAGCGGAACGGCGGGCGGATCATCCACATCGGCTCGGACGCGGGCCGGGTCGGTTCGTCCGGTGAGGTCGTGTACTCGGCGACCAAGGGCGGCATCATCGCCTTCGGGAAGGCGCTGGCCAGAGAGGTGGCCCGGTACGGCATCACGGTCAACAGCGTCTGCCCCGGGCCGACCGACACCGCGCTGCTCGGCCAGGTGGCTGCGTACAGCCAGAAGCTGCGGGACAGCCTGGAGCGCTCCATCCCGCTGCGCCGGGTCGGCCAGCCCGCCGACATCGGCCCCGCGGTCGCCTTCCTCGCCTCCGACGCGGCCGCCTACATCACCGGGCAGACGCTGTCGGTCAGCGGCGGCCTCACCATGGCCTGAACGTGCGCAGACGTTCCCTTTGCCGTGACCGAGCCCGGCTCGCGGCTTGTTGTTGCCGCCCTCGGACCGGGAAGCGACGCGGCGTTGCGGGGCCGCCGGACACGGCTCAGCGCAGGTAGGCCTGGCCGCCGTCCAGCGCGATCGTGGTGCCGGTGATGTAGGCCGCGGCGGCCCCGCACAGGAACGCCACGGCCGGGCCGATCTCCGCCTCGGGGTCGCCCAGCCGGCGCAGCGGGATGCTGGACATGCTGCGCTCGTATTCGGCGGGATTGGCCTGCCGCCAGGCTTCGGAGGCGGGGCTGGTCGCCGCGGGCAGCACGGTGATGACCCGGATGCCGTCCGGTCCCCATTCGGCCGCGGCCACCCGGCTGAGCGTCTGGGCCGCCGCCTTGGCGGCGGCGTAGACCCCGCGCCCGGCGGGCTGCGGGTTCACCGCGGCGGAGCTGCCGAGGTTGATGATGACGCTGCCCGGGCGCAGGTGCGGATGGCAGGCCTTCATCATCCGGAACGCCGCCAGCGGCCCGGATTCCCAGCAGGCGGTGAACGCCTCGTCGCTGACGTCGAGGATCGAGCCGAGCGCGGGGATCTGCGCGTTGTTCACCAGGATGTCGATGCCGCCCAGGCCGCGGACGGTCCGCTCGACGCTGCGCTCGATGTCGGCGGGCCGGGTCACGTCCGCAACGATGGGCAGCGCCGTACCGCCGGGCTTTTCGATCTCCGCCGCCACGGCGAGCAGTGTGGACTCGGTGCGGCCGGCCAGCGCGACGGCCGCCCCCTCGGCGGCGAGCGCGAGCGCGATGCCGCGGCCGACGCCCTGCCCGCCGCCGGTGACGATGGCCCGCTTGCCGTCCAGCGTTCCTGGCACGATTCCTCCTGTTCAGCACCGTTGCATCCGGGTTAGCTGGCGCAGCCGCCCGTCGAGGACGCCGCGCCGCTGTGCCGGGCTGACCCGCGCGGTGCTGGGCGGTACGCGCTGCCGTCCAGCACCCGGCATTGACATGAAAGCATAATGAGAATAAATAGTTAAATCAATGCTCTATGAAGAGTCGCAGACCCTGGAGAGGACCGTGACGCGATGGCGCGGAGCGCGACGTTCAGCGCGCGGACGGACGCGGCCGCACTGCCTGCGCAGGCCGAGGCGGAGACCTGGCTGCATGACGTGGGGGCGGGCAGTTCCGCGGCCCGCTCGGCGCCTTCGTCCGGTTCCTCAACTCGGCCGGCCAGCCGAGCGCCGGCCACCGGCGGGTGGCGTTCGGCCAGATGGCACAACGGGCGTCAGCTGCTCTAGACGCCATGATCGTTAGATGATAACAATTAGGTAGACAATCTAGCGGCTTACTGGTGATCTGAGTTACATCGGCTTACCGTCAAGCAACATCTGCGTGACTTCCACGGCGTCAGCGCCTCGAAGCGCCGGCGCCGGGCGGGCCAGTCACCTCTCCCGTACCGGCTGACTCTTGGGGGATCGAACCAGTGATCAACAAGGCACGAAGAACCGCTCTGCTGCGGGTTTCCGCACTCAGCGTCGCGGCCGCGGCCCTCGCCACGGCCTGCAGCAGTAGCAGCAGCAGCAACGGGACTGCGGGCGGGGGCATCAGCCCGAGCTCGGCAAGCTCCGGCTCTGCCGTCGCCGCGTCCGGGTCTGACCTGGTTATAGGCACGATCGGAAACTTCTCCGGCCCATCCGCGGAACCGTCGCACCTGGCTGGGCTGCAGGCATGGGTTGACTCGGTCAACGCGAGCGGCGGCGTCAAGGGCCGTCAGATCAAGCTGATCGTCGAAGACGACCAGGGTGACGCCACCAAGTCGCAGGCGGAGATCCGCCAGCTTGTCCAGGTGGACCACGTGCTGGCCGTCGTCAGCCCGGAGGCCTCGGCCACCGAGAGCGGCTGGGCCTCCTACGTTGAGCAGCAGCATGTCGCCGTGGTCGGCGGGGAGGCGGACACCCCGGAGTGGTTCACCAACCCGGCGTTC
Source organism: Streptosporangiaceae bacterium (assembly GCA_019239975.1). Lineage (GTDB taxonomy): Bacteria > Actinomycetota > Actinomycetes > Streptosporangiales > Streptosporangiaceae > JAFAZE01. The sequence continues at coordinate 29,920 of JAFAZE010000075.1, forward strand.
TTCCCGTCCGGCGCCACAGTGCTCACCTCGATCGAGATGCAGGCGTACGCGGTGAAGGCGGCGGGCAAGCAATCCTTCGGCGCGGTCTACTGCGCCGAGATCGCCGCCTGCAAGCAGTCCGTGCCCGCACTGGCGGGCTATGCGAAGGCGTTCCACCTGGACATGTCGACGAGCGCGGCGATCGCGGTGGCGGCGCCGAGCTACACCGCCCAGTGCCTGGCCGCGAAGCAGGCCAACGCACAGGCCGTGGTCATCGACGCGTCCTTTGCGGCCGGCTCACGGTTCGCCCCCGCATGCGCCCAGCAGGGTTACACCCCGGTCTACGTGATCCCGTCGGGTTCGTTCGACGGTCGCTACCTCCAGGTGGCCCAGGTGACCGGCGCGTACGTGCCCACCACCAACGCGCTCTGGTTCGCCAGCACTCCCGCGGTGAACCAGTTCAAGAAGGCGATGGCCAGGTACGAGCCGAGCACCGCGCTGGGCCCGAACCCGATGTCCGGCTGGGCGGGCGGCGCCCTGTTCGGCGCGGCGGCGGCGAGCCTGCCTGCCAAGGCGACTGCGGCGGACGTGTTCACAGCGCTGTACTCGCTGCCGAAGAACGACACGCTGGACGGCCTGACGCCGCCGCTGAACTTCCACTCCGGCGCCCCTGCTTCCCAGGTGACCTGCTTCTTCATAGGCCAGATCAAGGGCGGCTCGCTGACCGACCCGGTGGGCACCGCGCCCGTCTGCCCGTGAGCCGCTCCCCCCGGGACCTTCCGACCTGCCGAGCGTGATGACCCGATGAACTCCCTGCTCCCGTTCGTGATCCTCGGTATCACCGCCGGATCGGTTTACGGCCTGACCGGCACCGGCCTGGTGCTCACCTACAAGACGTCCGGCATCTTCAACTTCGCCCAGGGCGCGGTGGCCACCACCGGCGCCTACGTCTTCTACGTCCTGCACGACGACATCCTCCGCCTGCCCGCCGTACCCACGGCGCTGATCTGCGTGTTCGTGCTGGGCCCGGTGCTGGGCCTGGGCATGGAGGCGATGGCGCGCCGGCTGGCGGACGCGTCCGCGACCCTGCAGGTGGCCGCCACGATCGGCGTCGTCCTGGTGATCCAGGGCTTCTTCTCGGCCACGTTCGGCACTCTGGCGCGGACCTTCCCAGCGTGGCTGCCTCAGCACTCGGTCAAGATCGGCGGCGTATTCGTCGGCGAGGATCAGATGATCATCACCGGCATCGCGCTGGCCGCGACCGTGGCGTTGTTCCTGTTCTTCAGGCGAATCCGGCTCGGCCTTGCCATGCGGGGCGTCGTGGACAATCCGGAACTGCTCGACCTGGACGGCACCAGCCCGGCGGCGGTACGGCGGTGGGCCTGGATCATCGGCTCCAGCTTTGCCACGCTGGCGGGAATCTTGCTGGCGCCGACCCTGAACCTGGATGCCACCGTGCTCACGCTGCTCGTCGTCCAGGCGTTCGGTGCCGCCGCGATCGGCCTGTTCTCGAGCCTGCCGCTCACCTATCTCGGCGGACTGGCGATCGGGATCGTCGCCTCGGTGGCGACCAAGTACGTCGTCACGGCGAGCGCCGCGCTCGCCGGGCTGCCGGCCAGCATCCCGTTCATCGTGCTGTTTCTGGTGCTCGTCTTCACGCCCCGGTCCAAGCTCGCTGCCCGGCGCGTGCCGCGGCAGCAGCCGGTGGCTGGCTACGCGGCGCCCGCCCGGGTGCAGATCGCAGGCGCTGTGGTACTCGGCGTCGTCCTGCTGATCGTCCCGCACCTGGTCAACTCGGCGCAGTTGCCCTTCTGGTCGGACGGCCTGACCCAGGTAGTGCTGTTCCTCTCGCTGGGCCTGCTGGTCCGGACGTCGGGACAGGTGTCGCTGTCCCAGGCCGCGTTCGCCGCGATCGGCGCGACCACCATGGGGCACCTGACCGCGGGTTTCGGGCTGCCCTGGGGGGCCGCGCTGGTGCTGGCGGGCCTGGCGGCGGTTCCGGTCGGTGCCTTCCTCGCCATTCCCGCCATCCGGCTGCCCGGGGTCTTCCTCGCCCTGGCCACCTTCGGCTTCGCCGTCACGATGGAGCAGATGGGCTATCCGCTCTGGATCATGTTCGGGTCCAGCTCGCTTGGCGTGGCGGTGAACCGGCCATCGTTCGCGCAGGGCGACACCGCCTACTACTACCTGATGCTCGCCTTCGCGGTGGTCGCGGGGCTGCTGGTGATGTGGCTGGTGCGCAGCCGGCTGGGGCGCCTGCTCCGTGGCATGGCCGACTCGCCGGTCGCGCTGGCCACGCATGGCACGAGTGTGGTGGTGACCAGAGTGCTCGTGTTCTGCATCGCCGCGTTTCTCGCCGCCGTGTCAGGCGCGCTGTTCGGCGGCGTGGTACACACCGTAACCAGCACGGACTTTACGTCGTTCAGCTCCCTCACGCTGCTTGCGCTGCTGGTCATCGTGCCGGGCCGGGAACCCTGGTACGCATTCGCCGCGGGGTTCGCGCTTGTGATCATCCCGTCCTGGATTTCCACCGGGGCGACCGTGAGCGACTGGCTGAACGTGCTGTTCGGCGTGGCCGCTGTCCAGGTGGCGCTCGGCTTCGCCCCGCGGAACGAGAAGCTGCACGCTCTGCTCGACCGCCTCGGCGGCCGCCGCCGGCCGGCCGTGACCGAGTCGGTGGCGGCCTCGCGATGGAACGGCGGGGAGCGCAGCGGACCACGGCCGGTGGCGCGGGCGGAGCCTCGCGATCACGCGGCCCGCGGGGAGCTCTCTGAGCCTCCCCGGCCGCGTGACGATACCGCGGGTACCGGAGCGCCCCGGGGGGCCCGGGGGGCCCGGGGCCGTGCCCCCCGGGCTAGCACAGGCCTTGACCTGGCGCACGTGACGGTCAGGTACGGCGGTCATGTCGCGGTGAACGACGTGAGCCTGACCGCCCCGGCGAGCACGATCACCGGGCTGATCGGGCCGAACGGCGCCGGGAAGACGACCCTGTTCAACGTCGCGTCCGGCCTGGTAAAGCCCGCGAACGGCACGTTGCGGCTGCACGGCGTGGACATGTCCGGGGCCGATCCGGCGGCGCGGGCGCGGCGCGGCCTTGGCCGGACCTTCCAGAAGATGGAACTGTTCGACTCGCTCACCGTGGCTGACAACGTGTCTCTGGGCAGGGAGGCCGGGCAGGCCGGTCAGCGGCCGTGGCGCCACGTGGCGGAGACCGGCAGGGAGCAGCGGAGTCGCAGCGAGGCCGCCGAGCAGGCAATGGCGCTGGCCGGGATCGCCGGCCTCGCCGGACGCCCGGTGGCCGCACTGTCAACCGGGCAGCGGCGGCTCGTCGAACTCGCGCGATGCCTGGCTGGCAAGTTCGACATCCTGCTGCTCGACGAGCCGTCCTCCGGCCTGGACGCCGTGGAGACCAAGCGGTTCGGCGAGGTCCTCACCCGGGTGGTCGCCGAGCGCGGGGCCGGGATCCTGCTGGTGGAGCACGACATGGCCCTGGTCATGGCCGTCTGCGACTACGTGCACGTGCTGGACTTCGGGACCAAGATTTTCGAGGGAACCGTAGCCCAGGTGAGCTCCAGCGACGTCGTCAGGGCTGCCTACCTGGGGACCGAGACGGTCAGCGAGCAGCAGCCAAAGATGGCGAGGTGAAAGGATGCTCGAACTGCATGGGATCGAGGCGGGCTACGGCAAGCAAACCGTGCTTCGCGATGTCTGTGTGTCGGTCCCGTCCGGCAGCGTGGTAGCCGTGCTCGGGCCCAACGGAGCCGGCAAGACCACAATGCTCCGGGTCGCGTCCGGGCTGCTCAGGCCTTCAGCGGGGAAGGTGGTGCTGGCCGGCGAGGACGTGACGCGGACGCGGCCCTACGCGCGTGTCAGGCGCGGGCTGTGCCACATCCCGGAGGGCCGCGGCATCTACCCCACACTGACCGTGCGCGAGAACCTGGTCCTGCACTCGCGCAAGGGCGAGCAGGCAGCCGCGCAGGAGCGGGCCGTCTCGGCTTTCCCCGTGCTCGGGGCGAAACTCCGGCAGCCGGCTGGCCAGCTGTCCGGCGGCCAGCAGCAAATGCTGTCGCTGGTGCGCGCCTACCTCAGCAGCCCCACGCTCGTCTTGGTGGATGAGGCATCCATGGGGCTTGCCCCGGTAGTCGTGGACAAGATTTTCGAGTTCCTCCGCCAGGTCGCCGCGTCAGGAACGGCGCTGCTCATAGTAGAGCAGTACGTGAACCGTGCCCTCGCCCTGGCCGATACGGTCTACGTTCTGAACAAGGGCCGAATGGTCTTCACCGGGAAGCCGGGCGAGATCACCGACGACCTGTTCGCGCACTACGTCGGTGCGGGCGCGCGCTTATCTCAGCATCGAGCAGGGCGCGGGCGCCGCGGATCGCGGCGGCGGAGTGGTCTCCAGGCTGACGCCCTCAGCGCCGCCGCAGTTCGGTGACCGTCATCCGGGCACCCGGCGTAAGCGCGCTGGTGACCTCCTCCGGATCGAGGTCGTCCGGCAGCGGCCGGAACGCTGGCGGCCGCTTCTGCACGAAGCTGTCCACGCCTTCCCGGAAGTCCTCGCCGCTGTTCAGCACCTCCATCGCCGCGTAGGAGCGCCGCAACGCCTCCTCGAACGACGCGTCGAGGTCGGCGAGCACCTGGTGGCGGATGACGGCCATGGCGGCTGGAGAGCAGTTGCGCGCCAGGTCCCTGGCGTACTCCCGGGCCGCAGGCAGCACCCCGGCGGGCTCGGTCACCCAGTTCACCAGCCCGAGTTCCCTGGCCTCGTCGGCTTCGAAGACCCGGCTGGACAGCAACAGGTCGAGCGCGTTGCCGGCACCGACGTAGCGGGGGAGCACCCACGACATGCCGTACTCGGCGCCCAGCCCACGGCCTGCGAAGGCGGTCGAGAACCTGGCTCCCCGCGCGGCGAACCGCACGTCACACATCAGCGCCTGAGTCAGCCCGATCCCCGCGCAGGCGCCGTTGATCGCCGCGATCAGCGGCTTGCGGAACAGCCGCGGAGCGTACTGCGGGCGGCGGCCGGAGATGTCCACCGGCCGGCCGGCCACCTCGGCAAGCCGGCCCATGTCCATGCCGGGGCAGAACGACGTCCCGGCGCCGGTCAGCACGCCGGCCCGTACCGCTGGATCGGTGTCCGCGGCGGCAAGCACGTCGAAGTAGCGGTTCTCCAGGGCCGCCGTCCACGCGTTGCGCCGTTCGGGCCGGTTCAGGGTGAACGTCGCGACGCCGTCCGCGTCCACCTCCGTGAGCACCAGATCCGCATCGTCTGCCATCCGGTCGGCCTCCCCGGGAGTAGATTACGATATATTATCTGATTAAGTTATCTTATTAAAGACCACGTCCGACCGTGATCGCAGCGCCCTGAGTGCGGCAGTCAGGAGTGTTGATGGGCAGCCCGCAGACGAACCTACCCTCGGCGACGCCGGACGACGCCGAGCTAGCCGGCTTGCGCCGCGGACTCGGCCGGGAAGGCATCCCCATTCCCGCGTACCAGACCCTCGGTGTTGAGGTGCGCAGTGCCACGATTGGGGCCGCGGTCGTCCGGGTGCCGGTATCACCGCACCTCGCGGCGCCGGGCGGCGGCCTGCTCCCCGGCGCGTTCGCCGTGCTGGCCGACGCGTGCTGCGGCTGCGCCGTCGCCGCCGCCCTGCCCGCCGGCGGCGCCGCCCTAACGGTGCAGCTGCGCGTCGAGTTCATCCGCCCGCTCCCGCCCGGCCATGCCTGGATCGAGGGCCGGGCCGAGGCCGACGCGGTCGATGACGACAGCGGGCTGGCCCGCGCCGAGATCGTGGACGAGGCCGACCAGTTGCTGGGGGTTTCCTCACTGCGCATCATCAAGGCATCGCATCAGGGGTCCCGGCACGGAGCGGCGGCCACCCCGGTCTCGCCCGGCCGGTCGCAGCCAGCCCGGCACCAGGCGGATAACCCGGTGGCCCGCTTCCTCGGAGTAGTGAGCAGGCTTGCCGACTCCGGCCGGTCCACCTGGACGTTCCGGCCATCCCATGCCGTGGCGAACAGTTTCGGGATGGTGCACGGGGGCGTGCTCGGCCTGCTCGCCCACGAGGTGGCCAGCGACGCGCTGCGGTCAGTGATCGGCCTGGGTGAGGAACTGATCCCGCTGGACCTGGTGGTCAATTTCTACCGCGGGGTCCCGGCCGCCGATGGCCTCGCCGCCGCCATCGCGCGGGTAGCCCACCGCGGCCGGCGGTTCGTCGTGGCTGAGGGAGAGGTGGCCGGGCCCGATGGCAGGCCCGCGCTGCGGCTGTCGGCCGGTGCTCAGATACGCGGCACTCATGCACGCTGAACCCGCGCCCGGCCGTATACCGCCGGTCAGCTGATCTGGCTCCGGTCACTTGCTCTTCTGCTCTTCGTGAGGAGCTTCGCGACCCTCTCGACGTGCTCGGGCGAGCCCATGCTGTCCCGCTCCGTGGCAAGCGCGGTCTCCATCACCATCGACATCGCCTGCTCCAGGTGCAGGTTGACCGCTCGCTTGGTGTCCCGCAGCGCCTTGGCGGGCAGCGAAGCCAGCCGCCGGGCCAGGTCCATAGCCTCGTCCAGCAGCTTGTCGCCGGCCACTACCCGGTTCGCCAGGCCCAGCCGGACGGCTTCGTCTGCGCTCACCCGCTCCCCCAGGAACAGCATCTCCTTGGCCCGGGCAGGCCCGACGATCAGCGGCAGCACCATGGGGCCGCCATCCCCGGGGACCAGTCCCACCTGCAAGTGCGGGTCGGCCAGATAGGAGCCCTCCGCCATCAGCACCAGGTCGCTGAGCAGGGCCAGGCTGCAGCCCAAGCCGACGGCGGGGCCGTTCACCGCGGCGATGACGGGTGCCGGGAAGCGCACCATGCCGGCGATGATGCTGCGCGCCTCCGCGATGTTCTGTTCCCGGAACGCCTCGTCCCGCTGCACCCGGGTCATCACGTGGAAGTCCCCGCCCGCGCTGAACGCACGCCCCCGGCCGGTCAATACCACTGCCCGCACCTGGTCGTCGGCGGCGAGCCGGTCCCATACGGCTGCCAGCGCGGTGTGCAGCGGCTCGCTCGCCGCGTTTCGTTGCTCCGGCCGGTTCAGCTCGATGAGCCGGATCGACCCGTCCGCGGTCACCACGAGTTCCGGCGCAAGGTCGCCGTCTGTCTTCATCGGTTCCTCCGGGGTTTGCTGAGCCGACCGGCCCGGACGCTTGGCGTTGTCGCTAACATAGGATAATAAATTAACTATATGATCGCGATCCCTGGGGGCAAGCGGTGGACTTCGGCCTTACCGACGAGCAGGAGATGCTCCGCGCCACGGCGCGCGAGTTTGTCGCCGAGGTGTGCCCGGCGGAGAGAGCCAAGGAGTGGGACGAGGAGTCGGCCGTGCCGCCGGGGCTATTCAAGGGAATGGCGGAGCTGGGCTGGTTCTCGCTGCCGTTCGCCGAGGAGGACGGCGGTGATGGCGGCGGCCCGGTCGAGCTGATCCTGATCGCGGAAGAACTCGGCCGGGCGAGCTTCGACGTGGCCATGTGCTACGTCGGTGTCCTCATCCCGGGCATCACCGTATTCGACTGGGGCACTGCCGCGCAGCGCGCGTTCATCCGTGAGCAGGTCATGACCGGCCGCCAGCGGCTGGCGGTCGCGCTGAGCGAGCCGGACAGCGGGTCGGACGCGGCGGCGCTGCGCACCTCCGCCCAGGATCGCGGCGACCACTTCCTGGTCAACGGGCAGAAGATGTGGTGCACCGGAGCGGGGCTGCCGGACACCACCATCGCCACCTATGTCCGCACCGGCCCGCGCGAGCCCAAGCACGAGGGGATCAGCCTGCTGCTGATCGACCCGCGGGCGGATGGGGTCGAGATCCGGCGCACTCCCACGCTGGCCAGGCACATTCTCGGTACGAACGAGGTGTTCCTGGCCGATGTGGTGGTGCCGCGGGAAAACCTGGTCGGCCCGCAGGACAAGGGCTGGTCGGTGATGCTCTCCAACCTCGAGCTGGAGAAGGTGATCATCACCGGCGGCTATCTGGGCGCGGCGCAAGCGACGCTCGACGAGATGCTCGCGTTCGCCAAGACGCGGCACGCGTTCGGCCGTCCGGTCGGCACCTTCCAGGCGCTCGCGCATGCCATGGCCGACCTGCAGGTGGAGATCGACTCGGCGCGGCTGCTTGCCTACCGGGCGGCGTGGCTGCTCGCCCAGGGCAAGCCCTGCGGCAGGGAAGGGTCGATGGCCAAGCTGAAGGGCTCCGAGACATACGTCGCCGCCGCCCGGCTGGGCATGCAGGTGTGCGCCGGGCACGGCTTCTCCACCGAGAGCGTGATGAGCTTCCGCTACCGGGAGTCGATCGTCGCCACCATCTCCGGTGGCACCAGCCAGATCCAGCGCAACGGCATCGCACGCAGTATGGGCCTGCGCACCTACTAAGCCCCGCATCCGCCGCCGGGCAGCCCGCGGGCCGGGACTCGCAGGCCGTGCGGGGCTGCCCTCCCCGGCCGGTCCTGCATTAGAATCAGTTGACTAATTATCCTAAATAAACGAGTATTGGGCAAGACGCCCGGGTGCCTGAACCAAGGACGGAGGCGGCTCGTGCCCTACTCAGGACTTGCCGAGCGTGTCGAGCGTATCGAGGCGCACCTGGCCATCCAGCAGCTGGCCATCCGGTACGCGATGGCCGTGGATGCCAGGGACATCGATGCCTGGGTGGGCTGCTTCAGGCCGGATGTCGACATGGGCAGGCACGGCACCGGCCGCCAGGCGCTGCGCCGCTACATCGAGCCGATGGTGCGCCGGTTCTACCGGTCGGTGCACCAGATCTGCGGGCACCGCATCGAACTGGCCGGCGCGGACCGGGCCACCGGCGCGGTTTACTGCCGCGCCGAGCACGAGGTAGGCGACCAGTGGGTCGTGATGGCGATCTGCTACTTCGACGAATACGCGCGGATGGACGGCGAATGGTTCTTCTCCCGGCGGCGGGAACGGCACTGGTACGCCGCCGATGTGACCCGTACGCCGCAGTCGGTGGGGTTCACCGGCTGGGCGGGCAGCGGCGAGCCGGCGCTGCCGCGTGAGTTCCGGTCGTGGGCTCCGTTCTGGGACGGCGACCCGCGCGCCGCCACGCTGACCGCGGCCCCGGTGAACGGAGCAGGCCGGTGAAGGCTGGCGTTTGGTTCGACCTGCGCAATCCGCCCGGCTGGCGGCAGGACCCGGCCCGGCTCTACGGGTTCACGCTCGAACTGTGCGAGGAGGCAGAACGCCAGGGCGCGGACTCGGTGTGGTTCTCTGAGCATCACGGCTTCGAGGACGGGTACCTGCCGCAGCCGCTGACCTTCGCGGCCGCGGCGGCGGCGCGGACGACCAGGGTCCGCCTGGGCACCGGTATCCTCATCGCGCCGCTGCGCAAGACCGCCCAGCTCGCCGAGGAGGCTGCGGTGGTCGACATCATCAGCGGGGGCCGGCTGGACCTGGGCCTGGGCGCCGGATACCGGATACCGGAATTCGAGCTGTTCGATACGGACTACGCCACGCGGTACCGCGTCCTGGACAGCCAGGTCAAAGAGCTGCGCCGACTGTGGGGCGAAGGCAGCATCACCCCAGCGCCTGTGCAGGACAGGCTACCGGTCTGGCTCGGCTACCAGGGACCGAAAGGAGCCAGACGGGCCGGCCGGATGGGCGAGAGGCTGCTCACCCTCGCGAAAGCCTCCTGGCCGTACTACCGGGAGGGCCTTGCCGAGGGCGGTCACGACCCGGCCTGCGCCCGGATGAGCGGCGGGGTGCAGGCGTACGTGACCGAAGACCCGGAGCGGGACTGGCCGCGCGTCGCTCCGCACATCGCCTACCAGCAGGACAGCTACCGCAGGCACATGGTGGTGGGAACCGGCAACCCGGTGCCCCGCCCGGTCAACCCGGAGCGGCTCCGCACCAGGGGCCCGGACGCCGGCCCGCTGTCGTACTACCTGTTCGGCACGCCGGAGGAGGTCGCAGAAGCGATCCTGGAGTACGCCGGGGACGCCCCGGTGGATACCGTATGGCTCTGCGCATCGGTGGCTGGCCTGCCGGAGGACCTGACCGCCCGCCACGTGCAGACCATCTGCTCCAGGCTCGTGCCGCTCCTGGCGAGTTCCCCTACCGCGACCCAGCCCATCGGCGGCGCGGCGGATGGCGAGGCGGCCGATGGACTCGCACCGGTGCCAGGCGCGGCAGCGTGCGGACGGCGGTGAACGGAGACGGACATGGGCAGGCTCGATGGCAAGATCGCCATCATCACCGGCGCGGCCTCCGGCATCGGCAAGGCGACCGCGGGCCGGGTGGCGGCCGAAGGCGCCAAGACCGTGGTCGCCGACCTGAACGCAGCCGGGGCGAAAGAGGTCGCGGGCGCGATCAGCGCCGCCGGCGGCGAAGCCATCGCTGTCCATGCCGACCTGGCCGACAGCGACTCGGTGCGGGCCATGGTCGAGGTGGCGGTAACGACCTATGGCGGCCTGGACATTCTGCACAACAACGCCGCGGCGACGCGGCTGGCGGCAACCGGGGATCTGCCGGTCAGCGCGGCGGACCCCGCCGTCTGGGACGAGATGATGCGGGTCAATCTGCGCGGTGCCCTGGTGGCCATCCAGGCCGCGGCGCCGCACATGATCGCGCGCGGCGGTGGCTCGGTCATCAACACCGCTTCCGGGTCCGGGCTCACCGGGGACCTGCGCAACCCGGCCTACGGCGCGTCCAAGGCGGCGCTGATCAGCCTGACCAGGTACGCGGCGACCGAGCTCGGCAAGAGCGGTGTCCGGTGCAACGCGATATCTCCTGGCTTCATCGTCATCCCCGAAAAGCCCGGGCGTGAGGCGGTGGCGGCGACCATGCTGCGGCACCACCTCACGCCCCGCCTCGGCATACCGGAGGATGTCGCGGCGCTGGTCGTCTTCCTGGCCTCAGACGAGTCCGCGTTCATCACCGGTCAGAACATCTGCGTGGACGGCGGCCTGCTCGCCCACCAGCCGTTCCTGGCCGACTTCCGCGAAGATCAAAGGCTTTAGATACCGAACGAACAGTGGTATACCGCCCAGGCGAAGGAGAGCACATGGCGGCAGGATCAGGCACGGGGCGCGTCGTCGTCATCACCGGCGCCGGGAACGGCATCGGCCGGGCCCACGCCCTGGCGTTCGCCGCGCAGGGGGCCAGGGTCGTGGTCAACGACCTGGGCGGCAGCCGGGACGGCGCGGGCTCGTCGGCCGGCCCGGCCCAGGCGGTCGTCGACGAGATCGCCGCGGCCGGCGGGCAGGCGGTAGCGAACACCGAGGACATCTCCTCGTGGGCCGGCGCGCGGCGGCTGATCGGCCAGGCCGTCGAGGCGTTCGGCGGGCTGGACGTGGTGGTGAACAACGCCGGCATCCTGCGCGACCGGATGATCGTCACGATGACCGAGCAGGACTGGGACGCGGTCATCGGGGTGCACCTCAAGGGCACGTTCGCTGTGCTGCACCACGCCGCGGCGTACTGGCGGCAGCGGGTGAAGGAAGGGCACCCGAACGACGCGCGGGTGATCAACACCACGTCCCCGTCGGGGCTGTTCGGCAATCCCGGGCAGGCCAACTACGGGGCGGCCAAGGCCGGCATCGCCAGCCTGACCATCATCGCCGCGAAGGAACTCGACCGCTACGGCGTCACGGTCAACGCGATCGCGCCGACCGCGCTGACCCGGATGACCGAGGACATCGAGATGATGCGCACCGTGGCGGCCGGCACGGACCTGAGCCCGGAGGCCATCTCGCCACTGGTGGTCTGGCTCGGCTCACCGGAGTCCCGGGCGGTCACCGGCCGGGTATTCGGCGTCTGGGGGAACGCGATCACCGTGCTCGAGGGCTGGGCGAACGGCCCGAGCGTGTCCCGGGACAGCCGCTGGGACCAGGCCCGGCTGTCCGCGGTCGTGCCGGACCTGGTGGCGCAGGCCGCCCCGAACGCGGACACGCTGGGCAACCGCAAGCCGGCCGGCTGAGGCAGAACTCGGTGATATCGATTGAGGGAAAGGCGCCGTGAGCGGTTCGGCTGGCCTAAATAGTTAGATAAGTTGTATCATAACTGCGTGAACGTCGGAAACGCCGGCGGCAGGACCGCCGGCAGCATGAACAACGAGCCGGCCGATATGAGCGTGGCCGACGCGGACGTCAGCGACGAAGAGCTGTGCTCGCTTTTCCCGGGCGCCGTCGACCGTGACAGCGCCGCCCACCTCCGTGGGCGCCTGCGGCGGCGGCTGCTGATCAACCGCTGCGCCGAGTGCGGGACCTGGCATGCTCCTCCGAAGCCGGTCTGTCCGTCATGCCTGTCGGAGCACGTCGTCGCGACGCCGGTGTCCGGGGCGGGGACGATCTTCATGGCGGTGTTCCTGCATCAGGGCCCGCCTGCCGAAGGCGTGGATTATTCCACGCCTTATCCCGTCGTGACCGTGGAGCTCGATGAGCAGCCTGGGCTGCGGTACTCCAGCACGGTCGTGGGGTCACCGAACGAGGAGATACAGATCGGCCGGCGGGTCGAGCTGGACTGGATCATGCGCGGGAACGTGCCCACGCCGGTGTTCCGCCTCGCCGGGAAGAGCCGGGCGTGACCACGGAGCGCAACCCCATGAAGGACCGGGTGGCCATCGCCGGGGCGGCCTCAACCGGATTCCAGGCCCGTAACACCGACCGGAGCCAGGCGAGCTACGTCGCTCAGGCCTGCAAGGCCGTCCTCGACCAGTGCGGCCTGACACCGCGGGACATCGACGGCTTGTGCGGGTCGCTGCCGACGGCACCGGCCGTGCAGTCCATGCTGGGGATCCCGGAGCTGACCTGGTTCGCCAATCCGGTGATCCCGTTCGGCAACCACGTGGCCGCCGCCGCCAGCGCCGTCTACAGCGGGCTGTGCGACGTGGTGCTGGCCTATCACGGGGCCTACCGGATGGCCTGGAATACGGGCAGCGCTCTGAAAGACCCGTTCCGGCGCGGAGTCACGTTCGGCGGCGGCGGGGTCGTTCCGCCAGAATCGGTCGCCGGATCGGCCGGTTATACCGCCTGGGCCTCGCGCTACATCTACGAGTTCAATGTGCCGAGGGAGAGCCTGGGCCACGTGGCGATCAACAGCCGGACCAACGCCATGGCCAACCCTGGCGCCGCCATGCGCGATCCCCTTGTGATGGAGGATTACCTCTCAGCACGGATGATCAGATCGCCGCTCTGCCTTTACGACATGGACGTGGCGGTCGACGGGGCCGACGCTTTCATCATCACGACGGCCGAGCGGGCAGCCGGCCTTCGCCTGCCGCCAGTGCTGATCAACGCCGTCGTTCTCGGCATGACCGGCAAGAACGAAGAAGACCAGACGCCGGGTCTCCGCCAGCACGGCCAGCACGTGACCGTCGAAGCCCTCAAGGCCAAGAGCGACTTCTGGATCGACGACATCGACGTCTTGCTGGCCTATGACGGGTTCTCGGTCATCACCCTCAACTGGCTCGAGAATGTCGGCTTCTGCGGGCCGGGCGAGGCGGGATCTTTCATCGCGGACAACTGGGTGGCCAATGAGGATGGAACCGGCCGGATCATGATCAAGGGCCGGGTGCCGGTCAACACCCACGGTGGCTCACTCTCGGAGGGCGGCACGCAGGGCACCGGCCACCTGCGTGAGGCCGTTCACCAGCTGCAGGGTCTCGCCGCCGGCCGCCAGATCGAAGGCGCGGAACGAGCCCTGGTTACCGTTGGCGGCTTTTTCTTCAATGCCGAAGGCATGACGCTCCGGCGGGGCCGTCCCAGATGATCGTGAGGAGCAGGATGGAGCGCAGGATCTTCGAGCCCGAGCACGACATGTTCCGGGAGACGGCGCGCCGTTTCTACCAGACGGAGTGCGTGCCTCATTCGGCGGAGTGGGAACGCAACGGCATCACGGCTCGTGAGCCCTGGCTGCGCGCCGGCGAGCTGGGCCTGATCGGCTGGGAGGCCCCGGAGAAGTTCGGCGGCCAGGGCGTCAAGGACTTTCGCTACAACGCGATCATGACCGAGGAGATGCACGCGACGGGCGCGGTCGGCATCGGGATCGGCCTGCAGAACGACATCATGGCCTCGTACCTGGTCGATCTGACCACCGACGAGCAGAAGGCGCGGTGGCTTCCCGGCTACGTCAGCGGCGAGCTGATCGCCGCGATCGCGATGTCCGAGCCGGGCGCGGGCTCGGACCTGGCGGCCATCCGCACCACCGCCGTCCGCGACGGCGGCCATTACGTCGTCAACGGGGCCAAGACCTTCATCAGCAACGGCATCCTGGCGGACCTCGTGGTGACCGTGGTGAAGACAGATCCCGCAGCCGGCCACAGGGGCGTCTCGCTGCTCGTGATCGAGCGCGACATGGAAGGCTTTCAGCGCGGCCGGAAGCTGGACAAGATCGGCCAGAAGGCGGCCGATACCGCGGAACTCTTCTTCACGGACGTACGCGTTCCGGCGGCGAACCTGCTGGGTGAGGAGAACCGCGGCTTCTACCATCTGATGCGCAACCTTCCAGCCGAACGGCTGGGCATCGCCATCCATGCCGTGGCGCAGTCCCGGCGTGCCCTGGAACTGACGCGGCAGTACGCCGCGGAGCGCACTGCGTTCGGCACTCGTATTGGTTCCTTCCAGGTCAACCGGCACGCGATCGCGGACATGAGCATCAAGCTGGACGTCATGCAGGTCTATGTCGACCGGTGTATCGAGGCGGTCAACGCCGGCGACCTGACCGCGCAGGAGGCCGCCGGCGCCAAGCTGTGGGCGACCGAGACGCAGTGGGAGATTGTCGACCGGTGCCTGCAACTGCATGGCGGCTACGGCTACATCAACGAATATGAGATCGCACGGCTCTGGCGTGACGCGCGCGTTCAGCGCCTCTACGGCGGGACCAGTGAGATCATGCGCGACCTCGTCGGCCGCTCGCTCGGGCACTGAGCGGGTCAGCCAGGCTGGCTCTCCGGCGCCTGCCGGCCGAGGGCCCAGCTGTCCGGGAACGCGATGGACGTGCGCGCGTGCTGTCCGCCGTCGACCGTCGGGGAAGCACACCCCGGACATATAGGCCGACTCGTCACTGGCCAGGAAGATGACCGGCCAGGCGTTGTCCCGCCGCGCCGGCGGCCGGTCAAGGCGCAGCGGCATGACCGCGACCGCGGGGTCCCAGGGTCCGGCGGCTTCCTCGTACGACTTGCCCGCGACCGGCGCGTCCGGCGGCAGCCCGAAGTTCACCGACATGCCGGCGCCGGTAATCAGCATGACCTTGTCCCTGCAGCCGGCCTGCCATGACGTGCCTCCTGAGCTATACAGACGCCTGCTGCGGGGTCTGGACGGGAACCCGGAACAGCTCGCTGAAGGTGCCGCCAAGGATTCGCTCGCGTACGTCGTCGCTGGCGTCGGCGAACAGGCCGCGCAGCGTCTCCTGGGTGTGGCCGTAGGTGCCCTCCAGGTGCGGGTAGTCATCGCCCCACAGGATGTTGCGGTAGCCGGTCGCGGGCATCACCTGCACGGCGCTCTTGTCGTGCTGGAAGGATGCGTAGACCTGCTGCCGGATGATCTCGCTGGGCAGCCTGCTCAGCTTGGGCCGGACGAACATGCCGTGCTGGCGGTACGCCTCGTCCATCCGGTCGCCGATGGCGGGAACCCACGCGGCGCCGCCCTCGGCGATCAGGATGCGCAGGCCGGGGTGGCGGTCCAGGGTGCCGCCCGCGACCATGTGCGACACGACGCGCATGCCGGGATAGGTCGTCTCCATGTAGTTGATCACCGCGCCGCCGGGGCCGCGGAACACCACGGTGTCTCCGCCGGTGCCGATGTGGAACCCGAGCACAAGGCCGGCCCGCTCGGCTGCGGCCCACAGCGGCTCCCACCGGTCGTGGGCGTATTCCTCCCCGGGGCGGGTCTGGCTCGGCAGGAACACGGCCTGGAAGCCGAGCCCGGCGGCGCGCTCCAGCTCGGCGACCGCGTCATCGATGTCGGCGATGGACACGCACGCGGTGGGGATGACCCGCTTGTTCTTGCTCAGAATCTCGGCGTGCGCCCAGTCGTTCCATGCGCGCACCGTTTCCCGGGCAAGCTCCCGGTCTTTGATCTTGACCGTCCAGAATCCCATCGACGGGAACGCGAGCTGGCCCCAGACGCCTTCCTGGTCGAGGTCCTTCAGCCGGATCCCGAGGTCCCTGGCACCCGGCGGGCGCATCTTGTCCATGAAGTCGTTCAGCTGACGGTCGACCCGCTCGCCGTCGATGTACAGGATCTCGTACTTGTCACCGCGCTCGGAGCGTGGCGCCCGCCGCGCGAGCCTGGCCGGAAGCGACCGCAGCCACAGGTCATCGGGTTCAAGCACGTGCGAGTCCGCGGAGTTGGCCCAGATCTTTGTCATCATGTCCTCCTGGTCCGACCGTATCCCGCGGCAAGGGGCTGGCACGCCACGGCGATCATCGGGTATAAAGAGTTTACAAAGTTAGATGTATCAGGGCTAGGGGTGCGGTGATGACAACAGGCCAGCAGATCCCGGTGGCGGAAGGGCTCTTCACCTGGCCCTCCGACGAGCCCAGGCTGATCGGGGCGCAGTGCGTGCGCTGCGGGCTTGTCGTCTTCCCGGCCGGGACGGATACGGCCGCCTGCCAGCGCTGCGGCGGTACCGAGGTCAGCGAGAAGCTGCTGTCCGACCGGGGCACGCTATGGACATTCACCACCCAGAACTTCCGGCCGCCGGGCCCGCCCTACGACGGCGCCGACACCGCCGAGACCTTCCAGCCGTACGCGGTGGGCTACGTCGAGCTCCCCGGGGAGGTCATGATCGAGGCCCGGCTGACCGAGCCCGATCCGGCCCGGCTGGCCATCGGCCAGCAGATGCGGCTGGCGATCGTGCCCTACAGCGTACGCCCGGACGGCACCGAGATCCTGACGTTCGCGTTCACGCCGCAAGCCGCCGCGGCCAGGGAGGCATGATGGAAGCGGTCATCATCGGCGTCGGGCTGCACCCGTTCGGCCGGTTCCCCGGCAAGTCCGCGATGGACATGGCCGCCAGCGCGGTCCGGGCGGCGCTCGCGGACGCGGGGGTCGCCTGGCCGCAGGTCCAGGCGGGGTACGTGGGCAGCCTGGAGGTCGCCAACCCGGACGCCATCGTGGGCCGGCTGGGGCTGACCGGGGTCCCGCTTCGCGGCGTGTTCAACGGCTGCGCAACGGCGGGCACAGCGCTGGCCATGGCCGCGCGGGTCATCGAGACCGGCGAGCACGACCTGACGATCGCCATCGGGATGGACAAACACCCCCGCGGCGCGTTCGCGGCCGACCCGTCGGTGGCCGGCCTGCCCGCCTGGTACGGCCAGACCGGCCTGTTCCTGACCACGCACTTCTTCGGCATGAAGATCAACCGGTACATGCACGACCATGGCATCACCGAGCGGACCCTGGCCAGGGTGGCCGCCAAGAACTTCCGCAACGCCTGTGGCAACGACAGGGCGTGGCGGCGCACCCCGCTGTCGGTCGAGGAGATCCTCGCGTCCCCCGTGCTGAACTACCCGCTCCGCCAGTACATGTACTGCGGGCCGGACGAGGGCGCCGGGGCCGTGGTGCTGTGCCGCGCCGACCAGGCGCACCGGTACGGCGGGCGCCCGGTCCGGCTGCGTGGCTGCGCACTGCGCAGCCGCCGGATCGGCGCGTTCGAGGTGCAGAGCCCGTCGCTGCCGGTGAGCGAGCACGCGCCGAGCCCCACGGTGGACGCCTCCCGGGAGGCCTATGAGATCGCCGGGATCGGCCCGCAGGACGTCGCCGTCGCGCAGCTGCAGGACACCGACGCCGGCTCGGAGATCATCCATCTGGCCGAGAACGGGCTGTGCAAGGACGGCGAGCAGGAACGGATGATCGCCGACGGCGAGACCGAGATCGGGGGCAGGCTGCCGGTCAACACGGACGGCGGCCTGATCGGCAACGGCGAGCCGATAGGCGCCTCCGGGCTGCGCCAGATCCACGAACTGGTGCTGCAGCTCCGCGGCGCCGCGGGAGCACGTCAGGTGCCCGGCTCGCCCGCGGTCGGCTACGCGCACCTCTACGGCGCCCCCGGCGTATCCGCCGTGACGATCCTGTCCAGGTGATGTGATGTGATGCCCGAAGACCTGCGGGAGTTCGCGCGGCAGGCACGCGAGTTCCTCGATACCCGCGCCGCACGGGCGGAGCGCTCCCAGTTCCGGTGGGGCGAAGGCGACGACCGGGTGGCATACTTCAGCGCCGATCCGCCGGATGTCGAGGAGGAGAAGCTGCGGGCCGCCCGCGACTGGCAGCGAACCCGTTATGAAAACGGCTTCGGCTGGATAACAGGGCCGCCGGAATACGGCGGCCGTGGCCTTACCCCGGTTCATGACCTGATCTACGACAGCATCGAGGCCGAGTACGACGTTCCGGACACCGGCACGCTGAGCGTGGTCGGGCTGGGCATGATCGGGCCGACCATCCTGGCGCATGGCCAGCAGCCCGTCAAGGACCGTTACCTGCCCGCCATGTACCGTGGCGACGTCATCGCCTGCCAGCTGTTCAGCGAGCCGGAGGCCGGGTCCGACCTGGCCAGCCTGCAGACCCGGGCCGTGCCGGCGGACGGGGGCTGGGTGCTGGACGGGCAGAAGGTGTGGACGTCGGTGGCGCAGCACAGCCAGATCGGCATGGCTCTGTGCCGGACCGGCCCGGACGCGCCCAAGCACAAGGGCATCACCGCGTTCCTCGTCGACATGACCGCCCCCGGCGTGGACGTGCGCCCGCTGCGCCAGATGACCGGGGGCAGCGACTTCAACGAGGTCTTCCTGACCGGCGTCCGGGTGCCGGACGACCATCGGCTCGGCGAGGTCAACGCCGGCTGGCGGGTCGCCCTGACCACGCTGATGAACGAGCGGGCCACCGTGGGCAGCGAGGGCGCCGGACCGGTGGCCGGGGCCCTGACACCCGAGCGGCTCAGCGCACTGATGCGGGCCACCTGGACCTGGGACGACCGGGCGCTGCGCCGCGATCTGAGCGAGCTGCTCGCCGACATCATGGCGACCGGCCAGCTGAACGCCCGGGCCTTCCGGCGGATGCAGGCCGGCGCCGCGCCGGGCCCGGAGATGTCAGTAGCCAAGCTGATGTACGCGCAGAACCTGACCCGGGCGGCGCATTTCGTGTCCCGCGTCCTCGGGCCGCGGATCATCGCCGACACCGGAGAATGGGGCACCTACGCCTGGTCGGAGCTGCTGCTGGCCACGCCCGCGCTGCGGATCCTGGGCGGCACCGAGGAGATCATGAAGAACATCCTGGCCGAACGGGTTCTCGGGCTGCCGAAGGAGCCCGGTATCGATACCACATCACCGTTCCGGACACTGCCCGGGGGCACGTCATGACCGACGGCAAGGAAGAGCTCGGCGAGTTGCGCGAGGCCGTCCGCGATTTCCTCGCGGCCAAATCGCCGGAGAGCGCAGTGCGCGCCGCCACCGAGACCGGGCAAGGTTACGACCCGGCGGTGTGGGACCAGATGGCCCGCCAGCTCAGGCTGCCGGGCCTGGCGCTGCCCGGCGATTACGGCGGCGACGGGTTCGGCCTGACCGAGCTCGGGGTCGTGCTGGAGGAGATGGGGGCGGCGCTGCTGTGCTCACCGTTTTTCGCCACGGCCGTGCTCGCCGCTCAGGCCCTGCTCGCCTCGGCCGACGAGGAGGCCTGCGCACGTTATCTGCCCGGCCTCGCCGCAGGCCAGACGATCGCCACGCTGGCCGCCGCGGAGGGCAGCGCGTCATGGGACCCGGCACTGATCGTGACCCGGGCGGAGCGCAGCGCTGAGGGCTGGGCGCTGAGCGGGAAGAAGAGCTTCGTCATCGACGGGGCGGCCGCGGACCTGATCCTGGTCGTGGCCCGCGGCACCGCCGGGCCCACCCTGTTCGCGGTGAATCGCGGGGCGCCCGGTCTGCGCGCCGAGCCGATGACAACGCTCGATCCCACCCGCCCCATGGCCACCCTGACCTTCGACCGCGCGCCTGCGGTCCTCGTCGGCGCCGAGGGGCAGGGGGGCCGTCTGATGAGCCAGGTGCTGGACGTGGCGTGCGTGGCGCTCGCCGCCGAGCAGGCCGGCGGCGCCAGGAGGTGCCTTGAGATGAGCGCCGGGTACGCCCGGACCCGATTCCAGTTCGGCCGGCCTATCGGCTCCTTTCAGGCCGTCAAGCACAAGTGCGCGGACATGCTGGTCCGGGTGGAACTCGCGGAGGCGACGGCCCGGGAGGCGGCCCGCCTGGCCGACGAGGCCGCGGCGGACTTCCCGGTCGCCGCCGCGACGGCTCATGTCTGCTGTTCGCGGGCCTACATGTTTGCCGCGGCGGAGAACATCCAGGTGCACGGCGGCATCGGCTTCACCTGGGAGCACCCGGCGCACCTGTACTTCCGCCGCGCCAAGTCCTCCGAGCTGCTCTTCGGCGGCCCAGCCGTGTACCACGAGCGGCTGCTCGACCGGCTGGGCATCTGAGCACGCCGATTATCCGATCGGTGCCGCTCGCTCAGTCAAATATCGGGGCCCCTTCGCCGGTGGCGACAGAAGTAGTTAAATTATATGCTTTAGTTATCGTTTCAGCGATGATGACGGTGGAGGTGCGCGATGACGCTGCTACGCGGCGCGCTGCTGGTGGACGGGACCGGGGCGCCGCCGCGGCCGGCCGATGTGGTGGTGGAACGCGACCGGATCGCCGCGGTCGAGGCGGCGGGCACCATGTCCGGCGACGGTGACGTCGTCGACCTCGACGGCCTGGTGCTGGCCCCAGGGTTCATCGACTGCCACACCCACTACGACGCGCAGGTGCTGTGGGATCCCGACCTCACTCCCTCGTCATGGCACGGGGTCACCACGGTGGTGATGGGCAACTGCGGGTTCGGGATCGCGCCGACCCGGCCAGCCGGCCGCGAGACGATCGCCCGGACGCTGGAGAACGTCGAGGGCATGTCCGTGGAGGCGCTGTTCGCCGGCATTCCCTGGACGTTCGAGACCTTCCCCCAGTATCTTGACGCGGTCGAGCGGACCCGGCCGAAGCTGAACGTGGCCGTCATGCTCGGTCATACCCCGCTGCGGCTGTACGTGCTGGGGGAGGAGGCCGCCGAGCGGGACGCCACCCCGGCCGAGATCGAGGAGATGCGGCACCTGGTCGGCGAGGCCATGGACGCCGGCGCGATCGGGTTCGCATCCTCCCGCAACTCCGCACACGCCGGGGCGTGGGGCAAGCC
This sequence comes from Streptosporangiaceae bacterium, assembly GCA_019239975.1. Lineage (GTDB taxonomy): Bacteria > Actinomycetota > Actinomycetes > Streptosporangiales > Streptosporangiaceae > JAFAZE01. The sequence goes on from JAFAZE010000075.1 coordinate 51,092, forward strand.
GGTGCCCAGCCGTCTCGCCACCGTCGATGAGCTGATGCGGCTCGCCGGGGCGCTGGCCGAGCGCGACCGCGGCACGTTCGCGATCACGCACGGGTCTGACTTCGGACCGGCAGAGCTCGCCGAACTGTCCGTCAAGACCGGGCGGCCGGTCACCTGGACGGCGCTCAACGCGTCGCCCGGGGCGTTCCGTCTGCTGGATAAGGCCGGGGGACGCGGCGGGGAGGTGTGGCCGCAGGTCGCGTGCCGCCCGATCGTCTTCCAGGTCACCCTGGCCGAGCCGGCGCCGTTCGCCCGCGCCGACGCGTTCGCGGAGGTGCTGTCCGTGCCGGCCGCCGAACGCGCCCGGTTCTACCGCGATCCAGCCTGGCGGGAACGGGCCCGGGCGGACGTGGCGCGGCAGTGGCACTACACCTGGGACAAGGTGTTCGTCCAGGAGACCGTGGCGCACCCCGAGCTGGCCGACGGGCCGTCACTGGCCCAGCTCGCCGCCGAGCGCGGCGTGGACGCGCTCGACGTGGCGTGCGACGTGGCGCTCGACGACGACCTCGGCACCCGGTTCCGGGTGGTGGTGGCCAACGACGACGCCGAGTCGCTCGCCGGGCTGCTGCGTGACGACCGCACCCTGCTGGGACTGTCCGACGCGGGCGCGCACGCCAGCCAGCTGTGCGACGCGGTCTTCAGCACCTACCTGCTGGAGCACTGGGTGCGGGAGACGGGCACGCTGTCGCTGGAGAAGGCCATCTGGCGGATCACCGGGCACCCCGCGGCGGTCTTCGGGATACCCGGCCGGGGCCGCGTGGCGCCCGGGTACTTCGCCGACCTGGTGGCATTCGATCCCGCCGCGGTCGGGGTGGAGCGGATCGAGCGGGTCTGGGACCTGCCCGCCGGGGCGGACCGGCTCGTCGCCCGCAGCCGCGGACTGCACAGGGTGTGGGTGAACGGCGAGCTGGTGACCAACGGCACTTCAGACGGCGGAAACGGACACCCACGGCCCGGACGGCTCATTCGCGATGGCGGGACGTCCGCGGGCCCAGCCCGGTGAGCGCGACCGACAGAGGGGACATCATGGGCATTCCGCGCATCATCAGCGTCGACGACCACGTCATCGAGCCCGCCCACGTCTGGCGGGATTACCTGCCAGCCGCCTTCCGCGACGCCGGGCCGAGGCTGATCCGGGTCAGGGGGCGGCTACGCTTCGAGCCGCGGCACATGGCCTTCCGGGAAGACCCGGACGGGTACTGGGCGGACTGCTGGTCATACGGAGGGATGCTGTTCCCGGTGACCGGCGGATTCGCGGCGGTCAGCTTCCCCCGCGGCCAAGCGCACAACAAGGCCGTGCTGTTCGAGGACATCCTGCCGGGCTGTTACGACCGGAGCGCCCGGCTGGCCGACATGGACCGCAATCACACCGACGCTTCGCTGTGCTTCCCCACCTTCCCGCGGTTCTGCGGGCAGACGTTCCTCGAGCGCGGCGACCGTGGCCTCGCGCTGGCCTGCGTCCGCGCCTACAACGACTGGATGATCGGCGAATGGTGCGCCGACCAGGCCCGCGGCCGCCTGATCCCGCTCACCCTCATCCCGCTGTGGGACCCCGCCCTGGCGGCGCAGGAGGTGCGGCGCTGCGCGGCGAAGGGATCGCACGCGATCGCCTTCTCCGAGAACCCGGCCGCTCTCGGCCTGCCCAGCGTGCACACCGAGGCGTGGGATCCGCTGTGGGCCGCGTGCGAGGAGACCGACACGGTGGTCAACATGCACATCGGCTCCTCCTCCACCTTCAGCAAGACCAGCGACGACGCGCCCCCGCTGGTCATCATCGCGCTCACCTTCGAAGGCGCGTCACACGCCCTGGTGGACTGGCTGACCAGCGGAGTGCTGGCCCGGTTCGGGTCGCTGCGCATCGCCCTGTCCGAAGGCCAGGTCGGCTGGATGCCGTTCCTGCTCGAACGGCTGGACGAGGCGTGGGACCACGCCCGGGGTTACGCGAAGACCCAGCAGAAGGTGCCGGAGCGGCCCAGTACGTATGTCCCCGGCCGGGTCTTTGGCTGCGTCTTCGACGACCAGGTTGGCCTGGCGCTGCGGGACCGCATCGGCATGGGCCAGATCATGTTCGAGACTGACTACCCGCACGGCGACTCCACATTCCCGCACTCGAAGGACACCGCGGCCACCATCGCGTCCAAGGCCGGGCTGTCGGAGCAGGAAACCTGGCGGCTGCTGCGCGGCAACGCGATCTCGTGCTACCGGCTGGACCGGTACGGCATCACCGGCTGACGCGAGAACAGACCGCGCAGTTCAGAACAGGTCACCGCCCGCGGCGGCGGTGGTGCCTGATTTCCGCTGCGCGGCCGGGACGTTGCGGCCGATCCGGCGATCGCTGGCTGACCAATTAGCTTAATTATATTACTATATAGTAGAATCTGGCAGGCAAGCGCGGAGGCTCGTCATGACCCGGCTGAGAGGGAACGAAGCTCGGTGCGAGGCGCTGTTCGCGTCGGGCCTGCAGCGATCGGATGAGCTGACCTCCGAGGCGCTGGCCAAAGTGATCAGCCGCACCGTCCGGCGGTTGGGCATCGCGGGCTGCGCCGGCCGGATGGCGCAAGAGTTCGGCGACCACCCGGAGGCGGCGGTCCGCCGTATGCGATGGATCCGGCAGCTCATCAGCGACATGAACGCGACGGCCCTGCCGCGGCAAGGGAGGCCCGGCGACTGCCCGCCCGCACCGGGCACCGGACAGCGCGCTTCCCGGCCGGCGGCTGGCAGTGTCCGTCGCGCGGCGTGACACCCCGGGCTCCCGCCCAGGGCCGGCCGCCATGCCGAAGGCGGTCAACCAGCGCTCGTTCGGCATGAATAACGGCGGAACCCCGGTCTGCCGGTACGCCTGGACCGGTCCAGGCATGGGCTCTGGCTTCCCGGTACAAAATAGTTATATAATCCACCGTATTCCGTCCTCCTGCGCGGTGGCGGGCGGGAGCCGGACGGAGGGCCAGGCCGGAGGAGGGACCCGTGCGCCAGACCATCTTCACCACGGAGCACGACCAGTTCCGGCAGCTGGTCGCCGGCAACTGCCCGCCCTGGTGCGCTCGTGACCATTCCGCGGACACCTGCGGGACCGCCTTCTACCACGCCAGCGAGACTGCCTCGGTCATCATCACGCAACACGGCGGCTGCGCGGCGCCGGATCGCCTTGACGTGCAGGCCGCCCAGTACCTGCCGGATGACCCCGGCGAGCCGGCCTGGTCGCCCGCCATTGAGATCGCGGTGCACGCCGGCGGCCGTTACCGGCTGATCGGGCTGACACCGGACGAAGCCCGGGAACTGGCCGGGATGCTCGCCAGAGCGGCGGACGCCGTCAGCACGGCCGAAGGCCGGCGCCGGCCCGCGGCGGGCCGTCGCTAAACAGCCGTGCCGTCGGTAGCAGCCGGCCCGCACGGTCAGCGCATCGCCAGCAGGCGGTCGCGGGTCCTGGCGATCCAGGCGTCGTAGTCGGTCGCCTTGCGCAGGAACGAGGCGCCGGCCCGCGGGTGCGGCAGGATCGGAACCGCTCCGCGTCCATCGCTTCGAGCACGGTGCCCACGACGCCTTCTGGCATGAGCACATCACCGAGAGCGCCGCCGTCCGGCGGAGCGGTGGACTCGTCGTCGAGCGGCCGGCCGAACATGCCGGTGTAGACGGCGTTGGGGCACAGGCAGGAGACCCGGATACCGCGGTGCCCGTAGTTCAGCGTGAGCCACTCGGCGAGGACATCCGCGGGGTCACCATCCTGCTGGCATCCCGCCCGTCAATGGCCGGCGCCGAGATTGCCGCCGCCCGGGTATCCGCCGCCGCCGAACTTCTCGTCCAGCGCGGCATAGTCCTTGGCGCCCTGGACGCGTGGCAGCGCGTCGAGGAACTCCACCGTCTTCGGCTTCTTGTACGAGGCGATGTTGCGCCGGCAGTGCTCGATGAGCTCCGCGGCGGTATCGGCGGTCGCCGGTACCGTCCCGTTGAGGACGGCAACGGCCTTGACGTCCTGCAGGAAGCGCTCGCTCGGTATGCCGATCACCGCAGCCTCCTTGACCGCCGGGTGGGATTCCAGGCAGTTTTCCACCTCGACGGGGAAGATGTTCTCCGCCCCGGATTTGATCATCCGGGTCATCGTGCCGAGGAAGCTGATCGTGCCGTCCGGCTCGCGCCGGCCCAGGTCGGTGGTGTGCCACCAGCCGCCGCGGAAGCGCCGGCAGTTGATTTCCGGGCGGTTCCAGTAGCCGAGGTGCACGGTGTCGCCGCGGACGCAGATCTCACCGGCCTCGCCGACCGGGCACTCCCGGCCGTCCGCGTCGAGGATCCGTACGGCGGTGACCGGGGTGGGGCGGCCGGCGTTGCCTGAGCCCTTCCCGCCGTACCCGCCGACGATCGGCATGCCGGTGACCTCGGTCTGCCCGTATCCATACCCCATGCCGCCGCCTTCGCGGCAGTGGCGGCTCTCGTCGGCCGCGACCATGCCCTGCCACAGCGGGGCGGCGATGGTGGCCCTCAGGTGCGGCAGTTCCACCCCGCGCTCGCGCATTAGCGTGACGAGCTCGCGGATGGTGGCCGGCATGAGGTACGCGCGGGTGCACTTCTCCGCGGCCATGATGTCCAGCAGTTCGCTGGCGATCACCCGGCGGGCGATGAGGTTGGTGCCGCCCTGCATGAGCACCGGGATGCCGAAGAACTGAAAGTTTCCGATGTGGAACATCGGCCCGGAGTTCAGGAACACGGTCGTGTCGTCGATGTCGCCCAGCCAGGCGACCGACAGGCCCATGCTGATCAAGTTGGTGTGCGACAGCATCGAGCCGCACGGCCGGCCGCTGATTGCCGCGGTGTAGATGACCAGCAGCGCAGAGTCCGGGTCGATGTCCAGGCCGGGATCGGCCGGGCCGCCGCTGGCCAGGAACGCCTCATAATTCGCGGAGCTTGCTCCGCGGCGAGGGGTTGAAGGGAGGTCGTCCCCCCCAGAGCCAGCAGAGTTCTGCGGGCCGGAGTCGTGCCGCAGCCAGAGGGCCGCTTCGGCCGCCTGGCTGACCGCCCGCGCCGCGTGCACGATGCCGCCGATCTCTTCCTCCTGCCAGATCACCACCTTCGGGCTGAAATCGTCGATGGCGAAGGCCATCTCCGGCGGTGCCCAGCGCCAGTAGCCAGGGCACACCATCGCCCCGATCTTGGCAGCCGCGCCAAGCAGCTCGTAGACCCGGAAGGAGTTCTGGCCGAGCCACAGGATCCGGTCGCCCTGGCCGACGCCGGCCGTGCGGAGCGCGTTGGCCAGCCGGCTGACCCGTTCGTCCAGCTGTGGCCACGTCAGGCGGTAATCCCTGTCGACAAGCGCAAGCTTGCCGGGGTAGCTGCGGCGGTGCTCGCTGATGATGTCCCCGACGGTCATCCGGTGGGGGGCCATGGATTCACGCTCCCTGGGTTTCGGTGACGGTGACCCTCTGACCGGTGCGCCCGCAGGGGCACGGGCCTTCGGCGAGCCTGCCGGCGAGGCCCGTTGCGGCCTCGCTGACCCGATGCGCGCGCGGGCCCGCAGTGCTGATGAACAGCTCGCCGCCACGTTCGGCCAGGGTCCACTCCGCGCCGTTGAGGTGGGCGCCGGACCGGTGCGGGCACTCCACCGCGATGGCCGGGCCCACCCGGGTGACGATGAACGGCTGTGCGCCCGCCTCGGCCAGCAGGCCGGCCGCGTCGGGCCTGGCGACGATGACCGGCACCCGCCCGGCGACCTCGGCGAGCTCGTCGCCGAGACCCTCGGCCACGGTCCGGTCGATTCCGAAGATCATCGTGATGGGAAGCCGCCGCGCGTACATGCCGGTGCGGAACGCCTCGAAGGCCCAGATCTCCCCGGTCGAATACGGCGCGCCGAGCTCGCGGGCCGCGGTCTCGAAGGGGTCGAACCACGGCGACTCGAAGCTGCCGCCGACGATGACCAGGCCGGCATCCGGGCCGGTACCGTGGTCGGCCAGCATCGCCCGTGCCCAGGCGGTGTCCCGCCGCCAGTCATCCCAGCTGATCTCGAAGTAGACGTGCTGGCCGGCGATGTCGTACCGGCTGATACCCCACTGCCATGGCCGGGGGAGCGCCGCGGCCGCCGCCGTCGTGGATGCCAGCGTCAAGATTTCACCACCCTGGGTAGCTTCCCGCCGCGGCCGCGGGCCAGCAGTTCCGGCTCGGGCAGCAGTTCCAGCACGGGCGGTACGCCCACTGCGGACATGATCGCCTCGGACACCTGGTCCCGCAGATCCGGGATGGATGTCGTCGTATCGGGGTCGTAGCCGACCCTGACCTTCAGCTCGTCGATCTCCCGGGCCGGCCGGACCAGCTGGAACAGCGCGGTGGCGGTTTCTGGGACCTGCTCCAGCGCCCGCCAGATGTCCATCGGCACGAACGAGCGCCCTGCCACGATCGTCTCGTCGCCCTTGCGGCCCACCGGCCAGAACCGGGCGTGCGTGCGGCCGCACGCGCAGGGCCGTCTGGTCATCCGGATGATGTCGTCGGAGCGGAAGCGCACCAGCGGGGTGACCGGGTTGTCCAGCGAGGTGGCGACGAGCTCGCCGAGCTCGCCCTCGGCCACCGGGGCGGTTCCAGCCGGGTCGACGGCCTCGAGCAGCACGCAGTCCTCCCAGGCGTGGCAGCCGTCGTGCTGACGGCACTCGAAGGCGCCGGTGACATCCCCGGTGGACGTCCAGACGTAGACCTCCACGCCCCACGTTTTCAGCTGTTGCCGCGCCCGCATGCCGAGCGGCTCCCCGGCGAACCCGGCGCCCTTGAACGACGAGAACAGCTCCCGCATGTCGTTGTCCCGGCTCAGATGATCCAGCTCGGCCAGGGCCAGCCCGGTGAGCTGCGCGTACACCGGCCGGTAGCGGCGGATCGCGTCCAGCGCCGTCGCCCAGCCGCCGATGGCCGTGCTGACCATCACCGGGATGGCGCCAAGCATCTGATCGGAGTGATAGAGCGGGCCGCGCATCTTGAAGCCGCTGCCCAGCACGTAGTCTCCGGGCCGGACACCGATCTCCCACAGGTCGCGGGCCGTCGCCGCCCAGAACGGGTGCCACTGGTCCCAGGCGTGCGCGTACAGGGTGGCGTCCCCGGTGGTCCCCGAGGTGGAGAAGACCGTACTCGTGTCCGCGTACCTGGTGCACAGCAGGCCGCCGAACGGGTCGCCGGCCTGGTCACGGAACCTGCGGATGTCATCCTTGGTGATGAACGGTACACGCTCAGTGAAATCGGCGAGTGAGCCGATGTCGCTGGGCTTGACCCTCGCCTCTTCCCATTTCCTGCGCACCAGCGCGGAGCGCTCATAGACGTAGGGCACCAGTTCGAGGATGCGCTCCTCCTGCAGAGCCGCGAGGGAAGCGCGCGGCATGGTCTCTATCTCGGGTTCGAGGAACCTGTCATCGGGCATCGGCGACTCCTCACCGCGGGCACCACACCGTGCGGGTCCTCCGCAGTCTAACCCGAATCGGCGTGATATAACTAACTTGTTCAGATGATTTAGCTGTGTCGGGTACGCCGTGACGCGGACGCCGTGCCCGGGCGCGGCTCGATCGCCGCGCGGAGGTAACGCTATGGCCGGCCTGGTCAACTCTGCGGATTCACACGTGCTGTGCCTCGTCCATCCGTTCCATGACCGCGGGCAGCCAGGACCCGCCGGATTCTGAGACATACACCAAGGGAGTGCCGATGGGCTTGCTCGACGGAAAGGTCGCGATCGTAACCGGGGGCGGCCGGGGGCTCGGCCGTGCGCACTGCCTGGCGCTGGCCGGGCACGGCGCGGCCGTCGTGGTCAACGATCCCGGCGCCGGGCTGCACGGTGAGAACACCGGGGAGACACCGGCCGAAGCGGTCGCTGCCGAGATCACGGCCGCCGGTGGCCGGGCGATCCCCGATCACTCGTCGGTCACCGACTGGGCTGCCACCGAGAAGCTGATCGCGCTGGCGGCCGCCGAGTTCGGCCGCCTTGACGTGGTGGTGAACAACGCGGGCATCCTCCGTGACCGGATGCTGTTCTCGATGACCGAAGACGACTTCGACGCGGTCATCGCCGTGCATCTCAAGGGAACCTTCGCGATGACCAGGCACGCCTGCGCCTACTGGCGCGAGGAGGCCAAGCGCGGAGCGGGCCGCGGCGGCCGGATCATCAACACGACCTCCGGGACAGGGCTGTTCGGCACGGTAGGCCAGGCCAATTACGGGGCGGCGAAGGCGGGCATCGTCTCGCTGACAACGATCACCGCCCTGGAGATGGCCCGCTACGGGGTGACCGCGAACGCGATCTCGCCGATCGCGCACACCAGAATGACCGCGGGTATCGCCGGCGTCGCGGTGCGGAACCCAGTACCCGATGGTCCCGCCCCCGAGGGCTTCGACCCCCAGGACCCGGCCAACGCATCCGGGCTCGTCGTCTACCTGGCGTCGGATGCCTCAGCCTGGCTGACCGGCCAGGTGTTCCGGGTGCACGGCAACCGGGTGCAGCGGCTGCGCGGCTGGCGGGCTGCCGGTGAGTACCGGAGCAGGTCCGGCGGGGCCGTCGAGCCGCAAGAACTCATCACCGGGCTGCCGGAGGTCTACGGCACCACGCCCGCCGGGCGGCTGCCCGACCCGGCTGTGCACGGAGCCTGATCATGGCCGTCCGCTTCGAAGCACGCGGGGTCGCCCTCGCCGCCGACGTCGCCGGGACCTGGTCCGGCCCGGCGGTACTGCTCTTGCACGGCGGCGGGCAGACCCGGCAGTCCTGGGGAGGCACCCTTCAGGTGCTGGCGGATGCCGGGTTTCTCGCCGTCACGGTGGACCAGCGCGGTCATGGGGAAAGCGACTGGGCGGGCGACGGCGACTACAGCATCGGCGCCTACGCGGCGGATGTCCGAGCGGTAGCCCGCCAGATCGCGCGGCCCGTCGCGCTGGTGGGGGCGTCGCTCGGCGGCCTGGCATCGCTGCTCGCCGTCGCGGAGCCGCCCGGGGTCGACGCCACGGCGCTTGTCCTGGTCGACGTGACACCGCGAATGCGCCAGGATGGCCGAGAGCGGATCGGGGAGTTCATGCGAGGCAGGCCGGAGGGGTTCGGCTCCGTCGAGGAAGCGGCCGATGCGGTGTCCCGGTACCTGCCGGATCGCCCGCGGCCAAAGGATGTCAGCGGCCTCGCACGCAACCTGCGGCTCGGCGCGGACGGGCGGCTGCACTGGCACTGGGATCCGAGATTCCTGGACTCGCGCCTTCAGGATGACACCGGCCATCCAGTGCGCTTCGAGAACGCGGCCGCCGTGGTTACCGCGCCGATGTTGCTGGTCCGGGGCGGCAACAGCGACGTGGTCGGCGAAGATGAGGCCGGCGCGCTGCTGCGGGTGGCACCACGGGCGCAGGCGATCGACGTCGCGGGCGCCGGTCACATGGTCGCCGGGGACCGCAATGACATCTTCTCCTCAGCGGTTGCGGAGTTCCTGATCAAGAACGCGCGCGTAGCGCGGGAGAGCGTCAGGCCCGGGAGTGAACGTGCCTGGTGACCGGTATTTTCAGCCCGAGATCGAGACGATGCCGCGCGCTGGGCTGACCAAGCTGCAGACCGAGCGGATCCTGGAGCTCGTGCCCTACGCGTACGAGCGCTCGCCGTTCTACCGGGAGATGTGGGATGCGGCGGGAGTCCGCCCCGCGGACATCCGCAACCTGGACGACTTCACGCAGCGCATCCCGACCATCACCCGTGACGACATACGGGCGTTCCGGGCGCGGACCGGCGATCCGTTCGGTGGCCTGCTGTGCGTCGAGCCCGCCGAGCTGACCTCGATCACCTCCAGCTCGGGCACCACGAACGATCCGGAGTTTTTCCCGGAGATGTGGGACGCCCAGCCGCCGCTGCCGCTGGCCTCAGCCCGCGACCTGTGGGAACTCGGCCTCCGGCCCGGTGACCGGGTGCTGACGCCCGCGGGCAGCTTCCGCGGCTTCTTCGACGGGCTCTACCAGATGCTAGGCCTCATCCCCCTCTACGTGGACACCTGGATGGGGAACTGGGCCGAGGTTCTCGACGCCATCCGCGAGCACCGCCCGGCTTACGTTCAGCTCCTCGGGCCGATCATCATCGAGCTGGAACGGCTGGCGGCCAGGCATGACCTGCGCGAGCTGTTCTCCTGCTTCAAGGGGGCCAGCTTCGCCGGGCAGCCGCTCGCGCCGCGCCAGGCGCGGATGGTGCGCGAGCAGTGGGGGCTCGAGCTGTTCGTCTACACGAGCGCTGGCGACACGGGCACGGCCTGGGAATGCCGCGAGCACGACGGCTACCACCTGTGGGAGGACATGGTCTTCGCCGAACACCTGGCGACCGACGGGCAGCACCTGGTTCCCGGTGGTGACGTGGGAGAACTGGTCGCGACCAGCCTGGACGACGATGCGGCGCCGCTGATCAGGTACCGCAGCGAGGACCTGGTGCGAATGACCAAGGGGCCGTGCGGCTGCGGGCGGACGCACTCCCGGATGTGGGTGGCCGGCCGCAAGGGCGACGAGACCGTCGTGCGCGGGCGGCCGGTGGTGATCGGCGACGTCTGGGCGGCTGTCGAGAGCATCCCGGAAACCGCCGACGGCTTGTTCCAGATCATCAGGCGTGGGCGGGAGGTCGACGAGCTGCGGATCAGGGTCGGCTATGAGCCGCCCGGCGACGTGGCCGGGCTGGCTGGACGGCTCGCCAACGCCATCGAGGAACGCGTCGGCGTCCTGCCTGAGATCCTGCTGGAGACCGTGGAGGAGATCCTCGCCCGCAGTTCCAGCGTGGCCAAGTTCCCGCGGGTGGTGGCTCGATGACGAGGGCTTCCATGGCGGCCGAGGCGACGGCGCTGCCGCGTGCGCTCATCGCGGGCATCGGCCGGTTCCACGTTGAGGAGAGGGTCACGGAATTCCCGATCGGATGGGAAGAAACTGACCGGGACGCCGTGTGGGCCGGGCGCCAGCTGGCCCGCTGGGGCGTGGACCGGGGGTCGTACGTGCTGGTCACGGCGGCGGTCTGGCAGGGGCCGTGGGTCTCCCCGGTGCTGCGAGCTGTCCGCCTGGCCGGCGCCACCTTCGGCATGGCAGACACGTTCGGCTGGGACGCGCGGCGGACCGCGACGTTCGCGAGCAGGCTCCCGCTCTCGATGATTTTCGGGCTGGGGGCTGCGACGGCGGAAGCCCTCAGCGATTCCGGGCAGCTCGCGGACCTGTTCGGCGGCGTGCCCGCGATCCTCGCCCATCCCGGCGCCCACCCGGTCCTGGCCGGCAGTGGGCTGCACCCGGGCCTGGTCGCGTTCCTCGGCCCGGCGCTCGCCGTGGAGTGCCCGCAGCGGGCCGGCGCGCACGTCAACGCGGCCGAATGGCTGGTGCAAGAGTCCGCGGGCGGCCTGTGTATCTCCGTCGTCGGGCCGCGCGCGTACCGCGCGCAGCGGGTGCCGCTCGGGTTGCCCGGCGGTGTCGTGACCGGCCCGTGCGAATGCGGCAGCATGGACCCGCGAGTACGGCTCGGCTGAACGATGGAGCAGGCCGAGCAGGAGTGGCGGCGGGAGTGGTTCTGTGAGCACTGGGCCCACGGCGTCCCGTTCAACAAGCACTGCGGCATCGAGGTGCGGCGGTGGGATGCCGAGACCGTCGAGCTGTTTCTGCCGTATTCAGTGGAGCTCAGTGCGCAGGCGGGGATCTTCCACGGCGGCGTGGTCTCGGCGCTGCTCGACACCGCCGCCTCGGGCGCGGTAATGGCAGGCCACGATTTCGCCAAGGGCAGCCGCCTGACCACGATCTCGCTGTCAGTGCAGTTCCTGACCGTGGCACCGGGCGAGGACCTGCGGGCGCTTGGCCGGTGCACGCGGCGCGGGCGCGGCGTTCACTTCGCGGAGGCGCAGGCCCGCGGCGCGGTATCGGGCAAGGTGGTGGCGACCGGCCAGGCCGCGGTCAGCATCTCCGGCGAGCGCCCGGGCGCGCCCTGGACCGCCCGCCGCCTGTGACGGGCGCGGCGCAGTGCCTCCTTACCCTGCCCGGACATCCAGGCGAGCGGGAATACGGCAACGACCTCGTCGCTGCTCGCGCGTCGCCACCGGCCATCTGCACCGGTGACGCTGGTCGTCGACGCCCCATGGTCGTCGCATGGCTCACGGACAGTGGCATAGGCGGGCGCTGGGCGGAGTCGTTGCTGATGGGTGATTCGCTGGCGGCTCCGCATCTGATGCCGGTCGAGGCCGCGAATATCTTGCGGAGGGCAGCGCTGGCCGGCGACATTTCGGCCGACGTGGCATCCCTCGCGCACGCTGACCTGCTAGACCTGCGAGTGGAGGTCTTTCCCTACCAGCCTTGTGCTGCGCGGGTATGGGAACTTCGGGAGAACGTGACGTGCTACGACGGCTGGTACGTCGCGGTCGCCGCGTTGCTGGATGCCCCGCTCGCAACACTCGACGACCGCCTGGCGAACTCGGCAGGGCCTCGTTGTCAGTTCCTGCTGCCCCCAGATGCAGCTCAGCCACCCGTACTGTCAGCGCCTCCACCTGCCCTGCCCTGGCCGGAGCGTCCTTCGCAGCCAGCTCCGCGTCCTTGGCCCCGATCACCGCACGCAGCCGGTCGTTCGCCGTCCGCAGCCCCGCCACCTGCGCACGCAGGTCCTTCGGCGCGCCTTCCGGCGGCAGATCAGGCACACGTCACCATGATCGGCAATCTTCCGCCACGGTCCAGCCGGCACGCCATGCGGCCCGGCACTGGATCGCCCCGAGGCGATGGCCGGATGCCGATAGCACAGGCGTGGGCGGCGCCGCCGGGGCTGCGGGTGCGACGATGGTGGCGTGCGCTTCGGTGGGCGGGTCCGGCCAGCCGTCGCTTCTGACGCGGCGGAAGTCGCGCGGATCTACGTGGTCTCCTGGAACGCGGGCTTCGGGCACCTCATGGGAAGGCGGGAACCGTCTC
>JAFAZE010000112.1 GCA_019239975.1 Streptosporangiaceae bacterium
GCTGCGCGCGCACGCAACCGCCCACCACATCACCCTCACCGGCATACCCGCCGGTAAGCCATGCACCGACACGTACAGCCCAACACTCGAAACAACCGCCAAGTTAAAAACAGACGCGCCCTATTCGGCCCGCCGTTTCCGCGATCACGCTAGCTGTCCGTTTTGCCCCGCCTGGCCGGCTGTGGTTGCCGGTGACGGTGGCGCCGGTGTGGCCACGTGTGTGATCGGGTTCGGGGCCGTCAGGTGCGCACAACTGTATGGGAACCGGGCGATGCGCGAGCGGTGCCCACGGCTCTGGCGTCCCGAGAAGCGGGGCCGCTGGCGCCAGCAGCCCCACTGAGCGGGGCCATCTACGCCAACGGCCCCACTGGGCGGGCGATCTGCGGCAGCGGCCGATTACAGGAGGCCTCCAGCACGGCCGGACAGTGCAGGTACCGCCGCGCACAAGCCCTGAAAGGTGCTTGAAACGGTCTGGACAATCCTGTCAGACGGGAGTTATTGTGCGGTTGCGAGAATTATCGAAGCGCTTCGACACATGTCCGTTCACAGCGGGTTTTCCGAGGGATCCGGCACGGCGGCTCGCGGGCGGCAGCCTGCGCGAAGGCACTGCGCACGGCATATCGCCAGGCAGGTGCCGCAATTGTGCTCTGCGAATCAATGACGACTGCCTGAGAATCAATGACGATCCAGACGCGAAGCGGTTCGGAGGCCAGGCCATGGCACGAAGGTCGAAGCTGAACTGGCGGGGCAGGTTCTCCGCGGTCGTAGCGGGGTCTGCCCTGCTGCTCGGCGCGCTCACCGGGGGCGCCGCCGCCGCATCGGGCACCGCCGCATCGGGCGCCACCGCATCGGGCGCCGCGTCCGGGTGCGACCCGAACCTTCCGTTCCGCAACCCCCATCTGTCGCTGAGCACGAGGATCAATGACCTGACCGGCCGCCTGACGACCGCGCAGAAGATCGCGTTCCTGCACCAGTATCAGCCCGCGATCGGCGCCCCGTTGTGCATACCGGTGTTCAAGACAGGCACCGAGGCCCTGCACGGCGTCGCGTGGTCGAACGACCTCAACAACAACGGAAACGTGGTGGACTCCAACGGCACCTCGTTCCCGCAGGCGATCGGCCTGGCGAGTACCTGGGACCCAGCGCTCGTCAACCGGGTGGGAAACGCGGTCGGGCAGGACGCGCGCGGCTACAACGCGGAGAACCCGACGGTCTGGGGGCTCAACCTGTGGGCGCCGGTGGTCAACCTGCTCCGCAACCCGCTGTGGGGCCGCAACGAGGAAGGGTACTCGGAGGACCCGTTCCTCACCTCGGCCATCGCCACCGCCTACGGCAGGGGCATCGAGGGAAACAACCCGCACTACCTGCAGGCCGCGCCGACCCTGAAGCACTACCTCGCCTACAACAACGAGGTCAACCGCTCCGTCACCTCGTCCGAGGTGCCGCCGCGGGTCCTGCAGGAGTATGACCGGGCGGCGTTCCGCGGCCCGCTCGAGGCGGGCGCGGCGACCGGCGTCATGGCCTCCTACAACGAGGTCAACGGCCGGCCGGACACGGTGAACCCGGACCTGAACAGCATCGAGCGGAGCTGGTCATCACACACGCTCATGAACGTCACCGACGCCGGCGCCAACTACAATCTGCTGCCCGGCGCCGGCAACGACAACTACTACCCGGACCTGGAACACGTGGACGCCGCCGCGATCAAGGCCGGGATCGACAGCTTCACCACCGACAACACCAACTCGTCGATCACCATCAGCGCGGTGACGGCAGCCCTCCATGACGGCCTGCTGACCATGGCCGACATCAACAAGGCCGTCTACGACGTGCTGTCCATCCGGTTCCGGCTCGGGGACTTCGACCCGCCCGGCCTGAACCCGTACGCCAAGATAACCCCGGCCGTGATCGACGACGCCGCGCATCGCGCGCTGTCCCGCAAGGCCGCCGACGAGGCGATGGTCCTGCTCAAGAACGATCACCGGACCCTGCCGCTGAACCCGGTCACCACGAAGAAGGTCGCGGTCATCGGCCCGCTGGAGGACACTCTGTACTCCGACTGGTACAGCGGCAACCTGCCGTACAAGGTCACGCCGCTGGACGGCATCACCCAGCGCCTCGGCCCGGGCGCGACCGTCACCGGCACCGAAGGCGTCGACCGCATCGCGCTCAAGGACGTAGCGACCGGCAAGTACGTGGCCGCGGGCACCGGCGCCAGCGGCGCCAAGCTGGCCGAGACCGCGGCCAGCGCGGGCCCGGCCACGCAGTTCGACGCGTTCGACTGGGGAGACGGCGTCCTGACGCTGCGCGCGGTGGCCAACGGAAAGTACGTCAACTATGAGAGCGGCGGCTTCGTCAACGACCAGACGCAGCCGAACGGCTGGTTCGTCCAGCAGATGTTCCAGCTCGATCCGCAGCCGGACGGCACCTACGTCCTGCAGTACGCCGGCTATGACTCCACCCAGAGCTGGTTCGGGCCCAACGTTTACGTGACGGTTGCCCCCGACGGCACGCTCACGCTCGGCGCCTCGACGCCGGCCGCGGCTGCCCACTTCGCCAGGGACGTCGTCACCAGCGGGATCGCCAGCGCTGTCCAGGCCGCCAAGGGCGCCGGCGCGGCGGTCGTGGTGGTCGGCTCGATGCCGTTCATCAACGGCAGGGAGGCCCACGACCGCACCGGCATGAACCTCGCCTCCGGCCAGGAAGCCCTGGTCGAGGCCGTGACGAAGGCGAACCCGCGGACGATCGTGGTCGTCGAGGACAGCTATCCCACGACGATCAACTGGGAGCAGCGGAACGACCCGGCGATCCTGTGGACCACTCACGCGGGCCAGGAGACCGGTCACGCGCTGGCCGACGTGCTGTTCGGCGACTACAACCCGTCCGGGCGCCTGACCCAGACCTGGCCCCGGTCGCAGTCGGAGGTGGCGGACATCCTCGACTACGACATCATCAAGTCCGGCCAGACCTACATGTACTCCACCCAGCCCGTGCTCTACCCGTTCGGCTACGGCCTCTCGTACACCACGTTCAGGTACGGCCGCCTGCGGCTGTCGTCGGGTGAAATGGGCGGCGACGGTCACGTCACCGCCAGCGTCGGCGTGACGAACACCGGCTCGCGGGCAGGCCGCGATGTGGTGCAGCTCTACGAGCACCAGGAGCGGTCGCGGGTCAGGCAGCCGGCGGAGAAGCTCATCGGATTCCAGAACGTGGACCTCGCACCCGGCCAGACCAGGACCGTGCGGTTCGATATCAGGGCGAGCGACCTTGCGTTCTGGGACGTCACGAGGAACAAGTGGGCCGTGGAGCGGTCAGCGTTCGACCTGATGGCCGGCGACTCGCTGGCCGACGTCGACAGCGGGGCCACGCTTCGGGTGGACGGTGAGGTCATCCCGCCACGAAACCTCACGGTGCCGACCCTTGCCGAGAACTTCGACAACTACCAGGGCGCGCAGCTCGTGGACCAGTCCAAGGCCAGCGGCACGGCGGTGGGCGCCACCGCGGCGGGCCAGTGGATCGAGTTCGCGGACGCCGGCCTCCGCGACTCCCCGGCCGCCTTCACCGCCCAGGTCGCCAAGGGCACGCCGGGTACCGCCCAGATCCAGATCCGGCTGGACAACCCGGTCAGCGGCCCGGTGATCGGCACCGCCACCGTGAACAGCACCGGCGACATCTACGCCTACACGACCACCACGGCGTCCCTCGCCGGCGCACACGGTATCCGGGACGTCTACCTGGTATTCACCGGCGACCTGCGGATCAGCAGCTTCACGATGAAGTAGGTCCCGCCAGGCCCGGTTTCGGTCCGCGGTCACGGTTACTGCCCGAGGACCCACTCACGGGCGGCGATCGCCGAGCCGCGGGCGCCGGCCATGTCCAGATCGGGGACCAGGGCGATCTCGGCGACCCTGGCCTGCTCCGCCCTGAGCACCGTGTGCTTGCGCACCTCGGCCAGGAACCAGTCCCGGAAGTGCGGCGCCGCCTCCACGACGCCGCCGCCCAGGAAGTAGCCATCGGGATCGGTGAAGTTGGCCGCCACCGTGAACAGCCGGCCGATCGCCATCGCCTGCTGCCCGAAGATCT
Organism: Streptosporangiaceae bacterium; assembly: GCA_019239975.1. Taxonomy (GTDB): domain Bacteria; phylum Actinomycetota; class Actinomycetes; order Streptosporangiales; family Streptosporangiaceae; genus JAFAZE01. Next base: position 4,084 of record JAFAZE010000112.1, read on the forward strand.
TGAGCGCCATCGGGTCGCCGTCCTCCCCGTACCGCCGGACCAGCTTGGCGGCCTTGGCCAGCGGCACTCCGGCCAGCTCATGGCCGGTGTACTGGGTCAGCCAGAAGGGCAGCAGGTTGTTCTGTATGCCGGTCAGCGACGCGACGGACTCCACGTCGTCCGACTGCCCGCAGTTGCAGCTTGGCGACGGCTGCCCGTCCGCGAGCAGCCCGGCCACCGGGATCGGTATGTGGCCGAGCTCGCCGGCCATCCCGGCCGCGCCGCGGACGACGTGCCCGGCCTCGACCACCCCGCCGCCGAGGCCCGTGCCCACGATGGCGGACACCGAGCTGCGGCGGGACGCCTCGGGTCCGTAACGGACGTGATGGGCGTAGAGGGCGGCGGCGTTGCCGTCGTTGTTGTAGATGACCGGGATGCCGAGACGCGCCTCGAGCGCGCCCCGGATGTCGAAGCCGCGCCAGCCGGGGTGACCGAAGTTCGTCGCGCCCTTGGACGAGATCACGCCGTCAGCGCTCGCCGGGCCGGGCGTGTCAAGGCCCACCGCGCGGACCTTGCCGGCCGGCACGCCGGTGACGGCGAGCACCTGATCGACCGAGTCGACCAGCGCCTGGATCGCCTGGTCCGGCCCTTCCCGCACGTAGCTCGGCGTCTCGGCCAGGCTCTCCACAAGGAAGGACCCGGCGGAGTCGAGCACCGTGCCGTTGTTCGCCGTACCGCCGTTGTCCAGGCCAACCGCCACCCAATCGACCGGAGCCAGCATGCATCCCTCCTCAGCCGCCACTGCTCAGACCGTATCCCAAGCGGCGGCTGTCGCATGGTATCCGCCAGTGTGACCGGGCGCCTCGAGCCTCTGGCTCGCGGCTGCCGGGGAAGCGGATGCCGTGAAATTTCAGCGGCGGCCTTCCGCCCGGATGACGGCGGCCGGGCTGCGGGTCCTCGCGGGGTGAAACACGGCCCGTTCTGTATAAAAAGCCGGCCACCAGCGCGGTCAGGAGTCACGGTGACAAGCCCGGTCAGCGACAACAGGGCAGCAAATGGGGCAGGGACGCCGCCCGCGGTGTTCCTGCCGGAGGCGGAGTCAGCCTGCGTCAGTAGCCGGACGGGACCACCGCGACGGGGCCACCGGCGTGGTTGAGCACGGCGTGCTGGATCGAGCCAATGCCCGGGCTGGTGCCTGGACCGCCGTGCCTGCCGAGCACCACGAGGTCGGCGCGGGCCGCGTAGCTGGCGAGGACCCTGGCGGGGTGGCCGTGCACGACGTCCTGCCGTACGCGCACCGTCGGGTACTTGTCCCGCCAGCCGGTCACCGTTTCGGCGAGGCTCCCGGCCGCCTCCGCCGTGACCTGCTGCGGGTCGGCGGAGTGCTGCTCCGCGCCCTTCGCCCCGGCGGATGCGAGCAGTGTGGCGGGGAACCCGTACCAGGAGTGCACGACGACGAGCTCCGCGCCGCGCAGCGCCGCCTCCTCGAACCCGAAAGCCAGGGCCTCGGTGCCGTCCTGGGGATCCCGTACCCCGACGGCGATCTCACGGTGGACGGCGGTTGTCTCCTCCCTGACGACCACGACCGGGCAGCGAGCATGGGTCGCGGCGTACCTGCTGACCGAGCCGAGCAGCATCGCGGCGAACCCGCCGGCCCCGCGGGCGCCGACAACGAGCATGGACGCGCCGGAGCCGCTGTCGGCCACCGCCACCGCGGGTGGCCCGCACAGCAGGTCGGTGTCGATCAGCAAGCCTGGCGCGATCTCCTCGGCCCGGGTGATGGCCACGCCGAGGGCCCGCGCGGATATCCCGCGCAGCGCGGTGGTGACCGTCTCGGGCGACGCCTGATGGGCGCGCATCCGGGGCGGCATGGCGGGCGCTGACACGATCCACAGCGGCGACCTGCGCCGTTCCGCCTCGAGGGCTCCCCACTCGACGGCCCGCAGCGACTCCTCTGAACCGTCTGCTCCCACCACGACAGGCTTGGTTGCCATGGCATACCTCCTCACCTGTCCGCCGCGAACTTCCGCGGCCCGCCAGCCCAGCCTCTCTCGCGCGGGGGCCGTTCGCTAGGGGCCCTAGGCCACCAGATCAACGGACCTCCCGCCGCAGTGAGCACAATTCGTGATCACCGGCCAGATCCGCCGGCCCGAGTGGGACGAAGGTCCCGGCGAAGACGGGAGATCCGGCGGGCGCCGGACAGGCGCCGGATGGCCGCCTGGGACGCGGACTGGCCCGCGACCGTCCGCGCCGGACCTCGCGGCGGTGAGGCCGGGGGCACGTGCTCGCCGGCATCTTGCGGCCAGCCGTGTTCCGCTGGTGTAATTATGTAATTCATGCGGTCGCCGTGAGACCTCAGGCGCCATCTTCCCGTCGCGAGGGAGGCGGACAGATGTCAGCGATTCCCGCGCCAGGTGAGGGGCTTTCCCCTGCGCCCCAGCAGAGTCACGCCGGCACCGCTCCCCCGAGGGCGGACAGCAGCCGGCTGGGCCTGGCCTTGGTGGTCATCGCCTCGGCGCAGCTCATGGTGGTGCTCGATGCCACCATCGTCAACGTGGCGCTGCCGCACGTCCAGCACGCGCTCGGGTTCTCCGGCAGCGGCCTGGAGTGGGTGGTGAACGCCTACGCGGTCACCTTCGGCGGGCTGCTGCTGCTCGGCGGCCGCGCCGGTGACATTCTTGGCCGCCGCCGGATGTTCGTCGGCGGGCTGCTGCTGTTCTCCGGAGCCTCCCTTCTCGGCGGGTTCGCGACCAGCCAGTGGTGGCTGCTGACCGCGAGGGCGATACAGGGAGCCGGCGGCGCGGTGATCGCGCCGACCGCGCTGTCGCTGATCACCACCAACTTTCCCGAAGGCGAGCCGCGCAACCGGGCCATGGGGGTCTACTCGGCGATGGCGGGCGGCGGCGGGGCGGTGGGCCTGCTGCTGGGCGGGATTCTGACCACCTATGCGTCGTGGCGGTGGGTGTTCTTCGTCAACGTCCCGATCGGGATACTCGTGGCCGCCGCGGCGCCGCGCGTGCTGGCCGAGTCGCCTCGGCGCCCTGGCCGGATAGACGTGGCCGGCGCGGCCACCGGCACCGCCGGCGTCGCGCTGCTCGTCTACGGCTTGTCCAAGGCCGCCACCGGCCCCGACGGGGTATCGCACTGGGGTGACACACCGGTGCTCGCATCGCTGTCCGCGGCGGTCGTTCTGCTCGTCTCGTTCGTGCTGATCGAGATGCGCAGCTCGCATCCCCTGCTTCCGATGCGGGTACTCGCCGACCGTAACAGGTCGGGCGCGTACCTGATCATGCTGTGCATCGGGACCGCGATGTTCGGCATGTTCTTCTTCCTCACCCTCTTCACGCAGACGGTCCTCGGCTACAGCGCGGTCCGGTCGGGCATCGCCTACCTTCCGTTCACCGCCGGGATCGTGACAGCGGCGACGCTGGCCTCGCAACTGGTGCCGCGGGCAGGGCCACGGCCGCTGATCGTGGCCGGCTCGGCGGCGGCCGCGGGCGGGATGTTCTGGTTCTCCCGGCTGACCGAGCACGCCGGTTACCCCGGCCAGCTACTCGGCCCGATGCTCGTGACCTCCTTCGGGCTTGGCCTGCTGTTCGTCCCGCTGTCCCTGGTCGCCCTGCACAACGTGGCAGAGCAGGACGCCGGTGTCGCCGCGAGCCTGCTCAACACGGGCCAGCAGGTCGGCGGCGCGATCGGGCTGGCCGCGCTGGGCACGATCGCCTGGACCACCGTGGCCAACACCGTCAGGAGCACCGGCGCGGCCATCGCCGCGGGCCGCCGGCCCGCCGAGTCCCCCGTGCAGCTCGCGACGCACGCCCTGGCCACCGGGTTCGCCCGCGGTTTCCTCACCGCGGCCGGAATCGCGCTGCTCGCCCTGCTCGTCGCCGTCACCACCATCCGGGTTCGCCGCCAGGAACTGACCGGTGCCGCGCCCATCCCTGAAGAAGAGCCGGCGCTTCAGCCCGCCGCCGCGCGGGAGCACGAGGACCGGGCCGCCCTCGCCGCGGCGGGCCGTCCGTGCCGGCACTGTTAGGACGCACCCCTGGCCGGGACGCCATGCGTGGCTTCGCCCATCATGGGCCAGCTGGCACCTCGGGTCTGGGGGACGCTGCGCGTCTTCACGCACGTTCGATCACGTAACCGCCAACACAGAGAGGACCCGATGAGCAGGATCTGGCTTATCACAGGCGCGAACAGCGGCTTCGGCCGCGCGATAGCCGAGGCGGCCGCCGGGACCGGCGACATAGCCGTGGCGGCCGCCCGGCGGGCCGCGGCGCTGGACGACCTGATCACCGCGTACCCGGGCCAAGTCGAAGCGCTGCCGCTCGACGTCACCGACGCCGACGGGATCGAGGCCGCGGTGCGCGACGTCGTGGACCGCCACGGCCGGATCGACGTGCTGGTCAACAACGCCGGGCGCGGCCATGTCGGCGCGGTAGAGGAAACCACCGACGACGAGTTCCGCGCGCTGTTCGAGGTCCACGTATTTGGGCCGGCGGCCCTGATCCGCGCGGTTCTGCCGCACATGCGCCGCCGCCGGTCCGGGGCGATCGTTCAGATGAGCAGCATGGGAGGACAGCTGTCCGCCCCCGGGTTCTCCGCCTACAGCGCCACCAAGTTCGCGCTCGAGGGCATGTCGGAGGCCCTTGCGGACGAGGTGCGCCCGCTCGGCATCAAGGTGCTGATCGTCGAGCCCGGTAACTTCCGGACTTCGCTGTTCGCCAACACCCGCGCCAGCGCGCAGATCGATGACTACGCGGCTACCGTCGGCCCGACCCGCCAGATGACCCAGACCGGAGACGGCTCGCAGCCAGGTGACCCGGCCAAGGCCGCCGCCGCCATCCTCACCGCGCTGGACGCTGACCAGACGCCGCTGCGCCTGCCGCTCGGAGACGATGCCATCGACGCCATCCTCGCCCACCTCGACAGTGTCCGCGCGGACATCGCCGCATGGGAGAAGGTCGCGCGCGACACGCGGCTGGCGAACTGAAACGGCCGCCAGCGAAGCCGCGCGCCGGGCCGCGCGGGTAGCGGGGGTGCGCCGGGGCGTACGCTCGGTATCACCACCCAACGCGACACGTGCTTCCCTGGAGTCGGTTATGGGCCTGCTTTCGTGGCTCGGTCTACGCCCGCGCCGCCTCGTCCGCACCGGCCGCGACAGGCCGAGGATCGAGCGGATCAAAGAAGCCGCCGCCGCGGACGTGGCGAGGGTGGAGGAGGACGACAAGTACTTTGGATCCGACGCGCCGGCACGCCAGGACGATGATCTCTGACCGCGTAGTTGGGTTGGGCCAAGGCAGCCGCCACCGCCAGCCAGCCGGCCGCCGCGTCAGCCGACTGGAGCCGCCTGACCTTCGCGCCGGTGGCTCGCCTGTCACTCGCCGCGCCTGTATGCCGCGCCCGCTTTACCCGGCTCGGGCGGGTGGCCCGTGGCTGTGCAGGACCTGTCCCCGGGGGGAGCGGGCCTCGGTGGTGCCGTCGGGGTGCAAGATCATCGTCCAGCCCCAGCGGTGAATAACCACCTGGTGGTGAAACGAGCAGAGCAAAATGCAGGACGTGACGCTGGTGGGGCCGCCGTCGGCGCGGGGGATCAGGTGGTGCACTTCGCAGGTGGCGGCGGGCCGGTCACAGCCGCCCGCCCACTCACACCGCCCCCGCGCCCGCAGGAGGACCGCGCGGCGGATGTGCGCCGGGATGGTGTCCGCGGCCCCGACGTCCAGCGGCAGGCTGGTGGTGGTGAACGGGGCGCCCAGCACCCGGGTGCGCAGGTAGGCGGCGAGCCCGGCGGGGCCGGACAGCGCGTCAATGGCCATGGACAGCAGGGTGCGGCGCAGCCGCGCCGTCGCCTCCCCGGTCATCGGCGCCGGGGGGTGGCAGGTGCACTGGCCGCACTCGCAGCCGCAGGGCGCGCCGCGGTCCAGGCCGTGCGCGCTGATCCACATCTGGGCCATCTGGTCCAGCACCGCCCAGTCCGGGTGCCCGGCCACCACCGGGATGATCGTCGCGTCACACGCGGCCGCCTCTGCGTCCTTGCCCGTCAGGTAGCCGGGTTCCCCGGCCTTGGCGGCCAGCCACGCGGCCTCGGCCGCCGGGGCGCCATCCATGCCGCGCAACTCGGATAGGGGCGTCAGGACCTGGACCTGGGTGGGCTGCCCGGCCCGCTCCGGCAGCATCCCGGCGGCGATCAGCAGCTTCAGCGCCTCCTCCAGCGCATCGTGCTTGCGCTGGTCTTCGGTGCGCAGGTCTTCCGCGCCGCGGGGCTTGCCGAGCGCATCGAGGGTAGCCTGCAGCGCGGCCGCACACGCCGGGCTCAGGTTCCCGGTCAGCACCCCGGCGCCGTCGAAGGTGGGCTCCAGCCGCACCCGCCGGTCATCAAACGGCTTGCCCTCCTCCGGGTCCGGGGGCTGCGACCGGCACCGCTCATACATGTCCGCAGCCAGGATCAGCAGGTCGGCAAACGGCACCCCGCCCGCCGCCGCGGCCAGCAAGATCGCATCCGCCGCCGCCCGGTTCTCCCGCGGCAGCCGGTCACTCCAGTCGCACAACTGCCGCGCCCACGAGTCCGAGATACCCCCATTGGCGAGCGCCTGGGCAATGTCGGGATGGGCCTTCAGGCGCCGCATCCACCCGGCCGCGCCTTTCGCAGCGCCCTTGGTCACCCGGGTCACGTGCACCAGCCACGGCACCGGACCGCCATACCCGTCGGCCTCGTATCCGCTGCCCGCGGTGAACGCCGCCAGCACCGCGGCGTGCGCCGCGGTCTGCATCGCCTGCGCCCGGCCCAGCGCGACCAGCGCCTCGGCCTGCGCCGCCGACGACAGCCCGGCGGCATCCGTAGCGTTCAGGAACCCGAGCCCAGCGTCGATCATCGCCAGCGCGTCCGCCACCGTTCCCGGCACGGCGGCCGGGGCTGAAGCAGCCACACCAGCGCAAACACACGCGGAAACAGGAGCAGGCGCGGAAGCAGAACCGGGGTAGGCGGCCGCGTCTGCGGGCTGGCCAGGCTCGTCTTCCTGGCTGTTGTCTTCGGCCTGGGTAGCCACTGAGCGGTCACCTCCTGCCGCGCTGCACGTGTGGCTCCTGAACTCTGAATCCGTGATGCCTGGCAGGCCCGCACTGCGGGAGAAGTCCCCTTGCCAGCCAGATCGGCCGGCGCTCGCTCGATGCTGAGTTCGAGTATAGCATACCTGTTCGAAATGACAAGCCGAACGACAGAACTTTACGGACTTTCTGGCGATGGATGTAGGGTTCGGATCGGTGATAGATGCTGATGGGATTGAGGCGATATCGGGTGCTTGCGTCGGTGTGCGTTTTGGCCGGGAACGGGACCATCGGCATCTTCGCGCGGGACTGGGGGCACTGGATACACGAAGACGCACCGGAGGAAAGTGGTTGCGGTTGGTGCTTTACCGGGGAGGGAAAGTGGCTACAGCACCTCGTGCCCGGCCCACGCAACTCGGCCTTAGTCACCACGCGGCAGCTGACGGGCATGCCGTAGTGACCGTGCAGGGCGAGATGGACATCGCGACCGCGGATCAGGCGTACGCCTATATCCGGGACGTGATCGACGAGTTGCGCGTGCCCGTCAGCGTTGACCTGGCGGGACTCACATTCTGCGATGCACGCGGGCTCGGCGTGCTCGCACGGCTCGCCTGCTATGCGGGGCGCGAGGGCGGCCGACTGCGGCTGACGTCGCCCCGGCCGCCGCTGGTAAAGATCATGCGGATAACCGGTCTGGACGAGGTGTTTCCCGAATTAGCTTCGCTCGCCACTCAGAGCCCGTCACCGCGCGTGCGGGGAAGGCGGGCAGCTGTTCACCAAGGGTGATCGAGCGGGCAGTTGTGCTCTGACGGTGCTGATGTGGCTTGCCGGGGCGGCCCGGCGGTGGCGGTGCGCTGTTGGGAGTCACCCGCTTTGGACCCGCCGTCACCCATCAGAGCAAGGCCGGGAACGTAGTCTTCTGCTCGCCGGCACCATCGTGAACATTGCGCCTGCCCGGGTCCGCTGTTCGCCAGTAGCTGACCTGGCCGTGACCACGGCGGCTGAGCGGGGAGTAGGCGTTACGGTCGAGGGGTGAGTGGTCCGGTGGCGCGTTACGACGAAATCGCCGATTTCTACGAACAGAGATCAGGGAAGACCGTCGGTGATCCGGCTACCGCGGCCCTGCTGGACCTAGCCGGGGACGTGGGCGGGCTGCGGCTGCTGGAGGTCGCCTGCGGGCAGGGGCGGGTGGCGCGAGAACTGGCGCGCCGCGGCGCCGCGCTGACCGGGCTGGACATCTCCGCGGCACTGCTGGCCAAGGCGCGGGCCTGCGAGGCGGCAGAACCGCTGGGCATCGGCTACCTGAACGCGGACGTGACCGCCAAGGGCGTGCTGGAAGACCAGGTGTTTGACGGCGTGGTGTGCAACTACGGGCTGTCCGACATCGACGACCTCGACGGCCTGCTGGCCAATGTCGCCCGGCTGCTGCGCCCGGGCGGCTGGTTCGTGTTTTCCCTGCTGCATCCCTGCTTTCCCGGCTGGGACAGCGATGCGCCCAGTAGCTGGCCGCCCGATCAGGGGTACTACCAGGAAGGATGGTGGCTGGCCGGCAATAGCGGGTACCGCGGCCGGGTCGGCTCCAGCCACCGGATGATCTCGACCTACCTCAATTCCCTGACCGGGCACGGGCTGGCGCTGGACCGGGCCGCTGAACCGCCCCCTGGCCCGCAGATGGAACAGCGGCGCCCGCCGGGCTCCGTGCCCGTGCCGTTCTACTTCGCCGCCCGGTGCCTGCGGCGGTAGCGCAGCCGGGCAGTCCGGCCGGAACCGTCACGCTGAGCATCAGTTCGTCACAGTCGTCATACAGCGTTTCCGGTCAGGCCGGTCAGGCCGGTCGGACCGGATCCGTTCCCGTCACCGTGCCTGGATAATGTGAGATGTGCCAGACTTCGACCCCAGCGTCCCGCACATCGCCCGCGTCTATGACTACTGGCTGGGCGGTAAGGACAACTTCGCGGCGGACAGGGAACTCGGGGAGTGGACCATCCAGGCGTACCCCAACGTGGTGTTCTCGGTGCGGGCCAACCGCGCGTTTCTTGCCCGCGCGGTGCGGTTCCTGGCCCGCGACGAGGGGATCAGGCAGTTCCTCGACATCGGCACGGGCATTCCGTCCGCGGACAACACCCACGAGGTCGCGCAGCGCTTCGCGCCGAGCAGCCGTATCGTCTACGTCGACAACGACCCCATCGTGCTGTCGCATGCGAAGGCTCTGCTGACCAGCGCACCGGAAGGGGTGTGCGCGTATATCGACGCGGACATGCGTGACCCGGACGCCATCGTGGCCGAGGCCGCCAAGACGCTGGACTTCAGCAAACCGGTCGCGGTCATGTTCGTCGCGGTCCTGCAGTATGCCGGAGACGATGATGAGGTCAGGAGGATAGTGAACCATCTGATGGCCGCGTGCGTGCCGGGCAGCTATCTGGTGATCTCCCACCCGGCCAACGACATCGACCCTGAGCAGGTGGCCGAGTTGACCCGGCGGTTCAACGAGTCCGCGGGGGAGAAGATGACCCGGCGCGACCACTCGGGTGTCACCCGCTTCTTCGATGGGTTCGATCTGGTCGAGCCGGGCGTTACGAAGACCGCGAAGTGGCGCCCGGACTCCGAGATCGAGGCGGCGACCCCCGCCGCCCTCTGGGCCGGCGTCGCCCGCAAACCCTGAGGGTCACGGCCCGAACAACGTTCACTCAGGCGCCTACTGGAGCGGATGCCCGGCTCATGCGCCGCGTCGCGCTCCCCCACCAGCCGGAACGTCTGGGCCACGAGCAAGGTGTCATCGCCGCCCGTGAAACCCGGGTCTCCCAGAGCCTCACGCATGTCTCTCGAGTGCCAGAACTGCTCGTGAGACAGATCCTCTGGCCGCGTGAGACGACCATAGCGTCCCAGTAGTACGGCAGCGCCAATGGCGATCCTTCGTCGCTAGGCGCCGCGCCATGACCGGCGTACCGTCGGGGTATGAGGTGCCGGTTCGCCGCCGCGCTGGCGGCGGTTGCGGTCTCGCTCATGGCGGCGCAGGCATGCAGCGGAAACTCCCAGCGGCCGGCGCAGCCATCGGCCGCGCAGCCGTCCCTCGCGCTGGTTTCCCCCGCGAGCACCGGTGGCTGCGGCGGGCAGCCGCCCGTAACCCCGCTTCCGGTGTGGGCGCGATCCGGATTCACTCCGCCGGACATCGCCATGCCACACGTGGTGGGCGCGGCGGGCAACATCGTCGCCATCCTCTGGGCGACGCCCAACGCGCTGCACGCACCGGCGCTGCCGAACAGGGCCAACAAGATCCTGTGGGTGTCGCGGGTCTCGGCCGGGCCGATGACCATCCGGGCCACGCTCGCGGGCAGCACACGCACCGCCACCGTGGATCTGCCGAACGGCCCAGGACCCTCGTACGTGGACATGCCCGCGCCCGGCTGCTGGACGCTGCACCTCAGCTGGGGCGGGCACACCGACCGGCTCCGCCTCCGCTACGCGCGCTGACCTCAGCCTTCGGCACAGCGGGCACACGGCGGAGCGGGTCCTCCAGATGAGGACGGTAGGGCCGAAAGACCCGGACCGCGATGACCACGGCCCGCTGCGCTCCAGTGCCGGGGGTACGGGACCATGGGTAATGGAGCGACCGAGGGACGGGAGGCCAGATGAACGCGGCGCAGGGAGAGTCGATGACCGCGGCCGGCCAGGAGCCGCTGACCCGCGGTGAGCTGGACGCGCTGGACGCGTGGTGGCGGGCGGCGAACTACCTGTCCGCCGGGCAGATCTACCTGCTGGACAACCCGCTGCTGACCGAGCCGCTGCGGCCCGGGCACGTCAAGCCGCGGCTGCTCGGGCACTGGGGCACCACCCCCGGCCTGAACCTGGTCTACGCGCACCTCAACCGGGTCATCCGCAACTGGGACCTGGACATGATCTATATCGCCGGGCCCGGTCACGGCGGCCCCGGCCTGGTCGCCAGCACGTACCTGGAGGGCACGTACACCGAGCTGTACCCGTCGGTCACCCAGGACGCCACCGGCCTGCAGCGGCTGTTCCGGCAGTTCTCCTTTCCCGGCGGCATCCCCTCGCACGCGGCGCCCGAGACGCCCGGCTCGATCCATGAGGGCGGCGAGCTCGGCTACTCGCTGACACACGCCTACGGGGCGGTGTTCGACAACCCGGACCTGATCGCCGCCTGTGTCATCGGCGACGGCGAGGCGGAGACCGGGCCGCTGGCGGCCAGCTGGCATTCCGGCAAGTTCCTGAACCCGGCCAGGGACGGGGCCGTGCTGCCGATCCTGCACCTCAACGGGTACAAGATCGCCAACCCGACGGTCCTCGCCCGCATCCCGGACGGGGAACTCGACGCGCTGCTCACCGGCTACGGGTACAAGGTCTACCGGGTCGCCGGCGACGTCCCCGAACTCGTGCACCAGCAGCTCGCCGCGACGCTGGACGCCGTGGTCCAGGAGATCCAGGAGATCCAGCGGCGGGCGCGCGGCGCCGAGCCCGCAGGGTCCGCCGACGGGCCGGCACCGGCCCGGCCGCGCTGGCCGGTGATCGTGCTGCGGACGCCGAAGGGCTGGACGGGGCCGAAGTACGTGGACGGCCTGCCGGTCGAGGGGACGTGGCGCGCGCACCAGGTGCCGCTCCCCGCTCCGCGGACCAACCCCGAGCACCTGCGCCAGCTCGAGGAGTGGATGCGCTCGTACCGGCCGGAGGAGCTGTTCGACCCGAACGGCACGCTGATACCCGAGCTGGCCCGGCTCGTGCCGCGGGACTACCGGCGGATGAGCGCGAACCCGCACGCCAACGGCGGCCTGCTGCTGCGCGAGCTGGACCTGCCGAACTTCCGAGACTACGCGGTTCCGGTCGAGCAACCCGGCGACGGTCAATCCGGGGCGACGCGCGTCCTCGGCACCTGGCTGCGCGACGTGATCGCGCGAAACCCCGGCACGTTCCGGCTGTTCGGCCCGGACGAGACGGCATCCAACCGGCTGGACGCCGTGTTCGAGGTGACCAGCCGGCAGTTCGACGGGCAGATCCTCCCGGGGGACGACCACCTCGCGCCCGATGGCCGGGTGATCGAGGTGCTGAGCGAGCACCTGTGCCAGGGCTGGCTGGAGGGATACCTGCTCACCGGCCGGCACGGCCTGTTCAACAGCTACGAGGCGTTCATCCACATCGTCGACTCGATGTTCAACCAGCACGCCAAGTGGCTCAAGGTCACCCGCGACATCCCGTGGCGCCGCCCGGTCGCGTCGCTGAACTACCTGCTGTCCTCCCTGGTGTGGCGGCAGGACCACAACGGCTTCTCCCACCAGGACCCCGGCTTCATCGACCACGTGGTGAACAAGAAGGCCTCGGTCATCCGGGTCTACCTGCCGCCGGACACCAACACGCTGCTGTCGGTCGGCAACCACTGCCTGCGCTCCCGGCACTACGTCAACGTGATCGTGGCCGACAAGCAGCCGAAGTGGAACTGGCTGCCCATGGACGAGGCGATCATCCACTGCACCAGGGGCGCGGGCATCTGGGAGTGGGCCTCCAACGACGCGCCGGGCGAGCCGGACGTGGTGATGGCGTGCTGCGGGGACATCCCGACGCTGGAGACCCTCGCCGCGGTGTCGCTGCTGCGCGAGCACCTGCCCGAGCTCAAGATGCGGGTGGTCAACATCGTGGACCTGATGCGGCTGCAGCCGGAGACCGACCACCCGCACGGCATGTCCGACGCGGAGTTCGACGCCCTCTTCACGACGAACCGGCCGGTGATCTTCGCCTACCACGGCTACCCGTGGCTCATCCACCGGCTCACCTACCGGCGGCACGGCCACGACAACCTGCATGTCCGGGGCTACAAGGAGGAAGGGACGACGACCACGCCCTTCGACATGGTGATGCTCAACGACCTGGACCGGTTCCACCTCGTCATCGACGTCATCGACCGGGTGCCTGGCCTGGTCTCCCGCGCCGGGCACGTCCGCCAGCTGATGACCGACAAGCGGATCGCGTGCCGCGCGTACACCCGCCTCGAGGGCGAGGACGCCCCGGAGATCCGCGACTGGAGGTGGACGGCTCCGGCGCCCCCCGCAACCGGCACCGGTATGTGAGGCCGCGCGGCGCGGCGGACAGAAAATATTTATCCGGAACGGAACGGGCGTTGCCCCTGGGGCGCGGGTAAATCGCCCGCCCGGGCCGTGTTCCCGGTGAGGCGCGGGGCGCTCAGCCGGTGCGGCTGGAAGTGCCGCCAGGAGACCTCGATGAGCGCTCCGCCGAGCGGCGAGCCGCCGATACGCCACCGTCCGCCCGTGGACCGCACGATCGAGTCACCGATCGCGAGGCCGAGCCCGGCACCTGGCCCCTTGCCGGTGGCGCGGTGGAACCGGTCGAACAGCCGCGGCCGTTCCTCCTCCGGGATGCCGGGGCCGCTGTCCTCGACGGTGAGGCTGACGCGGTTGCCGGTGCAGTGCACGGCCACGCGGACCTTCCCGCCGGCGCCCGCGTGCCGGCAGGCGTTGTCCATCAGGACGCCGGTCAGCCTGTCGATCCATTCCGGCGGCGCGCTGATCAGCGCGGGAGCCGGGCTGGTGGTATCGGAGGTGATCGTCACCGAAGCCGAGCGGCCGACCGCCTGGAAGCGGTCAGCGCAGCCCTCGGCGATCGTCGCGAGGTCCACCGGCTCGTTGCCCGGGGCCGGCGGGCTGGAGTCGAACCGGGCCAGCCAGAGCATGTCGTCGACGAGGCGCTTCAGGCGCTTGTTCTCTCCCTGGATGCGCCGCAGCGCGTCCCGGTACCCGGCCGCCGGCCGGTCGCTGCTGAGCGCGAGGTCGGCCTCCGCACTGATCACGCTCAGCGGGGTGCGCAGCTCGTGGGAGGCGTCGGCGGTGAACTCGAGCTGCTTTCGCCGGGCCTGCTCGACCGGGGCCAGCGCCCGCAGGCCGACGGCGAGCGAGCCGAGGAACATGGCCAGCAGCACGAGCGGCCCCGCCAGGATCTCGCCGTCCCGCAGCAGGTGCTCGGTGTGCAGGTCGTCGGCCTGGCTCTGGCCCGCGACAAGCCAGCCGCTTCCGGCCTGCGCCACCTTCAGGCGGAACGAGCCCACCGTGCCCGGCCCAAGGTCGGTGCTGAACGCGAGCCCGTTGCGCAGCGGCGCGGCGGCGAGGCTCGCGGGCAGCGCCGGAGCGCCCGGCGTGTGGCTGATCACCGCCCCGTGGGCGCCGAGCGCCCAGAAGAACACGGGAGCCGCGTCGATGTCGGCGTCGTTGTCATGATCCGCACCGCCTTGGCCGGCACCGCCATGGCCGGCACTCCCCTGACTGGCACTCCCCTGGCCGGCACCGCCATGGCCGGCACCCCCTTTGCCGACAGCGCCATGACCGGCAGCGCCATGATCGCGGGCGGCCGCGATGTGCCTGGCGAGCTGCTCGTCCTTCTCCGCGTTCAGCTTCGCGGACACCACCATGTTGAGCACCAGGGCGCCCGCGACGTAGGCGACGGCGATGATGATCGTCGCTACCGCGGCGACCCTGGTCGCGGGCCCGGCTCTCACGTCGCCGTGATCCGGTAACCGACGCCGCGGACGGTCTCGATGCGCACTCCGCCGTCGGCGAGCTTGGATCTCAGCCTCGCCAGGTGGACGTCGATCGTGTTGGAGCCGAACGCGTCGGCCTCGTTGTCCCAGACGTGCTGCGCGATCGAGCGGCGGTCGGCCACGCCGGGGAAACGCCGCATCAGCAGCTCCAGGATGCCCAGCTCGGTTGCCGTAAGAGACGGGCGGCGGCCGCGGATGCGCGCCTGCCTGGCCGCGGGGTCGAATTCGAGTTCACCGATCACCAGCCGCGGCGGCTGCGTCTCGCGCGGCCGCCGCTGCAGCGCACGCAGCCGCGCGAGCAGCTCGCCGAAGTCGAACGGCTTGACGAGATAGTCGTCGGCGCCCGCGTCCAGGCCGGCGACCCGGTCCGCCGGCGTGTCGGCGGCGGTGAGCATCAGGACCGGTGTCGCGCCCCCTCCGCTCCGCAGCCTCCGGACCACGTCGATGCCGGACAGCCGCGGCATGCGCCAGTCCAGCACCGCCAGCTCGTAGTCGTAGAACCGCATGTACGACATCGCGGTCTCGCCATCGGGAACCAGGTCGACGACGTAGCCGTGTTCCCGGAGGCCGCGCACGAGCACATCGCCGAGGCTCTCGTCGTCCTCGGCAACAAGAACCCTCACAGTCCCCGAATCTACCTGCGGAATGCCGCTTCCGGGCCCGGCATCAGCGGGAGACACGGCGCCAGAACGGGCGCGGGACCATACGCAGCGCGACGGCGACGCCGGCGAGCGGCGCCGGCACCCATACCGCCGCCGCCCTGCCGCGGCGCAGCGCGGACGCGACCGCCGCGCCCACGGCCTCCGGCGTGGTCGCCAGCGGCGCCGGCTCCATGCCCTCGGTCATCCGGCCGGTCACGAACCCCGGGCGCACCAGCAGCACACGGACTCCGCTGCCGTGCAGGGAGTCGGCAAACCCGCGCGCGAAGGCGTCGAGCGCCGCCTTGGTGGCGCCGTACACCGGGTTGGCCTTGCGCGGCCGGACGGCCGCCACCGACGACAGGACCACGATCGTGCCCCGCCCCCGGGCGCGCATCAGCCCGGCGAGCGCGAGGAGCGTGGTGACGTGGCCGGTGAAGTTCGTCTCGATCATCGTCGCGGCCAGCCGGACGTCGCGCTCGAGTTCCGGCTGCGGCACCAGGATCCCGGCCGCCGATATCACCAGGTCGAGGCCGCCCGCGCCGAACACCTCGCCGGCGAACGCCTGATGGCTGGCGGTGTCGACCGCGTCGTAGTGGTGCGTCCGGACCTGGTAGGGCAGCGTCTTGCCGGCCGCGGCGAGCCGCTGCTCGTCACGCCCGGCGAGGATGACCTCGCTGCCGGCGGGCGCGCCGAGCGCGGCGAGGATCGCCAGCCCGATCTCGCTTGTCCCGCCCAGAAGCAGGATCCTGGGGAGACGCCCCGCCTCGTTCGGAAAAATGGTCATGTTTGCACCAAACCTAGAGTCCCGCCACGAACAGCACCAGCCAGCACAGCTCACACGCCAGCATCGGGCCGTCCCTGGTGATCATGTCCTCCACCGGCTGTGTCGTGCGGCGCGAGGTCAGCACCCCGAAGCGCACCAGCGCCGCCGCGAGCGGTACCGCGCTGAGCTGGTGCCAGCCCCTGGCGGAGGCGCTCTCGCCCCAGGCCCACAGCAGGTAGGACACGATCATCATGGCGCCGATCGCGTACTGGCTGAGCCGCAGGATCCCGGTACGGTACCAGCGCATCACGGGACGGTGCCTGGTCGCGTCCGGGCCGAGCACGGACAGTTCCGTGTACCGCTTGGCGGTCGCGACGCCGAGCGCGCCGAGCGAGCAGACGACGAGGAACCACCCTGATGGCCTGACGTGCGTCGCGGCCGCGCCGCCGAGCACCCGCAGCAGGAAGCCGGACGCGACGAAGAGCAGCTCCAGCACGGGAACGTGCTTTCCCCCCGCCGAGTACAGGAACGACATCCCCAGGTACCCGGCCACCGTCGCGGTGAGCAGCGGCACCCCGAACGCCGGGCCCGCCGCCAGCGCCAGCACGGCGCACAGCGCCGCCACGCCGATCGCGTGCGACTTCGGCAGCAGGCCCGCCGCGACCGGCCGGTACCGCTTGCGCGGGTGACGGCGGTCGCGCTCGGCGTCCGCGATGTCGTTGGCGAAGTAGACGGCCGCCGAGGCGAACCAGAACGCCGCGGCGGCGGCCAGCGCGTAACCGAGCCCGTCCTTGCGGCCGAGCGTCGCGCCGGCCAGCGGCGCCGCGAAGACGAGCAGGTTCTTCGCCCACTGCCGCGGCCTGCTGGTGACCACGACGGCGATGATCCAGCCGGCCGCCCCCTGCCGTGCCAGGGCATGCCGGGGCGCGTGTGCCGCCCCGAGGGCGGGCATGCGGCTGATCATCGCGCGTAGACCGCTGTGAAGTCGCGGCTGTAAACGGAGTAGTAACGGTACGCCGACTGCTGCTGGGTCGGCAGCAGGTTGACCGGTCTCGGGTCGGAGGGATGGCCGGCCGCCTGGTAGTACTCGAACGACATCCAGAACGGGTTGATGTCGAGCTGCATGGCGTCGACCGCGCCCGCGCGCTGGAGGAGGCCGGCGAGCGTGGCGACGTCAAGCGCCGGGCCGTACGCGTAGACGAGCCGCCCGTCCCTGGTAATCCCGACGCCGGAGCGCCACACGTAGTAGGCGCCGCCCAGGGTGGCGCCCCAGTTCGTCTGCACGTTCGAGTTGACGCTCGCGGGCACCTGACCGTTCTTGACGATCAGCTTGAGGTTCTGCCGGACGCCGGCGACCTGCGGCGTCATCCGGACGTTCTGCCCCCACACGCCGACCCTCGCGGTGCCGTTCCGGTAGTAGACGAGGGAGGCGGCGCCGCCGGTCAGGCTGCCCTTGGTGATGCCGTTGAGGTAGAAGCCCCCGGCGGACACGTCGAGCTTGAACCCGCCGTTGAACGTGGCCATCAGGCCGCCGCGCTGGCCCGGAGGTACCCAGGGCTGCACTCCCCAGCTGCCCGATCCGGGGTCCTCGGCACCGGGATGCAGCTGGAAGCGGAGCAGCCGCTGGTCCATCGACACGATCCCGGCGACGTAGGACGTGTGCACGCTGTCCGGGCGGAGGAAGGTGCCGAACATGGCGGGCTCACCGTGCACGGTCTCGAGCAGCCGCCACTGGCCCTCACCGGGCAGCGGCGCGCCCGCCGGGGAGGCCAGCCGCCTCGGGATGACCGGCCTGAACTTGTGCGCGCGGATGTATCTGAGGTTCGCCCTGGCGCCTGCCGGGAGGGTGAGCGAGAACGACGGCTTGCCGCCGGTCTTCGGCGGCTGGTACGTCAGCCACTCGCCGAACGTGACGACGGGGCCCAGGTAGTGATCGCGTGCCCATTCGGCCAGCCTGGACGACAGCGTGCCGCCACCGGGCGCCGTCAGCGCCTGGCCGACCGAGAAGGCGAGCCAGCAGCAGAACACGGTGATCGCGGCGAGGATGACCCGCCCCGCCGGGTGGCGCGCGAACCGGCGGGTGCGGCCAAACCGCGCCTTCCGGCGCAGCCCGCGGCGCCGGCCGGAGCCGTCACGGTTGCCGCGGCCGCCGCGGTGACCGGGGCCACCGCCGTAGCCCGCGCCGTCGTACCCGGGGATGTCCTGGTACCGGGGAATGTCCTGATAGCCGGGAATGTCCTGGTACCCGGGGATGTCCTGGTACCCGGGGATGTCCTGATAGCCGGGAAAGTCCTGATAGCCGAGGCCGTCGGCCGGGTAGGCGGGGCTGTTCAGGTAGCCATCGTCATAAAGGGAACCATCTCCATAGCCGGATTCGTTGGCGTAGCGAGAACCGTTCGCGTAGCGAGAACCGTTCGCGTAGCGAGAACCGTGGGAGTAGCCAGCGTCACCGGAATAGCCATGGTCCGGATAGCCATAGTCGCCGGGATAGCCCGGGTCCGGGTGGTAAGCCGGACCGCCGTAACCCCCGCCTTGGACGTAACCCCGGTGAGCAGGGTAGTGACCGCCGCCTCCGTAGCCCGGGTCTTCCGGATGGCGGGTGTGGCGCCAATCGCGGCGGCCTGGAGCCTGGCTCGGACCGTAGCGCGTGCCGCGCTCGTCGCGAAGCCCGCGAGGTGCCGGTCGGGGCACTGGCTCACCTCCTCCGTCTGCCTTAGGAGCCATCGGCGCAGGTATACCCCCTGACCATGAAGATAACGTGACACCGCTGTCCGGCAGGCCCCCTGCGAGCCGACGTCCGACTCTGGTAAGACCTCAGGACACGCATGGGATTCCGTTCTTCGCCGAGACCGCACCGCCCTGCGGGCCGGCGGTGGGGATGATGGACGACGGCGAGGAGGACGATGAGGCGCTCGGGCCGGCGCTCGCCGGGCCACGCGCGTTCGCCGTACCCTGCGCGCCTGCCGCGCCCGGCGCGGTGGCGGGGCTGGCGGCGGGGTAGAAGGTCTGCTGGACGATCTGCTTGATGTGCGCGGGATCGACGACGTTGGCGGACTGCCCGTCGATGGTCTGGTAGCCGACGATCGGCAGCGTGTGGAACACGAGGTCCCCGGTGCTGAGGTAGCGCATCTGCGCGGCGAAGTCCAGCAGGTCCCAGCCCGAGTCGGTGATCACATACTGCCTGGCGACCGACAGCAGCGCCGAGATCTTGGTCAGGTCGCTGAGCACTCCCCCGGTGCGCAACTGCTGTATCACCGAGTCCAGGAACGCCTGCTGGCGGTGGGTGCGGTCCAGGTCACCGTTCGCCAGCCCATGGCGCTGCCGGACGAACGCCAGCGCCATCGCCGGGCTCAGGTGCTGGTAACCGGCGCGCCTGGCGTGGAACCCGGAATATGAATCTTTCGGGACCGGCGCCCTGAGGCACACGTTCACCCCACCGAGCACCTTCGCGAGCTCGTAGAACCCGAACAGGTTCACCTCGGCGAAGTGGTCGATGTGCACGCCGGTGAGCTGTTCGACGGTCGCGACCGTCGCCGCGCGGCCCGCCTCGTTGCCCTGGAACGCGATCTGGTTCTGGGTCAGGTGTGAACTCTGCTGGCGAAGCTGGGTCTCCCGGCCGGCCATCGCCGCGCCGTAGGCCTGGTCGATCTTCCCGACCTGCTGCTCTCCCAGCGTGCCGGCCAGGTTGACCCAGTCGTCGCGCGGGATCGAGAACCCCACCGCCTTCTTGCCGCCCGCCGGGATGTGGATCAGGATCAGCGTGTTCGTGGCGTTCCCGCCGACGCCGTTCTCCACGCCCTGCACGCTGCCCGCGTGCATGGCGGCGAGGATGTCCGGCGACAGGATGTTGCCGTTCCAGTCGGTCCGGCTCTCCAGGCCCATCAGCAGGATGTTCTGCGCCCCGATGGACGGGCCGCTCTGGATCGCGTAGGAGGAGCCGATGCTGACGACCTCGCGCACCACGAAGAACGAGAAGCCGCTCAGCACGAGGACCACCGCCGCCGCGAGGCAGCTCAGAGCGTAACCCGCCTTCCCGGCGGCACCCCAGAGCGGCGTGCCCATGCCTCCCCTGACCATGGCATCCCCTCCCGGGGCCGCGCCCGTGCTCCAAGGCGCACAATACCCCGCGTACCTCAAGTAACACCCCGCGGGCCGTGCGGTGCCGGAGCCAGGCCAGGGCCCGGACCGGGCGCACGCCGGGGCAGACGATGCCGCTGCCCCGGGGATCTGCGTTCAAACGAAACGACTAGTCAGCGACCTCGTATATGTGTTCTAATAGAGGAGTGGACGAGATCTGCCGCCCGATCTGGCGGGCGAACGGCGCCGGGCGCCGGCGCGCCGTTCCGGCGCCCGGCGAGGCGCGGGTCCGGACGGTGCTGTCCTGGACGTCCGCCGACCGTGGCGGCGGGTGAGCACCTGCCCGAGCCCGGCGCCGCCATCGCCGGCGGCCCGCCGGGAGCAGACCAAGGCAGTACTCGCCTCGCAGGCATCTCACTGACCCGTCATCAGCACCCGAGGCGCCCAGCACGGCACTCGTCAGAGGTGAAAAGGTGAAAGCGCAGTTCGAATACATTAACAATCACAAGACCGAACGTCTACCCGGCCCTGAACGCAGGTCCGTACGACAGGTTCGCACGCTGCCGGACTGGCGGGACCCGCTCCTCCATGAGAGCGGCGGGTCACGCTATGCCGGGGAAGCGGTACCGGACGAGCATGAGTACGGCTACGGCGACACGGACCTGGGCGCCGACCGCGAGCCGGTCTTCTACCGGCCTCCGGCCGGCGACTACGGGGACCTGCCGGATCCCGGCCGCTTGCGGCGCTCGCATGAGGATCGCACGGAGACCCTCATCAACCGCGGACGGCACAGCGTCCGGCGTCGCCGTATCCCGAAGGCGGGCAAGATCGTCATCGCGGCCGGGATCCTCGGCGTGTTCATCGCCGTCCTCGTGGCCGTCCTTTTCCGGACCGGCCCGTCATGGCCGCCGAGCGTGGCGGTGGTGCAGAGCGAGATCGAGAAGGCCTGCCAGAACCCGGACGTCATGTCGGAGCCGGGTCAGGTCAACTTCGCGTGCGCAAAGCCGACGCGCCAGATCCTGTGGGTGTTCGCGCTGATGACAAGCGGGAACAACCCGAACTTCACCGATCCGAGGAGCGGCAGGAAGGGCCTCGAGCCCATCGCCCCGACGCAGGGCGGTGAGGTGGCCTGGTCGCTGAACCTGCATCACCCGTACAACCCGTTCAACCCCATCGACAGCCTCCAGGTGGCGGCGCGCGCGATCAACAACATCGTCGGCGGGGCGACCCTGACCACCGCCAGCGGAAGCCCGACCGTTCAGGCCGGGCTGGAGAGCAACCCGGCGAACTGTGCCAGGTACACCGGATCGCCGGCGGTCATCTCGCACCAGGGATTCCCGAACGTCTGCGCCGATCCCGTCACCAGCCCGGACGGCCTCACGGCCCTCGTGGCCAACATCTACCAGCAGTGGGTCATCGGAGCCGCGCCGCAGACCGCTCAGGATGCGGCGGTTCTCTTCGAGAACGCCAGCAACCCCGGCGATCCCCAGGTCCAGCAGATCCTGAAGAGCCTGCCAGCATCGCGGTTCTGAACCAGCCGCGGGCCCGGCAGCCACAGACCGGGATACCGGCCCGCATCCGAGGAGGAAAGAAGGTGATTCGGTGAACTCCGCCAGGAAGCCATGGTGGCAGCAGGCGACCGCGCTCGTCAGCATCAGCACGGGCGGCGCGATCACCGGATTGTCCTTCGCGCCGGGCACGCCGGCCGACCTCACATCACCGGCCAGCATGCCGCTCCACCTGCTGGCGCTCGACAAGGCCGCGCAGCCGCCGGAGAACGCCGACGCCGCCCTGCGCTCGGCGATCGTCAACGTCGCGAACTACTACCTCCGCATGGCCGCGAACAAGAGTCCTGCCGAGATGGAAGCCATCATCTGGCAGCACGACAGCGTCGATGGCGCCGACCACGGCGAGTCGTGCGCTGCGTTCGCGAGCATGACGCTCGAGCTGGGCGCCCAGGCCGTCGGCCAGCAGAGCTGGGTGACGGGCGGCAGCTCGTACCCGTGGCCTCTGCACCAGTGGGCGGATGTCCGCGTCGACCCCAACCCCGGGTCGCTCAACATCGTCTCGGTCCTTCAGGACGCGCAGGCACATAACCGGTGGCACGCTCTTGGCGACGGTTACCAGCCGCAGCCGGGCGACTGGGTGCTGTTCGACGGCCACGTCGAGGTGGTCACCAGGTACTCGGCCGGCGTCCTGTACACGATCGGCGGCGACTCGGGCGCCAACCTGTCGGTGAACGCACACCAGTACGGCGATCCGCTGGCGTCGCAGGGCATCGCCGGGTTCGTCGACAACGGCAATCTGGCCGGCTCCGGCGGCTCCGGCGGTCAGGCGCAGGCGGCGGGCTCCGGCTCCGGCGGCTCCGGCGGTCAGGCGCAGGCGGCTGGCGGCGGCACGGCGGCGGCCGGCGGCGGCGGCACGGCGGCGGCGAGCACGGCGGCGCCTTCGGGCGGCGATTCCGCGGCGCCTGGCGGCGGGGCGGCAGCACAGACCGGGGGCGGAACGGCGGCGCAGACCGGGAGCCCCTCCCGGTCAACTGGCCGGGGAGCCCGGGGGCAGGCGGCGATCCCGGGTATGCCGACGCCGGCGTCCACCGCGCCGGCAGGCGGGCAGGCGCTCGCCGGCGCGGCGTCCGCGAGCGCCCCGAGCCCGGCGCCGAGGCATCGCGGTGCCCACCCGGCCTCATCGGCGCCGGCGGCGCAGCCCGCGCCGGCGCCCTCGCGGTCCGCGGCGCCGGCATCCCCGCCGGATTCCGAGAATGACGCACCGTCGTCCGGCGCGGCGGCGCCGGCGGCGAGCCTTCCGCCCGCGGCCGCGCACGCATCGCACAGTGATCGTGCGCAGGGCCAGGGCGGCCTGGGCGCGGTCGCGACGATGGCGGTCCCGCTGGCGGGCCCTTCCCCGGCTCCGGCGACGGCCGCCGCGCAGCAGCCGGCCGCGTCGGGGACGGCGACGATACCCGGGGTGCCGCTTGCTTACCAGGTGGCGGCCCGCCCCCACGCCCGGCCGACCGCTTCGTACGGCAGGCACAGCCCCGCGCCGGCGACGGCGTCGGTACCGCCGACGAGCTCGCAGCAGGCCTTCATCAACGAGGTCGCGCCCGGGGCGATCGCGGCGCACCAGCGCTGGGGCGTACCGGCGTCGGTGACGATCGCCCAGGCGATCGAGGAGTCGAGCTGGGGTCAGAGCGCGCTCGCCGTCAACGACCACAACCTGTTCGGTATCAAGGGCACCGGGCCGGCCGGCAGCGACATGCTCCCGACGCAGGAGTTCCAGAACGGCCAGTACGTCACGATCACGGCACCGTTCCGGGTGTACCACAACGTTGCCGAGAGCATCTCTGATCACGGCCAGTTGCTGGCGACCAGCGGCTACTACACCCAGGCGATGGCGGACCGCGCGGTCCCGGACGCCTTCGCGAACGACCTCACCGGCATCTACGCGACGGACCCGAACTACGGCGCCAACCTCATCGCGCTCATGCGCCTCTACAACCTGTATCAGTACGACAGCGCCACCGCGGCGTCCACGCCGCAGGCCGCTCCGTCGGGCGCGGTGCAGGCCGCGTCACCGGCCGCGCGGCACTCGTCCCCGTCCGCGCAGCGTCCGGCGGCGGTGCACTCGTCCCCTTCCGCGCGGCCTCCAGCCGCGGCGCACCCGGCGCCCACCGCGCGGCAAGCGGCCGGACCGAGCCGGCACCCGGCCGGCCTCGCGGCCCCGCAGGGCGCCCCGGCCGCCACCCCTCACGCGACCGCCTCTCAGCCGACCGCCACGCCTCACGCGACCGCCACCCCTCAGCCGGCCGCCGCCTCTCACGCTGCGAAGCTGGGCGGTACGGCCATTCCCGGCCTGATGCAGCAGGCGTCCACGACGGCCGTCACGTTTCCCGGCACGGCGGGCGTCCCGCAGCCAGCGGAATCCCTCTTTGCGCACGCGGCGCCCCTTCCGCAGGCACCGTCGTCTCCGCAGGCACCGTCGTCTCCGCAGGCATCGCCGGCCGCCCGGGCGACGCTCCTCGCTCAGGACGAGCCACTTGCTCAGGCGGCGCCTCTTCCGCACGCGGCGCCGCGGCCGCACCGGCACACCGCGGCATACCGGCCCATGGCGCACGCGGCGTCTGCGGCGGAGACCGTTTTCGCCAGGCGCATGACAGAGGCGATCGGCCATCCCGCGCCCAAGGGTGTGCCGCGCGACTTCCGTACCAGCGCCAGCTGGTACCAGCAACTGATACCGCGCTCGGTGATGACCGCCTTCATCACCACGGCCAAGGCGCCGCTCATGCACGCCGAGCCGCTCTACCGGGACGTGTCGGCGGACTTCGGCATCCGGTGGGAGCTCCTCGCCGCCTGCGACTGGATGCAGTGCAAGGCGCATCCCAAGTATTCTCCGGTGCACGGCGAGAAGCTCGGCACGGCTAATTCGGACGGCACCATCTACCGCGCCAAGTCCGAAGCTCTCGCGCAGTGCGCCACCGACCTGGTCGAGCTCGCCGCGGCCGTTTACCAGATCGACCTGACGGATCGCGCACAGCTCTCGGTGCGCGATCTGGCCAGGGCGTTCGCCGCGTTCCGCTGGGGCGCCCTGCTCAAGATGCACGACATCTCGGCGATGGAATTCCCTTATTCGGTGGCAGGCCTCACCGCGCGCCACCTCAAGATGCGCTGGCCGGAGATCGACGATCCGACACCCGACAAGCCCGGCACGCGATTCCGCATGCCGTTCGGCGCGGTGCCGATCATTCTGGGCCTTCATTACCCAGCGGTCATCTAGCCAGTTACTGCGAGTGCTGAGGAGGTACCACCGTGATTCGCCTGCTGATGCTGATGCTGGGCATGCTCACGACAAACCGGGCAGCGGGCCGCGGGCCGCGGGCCTACCGGCCCGAGGAGGCATATCCGCACGACGGCGCGTACCCGAGCGAAGGCACCTATCCGAGCGAAGGTACGTACCCGCTTGGGGGCGCATCCCTGCACGAGGGCGGATACCCAAACGGGGGCGCCTACCCGAACGAGGCAACATTGCCCTACGGAAGCGCTGTGCCCGAGCAGGGAATGTACCCGTCCGGCCGCGCCAGCCGGCGCGGCTCCCTGCCCGGTGATGACTATTTCGGTGATGGCAGCGCCCCGACCGTTCGGATCGAATCAAGGGCGCCGTGGCTGCCGCCGGACACCGATGTTCCTCCCCCAGCGCGTCGCGGCGGTCCTCATTCGACGCCTCCGGGCGGCGGCGAACGCCCGTCGCGCCGCCGGCGCATCCCGCTGCGGGCCAGGTGGATCGCCGCCATCGTGCTCGCCGGGCTGATTTTCCGCCGGGCTGTCGCGTTCGTTGTGCTGGCGGCTCTCTCCGCGGGGCTGCACCTGGTCGGCATCAACGTGCACCTGCCGAGCATCAAGTTCGCGTGGCCCTGGCAGACGATCAGCGCGGGTACGACGACCGACACTCAGGTGGGCCCGTGGGTCCTGCAAAAGCTCGAGGGAATCTCCCGGCCGGCTCTCGGCACCTACAACTTCAACTTCGTGTTCACCCACAAGGTGTCCAAAGACATCGGCTTCTGGCCGTGCTGGTATTCCAGCACCTTCTACGCCGTGGGCCGCGCCTCGGCCACGGTGGACCTCAACCCGGGGCCGGCCTGGTGGACGCGGGCGTCGGGGCACTACCGGCTGCAGGTGCTGAGCCAGCCGCAGCCCGGCAAGCCGGGCCACGTGAGTGTGGCGATCGTGCTTCCGCAGCCGCAACTCCCGCAGTCCGTGCACGACATCGCGATCGACAACACCCTCTCCCAGCCGATAGACACGCAGCACAGCTGGACGTACCCGGGGTTCGGGTGCGGCGTGCTGCTGAAGCCGCAGTTCTCGCTGTCGGTGCTCTACGGTCAGGCGCAGAACATAGCGTTCTATCAGGCCACGCACCTGCCGCAGGTCACAAGGCCGCTGATCAGCACGGCGGAGACGGAGGCGGAGTCGACGATCAGGAACAACTTCATCCAGCCGACCGTGAACGCCTTCGGTTACACGCTGGACCGCTTCACGATCCGCTGGGCCGCGGGCGCTGGCTAGCGGGAGAGGCCGTCCAGCGGGATGTCGAGAAACAGGTCCGTGCGCACGACGCGGTGCCGCCCATCCGCGATGGTCACCTCACGCGCGCCCTCGGCCAGGCGGCGGACGGCGTCCTCGACCTGCTTCTGCAGCTGAAGGAGCGGGGTATCCGGCCCATTCTTCCAGATGAAGGCCGCCAGCATCATGCAGGCCGTCCGCGCGTCGCGCTGCGGCTCCGCGAGCTGACGCCACTGCGGCCCCTGCCGCACGTGCACGGTGAACACCGGAAAGCTGGTGTCCAGCCACGGCTGTTCCCCGCGCCGACCGTTGCCGTCATCGGGAACATCCACGATTGTCATGCTGTCACCGCAAGCGGTGATACACACACGTTTACGCAAAGCGTTGCGCCCTCACCCGATCATGATCACCAGTACGCCGGACCGGGAAGGGCCGGGTCAGGCGGTGGCTCCTCCGTCGATGAGCAGGTCGGTTCCGACGATGAAGCCGGCCTCGGGCGAGGCCAGGTACAGCACCGCGGCGGCGATCTCGTCAAGGCTGGCGACGCGCCCGGCTGGCAGCTGCCCTCGCATCCGGCCATCACGCTCGGCCTGGGTCTCGCCGGGCTGGAAGGACATCGGCGTGTCCGCCGGACCAGGGCTGACGGCATTGATCCGGATCCCGTCGCCGATGTGGTCCAGCGCCGCATTGCGGGTGAGCGCGCTGACCGCCGCCTTCGTCGCGACATAGGCCCCCAGCCCCGCGAGGCGCATGTGCGCACCGAGGCTGGAAGCGACGTTGACGATGGCACCGCCGCCGTTGCGCCGCATGTGGGCGATTTCGTGCTTCATCGACAGCAAAGTGCCGGTGAGGTTGACCGCGACGAGCGCGGACCACTGATCCTCGTCGATGTCGCCGACCGGGCCGAATGCGGTGAGCGTGCCTGCGTTGTTAACCGCGACGTCAAGGCTGCCGTAGGTGGCCACGGCATCTGCCACGAGCGCAGCGACGTCTTCGGACCGGGTGATGTCCGCGGTGACTGCGGTCGCGCGGCCGCCGCCGTCCGTGATGAGCTTCACGGTCTGCATCAGCGGTTCGGCGGATCGCCCGGCCACGACGACGGTCGCGTCGTGTTGGGCGAAGGCCAGGGCGATCGCCCGGCCGATGCCGGTGCCGCCTCCGGTAACGAGGACATTCTTGCTGGCGAAGCGGCTGGTCATGATGGTGACTCCTCGTTGTGGTGGTGGTGGGGACGAGGGTGCTAGGCCGGGCTATTGCGCCTCGGCCAGCGCCAGGTGAGCCGGGTGATAACGCGTTTGCCCAGAAGCCTGGGCAGCACCGGGATGGCCGTTAGCACAGCCAGGAGCGCGAGACCGAGCCCGGCTGTGCCCATGGCCCAGGCGTACCCACTGGTCGCGGCGGCCTGCGGCCTGCCACCGGTTACGGTGACGTGCGAGGTCCGGGCCGCCGCAACAGCTGTCAGCAGAGCCAGGCCGAGGGTGGGCCCCAGCTCCATGGCGGTGTTCATGACACCTCCGGCGAGGCCAGCCTGCTGCGCCGGGACACCGGCAGCGGCGAGGACTGCCGCGCCGGCGAACGCCAGTGCCGCACCTGCGGGCAGGAGCACGATGCCCGGCAGCAGGCCCGTGGCGTAGACCGTATGCGGGCCGAGCCGCGAGAGGAGGAGCAGCCCGCTGGCCGCCATCGCAAGGCCGGTACCGGCGGCTGCGCGGGCACCGAACCGGACGACCAGCCAGCGGGCGAGGCGGCCGGCCGCGACGAGTGACAGCGCGTAAGGCGCGAAAGCCATTGAGGTGCGCAGCGGCGACCAACCGCGGACCTGCTGAAGGTACAGCGTGACAAAGAGGAAGGCGCCCGCAGTTCCGGCCGCAGAAAAGGCGATTGCCAACAGTGCGGTGCCGCGGCGCCGGTCAGCGAGGAACGCCGACGGCAGCAGCGGATCCCGGCTGCGCACCTCGACCGCGGCAAAGGCCGCCAGCAGCGCGATGCCAGCCACGAGCGGAGCCGCGACCACCGCCGAGGACCAGGCATGCCCGCCAGTCACTACGAGCCCGTAGCTGAACCCGGCGCGGCCGCGGCCACGGACGAGGCCATCGCGAAAATGGCGAGCCCCGTGGTGAAGATCGCACGCCCGCCCCGGCGGTCGGCGAGTCGGCCGCCGAACAACAGCAGGCCGCCGAACGACAACCCGTACGCCGCACTGGCCAGGATGAGGCTGGAACGGCCCAGCCCGAATTCCCGGCCGATCGTAGGCAGCGGCACAGCGATCAGGGTGATCGTGAAGATCAAGGTGACCTGAACGGTGCCAAGCAGCGCAAAGGCGCGAGCCCGGCGGCCCGCCTCGGCGGGCGACGCCGTTGCGCCGCCCGCAGCTGGCAGGGAGCCGGGTCTTACGGTCGCCATCGTTTCCTCCAGAGCGCTCAGTTATTCTGAACTAATCGTTCTTGTTAGAAGGCACGCCAAGCGGCCGTCAACCGTTGCTCCGGCACCGCTAACTTAGTAGCGCCAGCGCCTGCGCGGCGGCGTCGTGCAGGCGGTCGGGCTCGGTCGCCGCCTTGCCCATCACCCGCATACCCTGCAACAGCACCAGGAGCAAGCGGGCCAGTGCCCGGGAATCCTTGCCCTCGGCCAGCTCACCCTGAGCCTGCGCTCGCATCAGCGCCGAGGTCAGCGCGGTCTCCAGGAAATCCCAGTTCGCCTGCACCCGGCGGGCGGCGAGCGGATCGTGCGGAGCCAGTTCCACCGCCGTGTTGACTACGAAACAGCCGCGGCGACCTGTCTCACCGGCCGCCTCCCAGGCATACCGCTCGACCAGCGCCCGCACCGCGGGCAGCACCGGACCCGGCCTGGACAGCCCAGCGAGCAGTTCAGGGTCGGTCAGCTCGCCATACCGGTCAAGTGCCTTCAAATACAGTGCGCGCTTGCCGCCGAAGGTGGCGTAGATACTGGCCCGGGCGACACCCGTGTGCTCGACGAGGTCAGCCATCGACGTCGCCTCATACCCCCGCTCCCAGAACAGCTCCAGCGCCGCCCGGAGCGCTGACTCCGGATCGAACTCCTTGGTCCTGGCCATGTCCCGACGATATGCAAATCGAGAACGATCAGTCAAGATTCGGTTGAGCGGAATTTGCCCAGAAGTCCACCTCACGGCGCCGATCGCATTCGCGCGGCGCCGGGGGCCGGGACGGCTGGCGGGAATCAGGATTCGGCCCAGATCTGCCCTTGCTGGCCGGTGCAGTCCTCGAGGACAAGCTGGGTGCCGTTGGCCGGGGTGTTGTCCGGGTCGGCCAGGCACTTCTCGGCGTTGATGTTCTCCAGCATGCCGAACGCGCCGACCGCCCACTCCTGGTTGGCCGCGCCGCTGACGCAGGTCCAGAGCTGGATTTTCGTCCCGTCGGTGGTGCCGTTGCCGGTCGCGTCCAGGCACTTGCCGTTGATCCGCAGCGAGCCGTCCAGCCCGGTCGTCCAGCGCTGGCTGGCCAGGCCGTCGCAGCTGTAGACCTGGATCTTGTTTCCGTTCCTGCCGCTGTTCGCCGTGTCGTCCATGCACGTGCCGGAGACGCCGGACAGCACCGGGCTGGCGGGAAGCGTCCAGGCCTGCTGGCTGCCGTCGTTGCAGGTCCAGATGTCCAGCTGCCTCCCGTTCGCGGTGCTGGAGTACGGGTCGTCGGCGCACTTGCCCGACCTCGGGTTGTACAGCTCGCCCGCCGCGCCGACGATGTACCACTGCTGGTCCGGCGACCCGCTGATGCAGCTCCAGAGCTGGAGCTTGGACCCGTTCGCGGTGCCGCCGTTCACGACGTCAAGGCACTTTCCGTGGACCGTCAGCACCCCGGCGTCGCCCGGGTCGGTATCCGGGTAGTACCCCCAGTCCTGCGACGCCCCGCCGTTGCAGGCCCAGATCTGGATCTTGTCTCCGTTCCTGATGCTGTTCCCGGTATCGTCCATGCACTTGCCGCCGAGGTTCAGGCGCACCGCACCGGAACCGGGGTGGTAGGCCGACCTCAGCGACGCCGCGGCGGCGATCGTGAAGGCGGCCGTGGAACGGGCGCCGACCTGGTCCGACACCGTGACCTTGACCGCGCTGGTGCCGGGAGCCGAAGCCTTCCCGGATATGAGCCCCGTGGACGAACTGATCGACAAGCCCGCGGGCAGCCCCGTCGCGCTGTAGGTCAGCGTCTGGCCGGACGCGGAATCGGTCGCCGTCACCCGGGCTATGGCGGAATAGGACGCGCCCGCCTGGATGTCGAGCGCCCCGGGATTGTCGACGGACACGATGTTCGCTGTCACGGAGTTCCTGAACGCCGCGGTCCCGTTCGGCGTGCCCCATCCGGCCGGACCGTTGTAGCCGCTGGCGAGGCTGCCCGCCGCGTTGCACAGGTACAGCCGGGTGGCCTCGCAGATGCCGTCCGAGCCGTTCGTGACCCGGTACAGATGCGCGGCCTGTCCGCTCTGGTACGGGTAGGACGATGGGTAGGTGCCCGGCGCCGGCGTGCCGGCCAGCGCGTACACGGAGGTGATGACCGGCGTCGCCACGCTCGTTCCGTATCCGGAGCACCAATTGTCGCCGGAGCTGCCGCAGAAGAAGTTCCCGCTGGTGCCGAAGCTGTCGTACATCGAGACGCCGGCAGGCCCGGACGCGACGGCGGACACGTCGTTCTCGGTGCGGTTCGGGCAGCCTGTATCGGCCTGCCAGGCGGGCTTCCCCTCACCGGCGGAACACCCCGACCCGGTGCCCCCGATGACGTCGCTTGGCTCGTTGTCCCACACCGTCTCGGTCCAGCCGCGGGCGGCCGACGGGTCCCTGGCCAGGTACGTCCCGCCCACCGAGGTCACCAGCTGTGAGGACGCGGGATACCCGGCCCCGTAGCCGATGTCGCCGGACGCGAACGCCGTCGCGGCGCCCGGATGCCTGAAGTACAGCGCGTCGTAGAAGGACTCGCCCGGGAAGTCGAAGCCGCTCCAGCTGTTGGACACGAACTTGGCGCCGACGACGTTCACCGCGGAGTTCTCCGCGGTGCCGAGGTCGCTGGTGGAGTTCGAGCTGGCCTCCAGCATCACGATCTTGCAGCTCGGGCAGATCGCCGAGACCATCTCCACGTCCAGCGCCTGCTCCGCCTCCCAGCCGCCGGTGCCGCTGGGATCGGTGGCGGTCGGCAGGCTGCTACCGCCGTTCTGGTTCAGCACGGTGAGGCAGCCCGCGCCGGTGGTGCTGTCGCACGCGGGCAGGCTGTACGCCTGACGGTAGCTGGCCAGGTCCGGGGCGAGCCTGGGATCCGCGTAGACGTCGACGATCGCCACCGTCGTACCCGCGGGGACAGCGGCGGAAGCCGCGCGCAGGTTGTAGGCGCTGAGCAGGTCCGACGGCCCGAAGGCACCGCTCACCGGCTGGGCCGCGCGGGTGCCGGGCGCGCGGACCGCGGTGGAGCGAAGGAGCAGCTGGCACGCGTCCTCGCCGGCCCTTGTGGGCGTCGCACAGGCCCGTTTGGTACCCGAAGGCAGGGGCGGTGCGGGCGGGATGATGGACGCGGTGGCCAGCGACCTCGCGGCCACCGAAGCCCCACCGCCGCCGTGGCCGGTGCCGTGACCGGATGCCGGGGAAGCCGCCGCGCCGGCCGCCGAGGGCACCGCGCCCAGGCCGAGCAGCGCGAGCAGGCTCACCGCGCTCAGGGTCAGCGGGCGGCAGGGGAGTAGGCGCATGCACGTTCCATCGCTTCGGGGCGTACCGGGTGAGCAGGAGCAGCGGCCGCCAACGGTCAGAGAGCGGCCAGGCCCCGGGCCACGTCAGACGTTCCTACCACATATCCGCATATGAGGGCGTGAAGACGTGGCTCTTTCGAGCCGGCTCATCAGGGACCCGGATCGGCAGGGACAGGGCCGGATCGGCAGGGGAGCGGATTTTTTCGGCCCGGTGCTGTCGATCCGGGCGGATGCCACGCGACGTAAGGAATGCAGGCCGGCGAACGGCGCCGGCCCGCCCCTGAAAGGAGCTCTACCATGAGCAAGTACGTTCTGGCCTTCCGCGGGCAGCCCGGCGGCGTCCCGTCCCCGGAAGCGGAGCAGGCGTGGGGCGCCTGGTTCGGCCAGCTTGGGCCGGCGATCGCCGACCCCGGCAACCGGGTCGGCGCCACCCGCACCATGCCCGCCGCGCATGGCGGCGATCCGGCCACCGCGGTGCTGACCGGTTATGTCGTCATCGAGGCCAGCGACCTGGACGCCGCCGCGAAACTGGCCGCCGGCTGCCCCGGGCTGGCCGACGGCGTGGACGTCGAGGTCGCCGAGGTGGTCCCCGGCTGATCCGCCGGCGGTGATGATATCCAAACGAGCAGGGAGGTCCCGGCGATGGCCGAGTACACGGTGTTCATCTGGGGGGACGAGCAAGCCTGGGAACGCGCCGGCGCGGGCGCCATGCAGGAGAACCTGGCCGCGCACCGGGAATTCATGGCCCGGCACGGCGCCGCGCTGCGTGGCGGCAACCGGCTGCACCCCAGCAGCGTGTCCACCTCGATCCGGCACACCGTCGACGGCGGGGTCAGCGTCAGCGACGGGGCGTTCGCCGAGACCAAAGAGGTGATCGGCGGCTACTACCTGATCGAGGCCGCCGACCTGGACGAGGCGCTGCGTATCGCCGCCGAGGTGCCGGCCCCGTTCGGCGGGGTGGAGGTCCGCCCGGTCTGGCCGGCTGACTGAACCAGGATGCCCGTGATGGATCCAGTAGTCGCGGCGGCGGTGGCCGAGGCACACCGCACCGAGTGGGGGCGGGTGCTCGCCGCCGCCGCTCGGCTCACCGGCGACCTGGACGCCGCCGAGGAGTGCGCCCAGGACGCCTACGCCGAGGCCCTCGGCTCGTGGATGGCCCACGGGGTACCGGACCGTCCCGGGGCGTGGCTGACCACGGTGGCGAGACGGCGGGCCATGGACATCATCCGCCGCCGCGACATCCTGCGGGCCAAGCTCCCGCTGCTCGCCGGCCCTGATCCCGCCGGCGGCGACGGTGATGACGGCGACGCCGCGATGCCGGATGACCGGCTGCGGCTGATCTTCATCTGCTGTCACCCCGCGCTCGCGCCCGACGCCCGCGTCGCGCTCACCCTGCGCCTGCTGTGCGGGCTGACCACCGCCGAGGTCGCCAGCGCCTTCGTTACCAGCGAGCCCACCATGGCCGCGCGGATCACGCGGGCCAAGAAGAAGATCGCGACCGCGCGGATCCCCTACCGGGTGCCCGGACCCGGCGAGCTGCCCGAACGGCTCGCCGCCGTGCTCGACGTGGTGCACCTGGTGTTCACCACCGGGCACACCGCCCCCGCCGGCGCCGCCCTGCAGCGCCGCGACCTCGCCGAACGCGCCCTTGACCTGGCCCGCATGCTTCGCCTGCTGTTGCCGGACGAGCCCGCGGTGGCCGGGCTGCTCGCGCTCATCCTGCTCACCGACGCCCGCCGCGGCGCCCGCACCGATCCGAACGGCCGGCTCCTGCTGATCTCCGAGCAGGATCGCGCCCGCTGGGACCACGACGAGATCAGCGAGGGACTCACCCTCGCCCGCGAGGCGCTGCGCAGCCGCCCGTACACCCGCTATCCACTGATGGCCGCCATCGCCGCCACCCACGCCACCGCCCCAGCTCCCGGTGACCCCAACTGGGCGCAGATCCTTTCCCTGTATGACGAGCTGATCGCGATCTGGCCGTCCCCGATCGTCGCCCTCAACCGGGCCGTCGCGGTCGGTGAAGCCCGCGGCCCCGCCGCCGGGCTGGCGGCCCTGGACGTCCTCGCCGCCGAACCGCAGCTCGCCGGCTACCACTACCTTCCCGCCGCCCGCGCGGAGTACCTCCGCCGCCTGGACCGCAACGACGAGGCACGCCTCGCATACGACGAGGCCCTCCTCCTGGCGGGCAACGCCACCGAACGCGAATTCCTCGCGGCCCGCCGCGGCCAGCTCCCGCCCGGTCATGGCGGAGCCGGTCATGGCGGAGCCGGTCATGGCGAATGACCGCCGCGAAATCGCGGGTGGCGCGCGAATCTGGTAGCCCAAACCCGCATAATTCGGGCCAGCGGGGAAACTGACGGTCATGAGTGGCTTCAGGAACTTCATCCTCCGCGGCAACCTGGTGGACCTCGCCGTTGCAGTGGTGATCGGGTCGCAGTTCAGCAGCCTGGTCAGGCAGTTCGTCCAGTCCTTCATCGGCCCGCTGCTGTCCCTGGTGGGCGGGCAGCCGAACTTCAACGCCCTGGTGATCCGCGCCGGCCGCGCGACCTTCACCTACGGCGCCTTCATCACCGAGGTCATCTCGTTCGTCATCTCCGCCGCCGTGGTGTACTACGTCCTGGTCATGCCGACCAGCCGCCTGCTGCACTACCTGGAGCGCAACAAGGCGGCAGCCCAGAAGGACTGCCCGGAATGCACCATGAGCATCCCCATCGCAGCCCGCCGCTGCCCGGAGTGCACCGCCGATCTGGTGAGCGGCGACACCCGGCAGCCGGCCGGTTCCGGATGATGGTGCGGTTCCGGCTCTCCTGGAGCGCGCACCGTCCGGCGGTGAGCTGCACAGCGGCGACGGCGGCACAATAGGGTGTTGCGGCGCTCAGACGGAGCGCGATCGCTGATCGCCTTGCCGGGCCGTTGGTCTCCAGGCTCCTGCCTGCGCGGAGTGGCTGCCCGGCGAGCCTGTACAGCCAGGAGGTCTTGATGGCTGAGCCGGATGCCACGGCGAGTCAGGTAGTCGTGCTGCCTGGGCATATTGATGTAACCAATGCCGAGCGGGTCGCGGTTCAGCTCATGGCGGCGGTCGGCGGGGACGCCCGGGTGGTGGTGGCGGACCTGGGCGCGACGGGCTTTTGTGACTCCGCCGGAGTCCAGGTGCTGGTGCAGGTGAGCCGGCGGGCCAACGCGCGGGACGTGGAGGTGCGCCTGGCGGCGGCACGTGAGCCGGTGCTGCGAATACTCGAGCTGATGGGGGTCACACGGCTGTTGCGCCTGTACACGAGTGTGCCTGAGGCGCTGGCGGGCGAGGGAGTGCCGGGCGCCTGACGCCCACGCGGCCTGCGGAAGCCGGGCGGGCTGGTTATCCTGGGCTGGATGAGCGTGCTCCGTGGCTCACTAAAAGTGGGGCCGTCAGGCCCTCTGCTCGTGCTGGCCGGGGAGGCGGACCTGGAGTCGGCGGGGCGGTTGCGTGAGATGCTGGTCGCGCAGATATGGCGGGAGCCACGGCGGCTGACCGTGGATCTGGCTGGGGTGGAGTTCATGGACTCCGACGCGGTGCGGGTCCTTGCGGTCGCGGCGAAGCTGATGCGGGAGCACGGCGGGGACCTTGTGCTGGCGCGCCCGTCGCCGAGGGCCGCGAAGGTGCTGAGCCTGCTCGGGGTCGACCAGATGATCACGGTAGTGGAATGGCCGGAGGCGTGAGCACCGCGCGAGGGTTGTTCCCGGGACCGCCAGTCCGAACGCGGCGGCGCTGAGCCGGCACCCGGGAGCAAAGGACTGCGCTAGGCGGCCCCTTTGTCTTCTGGGTCGGCGATCTCAATGACCGTCAGCGGCTCGTCGAGGTCGCGGGCGTGCTGCCGCCACTTTTCGCCGTCCAGGGTGAGGATCGGGCAGATCACGGTGTCCGCGACCGCGGCGACGTACGTCAAGGGCGATCGGCGCCGGGCGCTCCCTGCTGTCCTCGCTCAACGCAGCGCGGCGAGCTGAGCGTCCACGTGGGCTTTCATGCGGGCAACCTTGGCCGGGTCGGCTTGCGCGGCCCGGGCACGCAGCAGGCTCAGCGGCGCGATCCACGGCGACACGCCCAAACGCGCCCCGAGTGCCCAGATGTTGCCGAAGCTGAACGCAAAGGTCAGCATCGCGATCACCGATACAGCAAGCCTGGCAGCCATTAGCAGTGTTCTTCCGGTCATGCCGGGAAGGTGAGCGCATGCCCGCGATCGTACGCAAACGCAGGTCAGGCGCGCACGTAAAGCCAGCTTTGTGCCGGGAGCAGTGGGAAATGCCGGAAATCGCGCCGCGTACGGACGCGCAACGGCCACGCAGCTGGTCATTTGGCACCCTCCGCATCGCTCATCTGAGCGAGTCAGTGAACAATTCACCGCAGGGGTTTACCGAAAGCATGCGAGGTTAGATGCCTGGTCTGGTCCGGCCATGCATCTGGGCGTTTGGCCGTCCGGGGGCAGTCGGGTCATACCGCGATCGGACTCGGCGACTCCCATGGAGGCCGCGATGGCTCATCCAACCAGTTCTGCCCCGGCGCGGGTGGTCAGCGGCCAGGCACGGCCGGGGGCGGGCAGCGCGCCCGGCGCCCGTTTGACCGGCCTGCTGTGGATCGCCGCCGGCGTGTCGGCCATCTCGGCGCTGCTGTACGGGTATGACACCGGGATCATCTCCGGTGCGCTGCTGCAGATCCGCCGTCAGTTCCACACCAGCAGCACAATGGAACAGGTGATTGCCGCCAGCATCCTGCTCGGCGCCGTAATCGGGGCGCTGACCGGCAGCCAGCTGTCGGAGCGGTGGGGCCGGCGCCGCACCATCCTGCTGCTGTCCTGCGTGTTCGCCGTGGGCGCGCTGGCCGCCTCGCTGTCTCCCAGCACCTGGACGTTGTCGCTGAGCCGGGTGGTGCTGGGCTTCGCCGTCGGCGGCGCCACCCAGACCGTCCCCATGTTCGTGGCCGAGCTGGCCCCCAAGGAGCGCCGCGGCCGGCTGGTGCTGACCTTCCAGGTCGGCATCGGCGTCGGCATCGTGGTCGCCACCCTAGTCGGCGCCAGCCAGTTCTTCTCCTGGCGGCTATCGATCGGGCTGGCCACGGGGCCCGCGCTGCTGATGCTGATCTTGATGCTGGGGCTGCCGGAGAGCCCGCGGTGGCTGGTCAAGCACGACCAGCAGGACACGGCCCGGCGGGTGCTGGAACGGATCCGGGCCGGCGGCGCCGACATCGAATCCGAGCTGGACGGCATCATCGACGTCGAGGAGCAGGAACGCCGGGCGGAAAAGCACTGCAAGGGCTTCTCCGGGCTGCGGCTGCCGTGGATCCGGCCGGCCCTGATCGTGGGCTGCGGGATTGCCGTGTTCACCCAGCTCAGCGGCATCGAAATGATCATCTACTATGCGCCGACCATCCTGACCAGTAACGGCTTTTCCACCGCCGCGGCCCTGCGGGTCAGCGTCGGCCTCGGCGTGACCTACCTGGTCATGATGTTCGTCGGGCTGTCCATCGTGGACCGGATCGGGCGGCGGCGGCTGACCCTGACGATGATCCCGGGCGCGGCCGCGGCTCTGGGGGTGCTCGGGACATTGTGGGTGACGGGCAACCACGGCCGGAACACCATACCGTTCATCATCGCCTGCCTGATCGTGTTCATGTTCTTCAACGCCGGCGGACTGCAGCTGATGGGC
This sequence comes from Streptosporangiaceae bacterium, assembly GCA_019239975.1. Taxonomy (GTDB): domain Bacteria; phylum Actinomycetota; class Actinomycetes; order Streptosporangiales; family Streptosporangiaceae; genus JAFAZE01. The sequence continues at coordinate 41,578 of JAFAZE010000112.1, forward strand.
TGGCTGACTGGCTCGGAGATCTACCCGCTGCCGGTCCGCGGCGCCGGCACCAGCACCCAGGCGGCCAGCCTGTGGAGTACCAACCTGCTGATCACCCTCACCCTGCTCACCATCATCAACGGCATTGGGGTCGGCCCGACCATGTGGCTGTATGCCGCCTTCAATGTCGCCGCCTGGGTGTTCGTCTTCCTTCGGATGCCGGAGCTGACCGGGCGCAGCCTGGAACAGATCGAATGCCAGCTGCGCAGCGGGCACTTCCGGCCCCGCGACTTCAAGAAACTCCCGGACCAGCCACCGGCACCCGCCCGTGCGCCGACCCGGAGCCTGCCGGGCACCTGACCTTGCCGCCGGAGCACGCCCGGCATCGCGATCGTAAAGGCCTGCGACCGGCCCAGCAACGGCCCTGACAGTACGGGACGCCACCGTCCGGAGGCCCCGGACCGGTCGCAGAGCATCTCGAATCGCGCCCTGGTGACCTCGCCCGGCGTCTCCGGCCGCCCTTTGACGAACCGCCACCAGCTGAGCCAGGGACCGGCGGCGGTGAGCGCCACGGCCATGCTGAGCACCAAGCCGACGACGACCAGCACGAATAGCCCCTCGTCGCGGAATACGCCCGCGACGCAGCGGTAGAACGGCGGCGGATCCGAGAGCGGGAACCGGGCCGCGCAAGCATCGATCTTTCCGGTACCTGATGCCGAGAAGGCCGGCTCGCCGAGGTAGAGAAGCTCTCCTGCGGACACGGCGACACAGGCGACAACGCCGAATACCAGCGCGTACATCGCCGCCAGCGGTGTGCCGCCATGCCGATGCTGCGGGGCCTCCTCCGGCCGCGACACGGCAGGGTCAGCCATCACGACAGGCCCGCCGTGACCAGCGCACCGAGGCAGGCATCGGAAAACTCTTCCGCCTCGCAGGGTGACAGCCCCAGCGCGATCGCGCGATTCCGGCACGCCTCGCGATACACCTGCACCTGCGATCCGGTCAGATGCACGCCCCGGTCACCGGACTGGTCCGCGGTCGGCCGGCGCTTGCGGCGCCCGCGTTCGATGGCAAGGATTCCGAGCACCTGGCCAAGCGCGTTGGTCAGGACCGGGAACACGATCTCGGTCATGAGCTGCGTCTCAATGCCGGAGCCCACGGCTCCGGGCGGTACACGCCTTGGCCGACGGCGCGGCAGTCGTCCCATCATCCAGGCATTCGCCGTAGTGTCAAACACCACGAGTTCCTGTGGCGCGTACTCGCGTATCACCTCACGGGCGATTTCAACGACCTGCGCCGCAGAAATAAGCTCAGCACCCTGCCTGACATCTCCCACATGCCCTCCCCAGGCACCTCTAGCGTGCCAGCGCAAACTAGGACGCGTCAACGGCGCATCCGGATGTCCGGCGTGCAGAAGTATGACTTCCAGGAAAGCTCAACCTAACCACGCAGCTAAATCCGGGAGATAAAACGGCCAGATCGACGACAGGATCCGGTAATCCAGACGCGTGGCCCAGACCGAGGGCGACCCAGTGCTCACCTACTGCAGCGCCGAGGAAGCGGGCCCTGCCAAGCAGCCTAGTACGCTATTGCCAAGCGTGCCCAGTGCCGCCATCAGAATGCATTCTACTCGGCGCATAAGCACGACTGCACAATTGTAAGCAGCCGCCGGTAAGCCCGCTCATGCCGCCGATAGTGTGCGTTTGCGGAGGTCCCGCAACGAGCGGTACTGAGAACGCCTATCGCGGCGGATGCACGGTCGATACGACGACGGGAGCGGGCCTATGTCATCGCCTTGTAGCGGGCGTGCAGCCGGCGCTGCGCCTGCCAGGAGCGAGCCAGGGTTTATGGGCCGCGTCGTGCTAGCGGCGGCGCAAGATGACGCCGATCGCGGGCCGGAGCCGGTAGGACCAGGCCGCCTCGATCAGCGCCGTGCGGGCGGCGGCCGAGCCCGCTTTGGTGATCGAGGCGCGGGCGGGGTGGCTCGCCGCTGGAGTACTCGGCCGACACCAGCCCGGTGAAGCACATGAACGCCCGGGCCGACGGGAACCGCCGCCAGTCGACCACCTCGGCGGCCAGGGTCAGGCCGTTCAGCTCGGCGACGCCCCGGTAGCGGCCGATCCGGGCCACCGCGGCCGCCAGCAGCGGCCTGGCCGCCCAGACCGACAGCTCGTCCTCGACCGCGTCCAGCTCAGCGCGGCGGGTATCTAGCGCCGCCCGGTACTGCGCGAGCGCGGGACCCAGCGCAGGCTCGCCAAACCGCTGCGCGGCAAATCCACTGCTCGTGCACGGCGGTCCAGCAGGTTCCGCGCCAGGGGCACCCGTGCCGCAACAGCATCGCAGTGATCCGCTGCTAGGCGCCCTTGCGGGTCCGCCAGCAGCGCCGCCCGGGATCCGGACCAGGTCCCGGACCGCAGCCCACCACCTGCGCACGCAGGTCCTCCGGCGCGGATTGCGGCAGCAGATCAGGCACACGTCACCATGATCGGCAATCTTCCGCCACGATCCAGCCGGCACGCCATGCGGTTCGGCACCGGGTCGGCCTGGAGATCTTGAATGCGGGCGGAAGTCGCGGCGGCCAGCAAGCCCGCCTGGGCGCGGCGTCCCGGACGCAGGCACCGGGTGCCAGCCCGGGGCGATGGCCGGCTGCGGATATCACAGGCGTGGGCAGCGTCGCCGGGGGCTGCGGGTGCGACGATGGTGGCGTGCGCTTCGGTGGGCGGGTCCGGCCAGCCGTCGCTTCTGACGCGGCGGAAGTCGCGCGGATCTACGTGGTCTCCTGGAACGCGGGCTTCGGGCACCTCATGGGAAGGCGGGAACCGTCTC
>JAFAZE010000070.1 GCA_019239975.1 Streptosporangiaceae bacterium
GCTGCGCGCGCACGCAACCGCCCACCACATCACCCTCACCGGCATACCCGCCGGTAAGCCATGCACCGACACGTACAGCCCAACACTCGAAACAACCGCCAAGTTAAAAACAGACGCGCCCTATTCGGCCCGCCGTTTCCGCGATCATGACGGCTGCCCCTTTGTCCGGTTAGCGGGAGCCTTGACGGGGGGCGTTGACGCCTTCAGAAAGGGGCGAGCAGGGACAATTCGCCGTCGACAACGTTATCATCAAGGGGCGCCCGCAGCCAGCCACTTCACCGGGGGCCGAGTGTGCTGCCGCGGCTGGGGTGTCGGCGGAACATTCATGAGACGAGAGAAGAGAGCTGCGCGCCGGGCTGCATCTGCGCCGGATCGCTAACTGGCCGCTACCGGCGAGGCGACGCCTTCGGTCGCGTTCCAGAAGGCGGTCAGCTCGTGCGCCGTGCTGGCGGGTGCCTCGACCGCGGGGGAGTGCGCCGCACCGGGGATGCATGCCCGGCGCGCGTGCAGCCGGGTCGCCATGTCCTCCTGAATGGCAGGGGACCACGCGTTGTCATCCTCGCCGTACACGACGAGAAAAGAGACCAGGCCGCCGAGCCTGGCCAGCGGGGCGGTCCTGTCCGGCGCGCTGAGCAGCAGCCTGCCCATCGCGGCGAGGCCGGACGGGCTGCTGCGCAGCATCCGCTCCCGGAGAAAGCTGACGATGGGGGCGGGCACGCCGTCCGAGATCGCCTGCGGTTCGAGGTGGCCGTACCAGATCCGCTGGACCCTCGCCCGGAGCTGGTCCGGTATGTCATCGCCGAGCAGGGCGAGCATGGTCCGCAGTTCCGCGGCACGGGGGCCGGTGAGACCGGCCGGGCCGGAACTCATCAGCGTGAGCGAGCCGACGCCGGGCAGGCCGGCCAGCACCGCCTCACGCGTCACAAGGCCGCCGAACGAGTGACCGAGCAGGTGCACGGCCCCGGTTGCCCCGGCCAGCGCGGCGATGTCCGCGCCGAGCTCGATGAGCCGGTAGGCATCCGCATCGTCGGAGCCCGGCGTCTCATGCTGCCCCCTCATGTCGACCGCTGTCACCCGGCGCCCTCCCGCGGCGAGCTGGCCCAGCACGGGGAGGAAGTCTTCCTTGCTCCCCGTGTAGCCGGGCACCAGCAACGCCGGGCCCAGCTCGCACATGCCCGTCACGGGTAGCGCCTCCAGCGCGGCGAACGCGCCGCGGCTGGTCTCCACGGTGGTCCGCCGCACTCCCTCAGGGAGCTTCAGGGAGGTAGGAGTCGACACAGGACATCAGCCTAAGCGTCCTGCTGTTCGGGGCTGATCTCCCGGATGACCTCCCGGCCGCCGCGAGTGCGCCGCCGCGTGCGGGTCCGGGCGCTGCCGGCCCGGGCGGACGACCCCCCGGTCCCGCCGCTGCCCACGGCATCATCGCGCGGCCGGGAGGCCGTAGGCCTCCGCGAGCCGCGCGATCGCCGGGACCTGGTACGACCCGTCTCGCCGAGGTCTTCGGCCGCCTCCGCGTCGAGGCCGGCTCTGCCGCGCATCGCCCGTGGCAGCCTGCCGGTCGCGCCCGGCGCGATGGACAGCTCGCTGTACAGGTGCTCCGAGGTGGAATACGTCTCGGCCGGCTCTGGCTGGCCCAGGCCGAGCACGTCGTTGATGACCTTCCACCGGTGCATGTCCGCCCAGTCCACGAACGTCACGGCCACGCCGGCCCGGCCGGCCCGGCCGGTCCGCCCGATCCGGTGCACATAGGTCTTCTCGTCGTCCGGGCACTCGTAATTGATCACGTGGGTGACGTCATCGACATCCAGCCCGCGTGCGGCGACATCGGTCGCGACCAGCACGTCCACCTTGCCGCCGCGGAACGCGCGCAGCGCCCGCTCCCGCTGCGCCTGCCCGAGGTCGCCGTGCACGGTCGCGACGGCGAAGCCGCGGCCGCCCAGCGCGGTGGCCACCTGGTCGGCGGCGCGCTTTGTCTGGCAGAACACCATGCTGAGCCCGCGGTCCTTCGCCTGCAGGACGCGCGCCAGCACCTCGATCTTGTCGAGCTGGTGGGTGCGGAAGACGTGCTGCCTGGTCAGCGGCGGCGGCGCGGGCGCGTTCGCCTGCTCGGCCCGGATGTTGGTCGGCCGCCGCATGTGGCGGCGGGCGAGCGTCACGATCTCGCCGGGCATGGTCGCCGAGAAGAGCATGGTCTGCCGGCCGTCCGGGGTGAGCCGGACGATCCGCTCGACATCGGGCAGGAAGCCGAGGTCGAGCATCTTGTCCGCCTCGTCGAGGACGAGGGCGCCGATCGCCGACAGGACCAGGTGCCCGCGGTCGGCGAGGTCGAGCAGCCGTCCCGGGGTGCCGACCACGATGTCGATGCCGGCGCGCAGGCCGTCGATCTGCGGCTCGTACGCGCGACCGCCGTACACCGTGAGCACATGCGCGCTCAGCCCGGCGCCGGCCCGCTTGATGTCCTCGGCTACCTGGATGGCGAGTTCTCTGGTAGGCACGACCACCAGGGCAGACGGCGCGCGAGACGGGCGCGTGCCCGCCGCCGTCTCCGGCCGCAGCGCGCCCGCCCCGGCCCGCGCGGCGGCAAGCCCTTGCAGCAGCGGAATGCCGAACGCCAGCGTCTTACCCGTACCGGTACGCGCCTGGCCGATGATGTCCTGGCCGTCGAGGGCGAGCGGCAGGGTGAGCTCCTGGATGGGAAATGCCGTGATGATCCCCGCCCCTTCGAGGGCGGCGCAGATCGCTTCGTCGACGCCGAGATCGCGGAACGACACCGGGTGCGGTCGCCCGGCCAGATCCGGGCTGTCTGAGTTGTCAGGTGTCTCGTCGCTGTTCTCAGGCGGAATTTGCTTGATTGTCAGGGGTTCCTCCATGCGCTGCTGACCGTGACCGGGCCGCCTCGCTTTCTCTGGGCGTGCCCATGACCGGGCAGCAACGTCATAGTCAACACGAACAGGGATTACGTCATTCCATTGACTAATCGTTACTCACGGTACCAGAGGTGCGCTCGATCCCGGCAGCCCTCTTCGCCGCTCCGGGCGTGACGGGGCGCCGGGCGAGGCGGCAGGTGACGTGGCCCGTCAGACGATGTTGCCGAATCCGACACCTCGCCGGGACTGGTCGCCGCCGAATTCCACGAAGGCCACCTTGTCGGCCGGCACCAGAAGCCGGCCGCCCTTCTGGGTGGTCAGCCCGAAGATGGCGTGCCCGTCCGCTTCTTTCAGCGCCGCGGCGAGGTCGCGCTCGATCTCCTCCGGCGGCGTGTCGGTCTCCACCACAAGTTCACGCGGCACCGACTGGATCCCGATCTTGACTTCCACGTCCCTCCTAGGGCTGTGCGGCGGAGCGCTCGGCGCCCGGATGCCCGGCGGCTGCCTGCTCCGCGTGCTCCGCGGTCAGCGGCCAGCCGCTGATTCCCCGCCAGGCCAGCCGCGCCACGAGTTGCTCGGCTGCCTCCCGCGGGATGCTGCCCAGCGTACTCAGCCAGTACCGCGCGCTGACCTGCGCCATCCCGACGAGCGAGATGCCCAGCAGGTGCGCCTCGTCATCCGCCAGCCCGGCGTCTTCCTTGATCACCTGGCTCACCATGTCCGCGCATTTGCGGTCGGTCTGGTCGAGCCGTTCGCGAACCGCGGGCTCGTTGCTGAGATCCGACTCAAACACCAGGCGGAACGTCTCACCCTGGGCGGCGACGAACTCAAAATACGCGCTGAACGTCGCCGTGACGCGCTGCCTGTTGTCCGACGTCGACCGCAGCGCCGTACGGACGGTGTCGACAAGGGAGTCCACGCTCTCGTCGAGCAACGCGAGGTAGAGCTCCAGCTTGCCGGGAAAATGCTGGTACAGGACGGGTTTGCTGACGCCGGCGCGCTCCGCGATCTCGTCCATCGCGGCCGCGTGATAGCCATGTGAGACGAAGACCTCGAGGGCAGCGTCGAGTAGCTGCCGGCGCCGTGCCTGCCTGGGCAACCGTGTCCCGCGTGGCCGGGCGGCTGAAGTCGCTGTCAACGGTTTCTCCGGATTTTTACCCGCGGCGGAGTTTCCACCGCATTCGACTTATGGTAGGCCAGCGGCTCCCCATAGTCAGGCCCCGCGTTGTGGACAGTGACGCCTTCCGCCGTTCCTAACGGTAGTCGTCATCGTCGTATCCGACGTCGCGGGTTTGTTCCGCGGCATCGGCTTCGTCCACGTCAAACGGGATCTCGCGAAGCTGGCCGCGGTCCTCGTCCTCGCCGCTGACGATCTCGCGGTGCTGCTCGAAGGCGTCACCCTCCGGTGTTTCCATGTCCATGTCCATCTCGCTCAACGCGCGGCCTCCTGATCGGCGTGGTGCCTGTCACGGTCGTCCCCGCCGGCAAGATGGCCGGCCGGACGATCCGGTTACACGGTCCGGTTACACAGTCTGTCAGGAGGCTTTCCCGGTCAGCGCGCGCAGTGGCACCTCCAGCGCCTCGCCGTGGGTGGGGAAGGCGTGCACGACGTCCGCCAGGACCGCGACCGGGACCCTGGCGCGGATCGCGAGGGTGATCTCCGCCATCCAGTCCGCGGCGTCCGGCCCGACGCCGACCGCGCCTACCAGGACGCCCGAGTCCGGTTCGGCGTAAAGTTCCAGGCAGCCGGCGTCATCGTCATCGAGCCGGGCCCGGACGGTGCCGGCGAGGCTGGAACCGGCGGTGGTGAGCGTCATACCCGCCGCCTCGGCGGTCACGGGGGTGAGCCCCACGGCGAAAACCGAGGGGACGGTGTACACCACGCGGGGAAGGGCGCGATAGTCCGCCTCGCGCGGCTCGCCCATGATGTTCGCGGCCACCACGCGCGCCTGGTAGCTCGCGGCATGAGCGTGCCCGGTGCCGATGGCGTCACCTGCCGCCCAGATGGCACCGTCCGCGGTGCCGGCGGACGGGGCGGCGGGTGCACCGGCGGACCCGGCGGATGCGCCGGAGGCGATGGCGCCGGTCACGCGGCAGGTCGCGTCGACGGGCAGCGGCAGCCCCGGCTTGACGTCGATGCCGAGCACGTCCAGCCCGAGCCCGGACAGTCTCGGCCGCCTTCCCGTGGCGAGCAGCAGCCGGTCCGCCTCGATCCTGGTGCCATCCGCCAGCGCGAGCACCAGCCCTTCGGCGGTGCGCTCGGCCTTGGTGGCCGCCGAGCCGAGCCGTATCTCCACGCCCGCGCGGCGCAGCGCCTCCGCGAGGATCTCGCCGGTGAAGGCGGGCTCGGCGGGCAGCAGCCGGTCCTCGGCCTCCACCAGGGTCACCTGCGACCCGAACGTCGCGTAGATCTGCGACAGTTCGCAGCCGGCGGGGCCGCCACCGAGGATGATCAGGCGCCGCGGCAGGTCGGGGCAGCTCAGCGCCTCGGCGGTGGTCCATGCCTGGATGTCGGCCAGTCCCTCTATCGGCGGTGCGACCGGCTCACTTCCCGTGGCGATCACCAGGTGCGAGTAGCCGAGGCTGGTGTCCCCGGCGGTGACCGTCCCCGGCGCGGTAACGCGGCCGGTGCCGCGGATGAGCGTGACCCCTGCCGCGGTGAGGCGCTGCGCCGCGGCCGAGTCGTCAAGCCTGTTGGTCGCCTCATCCCTGCTGGCCACGGCGTGCTCCCACGACTCGCCGCGGCGGGCGGACCGCAGCAGCGAGTTGGACGGGACGCACGCGAGGTACGGAGACTCGCCTCCGACCAGGCCGGCCTCCACGAGAGCCACCGACCTGCCCCGGCCCGCGACGTACGCGGCGACCTGACTGCCCGCCGTCCCGCCGCCCAGCACAACCACATCGACGTCGGCCATATTCACACCATCCCCTCCACCGAGCTTCCATCATCGCAGGCCGGAGCCTGTTGCGTGGGCGGACTTTACCCGGAGTGGCCCGATCTGCGGATATGCCTTTGAGGGAAATAATTTTCGATTATGTTGCTGAACTTGAAATAGGGACAAGACTGGATGTATCAGCGTCACGGCAACGTGGGTAGGTGAAGCACATGCGCAGCATCTGGTCCGGCGCGATCTCGTTCGGCATGGTCGTGATCCCGGTCAAGCTCTACGCCGCGACGGAGCAGCGTGATGTGGCATTCCGGCAGGTGCACCGGGAGGATGGCGGCCGAATTCAGTTCCGCCGGTTCTGCACGCTGGACGGCCAGGAGGTGCCCTACTCCGACGTGGCCAAGGGATACGAGCTGGCCACCGGCGACGTTGTCGTGCTCACCGACGAGGATCTCGCGGAGCTGCCGCTGGCGACCGCGCACCGGATCGACGTCCTGCACTTCGCGCCTTCGGGGCAGCTGGATCCGATCATGGCGGCCAAGAGCTACTACCTGGAGCCCGAGCCGGCCGGCACGCGTGCGTACGTGCTGTTCCGTGACGCCCTGGAGCGATCCGAGCGGGTCGCCGTCGCCAAGGTCGCGATCAGGCAGCGCGAGGCACTGGCCGCGCTGCGGGTCAGGGAGGGCGTTCTCGTCCTGGAGACCCTGCTGTGGCCGGATGAGATCAGGACGCCGGATTTCGGGTTCCTCGACGAGGACGTGGACATCCGGGCACAGGAGCTGAAGATGGCCGCGTCGCTGATCGACACGATGACCGAGGACTTCGACCCGTCGGCGTACCATGACGCCTACCGCGAGGCCCTGGAGGCGGTGGTCCAGGCGAAGATCGAGGGCAATGAGGTGGTCCGCCCCGCCGGTGTCCCGGCTCCCGCCGACCGCGGCAACGGGCCTGCCGACCTTACCGAGACCCTGCGCGCGAGCGTGGCGGCCGCGAAGGCGAACCGGGCGAAGGGCGACGGCAGCCGGCCGGCGGACGGTTCGGGCCGCAAGGGCGCGGGCCGGACGTCCGGCTCCCGCAAGACCGCGAGCGCCAAGCCGGGCAGCGCCAGCAAGGCCGGCAGCGCCAGCAAGACGGGCAGCGCCAGCAAGACCGGCACGCGGCGTAAGGCATCCGCATGAGCACCGGGACGGCGCCGGCGGACCCGGTTCCGCTCTGGCCGGGCCAGCTCGTCTCGCTTGGCGACCGGGACGTGTTCCTCCGCTCGGCCCGGCCGGGGGTGCCGGGGGATGCGGGAGACTTCGAGCCCGCGCTGTGCGTGCACGGCCTCGAGGGCTCCTCGGCGAACTGGACGGATCTCATGGCCGAGCTGCTTCCCCGCATGGCCTGTGAGGCGCTCGACCTGCCCGGCTTCGGTTACTCGCCGCCGCCCAGGGGGCAGCGCGGTTACTCCATCACCGCGCAGGCCGGCGTGGTCACGAAGCTGATCGAGCAGCGTTATGGCGGCCGCCCCGTGCACCTGATCGGAAACTCGCTCGGCGGCGCGGTGTGCGTCCGCGTCGCCGCGGGCCGCCCCGGCCTGATCCGTACCCTGACGCTGCTGTCGCCCGTGCTGCCCGACCGCTGGCCCGATCCGTCGCTGTTCAAGTTCCCGCTGCTGTGCGTGCCCGCCGTCGGCCACTGGCTGATCAGCCGGGCCAGCCAGTTTTCCGCCGAGCAGCGGGTGGCGGCGATCGCGGCGGCGGTCTGCTACGACAGCCGCGAGATTCACCCGGCCCGCCTCGCCGGGGAGGTGGCCGAAGTAAAGCGCCGCGACACCCTGGGCTACGCCGACGCGGCGCTGATCGCCTCGACGAGGGCGCTGATCGCCGAGCGCTTCAGCCGGACGCTCTGGCGGGAAGCCGCCCGGATCGAGGCTCCCACCCTGGTGATCTTCGGCAGCCACGACCGCCTCGTCGATCCGCGGCTGGCGGGCCGCGCGGCCCGCGCGTTCGGCGGCGCCCGTGTCATCGTGCTGCCCCGGACCGGTCACGTCGCGCAGATGGAGCATCCGGCTACGGTGGCCGCCGAGATCCGCGCGCTGGGAATGCGGCAACAGCCGGCCCGGTTGACGCACGTGTAGCCCGCCAGATCATGAGGGAGTCTCGAGGTGTCGCTGCCACCGCTGGTCGAACCGGCCGCCGAACTGTCGGTGGACGAGGTAAAGCGTTACTCTCGCCACCTGATCATCCCGGACGTCGGGATGGCCGGGCAGAAGCGGCTGAAGAACGCGAAGGTACTGGTCGTGGGCGCAGGCGGGCTGGGGTCGCCGGCGCTGCTGTACCTGGCCGCGGCCGGCGTCGGCACGCTCGGCATCGTCGACTTCGATGTCGTGGACGAGTCCAACCTGCAGCGGCAGATCATCCATGGGCAGTCCGATATCGGCCGGCCGAAGGCGCAGTCCGCTCGCGACAGCATCCGCGAGGTCAACCCGTACGTGAACGTGGTGCTGCACGAGGAGCGCCTCGACTCGGACAACGCGATGCGCGTCTTCGAGCCGTACGACCTGATCATCGACGGCACCGACAACTTCGCCACGCGCTACCTGGTCAACGACGCGTGCGTGCTGCTGGGCAAGCCGTACGTCTGGGGGTCGATCTACCGCTTCGACGGGCAGGCGAGCGTGTTCTGGGCCTCCTGCGGCCCGTGCTACCGCTGCCTGTACCCGGAGCCGCCGCCCCCCGGCATGGTGCCGTCCTGCGCCGAGGGCGGCGTGCTCGGGGTGCTCTGCGCGTCGATCGGCTCCATCCAGGTCAACGAGGCGATCAAGCTCATCACCGGGATCGGCGAGCCGCTCACAGGCCGGCTGATGATCTACGACGCGCTGGAGATGAGCTACCGCACGGTCCGCGTCATGAAGGACCCGGAGTGCGCGGTGTGCGGGAAGAACCCGACCATTACCGGGCTCATCGACTACGAGGAGTTCTGCGGCACGGTCTCCGAGGAGGCCCAGGAGGCCGCCGCGGGCTCCACGATAAGCGCCAAGGACCTGAAGGCCATGCTGGACAGCGGCGACAGCGTCTTCGTTGTCGACGTGCGCGAGCCGAACGAGTACGAGATCGTCTCGATCCCTGGCGCGACGCTCATTCCCAAGGGCGAATTCCTGTCCGGCGCTGCCCTGGAGCAGCTTCCCCAGGACAAGCGGATCGTGCTGCACTGCAAGAGCGGTGCCCGTTCGGCCGAATGCCTCGCGATCGTCAAGAACGCCGGCTTTTCGGACGCGGTACACGTGGGCGGCGGCGTCCTCGCCTGGGTGAGCCAGGTGGATCCCAGCCTCCCGTCGTACTGACGCGGCGGCCGGGCGGGACGGCGGGATCGCGGCCATGAAGGGGGACCGGGTAGAGGTCGTGATCGACTCGGGCGAGGGCGGAACCCGTACCTACGAGGTCGCCGCGACGAGGGCCGGACGGCGCGTGGAGATCACCACCGGCCGGGGAGTGGTCGAGGTGAGCGAGGTCACCCGCACGGGCTCCCCGGTCCGGACCGCGCGGTTCATGGCCAGCCGGGTCGTGGCCCTGGTGGAGCATCCGGCCGACAGTGCCGACAGTGCCGACGGTGCGGCCGTGAAGTAGAACGGCCATGCACTAGCATTCGCCCGTGGATCTTCTCGAACCGGTGGTGCGACCCTACGCGTGGGGATCGCGGCGCGCGATCGCCGAACTTCAGGGCAGGCCGGTTCCGTCTCCCGGCCCGGAGGCGGAGCTGTGGATGGGCGCGCACCCGTCCTCCCCTTCCGGGCTGCACCGCGGCGGCCGCCGCGGCACCCTCGACGCCGTGATCGCGGAGAACCCCGCGCGCGAGCTGGGGTTCGAGTGCCAGGCCCGGTTCGGGCCGCGGCTGCCCTTCCTGCTCAAGGTGCTCGCGGCGGACAAGGCCCTGTCGATCCAGGTGCATCCGTCCCGCGCGCAGGCGGAGGCCGGCTTCCGCGCGGAGAACGAGCGCGGGCTCCCGCCCGGCGACCCGGCGCGCAACTACGTCGACGACTGGCCGAAGCCGGAATTGCTCTGCGCGCTGACCCCGTTCGAGGTTCTGGCCGGCCTGCGCGGCGCCGGGGACGCGGCGGCCTTGCTCGGCTCGCTGGGGGTCGGCAAGCTGGAGCCGCTCGTATCGGAACTTGCCGCCGCAACCACGCCGCGCGTGGTCACCGACACGCTCGCCCGCATCCTGACGTGGGCGCCCGGCGGGCGCGAGGCACTCGCAGGCGACGTCGTGGCCGCCTGCGCGCGGCTGGCGGAGGAAGGCGGCCCGTACGCCGCCGCCTGCGACGCCACGGTCCGGCTCGCCGGAGAGCATCCAGGGGACCTGGGCATCGTCGCCTCGCTGCTGTTGCGGCACGCGGTACTTGAGCCTGGCGAGGCCGTGTTCATGCCGGCCGGCGGCCTGCACGCGTACCTGCACGGCACCGGCATCGAACTGCTCGCGAACTCCGACAACGTGGTGCGGGCCGGGCTCACCGGCAAGCACATCGACGTGCCGGAACTCCTCAGGCTCACCGACCCGGCAGTCGGCGTGCCGGTCATCGCGCCGCGCGAGATCGCGGACGGCGCCGCCGTTTACGACACTCCGGCACCGGAGTTCCGGATGTACCGCGCCGAGTTCGGCGCCGTGCCTTACCCGCTGCCTGGCACCGGGCCGCGGATCGTGCTGTGCATGGAGGGTGACCTGGTACTGCGCGGCGCGGCGGGCGAGACACTGAAGGCGGGCCGTGGTGAGTCCTGCTACGTCTCCGCCGCCGACGGGGTGGTCACCGGCAGCGGCCCGGCGGCCGTCTTCGTCGCGGGCACCGGGATCTGAGCGCCGTACTTCAGGCCCGTGCCCGTGTTGAGCACGACCACCTCGTCGGTTCCGGACAGCCAGCCGTGTTCGCGCAGCTTCCGCACGGCCGCGAAGCAGACGGCGCCCTCCGGGCAGACCAGCGTGCCCTCGAGGCGCGCGGCCAGCGATCCGGCGGCCAGCAGCGCCTCGTCCGTCACGGCCACGGCGGTGCCCCGGGTGGCGTAGAGCGCGTCGAGGACGAGAAAGTCGCCGAGCGACTCCGGAACGGTGATGCCGGACGCCACCGTGCGGGGATCCGGCCGGGGCTCGCTTTCCCTCGGCGTGCGTTATCGCGGGCGCGGCGGCTGGCATCACGATCAGGCTCCTCAGCCCGGCCCTGGCGGCGTAGACCGACCAGGCGGCCCCGGCGTTGCCGTTCGTCGGCATCGCTATCGCCGTGACGCCCAGTTCGGCGGCGCGCGAGACGCCGACGGCGGCGCCGCGTGCCTTGAACGTCCCGGTGGGCATCAGTCCTTCGTTTGACCTGCGTGGCTGTGCAGCACGTTCGGCCCCGTGGTCTGCTATCTCAGCCCGGCGGTGCTGCGGGAGTTCCGGCCGCCGCTGGCGGGCTGGCGCAGCACCGAGCATCCCTATTCCCGGGCCGTGAGGCGAAGCCATCGCCGCCGAGCTCACCCGCCGCGGCGTGATCGTCTCCCCGCGGGCCGGTTCCGCCCGCTTCTCCGTCCACTTCTACAACAACAGCGACCGACGTGCCGTTCCTGCGCGGGATCGGGATTACCCGCTGGCTGCGCATCGACTCCGAATCCGGCCTCGCGGCCATTGATCCGAATCAAGCCCTACCATTTCCTTGTGGCGAGTCAGCCGGAGGCGCCCGGTGATGGGCAGCGGCCTGTTCGGCCCGCGGGGACGGCGTTGCCTGCGGGGCGGGTGCGGCGCGGCCGGCAGGGCGCGGCGTCGGCGGCGGCCCTTGCCGCGCTCATCCTCGGGGTGGCCGGGCTGGCGGTGTCGCTCGCCGGTGTCGCCATCCAGGTGCTGCCCCGCCAGTTCACGGCCGCCGAGCGCCAGAAGATCATGGCATGGGAGGTCGGCAGGCGCTGGCGGACGCTGCCGGCGAGATCCATCTTCCCGGCTTCGGTCAGGTACCAGGCCCCGGACACGTTCCCCGATGGCACGCCGCTGGCGCTGAGCGCGCAGCGGATCGGCATCGCGCCGCAGTCGGCGTGCGCGGCCGCGGCGGACCGGCCGGTCGCGCTGATACTCGCCCGGTACGGCTGCCAGGCGCTGCTGCGTGCCACGTACGTCGACGGGACGGACACCTACGTTCTGACCGTGGGCGTCGCGGTGCTCCCCTCGCGGGCGCAGGCCGGTTCGGTGCAGCGGGGCCTGACGGCCCCCAGGCTCACCGACTCCCGCCGGGGTGCCGCGGCCGTCGCCGGCGTGCGGACGGCCGGTTTCGGCGGCACCAGCGCCGCCGGCTTCACCAACAGCCGCAGGCAGCTCGCCGCCAGCGTCAGCGAGGGCCCCTACGTCGTCATGTACGCGGTCGGGTACACCGACGGCCGGCCGTGGGTACCGGTGACCGATGACAGCTACGCTGACGCGGAGATGACAAGCATGGCCGCCGGCGTCGCGCGATCCGTCGCGACCGTGCTGGGCGCGCCGCCGCGGGCTCCCCGCTGCCCGGGAGCACCTGGATGCTAGGGCGCCGCGCCGGGAAGACCGCGCTCGCGCTGTGCCTCGCCGGCGCGGTCGCGGCCATGCCGGCGGTGGCCAGCGCGGAGAACGCCGACAGCGTCCGCGACAGCCAGCAGTGGGTGCTCGGCATGCTGGAGGTGCCGGCCGCCTGGCAGCTGAGCGAGGGCGCCGGCGTGACCGTGGCGGTGATCGACAGTGGCGTGAACCCCAGCGTCAGCGACCTGTCCGGCGCGGTGCTCACCGGCCCGGACCTCACCGGCCTGCACACGTCCGCGGACAGCCCGAGCTGGGGCGTGCACGGGACATGGATGGCGTCGATCATCGCCGGGCACGGGCATGACGGCGGCGGCAGCGGCATCATCGGCATCGCCCCGGAGGCCAGGGTGCTGTCGCTCCGGGTGATCCCGGGCCGGGACGACCCCGGTTACCGCGTCTACGACCACGAGCCCGAGGCGCGCATCCAGCAGTCGCTGGCCACCGCCATCCTGGACGCGGTGCGCGACGGCGCGCAGGTGATCAGCATGTCGCTCGGCTACGCGGAGCCGAGCGCCGCCGTGCGGGCCGCGCTGCAGTACGCCTTCGCCCGCGGCGTCGTGGTGGTGGCGTCGTCGGGGAACTCGGGCCAGGACGACGAGCGGCGCGACCACGGCTACGCGCCCATCTCCTTCCCGGCGGAGTATCCCGGGGTGATCGGGGTGGGCGCGCTCAGCTCCGACGGTGCCGTGGCCGGTTTCTCCAGCAACAACCTGTCGGTTCAGGTGGCGGCGCCCGGGGTGAACGTCCCCGCGCAGGGCAGGGACGGGCAGTACTGGGTGGTCAGCGGCACCAGCCCGGCGTGCGCCCTGGTCGCCGGCGTGGCCGCCCTGGTCAAGTCGCGGTACCGGGCGCTGGCTCCCGGTCTCGTGGCGCGGGCGCTGACGATGACGACCAGGGACCGGCCGCCGGGCGGCTACGACGCCAAGATCGGATTCGGCACCGTGGACGCCGCGGCGGCGCTGACGGAGGCCGGCGTCCTCGCCAGGGAGCGGCCGGCCGGCTCCGGGGCCGCTGCCACCGTCACCTTCGGCGGCGGTGCCGCGGCGGTGCCGCCGGAGCCGGTGCCGCCGCGAGGCTCCGGCCAGCTTGTTCTTGACGCGGTGCTGGCGCTGACCTCGCTGGCCCTGGCCGCGGCGGCGGCCACCCGCCTCGCGGTACTGCGCAGGGTACGGTACGCGGAGACGGGCGCGGGCGCGCGCGGCGCGCACGCGGCCGCCTTCGGCCCGGGCCCGGGCCGAGGTGCCGTCCCGCCGCCGGGACCTGGTGCCGTCCCGCCGCCGGGGGCGTGATCTGCCCGTGAACGAGACGCGACCGCTCGACGAGTTCTCCGGCATGGTCCTGGACGTGGTGGACGCGATACCCGCCGGCCGGGTGATGTCCTATGGCGACATCGCGGAGTACCTCGGCCAGGGCGGCCCGCGCCAGGTCGGCAGGGTGATGGCCACGTTCGGCGGCGGCGTCGCCTGGTGGCGGGTGATCCACTCCGACGGAACGCCAGCGCCCGGTCACGAGCACGCGGCGCTCGTCCGCTATCTGGAAGAGGGCACGCCGCTGCGTTCCGCGCGTCCCCCGGTCCGGGTGGACATGCGCCACGCCCGCTGGCCGGACCGCCGGGCGGGTAGCTGATTCCGGATTTGGGTGCATTTCGCGTCGCCATAGCAGCGCGGATCGCACCCACATCCGCCGGCTCCGCCGCGCCCGCTCCCGCGAACGCCGCTCCCGCGAACGCCGCTCCCGCTCCCGCTCCCGCCGCTCCCGCTCCCGCCGCGCCCGCTCCCGCGAACGCCGCGCCGGCGAACGCCGCGCCCGCTGGCCGGACCGCCGGCGAAGTTCACCCGCCGAAGGTCCCCCGGAATGTCGGTGGTCTCTGCTGGAATCGTGAGTGATGGAACACGCAGCCGCCTACCGCCTGGTCCGCCGGCCGCTGCCGCCGGGCAGACAGCCGCCGCGCCTCGATGACGCCCAGCGCGCGGTGGTCGAGCACAAGGGCGGCCCGGTCCTGGTGCTGGCGGGCCCGGGCACCGGCAAGACCACCACGATCGTCGAGGCGGTCGCCAGCCGCATCACCGAGCGCGGCATGGACCCCGAGCGCGTCCTGGTGCTCACGTTCAGCCGCAAGGCCGCCGGCGAGCTTCGCGAGCGCATCACCCAGCGCCTGCACCGGACGACGAGACAGCCGCTGGCGCTGACCTTCCACAGCTACGCCTGGGCGCTGGTCCGCCGGGAGTTCGTGCTGGCGGGCGACGAGCCGCCGCGGCTGCTGTCGGCACCCGAGCAGCTGCTCGAGGTGCGCAGGCTGCTGCGCGGTGAGATCGCCGACGGCGGCACCCGCTGGCCGGAGCGGCTGCGCCCCGCGCTGGCCACCCGCGGGTTCGCCGAGGAGCTGCGCGACGTCCTGATGCGCGCCGCCGAGCGCGGCCTGGACGGAAGGTCGCTGCGGCAGCTCGGCAGGCGGCGCGGCCGCGACGACTGGGTGGCCGCGGGCGCGTTTCTCGACCGGTACGCGGCGCGTTTCGACCTGGCGCCGGTGCCCACCTACGACTACGCGGAGATCGTCAGGATCGCCGCCGCGCTGCTTGGCCGCGACGAGACGAGGCAGCGGGAACGGCAGGCGTACGACGCGGTGCTCGTGGACGAATACCAGGACAGCGACCCGGCGCAGGAGTCCCTGCTGCTGGCGCTGGCGGGGGGCGGCCAGGAGCTGATCGCCGTCGGCGACCCCGACCAGTCGATCTACGCCTTCCGCGGCGCCGACGTGCGCGCGCTGACCGAGTTCCCGGACAGGTTCCGCGGGCCGGACGGGACCCCGGCGCCGGTGATCGCGCTGCGCACCTGCCGCCGCAGCGGCCCGGTGCTGCTCGCCGCCTCGCGCCGCGTGGCCCGCCGCCTCCCCCCGGCGCAGCCCCGGGCGGGAGAACCACGCTCCGCTCGCTCCGCTCGCTCCGCTCCCAGCGCCGGGCACCGTGACCTGCGCCCGCTGCCGGACGCGCCGCCCGGCGAGGTGCGGATCATGATCGCGGACACCGCCACCCAGGAGGCCGCGCTGGTCGCCGACACGCTGCGCCGGGCGCACCTGGCCGACGGGGTGCCGTGGGACCGGATGGCCGTCCTGGTCCGGTCGGCCTCACGCCAGATTCCGGTGCTGCGCCGCGCGCTCACCACGGCGGGCGTCCCGGTCAGCATCGCCGGCGACGAGCTGCCGCTGCCCGACGAGCCGGGCACCCGCCCGCTGCTGACGCTGCTCCGCTGCGCGCTGCGGCCCGCCACGCTGGACGAGGAGACCGCCGCCGAGCTGCTCACCGGCCCGCTCGGCGACACCGACACGCTGGGCCTTCGCAAGCTGCGCCGCTCGCTCGACGGGACGGCGCTCGCCGAAGCGCTCCTGGAGCCCGCCAGCCTCACCCTCGTCTCGGACCGGGTCGCCGGGCCGGCGCGCCGCGTCGGCAAGCTGCTGGCGATCGCGCGCGAGGCGATAGCGGCCGGGAAGACCGCCGAGGATGTGCTCTGGGCGGTGTGGGAGGCCTCCGGCCTGGCCCGGCGCTGGCAGCAGCTCAGCGCGGGGGGCGGCCCGCAGGGCGCGTCCGCGGACCGTGACCTGGACGCGGTCCTCGCGTTGTTCGAAGCCGCCGCGCAGTTCACCGCCCAGCTTCCGCCCGGCAGCCCGGCGCTGTTCCTGGACAGCCTGAGCGGGCAGGAGATCCCCGGCGACACCCTCGCCGAGCGCGCCGCGCGCGAGGAATGCGTACGGGTCCTCACCGCGCACCGGTCGAAGGGCCTGGAGTGGGACGTGGTGGTCGTCGCCGGGGTGCAGGAGGAGACGTGGCCCGATCTGCGGCTGCGCGGCTCGCTGCTCGGCGCCGACGAGCTGGCCGAGACCGCGGGCGGCCCCGACTGGTACGGCCGGCCCGTGGACATCGCCGCGGCGGCGCTCGCCGCCAGGCTCCTGGCGGAGGAACGCCGGCTGTTCTACGTCGCGGTCACCCGCGCCCGGCGCCTGCTCGTGGTCACCGCGGCCGGCGGCGGCGACGCCGACCAGCGGCCGTCGCGGTTCCTGGCCGAGCTCGCCGGTGATGACATCGACATCCAGCGGGCCGGCACGAGCACCCGCTGGCTGTCGCTGCCGCTGCTCGTCGCGGACCTGCGCCGCACGGCGACGGACAGCGCCCGCCCTGCCGCGCTTCGCCACGCCGCCGCCGCACACCTGGCGAAGCTGGCCCTCGCGGGCGTGCGCGGCGCGCACCCGCGCGACTGGTACGCGCTCACCGCGCTGTCGGACGCGAGCCCGGTCGTCGGCGAGGGCGAGACGGTCCGGCTGTCCCCGTCGCAGGTGGAGTCGTTCGCCCGCTGCGGGCTGCGCTGGCTGCTCGAGTCGGCGGTCGGCGCCGGCAGGTCCGATGTCCTGCGCCACCTCGGCACCGTGATCCACGCCGCCACCGTACTCATTTCTGAAGGGGCTACAGAACGGGCGGTGGCGCAGCGAATCGACGAAATCTGGCACCATCTCGACTTCGGAAGCGCCTGGTACGGTTCCCGTCAGCGCGAGCAGGCCGAGCGCATGGTCCGCAAGTTCCTCGAGTGGCACGCCGCCAATCCCCGCGAGCTCGTAGCGGCGGAACAGGCGCTGCGGGTGCGGATCGGCCAGGTCGAGATCACCGGCCGGGTGGACCGGCTGGAGCGCGACGAGCGCGGCCGCGGAGTCGTCGTCGACCTGAAGACGGGGTCGACCGCGCCGCGCGAGGAGGAACTCGGCCGGCACCCGCAGCTCGGCGTCTACCAGCTCGCGGTGCTGCTCGGCGCGTTCGAGGGGTTCGGCCTCAGCGAGCCGGGCGGCGCCGAGCTGGTCCAGGTCGGCAAGGCCAGCTTCGCCGCCAAGGCCAGGGTGCAGCGCCAGCACGCGCTCCCCGACGACGCCGACCCAAGCTGGGCCAAGGACCTGGTGGAGACCGTGGCCGCCGGAATGGCGGGCCCGGTCTTCGAGGCCCGCGCGAACCCAGGCTGCCGCACCTGCCCGGTCTCCTCCTGCTGCCCCGTCCACCCCGACGGTTCCCGGGTGGCACCCTGATCGCGGCGCTGCGAAGATGGGCGCATGGACCTCGATGCAGCGCTTGATTTCGTGCGCAAGAACCATCACGCGGTACTCGCCACGCTGCGGGCCGACGGCGGCCCGCAGCTCTCCCCGGTTACCGCCGGCGTCGACTCCGCCGGGCACGTGGTGATCAGCACCCGCCAGCCGGCGTACAAGGTGCGCAACGTCCGCCGCGATCGCCGGGTGTGGCTGTGCGTGCTGCCCGACCAGTTCTTCGGCCAGTGGATCCAGCTCGAAGGCACGGCCGAGATCGTCGAGCTGCCCGAGGCGATGGATGGCCTCGTCGACTACTACAGGCGCATCTCCGGCGAGCACCCCGACTGGGACGAGTACCGCGCCGCGATGCGCGCCGAAAAGCGCGTCCTGCTCCGCGTTCACATCGAGAAAGCCGGTCCCACCCGAAGCGGGTAAGGGGGTAAGGGAGGCCCAGGCCCGAATGTCGGCGGGGTCTGGTGGAATGCTGAGGTGAGCATCAGGTACAGCCCGGAGCAGCTGGCGCGGCTGCTGCGGCTGCCGGAGCCGACACCCGAGCAGGCGGCGGTGATCGGTTCGCCGCTCGGGCCGCTGACGGTGATCGCGGGCGCCGGCTCGGGTAAGAGCGAGACGATGGCGGCCCGGCTCGTGTGGCTCGTCGCCAACGGCATGGTGCGCCCCGACCGCGTGCTCGGCCTCACGTTCACGAGGAAGGCGGCCGCCGAGTTCGCCGACCGGGTCCGGTCGCGGCTGGATCGCCTGCGCCGCGCGGGACTGGAAACGCTGACCTCCCCTGCCTCGGGCGGAGCGGCCGCCGCAGGCGGAACCGCGGCCGCGGGCGGTGCCGGCGCCGACGATGCCGCCGGCACGGACGACGCCGATGCGGACGCGCTCGGCTCGGACCCGGTGATCAGCACCTATCACTCGTATGCGGGGCGCCTGCTCAGCGACCACGCGCTGCGCGAGGGGCTCGAACCGTCGATGCAGCTGATCACCCCCGCGCTGTCGTGGCAGCTCGCCGCGTCCATCGTCGCGGCCTACGACGGGCCGATGGACCAGGTCGGCTGGACGCCGCAGACCGTCACCGCCGCCGTTCTGCAGCTGGCCGGGGATCTCGCCGAGCATCTGCGCGAGCCAGCCGACGTCGTCCGGGTGGGGGACTGGCTCGCCGCCCGGCGAGACGGGCTGCCGGGGAAGATACCGGCGCCCGTTCGGAAGATCATGGATTGTCAGCGAGCCAGGGAGCAGCTGCTGCCGCTGGCCGAGCGGTATGCCGCGGCGAAGGCGGCGCGTGAGGTGGTCGATCACGCGGACCAGGTCGCGCTGGCGGCGCGGATCGCGGCCCGGCACCCGGAGGTGGGAGCGGCCGAGCGCGGACGCTACCACGTGGTGCTTCTCGACGAGTACCAGGACACCAGTCACGCGCAGCTCGTGCTGTTGCGCGCGCTGTTCGGGGGCGGGCATCCGGTAACGGCGGTGGGCGATCCGTGTCAGTCGATCTACGGCTGGCGGGGGGCGAGCGCGGGAAACCTCCGGCGGTTCGTGAGGGACTTTCCGCTGCGCACCGGCGGGAGCGCTCCGGTGCGGCAGCTGTCGACGAGCTTCCGGAACGCGGGCCGCGTGCTGGACGCGGCGGCCGTGCTCCAGGCCGGGCTGCGCGCGGAAGCTCCGGACATGCCGGTGCTGGTACCCGCGCCGGACCGGACCGCGCGCGGGTCGGTGACATGCGCGCTGCTGCCCACCGTCGCCGACGAGGCTGAATGGGTCGCGGAGCAGGTCGCGTCCCTGCTCGCGCGGCCCGCCGGGTGCGCGCCGGACGGGCTGCCGTGGCCGGACGGCCGCGCCGCCGGGGTACGGCCGTCGGACATCGCCGTATTGTGCCGGAAGCGGTCCCAGTTCGTCCCGTTGCGGCGGGCTCTCGGCACCCGCGGCATCCCGTGCGAGGTCGTCGGGCTCGGTGGCCTGCTGACGGTGCCCGAGGTGCAGGACGTGGTCGCCACGCTGCGGGTCCTGTACGACGCCTCGGCGTCCGACGCGCTGGCGCGGCTGCTGACCGGCCCCCGGTGGCGGATCGGCCCGCGCGACCTGGTGGCGCTGGGCCGCCGCGCGCGGAACCTCGCCCGCGCCGATGAGCCCGGGGAAGCCCGGCGCGGCCACGCGGCCGGGGAAGCCCAGGGCGGCGGCGAGCATGGGAAAACCCGGAGCGGCGACGAACCCGCAGGCGGGGCGGGGGATCGCGCCCCGGCGGAACGTGGCGACGCGCTCACGGACGCGATCACCGACCTGACGGCCGAGACCGGGTCTCTCGTCGAGGCGCTGGATGACCTCGGCGACCCGGGCCGGTACTCGGCGAACGGGTACGCGCGGCTGCACGCGCTCGCCGGCGAGCTGCGGCGGCTGCGCGCGCACACCGGGCGCCCGCTGGCCGACCTGACCGCGGAGGTCGAGCGGACGCTCGGCCTGGACATCGAGGTCGCCTCGCGGTCCGGCGCCGACCCGGCAGCCGCGCGGGCCGACCTCGACGCGTTCACCGACGTGGCGGCCGCGTTCGCCGGCGAGCAGCCAGAACCCACACTCGGCGCGTTCCTCGCCTACCTGACCGCGGCCCAGCAGGAGGAGTTCGGGCTGGAGACCGGCAGGGTGGGCGACACGGACACCGTCAAGCTGCTCACCGTGCACGCCGCCAAGGGGCTGCAGTGGCCGGCCGTCTTCGTGCCCGGGCTCGCCGCCGGGGAGCGGGCCCAGGTGTTCCCGGCGCGGCCCCGGCTCTCGACGCGGTGGACCGACAACGCGCGGCTGATCCCGTTCGGCCTGCGCGGGGACGCGGGCGACCTGCCCAGGCTGGCCGGCCTCGACGCGGACTCGCTGTCCGAGTTCACCGCCGCCTGCGGGGAACGGGATCTGGCCGAGGAACGGCGGCTGGCCTACGTCGCGGCCACCCGCGCGGCGTTCTGGCTCGGCTGCAGCGGATTCTGGTGGGGAGACGGAACCGGCCGTTTGGGACCTTCGGTTTTCCTGTCCGAGGTGCGCTCGGCGTGTGCCGCGGGGGCGGGTGTGGTGGACACGTGGGCTCGGCCGCCGGCGGAGGACGCGGAGAACCCGCTGCTCGCCTCCGTCGAGACGGCGAACTGGCCCGCCACACCCGCGGGGGGGCACTACGAAACGGTGCGCTCGGCCGCCGGCATGGTGGAATCCGCGATCGCGGATCAGGTGCGGACGACAGATCCCGCGGATCCGGCGTCTCCCGCCGGAACGGATCCCAAAGACGTGGACTTTACCGCCGGCAGCGGCCTCGACCCAGCGGGCCTCGAACTGGTGGCGGCGTGGCGGCGCGATGCGGAGTTGCTGCTCGCCGAGCGGGAGCGCCGCCGCGGCGACGGCTCGGTGCACGTCGCGCTGCCGGCCCGTCTGTCGGTCTCCGCGCTGGTCGCGCTGGCGCGCGATCCCGAGGAGCTGGCGCGCCAGGTACGGCGGCCGATGCCCAGACCGCCCGCCCCGCAGGCGCGGCGCGGAACCGAGTTCCACCGCTGGCTGGAGGAGCGGTTCGGGCAGCAGCGGCTGATCGGCGACGAGGACCTCTTCGAGGTGGAGTCGGACGCCGACCTCGCGGAGCTGCGCGACCGCTTCGAGTCGAGCGAATGGGCAGGCCGATGGCCGGCCGAGGTCGAGGTTCCGTTCGAGACGCTGATCGGGGACCGGCTGGTGCGCGGGCGCATCGACGCCGTGTTCGCTGACAGCGCGGACGGCGGGTTCGACGTGGTCGACTGGAAGACCGGGCAGCCGCCGCGTTCGGAAGCGGAGCGGCACGCGGTCGCCGTCCAGCTCGCCGCCTACCGGCTCGCGTGGGCGGCCCTGGCGGCCGTGCCGGTCGACCGTGTGCGCGCGGCCTTCTATTACGTGCGGCACGATCTGACCGTCCGCCCGTCCGACCTGCTCGACGAGGCGGGACTGGTGCACCTAATCGAACGCGTCCCCCCCGCCGCCGACGCCTGACCCCCTCGCCGCTCACTCCAAGCCGCGACAGCGCCACTTTGTACCCTTACCGGTGAGTAGGTGTCCTTGTTTGTCCCGATAAGCGACTACGTAAACCCTACAAAGCAGCAAAGAGCCGAGCCCGCCGAGGGCGGAGCCCGCCGAGGGCGGAAGGCCGCTGGGGGGGAGGCCGGTTGAGGGCCGAAGCGGCGGGTCAGCGGAAGAGGCGGTCGATGTACCCGGCGCCGAGCCCGGCCTTCTCGTAGTGGTCCCGGCAGAGCGCGATGTAGTCGAACACGTCGAAGTGGCCGCTGGGGTCGCCGTTCTCATCGAGCCAGATCAGCGGGCCCGTGACGTTGAACGTAACTCGCATGGGCTCCTCGGACTCATATGCCACGAGGGTATGTGCCTCGCCGGGCGCCTCGTAGATCCAGTCGCCGGCGGTCGCCACCCAGTCGTGCTCCAGGTACCCCCACTTGCCGGAGATCGTGTAGGCGAAGACCTGCTGCGGATGATAGTGCCGGTTGACCAGCCCGGCGCCGCGGCACATCAGGACGTCGCACCAGCGGTTCTGGCTGGGGGAGATCCACAGCGGGCGGGTGCCGACGGTCTCCGACAGCGGGGCGTAGTAGCGCTCGTCGTCGGTGGCCGCGTTCGCGATGTACGCCTCCGGCATTGCGCCCGGGCGTATTGCCTGCGCCACCGGCTTCAGTTCCCGCCAGAACTCGCCGGCCATGGATCCTCCTGTGCTCGCCACCTGTAGGGCCATGCTCAGCGTCCCTCGCCGCGCCGGCGCGGGCAAGGCCTCGCCGCGCCGCCGCGGGCAAGGCCTCGATCAGGGGCTGACCGGGCACGATGGGCTAGTCTCGGATCGTCACAGACTCCCGCCGACCAGGACGACCAGGAAGCCGATGACGATGCCGGAGAACGCCGCGACGCCCGACGGAGCCCCGTCCACCTACGCCGCCGCCGGGGTTGACGAGGAGCGCGAGCAGAACGCGTTCGCCAGGGTCATGCGCCCGTGGCTGGCCAGGACCACGGTCAGGTCTCCCCTCGTGACAAAGATCTCCGGGCTGTCCAGCGGCTACTTCGCGACGCTCATGCACGTCCCGCCGGGGCCGCCGCTGGCCCTCACCACGGACGGCGTCGGCACCAAGATCCTGCTGGCCAGGGAGGCCAACCGGTGGGAGCCGATCGGCGTCGACTGCGTGGCGAACAACGTCAACGACCTGGTCTGCGTCGGCGCGGTGCCGCTCGCGCTGCTTGACTACGTGGCCATCGACCGTATCGACGAGGGCGTGCTCGACGAGATCGCCCGCGGCCTGTTCCTCGGCGCCGAGCTCGCGGGCATCGCCATCCCCGGCGGCGAGATCGCCCAGATCGGCGCGATGCTGGCCAGCTCGGAGGGCGGCGGCCCCATGCTCGACCTGGTGGGAACCGCGATCGGCGCGCTCCCGAACGCCGCGCAGCCGGGCCAGGCGACGCGGGAGCCGGTCGACGGCTCGGCGGTGCGTCCCGGTGACGTCGTGATCGGGCTGCCGAGTTCCGGACTGCACAGCAACGGCTACTCGCTCGCCCGGCACGCGCTGTTCGGCAAGGGCGGCGGCGGCAAGGACGGCACGGGCGAGGGCGGCACTGGCAAGGACGGCACGGGCGGTGAAGCCGGCAAGGACGGCACGGGCGGCATGAGCCTGCAGGACCAGGTGCCCGGCACCGGCCGCCGGCTGGCCGACGCGCTGCTGCAGCCGACCCGGGTCTACGTCAAGGCCGCCGAATCCCTGTGGGCGGCCGGGATCACGCCGCGCGGCCTCGCGCACATCTCCGGCGGCGGCCTGCTCAACCTGGCCAGGCTCGCCGCGGACGTCTCCTACGAGCTGGACGCGATGCCGGCTCCGTCGGAGCTCTTCACGCTGATCGCCGAACGAGGGCAGATCACGCCCGCCACGATGTACGCCACGTTCAACATGGGCCTCGGCTTCTGCGTGGTCGTCGCGAAAACGGAGCAGCAGGCCGCCATGACGGCCCTCAAAGAAGCCGGCGAGGACCCGATCCGGGTGGGCTGGGTGACCTCGCGCCCCGGCCGGACGGTTTCCATACCGTCGGCGGGCCTGCTGGGCCGGGGGGACGCGTTCGAACCGGTACGTTAGGTCTCATGGACGTCCGGGACTACGTTGCCGCGAATGCGGAGGATTTCTTCAGTGCGCTGAAGGACTGGCTGGCGATCCCGTCGGTGTCCGCCGACCCCGAGCACCACGGCGACGTGCGGCGGTCCGCCGAATGGCTCGCCGGGCACCTGCGCGACACGGGCTTCCCGGTCGCCGAGGTCTGGGAAACGGACGGCCTTCCAGCCGTCTACGCCCACTGGCCGGCGGAAGATCCCGGCGCGCCGAAGGTGCTGGTCTACGGCCACCACGACGTTCAGCCGGCCGAGCCGGCCGGCGAATGGTACAGCCCCCCGTTCCAGCCGGCCGAAAGCGGCGGCTACATCCTCGGCCGCGGCGCCTCCGACGACAAGGGCCAGGTCCTGTTCCACACGCTCGGCCTCCGGGCGGCCCTCGCCACCGCGGAGCAGAGCGCGCCCCCGGTTTCGATCACGATGCTGATCGAGGGGGAGGAGGAGTCCGGCTCCCCGCACTTCGCTGATCTGCTCCGCGAGCGCCAGGCGGAACTGGCCGCCGACGTGATCGTGATCAGCGACACTACGATGTGGGCGGCCGACGTGCCGTCCATGTGCACCGGCATGCGCGGCCTCGCCGAGGCCGAGATCACGCTGTCCGGGCCGTCCCGTGACCTGCACTCCGGCTCGTTCGGCGGCGGCGTGCCGAACCCGCTGCACGCGCTCGCCGCGCTGCTGGCCGGACTGCACGACGAGGCGAACCGGGTCACGCTGCCCGGCTTCTACGACGCGGTGGTCCCGCTCACCGCCGAGGAACGTGAGCTGTTCGCGAAGCTGCCGTTCGACGAGAACACGTGGCTCGCCGACGCCGGCGACAGCCGCGACCTTTACGGCGAGGAGGGCTTCAGCACGCTGGAGCGCATCTGGGCGCGCCCGACCGCCGAGGTCAACGGCATGTGGGGCGGCCATACCGGCCCCGGGCCGAAGACGATCGTGCCCGCCGAGGCGCACGCAAAGGTCTCGTTCCGCCTGGTGCCCGACCAGGATCCGGACGCGGTTTACGGCGCGCTGCGCGAGTACGTGGCGAGCCACCTCCCGCCGGGCATCGACGCGGTCATCACCGCCGGCCCCGCGGTCCGCCCGTGCCGGTCGCCGATCACCTCGCCGGCCGTGCAGGCCGCGCGCCGCGCGATGCAGCGGGCGTTCGGCACGGAGGTGCTGTTCACCCGGGAGGGCGGCAGCGGCCCCGAGGCCGATCTCGCCGACATCCTGGGCGCACCGCTGGTCTTCGTCGCGGTGGGCCTGGATTCGGACCGTATCCACGCACCGAACGAGCGCGTGGACAAGTCCCTGCTGCTGCGCGGCGCCGAGGCCGCCGCGTACCTGTGGGAGGAGCTCGCGGCCACCGGTGCGGACCCTTCGTGAGCGCGCCCGGCGGCGCGGGCACGGCGGTGGACGTGCCAGGCTCCGACGGCCCGCTCGGCCGTCTGGCGCTGGCCAGGGGGACCGTGGACCGGGCGACGATCAAGCGCCAGGACGCGGAGTGGGTGGCGCGCGCCTGGGCGGACCCGCGCACCCGGGTGGTGGCCGTGGAGAACTCCGAGGCGCTGGTGCGTTCCGAGGGCGACCGTGCGGAGCTGGTGTTCGTGCCGCCGCCCGAGGCGGGTGAGGGCCCCCGGTTCCTGCTGGGAATCGATGACGACGGCGTCGTGTACTTCGGCGTCAGCGGGCACATCACGGAGCTGCCGGGGACCCGCCGGGCGTCCCCGCGGCAGGCGGGGGCGATGCTGAGCGACCGGGACGCGGGCCTGCTGACGCACGCGGTGGCGCTCGCGAACTGGCACGGCACGCACACGCACTGCCCGCGCTGCGGCGCCGCGACGGTGCCGGCGCCCGCCGGGCACCTGACCGTGTGCCCGGTGGACGGCTCGGAGCACTTCCCGCGGATCGACCCGGCGGTGATCATGCTGGTGACCGACCCGGACGACCGGATCCTGCTGGCCCGCGGCGCGGCGTGGCCGGAGCGCCGGATGTCGGTGCTGGCCGGCTTCGTGGAGCCGGGGGAGTCGGCGGAGCAGGCGGTCGCGCGCGAGGTGAGGGAGGAGACCGACATCGTGGTCGGCGAGATCTCCTACCTGGGCAGCCAGCCGTGGCCGATGCCGCGCAGCCTGATGCTCGGCTTCCGCGCGCTGGCCAAGGGCGCCCAGCGGATCACGATCGACAGCGACGAGATCTTGGAGGCCCGCTGGTTCACGCGCGCCGAGCTGCGCGCCAGCCTGGAATCCGGTGAGCTCTTCGTGGCGCCCACGTCCTCGATCGCCCGCCGCATCATCGAGTTCTGGTACGGCGCCCCGCTGCCGGTCCCCCCCGCACGGACCGCCCCCGCCCGCTTATCCAGGGATTTTTACACCGAACGAGCGCTGGCCCACCCGGCAGCCCAGCCGCCGTCCCCCCAAGGGACGCCGCGCGTTAGCGCTCCCGCCCCCGGCCCGCGCGTTAGCGCTCCCCGCTCTCGCCGCGCCCTCCGCCCGCACGCCCCTTCACCCGCCCTGCCCACCGCCCGCCTCAGCGTGCGCGTCGCCTTCCCTCGTGGACCGCGCTCGGCGCGGCCCCGTCTTCCCCGGCTCGGCACCCCCCGGCCCGCTTCCATGATCGTGGGTCAAAAGGCCCCGAATGAGGTGCATAACGACCCACGATCATGGTCCGGCCCATTTCGGAGGCGCCTCGATAGGGGTCTTTCTTGACAAAATCGATCTATTTAATAGG
This sequence comes from Streptosporangiaceae bacterium, assembly GCA_019239975.1. Classification (GTDB taxonomy): domain Bacteria; phylum Actinomycetota; class Actinomycetes; order Streptosporangiales; family Streptosporangiaceae; genus JAFAZE01. The sequence continues at coordinate 26,212 of JAFAZE010000070.1, forward strand.
CTACATGCGATTGCCCGGCAGGGGTTCGGGGCGTGAAGGGAGCGAGGATGTCCCGGTATGTGGCGATCGCGGCGCAGATGCTCGCCTCGCCGCCCTCTCCGGACACGCCCGATTCCCGGGACGTGCCCGAAGCGGGGCATGCGCCGCCCAGCCGGGACGGCACGCTTCTCGCCGTCGTGCCGATCCCCGGCACGCAGACCTCCCTGGCCATCATCGGTTACGCCGTGCCCGGGTCCTCCTGGGAGCCGTCCCCGGGCGAGGTGCCCCCCGGGAAGGTGCCGGACGCGGACCCGGGCGCCGGCGCCGACCTGGTTCTGGATCACGCGCAGCGGCGGGCCGTCGCCGGCGGCCGGGAGATACCGCTGACGTACCAGGAGTTCGAGCTGCTGGCCTTCCTGACCGCGCACCCGGCCACCGTGTTCAGCCGGGCCGACCTCGTCAGGCAGGTGTGGCAGCGCGACCTCGCCCAGAGCAGCCGCACGGTCGACGTGCACGTCAGCCGGCTGCGGCACAAGCTCGGCCCGGCCTACGGCAGATGCCTGGTCACCGAGTACCGGGTCGGGTACCAGTTCCGCCCGCCTGCCCGCGACACCGCCCGGTTCGCCCGGTAATGGCGCCGGGGCCGTGCCCGTGAGCTGGCTGTGCAGGGCCAGCAGCTCCTCGTAGCGTGCCGTGATGTCCGCCTGGTCCGTCTCCTCAGGGACCGTGCGCAGGCTCACCCGCCGGATCATGGCGGCCTGGTCCAGCAGGATCTGCTTCCGCCCGGCGGGCGCGACCGTCATGATCTTGATGAGCGCTTCGAGCTGCCGGATAAGCACCGCGGGCATCCCCCCGGCGGCCTGGCGTATCTTCTCGAAGGAGCGCTGGACCAGGCGCTCGTAGCTGACCGGCGCGGTGATCAGCCGGACGTGGCCGAGGCCGTCCCGGTGGTACAGCGCCGGGTGCCACTGAACCGCTATCGTGCACAGGCTGTCGGACAGCCAGTCGATGCATGTCATGGCCGTGAACGTGTCGTTGACCGCGGGGGAGAGCGCACGGATCGCGATCTCCACGAGCTGGTCGACGCCGAAGGCGATGTCCTGGGTGAGGGTGCGCAGCGGGCCGGTGATATGCACCCGCGCCAGCCTACGGGCGATCTTGTCTGATACCTCCGCCGGCCAGACGGTGGCCATCGGGTGGCCCTGGACGAGGAAGTGCCCGGGCCGGTGGTGCAGCCGGATGACGGCGTCGTATTCGGCGGCGATCCGGACGAGCGTGGCATGCCGGACGAAGCGCAGATAACCGCTGGCTGGCGCGCTCACCACGCGACCGGAACGCTCCAGCCGCGACTGGAGCACGATGAGCGAGGGACCGTTTACGTCGGCGCTCGTATCGGGCGCGGCGCCAGCCGATGGGTCCATCTCGGCGCTGATGGCGTGGGTGAGGTCGCGCGCGATGCTGGCGATGACCTCCGGCAGCTGGATGGACTTTGCCGTGTGATGGATGAAGTAGATGAGAATGCCCAGGTCAACAGCCGTCAGCGCGAGCGCCACGGTGATCGACAGGTGCGGCACGAAGTCGCCGTGGTTTCCCGGCCCGATCACGATCAGCGCGAGCATCGCGTAGAAGAACGTGGCGACGAACGTGCCGAGGGTGAGCTGCGTGCCGCGGTCGCGGATGAAGGTCCGCAGCATCCGGGGCCCGAACTGGGTCGACGCGAGCGTCAGCGTCACGAGAATGATCGAGAACACGACGCCGACCACCGTGATGATCGCCGCCGCCAGCGCGGTCAGGATCTGCCGCGCCCCGTCCGCCGTCCCGCTGATAACCCAGGCCGGCAGCGTGAGCGTCCCGCGGTAGGCGGCCCGGTCGACCGCCAGGGTCACCGCGAAGGCAGCCGCGGCGGCGAGGCTCTCGATGGCCGGAATCAGCCAGAGGTTGGTGCGCAGCGCTTCGCTGCGCCAGTCCGATTCGGTGCTGATCCGGTGTATTCCCATGCCCATGGTGTGCCCAGACGCGCTCGACTTGGTGCCGACCAGGCTTCCCGGCTCACCTGCCTGAATGCTATCGCGCTCGGGTCGATCACCCGCTACGCCGGCGATCTGCCCACGCGCGATGCCGCCGTGCCCCGGTAACCTCGCGATCGGCGCGGGCCAGAGCACCCACCTGGATAAGGGTTTGGTGCAACTATAGTTTAGTCACCGAGTGCCAAAAAGAGTCGCCCGGACAGAAGGAGAGCCGATGGCCAGCACGAGGGACTGGTTCGAGACCGTCGCGGAAGCACGCCGGCGGGCCCGGCGGCGGCTGCCGCGATCGGTGTACCTGGCGCTCGTGGCGGGGGCTGAGAAGGGCGTCACGCTGCGGGACAACGTGCAGGCATTCAGCGAGCTGAGGTTCGCCCCGCCGCGGATCGCCGACCTGCCCGCCAGCCGGGAGCTGGCCACGACCGTGCTCGGCCAGGAGATCTCGCTGCCCGTGATCGCGTCGCCGACCGGTGTGCAGGCCGTCCACCCGCAGGGCGAGGTGGGGGTCGCGCGCGGCACGTCGGAGGCGGCCACCGCCATGGGCCTGAGCTCGTTCGCCAGCATGCCGGTCGAGGAGGTGGCGGCGGTCAACCCGAAGTTCTTCTTCCAGGTCTACTGGTCCGGCGACCGCGACACGATCCTCGCCCGGATGGAGCGCGCGAGGGGCGCCGGGGCCAAGGGGCTGATCGTGACGCTGGACTGGTCGTTCTCCAACGGCCGCGACTGGGGGAGCCCGGCGATACCGGAGAGGATGGACCTGAAGTCGAGCATGCGCCTGGCGCCGGAGGGCATGACCAGGCCCCGGTACGTGCTCGACTGGTTCCGGCACGGCGGCCTGCCCGACCTGACCGTCCCGAACATGGCCCGGCCCGGCGAGCCGGCGCCGACGTTCTTCGGCGTCTACGGCGAGTGGATGCAGACCCCGCCGGCGACCTGGGCGGACATCGCGTGGCTGCGCGAGCGGTGGGGCGGGGAGTTCATGGTCAAGGGCGTGATGCGGCCCGACGACGCCCGCCGGGCGGTGGATATCGGCGCCACCGCTGTCTCGGTGTCCAACCACGGCGGCAACAACCTGGACGGCACACCGGCGGCGATCAGGGCGCTGCCTGCCGTCGCCGACGCGGTCGGCGGACAGGCCGAGGTGCTCCTCGACGGCGGCATCCGGCGCGGCGGCGACGTGGTCAAGGCGCTCGCGCTCGGCGCCAGGGCCGTGATGATCGGCCGCGCGTACCTGTGGGGACTGGCCGCCAACGGACCCGCCGGGGTCCGCAACGTCTTCGACGTGCTGCGCGGCGGCATCGACTCCACTCTGCTCGCACTGGGCCGCCGCTCCGTCCATGACCTCGTTCCCGGTGACGTCATCGTCCCCGAGGGCTTCACCACGGGCCTGCACAAGTAGCCCGGGGAACATGAATGCGGCTTCGAGTGGAACCCCGGTTACGTGGTCGGGGTGACCTTGGTCAGGCCGGCCGGGGCATCCGGATCGGCGCCCTTGGCCAGCGCGAGGCTGCGGGCGACCTGCTGGCCGCGCACGACCGCGGCGATCACCTGCGCCGGCTCCTGCAGCCCGGGCGGCAGCGGCAGGGTCGCCGCCTCGGCGCCGCGGCCGTGGAGGGTCTCGAGAAGCTCGCCGATGTCGGCGGCGGCCGGGCCGCCCGCGTCCACCAGCAGGACGGGAGCGCCGGCGTACGCGGCAGCGATCGGGCCGTGCCTCAGGTCGGCGACGGACATGCCCTCGGCGAGAATCCCCGTGGTCTCCTTGACCTTGAGGGCTATCTCCAGCGCCGCCGCGTAGGCGAGCCCGCGGCCGGAGACCACCAGGCGGTCGATGCCGCGCCACCGGCTCGCCAGATCGGCCGCCGGACCGGGGTTGTCCAGGATGGCCGCGACCGTCGAGGGGAGCGCGGCGAGGCTCACCGTGGGGCCGGCCGGGCGGCGGTCGAGGGCAGCGGCCACCGTGGCGAGCAGCAGCATCTGGGCGGTCATCGTCTTGGTGGCGGGGACCGCCAGTTCCGGACCCGCGTCGGTGGACAGCAGCACGTCCACCGCGTCCGCCATCGGGCTGCCCGGCTCGTTCGTGATGCCGATCAGTGACGCGCCCGCCGCCCGCACCGCCGCGCAGGTGTTGAGGATCTCGGGCGTGGAGCCGGACTGGCTGAGCGCCACCACCAGGTACCCGCTCCAGTCCACCTCGGCGTGATACCGGGTGTAGAGGCTCGGCGCGGCGAGGCCGACGGGCCTGCCGGCCGCGAGCTCCGTCAGGTACCTGCCGAACACGGCGGCGTTGTCCGACGAGCCCCTGGCCAGGAACACCACGCCGGCCAGCGGGCCGGGCGCCGCGTCCCGCACCAGCGCCGCGTCCCCGGCGGCGCGGTCGATCAGGCGCGCCAGCACCGCGGGCTGTTCCGCCATCTCGGCGGACATCAGGCCGCCAGCCATGTTCACCGGGCCGTTCATGACACCCCGTTCACCCGACCGCCTCCGATCATGATCTTCCCCGGCTGGATCTTCCCGGCTGGGGCGGGAGAAAGCGTACCCCACGCGAACCGGGAGGCCGCGACCGTCTCCTCGCCGGACCGCCCTGTCCCCAGAAATGGGGACGTTACCAGCGCATCGCGGCTCGTTACAGTCGAGCTATGCATGTGAAGGCCGTCACAACCCTCGCCGCGCTGCCTGTCGCGCTGGCCGCAGCGCTCGCCTTCGCCGCCCGCCCGGCCCTGGCGGCCGGCGGCTTCACATCCGTCCCGGCGCCGCCGGCCGGGCAGAACGCCGTCCTGGGTGGCGTCACCTCGACCTCTGACACTGACGCCTGGGCCGTCGGTTCCTCGAACGCGGCGCCCAACGGCCTGGGTGCGAGGCCCGTGATCGACCACTGGAACGGCTCCGCCTGGTCGCGGGTGGCCTCGCCGTCGACCGGGTACAGCACGAACAGCCTGTCCGCGGTCAGCGCAAGCAGCACCACCGACGCCTGGGCGGTCGGACGTTCCGAGCCGGTTCGCTACACCTTCTACCCGCTGGGCATGCACTGGAACGGCACGGCCTGGTCGACCTCGCCCGGCCTCGCCACCGCGCTTGCCGGGCAGCTCGGTGCCGGAGTGGCCGACATCAGCCCCACCGACGCCTACGCGATCGGCGGCCACCTGGGCAGCGCACACACCGGGCTGGTCGCGCACTGGAACGGCACGAGCTGGACAAGGCTGATGGTGCCGCAGCCGAGCAACAACAACCTCGCGAGCGACCTGGACGCGATCTCGGCGGACGGCCCGAGCGACGTGTGGATCGCCGGGAGGTACATGCTCGAGGTCACCCCGAGCGACTTCGCGGAGGAGACCTACACGCTGCACTGGGATGGCACCTCCTGGAGCATCGTGCCGATGCCGCTCGAGCCCGGCACCAACCCTAACTTCCTGTTCACGATCTACTCCATCAAGGCGAACAGCCCGACCGACGTGTGGGCCGTTGGCGCAGCCGCCAACGCCGCCGCGTTCGGCAGCTCGACGACTCTCATCGAGCATTTCGACGGAAAGCGGTGGAGCATCGTGCCGAGCCCGTCGCCCGGTACGAACGACGTGCTGACCGGCGTCACCACCTCCAACGCGGCGAACAGCGTCTGGGCCGTCGGCTACTACACCCCGGCGGGCGCGACACAGGCGCAGACGCTCGCGCTGCACTGGGACGGCACCGCGTGGACAACGGTGCCCAGCGCGGACAACGGCAGCCCGAGCGTGCTGGCGTCCGCCTCCACCACCCCCGGGGCCTCGACCGTCTGGGCGGTCGGCTACACCGGGGTCAACAACGGGTCGTTCAACCCGCTGGTCCTGAGAAACGGCTGAGCCGCAGAAACGGCGGGGGCGCCACGAGCGACAGCGCCGGCTCGTATCCGGCGGGGAGTGCGAGCCGGTGCTGTCCTGTCCAGGCCCATATCCCCTGGCGCCCGCCACGCGCCGCCAGATAGCGTGGGCCAGCATGACTGCCGAGTGGACCGCACCCGCGGTTGAGCGTGCTGACCCGGACCACATCGCCGCCGAGCGCAAGGCGCTCGAGCAGTGGCTCGACTACCACCGTGACACCTTGCTGACGAAGTGCGCCGGGCTGACGGCCGAGCAGCTGAAGCGGCGTCCGGTTCCGCCGTCCAACCTCTCGCTTCTGGGCCTGGTCCGGCACATGGCCGACGTGGAGCGCGGGTGGTTCCGCCAGTGCGCTGCCCGCGAGGATGTGCCTGACCTGTACTGGACCGAGGCCGACGGCGATGCCGACTTCAACGACACCGAGGCCGCCGACGCCGAGGCCGACCTGGACACCTACCGGCGCGAGATCGTCGCGGCGCGCAAGGCGGTGGCCGGCAAGGGCCTCGACGATGTCGTGCCGCATCCGCTGGGCCGCGCCGATCGCGACATCCGGTGGATCTACCTGCACATGATCGAGGAGTACGCGCGCCACAACGGCCACGCCGATCTGATCCGCGAGTGCACCGACGGCGTGACCGGCGACTAGATCCGCCCGGCGGCCGGCGGCTGCGGGCCAGTGTTACTCATCTGCGACCTGGCCCGCAACGGTGACACCCGGGACGAGCGAATGCTGGAGGTAGCTGGATGGATGAGAACCGGGCCCGGGCCCTGCTCGAGGCGGAACGGGCCGAGGTACTGGAGCTGCTCGCCTCCACTGAGGCGGAGGAAGAAGCGGACATCGAGGCCGAGGCGGGCGACGAGCCGGGAGACACCGGTGACGCCGCCCTTCCGCTGACCGCCGAGGCGGAGGACCAGGCCGTCGAGGAAACCCTGCGGGACCGGCTCGCCGCGATCGACCGCGCTCTGGCCAGGCTCGACAACGGCACGTACGGACGATCGGTGGCAAGCGGCCAGCTGATCCCGGATGAGCGCCTGGAGGCCGATCCCGCGGCGGAACTCACGGTCGAGGAAGCGAAGGCCGGTGCCCGCCCGGTGACCTAGCAGCCGCCCGGCGGCCATTGACGTGGCGGGCAGGAATGGTTCAAGATCAGTAAACATCGGTCATGGGAGCATCGTCCGCGAGCGGCCGGTGCGCATGTGATGGCGGACGATGCGAGCTCAAGGGAGCACAGCGAGCCATATGCTGCCGACTCAGCGCCGCCAGGCGATCCTTGCCGAGGTCCGCAAGTCGAGCGCGGCCTCGGCGGACGAGCTCGCGCTGAGGTTCGGCGTGTCCGTGGAGACGATCCGCCGCGACCTGCGCGGCCTGCGCGACCGTGGTCTGCTCGAGCGCGTTTACGGCGGCGCCCTCTCCGTTCAGTCAACTGAAGGTTCTTTTACGGCGAGGAGCGGCCTGCACAGCGAGCGGAAGCGGGCGATCGCGCTGCTGGCCGCGACGCTGATCGAGCCGGCGGACACGATCGTCATCGACGTCGGCACGACGGCGCTCGAGGTGGCCAGGGCGCTGCCGCCGGCGTTCCGCGGCCGGGTGCTGACGAACTCGGTGCCCGCGGCGATGGAGCTGTCCGCCCGGGAGGACATCGAACTGCAGCTGTGCGGGGGACAGGTGCGGCACGGCGACGCCGCCTGTTTCGGCTCGCACGCCGAGGCGTTCTTCGCCGAGTTCTACGCGGACAAGGCGTTCCTCGGATCCGGCGGGGTGCACGCCGACGCCGGGCTCACCGACTATCACCCGCCCGAGGTCGTCACCCGGCGCACGATCATCGCGCACAGCGCCGCGTCGTACGTCCTCGCCGACTCGAGCAAGCTCGGCGCCATCGCCGTGCACCGGGTCTGCCCGCTCAGCCACGTCACCGCGGTACTCACCGATTCAGCGGCCGGCGACGGGGCCGCCGGCGCCATCGAAGGCTCCGGCTGCACCGTGCTTGCCGCCCCGCCGGAGGCGGCCGGCCGGCAGGCCGGCGACTCTCACCCGCCAAGGATGTGATGCACGTGGGCCAAGTCCAGGCCGGCCATGCCAGCGACGACGCCAGCGAAGACCAGTTGCTGGAGAGCTTCGGCTACCGCCAGCAGTTCGTCCGCTCGCTCCGCCACTTCGAGTCGTTCGCCGTGGCGTTCTCGTTCATCTCGATCACCACCGGGATCTTCTCCACCTACGGCTTCGCCCTGACGGTCGGCGGAACGCGCGCGATCTGGACCTGGCTCATCGTTGCCGTCGGGCAGGCGCTCGTCGCGCTGGTCTACGGGGCCCTGTCGGCGCGCGTGCCGTTGTCCGGCTACTCCTACCAGTGGGCGTCGCGGCTGGCCAACACGCACGTGGGATGGTGGTTCGGCTGGATGTCGTTCGCGTTTTTGACCATCGTCACGGTGTCGGTCGACTACGGGCTCGTCCAGGTCGCGTTCCAGCCGCTGATCGGCGAGACGTTCACCCCCACGAGCGCCGCGCTCGAGACGCTCGCCGTCCTGGCGCTCCAGGCGGCGCTGATCGTCATCTCGACCAGGGCCACCACGCGGGTGAACAACACCGCCGTGGCGACCGAGATCGCCGGCATCGCCGGCCTCACCGTCCTGCTGCTGATCGTCGCGGCCGTCAGGTCGATCGGCCACTGGTCCAGCCTCACCTCGGCCGGCCCGGTGCCGTCCGCCGGTTACTACGCGTGGCTGGGCCCGTTCATGCTGGCGACGCTGCTCGGCGCGTACACGATCGTCGGCTTCGAGTCGGCGAGCAACCTGGCGGAGGAGACCCATGAGCCGCACCGGGTGATACCCAGGGCGATGCTCCGCGCGGTGGTGATCTCCGGCGTCGTCGGCTTCGCGTTCCTGATCGCGCTCGCCTACGCGACGACCAAGGGCGCGTACGCGAGCCCCGCGCCGGTCGCGTTCATCGTGCGTGACGTGCTCGGCGGCGTAGTGCAGAAGATCTTCCTGGTCTTCGTCTGCGTCTCGATCTTCGCCTGCGGCCTGGTCATCATGGTGACCAACGGCCGCCTCATCTACGCCATGGCGCGCGACCGCCGGCTGCCCGGCCACCAGCTCCTCAGCAGCGTGCCGAAGGCCACCGCCGGGCCGCCGGCGGCCACCGTCCTCGCCGCGGTGCTCGGCGCGATCATCACGCTGGCGCTGCGCACCCACACCGCGGCGCTCCAGACGCTGTTCACCGCGTCGACGATCATGCCGGCCCTGCTCTACGCGGGCACGGTGCTGCTGTACGTGCTCACCCGGAAGGGGCGCGGCGTGCGTCCGTTCGGGAAGTGGGAGATCCCGATCGTCGCCGGTGCGATCATCTGGCTCAGCTACGAGCTGATCATCCTGATCGGGCCGGCCACGTTCCGCGACGCGCAGTACTACGTGCTCGGCTCGCTGGGCGTCGGCCTGGTGTTCTACCTGGTGCAGCTCGTGACCGAGCCGCGGGCGATGCGCACCGAGCCGGGCCTCGAAAGCGCGGAATGAACGTTCTGGCCATCGACCAGGGCACCTCGGCGACGAAGGCGCTTGTCGTCGGGGACTCCAGCGAGGTGCTCGGCGGCGCCGAGGTCCCGGTCCGCACCCGCACCGTGGGCGCGGACGGCGTCGAGGCCGACCCGGAGGAGCTGTTCGCCTCGGTGCTGCGCGCCGGCACGCAGGCGCTGGCGGCGTCCGGCGCGCAGGCGGACGCGGTCGCGCTCGCCAACCAGGGCGAGACCGTGCTGGCCTGGGACCGGCGGACGGGCAGGCCGCTGACCCCGGCGATCGTGTGGCAGGACCGCCGGGCGGCGGGCGTGTGCGCGCGGCTGGAACGCGTGCCCGGCCGCGCGGCCGAGCTCTCGGCGATCACCGGCCTGCCGCTCGACCCGTACTTCGCCGCGCCGAAGATGACCTGGCTGCGCGAGAACCTGACGGCGGACGGCGTGGTGACCACGACCGACACCTGGCTGCTGCACCGGCTCGGCGCCGGCTACGTCACCGACGCCGCGACCGCGTCCCGGACGATGCTGCTCGACCTGGACACGACGGCCTGGTCCGAACGGGCGTGCGCGGCGTTCGGCATCGACCCGGGAACGCTTCCGGCCGTGGCGGACTGCGCGGTGATCGCGGGGGAGACGTCCGCGTTCACGACCTCTCCGCTGCCGGTCGCGGGCATAGCCGTCGACCAGCAGGCGGCGCTGCTCGCCGAGGGGTGCCTCGCCGCGGGCGACGCCAAGTGCACCTACGGAACGGGCGCCTTTCTCCTGGTCACGACCGGCGCCTCCGCCGTGCGTCCGGCGTCCGGCCTGTCCGCGTCGGTCGCCTGGCGGCTCGGCGGCGCGGCGACCTACTGCCTGGACGGCCAGGTGTACACGGCGGGCTCGGCGGTGCGCTGGCTGACCGGGACCGGCGTGCTGGGCGCGCCGGACGAGCTGGACGCGGCCGGCGGCGGCGTGCCCGACGCGGGCGGCGTGATCTTCGTGCCCGCGCTGGCGGGCCTGGGCGCGCCGCACTGGGCGCCCGGCGCGCGCGGAGCGCTCACCGGCCTGCAGCTGTCCACGCGGCGGGGGCACATCGTCCGCGCCGTCGCCGAGGGCATCGCCGCCTCGGTCGCGCTGCTGGCCGGCGCGGCCGCCGCCGACCTGGGCGCGCCGCTGACGTCGCTGCGCGTGGACGGCGGCCTCACCAGGTCCCGGCTCCTGCTCCAGGCGCAGGCCGACCTGCTCCAGATGCCGGTGCTGGTCTGCCGTTCGCCGCACGCCACCGCGCTGGGCGCCGCCGCGCTCGCCCGGCTGGGCACCGGCGACGCGGCCACGGCCGGCGAGGCCGTGCGCGGGGCTGAGGCGGAAGCGATCGTGGACCCGTCGATCTCCGCTGATGAGGCTTCCGAACGGATGCTGGCCTTCCGTTCAGCGCTCCGCATGATCCTCCAGGACCGGGCGAGCTGAGGGGCGCGATGCCCCGAACCGGGCCGGAGACGGTGATTTACGACGTCGCGGTCATCGGCGCCGGAGTCGTCGGCACCGCCATCGCGCGGACGCTGGCCCGGTACGAGCTCGGCTGCGCGCTGATCGACGCGTCACCCGACGTGGGCACCGGCACGTCGAAGGCCAACACCGCGATCCTGCACACCGGGTTCGACGCCAAGCCGGGCAGCCTCGAGAGCCGGCTGCTCGCCCGCGGCAGCGTCCTGCTGCGCGACTACGCGGCGGCCGCGGGCATCCCGGTGGAGCGCACCGGGGCGCTGCTCGTGGCGTGGACCGCCGGGCAGCTCGCGGCGCTGCCGGGCATCGCGCAGAACGCGAGGAAGAACGGCTACCTCGCCGTCCGGGAGCTCGGCGCGGCCGCCCTGTACGAGCGGGAGCCGCGGCTGGGGCCCGGCGCGCTCGGCGCCCTGGAGATCCCGGACGAGTCGGTCATCTGCCCCTGGACGACGCCGCTCGCGTTCGCCGCCGAGGCGGCCGGCGCGGGCGCCCGGCTGCTGCTGGACACCAAGGTCACCGGCGCGGAACACGCGGACGGGCCCTGCGTGCTGGCCACGACGCGCGGGCCGGTGCGGTCCCGGTGGGTGGTCAACGCCGCCGGGCTGGGCAGCGACGTGGTCGACCGGATGTTCGGCGGCGACGGCTTCACGATCCGGCCGCGCCGGGGCGAGCTGATCGTGTTCGACAAGTTCGCCAGGAGGCTGCTGCGGTCGATTCTGCTGCCGGTGCCGGCGGCGCGCACCAAAGGCGTCCTGGTCGCGCCGACCGTGTACGGGAACGTGCTGCTCGGCCCGACCGCGGAGGACGTCGGGGACCGCGGCGACGTGGCCACGACCGCCGCCGGCCTCGGCTCGCTGCTCGGCGCCGGACGCCGCATCCTGCCGGAGCTGGCCGCCGAGGAGGTCACCGCGACCTACGCGGGACTGCGCGCGGCGACGGAGCATTCCGACTACCAGATCCACGTGGACGCCGGACGCCGGTACGCCTGCGCGGCCGGTATCAGGTCCACCGGCTTGTCGGCGTCGCTGGGCATAGCGGAGCACGTGGTCTGCGGGCTGGCCGAAGCGGGGCTGCCGCTGCGCCCGCGCGCGGTCCCGCCCGCCATACCGGTCATGCCGTACATCGGGGAGGCCGGCCCGCGGCCGTACCGGGACGCGGAGCGGATAGCGGCGGACCCCGCGTACGGCGAGATCGCGTGCCACTGCGAGCGGGTGACGCGCGGCGAGATCAGGGACGCCCTGGCCGGCCCGCTGCCCCCGACGGACCTGGACGGCCTGCGCCGCAGGACCCGCGCCCTGAACGGCCGGTGCCAGGGCTTCTACTGCGCGGCCACGGTATCCCGCCTGTTCGCGGAGTTCCGGGGACCCCGCCATGGAGGTTGACGTCCTGGTGGTCGGCGCCGGCCCGGCGGGCCTGTCGGCCGCGGCCGAACTGCGCCGCCTGGGCGCGGGCCGGGTCCTCGTCGCCGACCGCGAGGCCGCGCCCGGCGGTGTGCCCCGGCACAGCTGGCACACCGGGTACGGGCTGCGCGACCTGCGCCGGATCATGACGGGCCCGGCGTACGCGCGGGCGCTGGCCGCCGCGGCCGCCGCCGCGGGCGCGCGGATCCGGCCCGGCACGACCGTCACCGGCTGGGAGCTGGGCGAGTCCGGAGCCGGCGGTGCCCCCGGCCCCCGGCTCGCGCTGACGATGACGAGTGCCTGCGGCGCCGAGACCGTGCACGCGGCGGCGGTGCTGCTCGCCACCGGGTGCCGGGAACGACCGCGCGCCGCGCGGCTGGTCCCCGGAGACCGGCCCGCGGGCGTGATGACAACCGGTGAGCTCCAGCAGCGCGTCTACCTGAACGGCGAGCGGCTGGCCGGCCGGGCGCTGGTCGTGGGCGCGGAGCACGTGAGTTTCTCGGCGATGACGACGCTCGCGCACGCGGGCGCCGACGTCGTCGCGCTCGTCACCTCCAGCGCGCGGCAGCAGAGCTACGCCGCGTTCCGGCTCGCCGCGGCCGCCCGGTGGCGGGTGCCGGTCTGGACGTCGACGGCGGTGCGCCGGATCGACGCCAGGGCGGACGGCGCGGGCCGCGGCGGGCCCGGCGCCCGGGCGCGGCTGGCCGGCGTGCAGGTCGCCGACTGCCGTACCGGCGCAGCCCGGTTCGTTCAGTGTGACTGGGTTGTCTTCACCGGTGACTGGATTCCCGACCACGAGCTGGCGCGAGCCGCCGGCCTCGACATCGACCCCGGCACTCGCGGGCCGGCCATCGACGCGGCGCTGGCGACGTCCGCCCCCGGCGTGTTCGCCGCGGGGAACCTGGTGCACGCCGCGGAAACCGCGGACGTCGCCGCGCTGTCCGGCCGGCACGCCGCCCGCTCCATCGCCGCCGCGCTGCGCGCCGCCAGACGGAGCGCGGGCGCCGGCGAGGGCGCGGTGCCCGACGCCGACGCGAGCGCCGCCGCAGGTGGCGGCCCGGAGCCCGGCGTGCGGATACCCGTCCGCGCCGAGCCGCCGCTGCTGTGGATCTCGCCGAACGTCATCCGGCCGGCCGCTCGCGAAACCCTCCCTCCGCGTGGCCGGTTCGTGCTGCGCGCCGGGGAGTTCCGCCGCCTCGCCCGGCTCGAGGTCCGCCAGGACGGCCGGCTGCTCGCCCGCTCCCGCCCGGTCCGGCTGATCCCCGCGCGGCCGGTGCACCTCGGCGCGGGCTGGCTGCCGCGCGTCGACCCCTCCGGCGGCCCGGTAAGCGTCTTCGCGCCCTGACCAATCCCCCGTCCCCGCGCCGTCCCCCCGCCCCCGTGCTGCGCGTCCCCCCGTGCTACGCGTCCCCCCGCCCCCCGTGCCGCGCGTCCCCCGGCCACGTCCCTCCGTGTTTGGGTGCAATCCGTGTTGCTGTGACAGCGCGGATTGCACCCAAATCCGTCTGACGGAGCTGGCCGGCGGGGCTACCCCTCGATGGTCGTCCAGAACCCGCACTTGTGGAAGGCGGCGAACGCCGCCGCCGGCTCCGGTGCCGTGGCCCTTGGCAGCAGCTCCTGGATCCGCTGGCCGCGGTGGCCGAACCGGGGCCAGTACGGCGCCTCGCGGGCCCGGCCGCCGTTCGGGTCGCCGGTGGCGGCGAAGCGGGTCCAATAGCCGATCATCTGATCCGAGAGGGCGAGCTGCGCGGGCTTGAACGGCGGCGTGACGTCCAGGAACGGGATCTTCTGGAACACGTACTGGAGCTCGGTGCTGTGCGCGGCGCCCAGCGGGAACGTGAACGTGATGCCGAAGTCGTTCGGCGGGTTCGGATCGCTGAACTCGTAGGCGTACACGCCGCTGCGGGCGGCGAGCTCGTCGGCGGTCAGCGCGGGGCAGCTGAACACGGAGTCGGTGAACACCGCCGAGTACGCCAGGTCGGGCGATCGGTAGGCCCGCAGCGGGTAGTGGGCCAGGACCGCCGGGGCGGCCGCGCCGAACTGGGCCCGGATCAGCGCCGGGTACTGCGCGGCCGTGATCGGGTGGCCGAGCGCGTCGAACTCCAGCCCGACGAAGAACCGCCCCTCGTCGTGGTTCGTGCCCTGCAGCAGCGGGACACGGTTGTAGCGACCCTCGGCGAACGCCGCCGCGGGCTGCCGTGGCAGGATGCCGGCGGCGAGGACCGGGCCCCAGGACAGGTTCCCCGCGGCCCGCAGGATCGCCGTCACCGGCTTGGCCCGCATGCACGCGGCGGCGGTGGCGGGATTGGCGCAGCCGAGGCCGGCGGCGAGCGTGCCGCCCTGCTTCTCGGCCGCCGCCCTGGTCTGTGCAGGCAGCAGGCACCCGCTCTCGGCTATCGCCCGCTGGAACAGGCCGGCCGCGGCCGGCGACGCCATGTTCGCGCACACGCTCGCGGCGCCCGCGGACTCGCCGAAGATCGTCACGTCGCGCGCGTCGCCGCCGAAGGCGCGCGCGTTGCGCCGCACCCAGCGCAGCGCCGCCTGCTGGTCCAGCAGCCCGTAGTCACCGCTGGGGCCCATCTTGTCCAGCGCGCGCAGCGCCAGGAACCCGAACGCGCCGAGCCGGTAGTTGATCGTCACCACGATGGCGTGCCCCCTGGCGGCGAGCACCGCGCCGTCGTAGATGCTCCCCGCGCCGCCGGTGAAGCCGCCGCCGTGAATCCACACCATGACCGGCAGCCGCCGGTGCGCCGCCGTCAGGGGCGTGTAGACGTTCAGGTAGAGGCAGTTCTCGGCGGTGCTGGTCGCCGGCACACCGGTCGCGATGCTCCCGGTCTGCGCGCAGTTGCTGCCCGGCTTGGTCGCGGCCCTGACACCGCGCCACGGCCGCCCCGGCCGCGGCGGCCGCCAGCGCAGCGCCCCGGTGGGCGGCGCCGCGTACGGGACACCCAGGAACTCACGGGCGACGCCGGTGCGCAGCCCCTTGATGAGCCCGTCGCTGGTGCGAACGATGAGCGGCAGCACGCGTGCCGCGCCGGCCGGCGCTGGCCGGCCGGCCGCCGCGGCGATGCCGCCAGGAACGAATCCGGCCACGGTAACGGTCAGCCCGGCGGCGGCAAGCAGCCGCGCGAATCGCCCGCCCGCGATGTGATTCCTCGGCATGGCACGCCCCATAGCTTGTGCGTTTCAGACCGGTTACTGCCGAGTAGTGTCGTCCTGCACGACCGTCCGGTCAAGACCCGTGATACCCCAGCGGCATTGGCCGCAGGCTACGCCGGGTGGCGGCGAGCACCGGGCGCGGGCTACGGCGGGTAGCGCGGAGTGAGCCGCGAACGCGGCTCACATTCCGCGATCGCGCGGTCCGCGAGGGCCGGCGGCCCTCCGGCCGCGCGATGCCACGGCGAGCACCGGGCGCGGGCTACGGCGGGTAGCGCGGAATGTGAGCCGCGAACGCGGCTCACATTCCGCGATCGCGCGGTCCGCGGGAGGCCCTCGCGGCCTCCCCGGCCGCGTGATGATGCGGCGAGAACCATAGCGGGCCGGGGGGTCCGGGGGGTCGCCCTCCGGGCGACCCCCCGGGGAATACAGTATCCATGTGACCAGCGATGAGACGCGGGACGGGGTATCGCTGACCAACCTCGGCCAGCCGCTGTTCGACGGGGCCGGGGCCGCCAAGCGCGACCTCGTGGATTACCTCGACGCGGTACGCGGCCAGCTCATCCCCGTGCTGCGGGACCGGCCGCTGTCGGTGATCCGGGTGCTGCGGGGCCAGCCGCCGTTCATGCAGAAGAACGTCCCGCGGTACACCCCCGAATGGGTGCGCACCGTGCGGGTCTGGGCGGAGGCGTCACACCGCGAGGTCTCCTATGCGCTGTGCGACGACCGGCCGACGCTGCTGTGGTTCGCCAACCAGCGTGCCGTCGAATACCACCCGACGCTGTCCACGGCCGGCGACCTGCACCATCCGACGCACCTGGTGCTGGACATAGACCCCCCGGAGGGGGACGCGTTCGGCCTGGCGGTACGCGCCGCCCAGCTGGTGCGCCAGGCCCTGGCCGACGCGGGCCTGGCGGGCGCCGTCAAGACCAGCGGCGCCAAGGGGGTGCACGTGTTCGTTCCGGTCGCCGCCGGCACCACGAGCGAGGACGCGGCCGCCGCCACCCGCGCGATTGCGGTCCGCGCCGAGCGGCTGGACCCGGCCCTGGCCACGACGGCGTTCATCCGTGAGGACCGGGGCGGGAAGGTGTTCATCGACTCCACCCGGTCCGGCGGGACCAGCGTCGTGGCGGCGTACAGCCCCCGGGTCCGGCCGGGCGCCACGGTGTCGTTCCCGGTGCCCTGGGAGGACCTCGAAAGCGTCGCGCCCGCGGATTTCACCGTGCACAACGCGGCGCCGCTGATCACATCCGGTGATCCGTGGGCCGCGCTGATGCCCGGGCCGCAGCCGCTGGACGCCGCCCTTGTCGAGGAGGGCCACACGATCCCGATCGCGCGGGTGCACGCGATGCACGAGGGAAAGCGCCGCGCCCGCGCCCGCCGCGACGCGGCCACCTGAGCGTCCGTCCGCGGGCTCAGCCGCCTGCGCGGGCGAGCCGAAGCTGCCTTTCGTGCGCGGCGCGGAGCCAGTCCTTCGTGATCCGCGGGTCGCTGAACGGCTTCCCGCGTTCCAGCGCGTCCAGGTACGCGCCGTCCGCGGCGAGCCGCCGGCGGAACTCGGCGGCGTCCCCCGCGTGCCCATGGCCGGGTATCACCCGCCGCACTTCCCGCAGCGCGGACAGCCGCGTGAGCGCGA
The DNA here is from genome assembly GCA_019239975.1 of Streptosporangiaceae bacterium. Taxonomy (GTDB): domain Bacteria; phylum Actinomycetota; class Actinomycetes; order Streptosporangiales; family Streptosporangiaceae; genus JAFAZE01. Next base: position 43,243 of record JAFAZE010000070.1, read on the forward strand.
GCCGGTAGTCGCCGACGGGATCGGCTCCGAGCGTGTCCAGCAGCGGGATCTCGATGTCGGAGCACATGTCGCCGGCGATGAGCGTGCCGCTGCCCGGCAGGAAGACGGCCCCGTGGCCCGGCGCGTGCCCGTCGTGGATGATCAGCTGCGCGGCTGGCCCGTCCCACGGTATGGCGCCGGCGTCCAGCGCGGCCAGGCGGCCGATCAGGGCGGCCTCATGGCCCGGTGCCGATCGCCGGGCCTCGCCGAGTATGGCCTCCCGGTCCCGGTCGGCGATGGCCACGGCCGCGGGCGCGGCGTACCTGGGAACATCGCCGAGCTCGCGGTGCCACAGAACGTGGTCCCAGTGCGGATGCGTCGACCAGGCGACCCGGGGCCGCAGGCCGCGCCCGGCGAGCTCGGCGGCCAGTCCCGCCAGTTCGGGAACGGTCACCCCGGGGTCGATGAGCAGGCACCCGCCGCCGGCTCCGACGACGACCGTGCTCGTGGTCACGTCGAACTCGCTGGTCGCGATCAGCACGGCGCCCGGGCCGCCGCTGGGCTCACCGCGCAGCCGCCCGGCGCCGCTCGTCTCGCTCACCGCGGCCTGAGCAGGTGCCTGCGGGTTACCACCTGCGTGGCCAGCTCGCGGTCGGTCATCTCCGCGTACCGGCGCATCATCTCCACGCGGGATCGCTCGGCCGACCGGTGGAGCCGCGCTCGTTCTGCTGCCTTCGACGCTGCCTCAGCCGGAGCCGGCGAGTCAGCGGCCTGCTCGATCCTTCGCCCGAGGCGGACGGCGCCGGCCGCCTCCAGCAGGTTGAGCAGTTCGGCCAGCCGCACCGGGGTCATCCCGGTACGAGCGGCCAGCTCCCGCCGGGTGAGCGGGCCGTCCACCGCGCTCGCCACGGCGGCCAGATCGCCCTCGTCCGGCACGCCGGCCGCGAAGAACCGCCGCATTCCCAGGTCCTCGGCCCGGTAGAAGCAGATCGCGGCGGACGGCTTGCCGTCCCTGCCGCCTCGGCCGATCTCCTGGTAGTACTCGTCGAGCGAGCCGGGCACCGAGGCGTGCACGACGAAACGCACGTCGCCGCGTACAGCAGGCCCGACCCCTCCTGTTCCCGCACCGCGGTGAGCATGGCTTCCCGTTTCTCGTCCGCGCGGTGAAAGGCGCGCACGGCCAGGCGGATCTCGGGCTGGTCGAAATCCCTGATCACCTGGCGGGGATCGGCCAGGCTGAGCCTGTCGATGATTTCCTCGCGCACCGGCGGGGCGGCGGTCGCCGTGACGGCAGCGATCGCCGGCCGCTCGCGGAACGCGCCGATGACCCCGCCGAGCCGCAGGTAGTCGGGGCGGAAGTCGTGCCCCCACGAGGCGATGCAGTGCGCTTCGCCGACCGCGAAAAGCCGCACCGGAGCCCGCGCGATGCTGGTTCGCACGTCGTCCCTCGCGAGCTGTTCGGGTGCCAGGAAGACGAAGCCCGAACCGCCGGTGGCGAGCAGCCGGCCGGCCTCGTCCCTGGCGGACCGGCGCGACAGCGCGTTGACCGTCACCGCGGTCAGGCCACGTGCCCGCAGCGCGCGTGCCTGATCGCGCTGCAGCGCCAGCAGCGGCGAAACGACGATGGCCGGGCCGCCGAGGGCGATGGCCGCGATCTCGTAGATCGCCGATTTCCCGGCCCCGCTGGGCAGCACGGCCAGGCAGTCCTGGCCAGCGGCCAGCGCCGCCGCGGCCTCCCACTGGGCGGGGCGCAGCGCGGCGAAGCCGAGAACGTCGCTGGCGATCTGGCGGACCCGCTGCTGAACCTGCCCGTTGCTGCCCACCGGTTCCGCCATTACCCGGCCTCGCCCCCCGGAACCCCCGGGCCAGCAGGCTCTTCTCCCCGCGCCAACCGCGCCTCGATCGGCTGGGTGTCGGTGCTTGGCACGTCGCGGGCTGCCGCCAGCGCGAGCTGCCAGCTCTGCCGGGCGGCGCCGGGCTGCCCGGCCGCGAGCTGCGCGTCGCCGAGGCTGGTCAGGCTGGTGGCCTGGCCGGTGGGGTCGCGGATGTCCCGGTAGATCGCCAGCGCCTGCTGGTAGTGGCTGATCGCCTGCTCGTAGTCGCCCAGACCCCGGCAGGCGAACCCGATGCTGTCCAGCGCGTCGGCCGCGCCGCTGCGGGCGCCGGACTCCCGGTGCAGCTCCACCGCCCGCCGGCAGTGCCGCAGCGCATCCTCGTACTGGCCGAGGCGGGCGCACAGCCAGCCGACCGCGTTCTCCGAGTACGCCAGCTTGGCCCGGTCGCCGAACGACCGGCGCAGCCGCAGCGACTCCCGGGCGTGCGTCAGCGCCTCGGCGTACCGGCCCTGCTGGTCCAGCAGGGCGGCCAGGCCGTGCTGCACCTCCGCGACGCTGACCTGGTCGTCCAGCCGGGTGAAGACCCGCAACGACTCCCGCAGGTGCGCGTCGGATTCCTCGATGTCCCCGAGCCTGGCGCACGCGTGCGCGAGTTCGTGACGGATGTGGCCCACGCCTTCGAGATCGTTCAGGCGCTCCGCCGCGCTCAGCGCGATCCGCTGGCTGGCGGCGTAATCGTGGATCAGCCCGCGCCGGTTGAGCTGCGAGGCCAGCGTCCAGGCCAGCCGCCAGCAGTACTCGTCGAGGCCATGGCTGGCGGCGTGCGCCACGGCCGCCATCAGTACCTGGTGCTCGGCCTGGAACCAGGCCAGTGCCTGCTCGTAGGCGACGAAAGCCTCCGGTGTCACCCCGCGGACCGGCGGCGGCAACTTGATGCGGTGCCGTGCCGGGTACATCAGCATCATGCCGGCGTGCGCGGTTCGCAGGTAGTGATCGAGCAGCCGCCGTTCCGCCGCCGCCAGCTTTTCGCCCTTGCCGGCCGCGCGTGCCTGCCCGGCCGCGTATCCGCGCACCAGGTCGTGGAAGGTGAACCTGCCGGGAACGTGCTCTTCGATCAGGTGCGCATGGGTGAGCTCGTCCAGCGCCTTGCGCGCCTCGCCGAGGGGGACGCCGGCCAGGCTGGCGGCGGCGGCCGCGTTCACGTCGGGGCCGGGGTGAATGCCCAGCAGCCGGAACATTCGGGCGGCGCGGTCACCGAGGTGGTGGTAGGACCAGGAGAAAACCGTCCGTGTGGTGGCCACTGGGTCCGCGGTGCCGACGCCGCGGCTGCGGCTTCGGAACTCGCTGCAGAACACGGCGAGCGGGAATTCCGGGTGGGCGGCGGCGTGCGCGGCGGCGACGCTGAGCGCCAGCGGCAGCCGGGCGCACAGCTCGCCTAGTTCGTCCGCGGCCTCCGGCTCGGTCTCGACCGGGTCGGCCCCGAGACGGCGGACCAGCAGGTCACGCCCCTCCTCCCGGGTGAACGGCTCGAGCCGCAGCACCTGCGCGTCCCCGGCGAGCCCGGCCAGCGGGCCGCGGGTCGTGACGAGCGTGAGGCAGCCGGGACTGTCCGGCAGCAGGGGGCGCACCTGGGCCGCGTCGCGCGCGTTGTCCACCACGACGAGCACGCGCCTGCCGGCGAGCAGGCTTCGGTACAGCGCCGCCTGGTCGTCCACGCTCACCGGGACGGATTTCGGTGAGATCCCGAAGGCGTCAAGGAAACCGCGCAGCGCCTCACCGCCGGTCACCGGCCGCGCGCCAGCCCCGCCGCCGTCGTTCGCCTCGTCCCCGCCGAATCCGCGCAGGTTGACGTAAAGATGCCCGTCCGGAAACCGGTCAGCGACCCGGTGGCCGAGGTGACTCGCCAGCGCCGTCTTGCCGACCCCGGCTGTTCCCTCGATCACGACGACGACGCCGCGGTCGCTCCCGGCCGCCCGTTCCGCCAGGCCGTCCAGGGCGTCCAGCTGGGCGTCCCGGCCGATGAAATACCTGGTGGCGATCGGAAGCTGGCGTGGCCGGGGCAGCACTCCTCCGGGCTCCTGGGGGTACCAGCTCGGCTTGAACGCCCTGGCCCACAGGTCAACCAGATGCCGGGCCTCGATGCCCTCTGTCGCCAGCCTCTCGGTAAGCTTCCTGATCGCCTTGCGCGGCGGCAGCGACTCGCCGTCCAGCCAGCGCCCCCACTGCGACCGGCTGTAGAAGTTCGGTTCGCTGGCACCGGAGGTGGCGGAGGAGGTGGCTTTCTCCAGCGCCTGGGGCGAAAGCCCGGCGGCATCGACCAAGCGCCGCAATTCTCCGCAGAAGTCCCGCTCGGCGGGCGTCAGCCGAGCAGGCAGCGGCGCCCGCCGCTGGTCACGATTCTGCACCCGGACTCCCGCGCTGGTCACGGTCTATGCCGCATCGAGCCTCGTGAATTGTCCCGGACGTCCCGGTATACCCCACGGTATCTCAGTCGACCGCAGCGCGTTACCGGGATGGCCAGAATCCGCTTGAATTGTCCCGTAAACAATCCTCCGCGCGCCCCTCCTGAGACCGCTCCTCCCCGCCCTCCGTCCCTGCCTGCCCCTCCATCCTTCCCCACGGCCCCTTTGCCTGCGCAGCGCCCTCTGCTGGTCCGGCCGCCTCGCCCGTGCCCCGGCCTCCACGCTGCGGCTCCCCTACGCCTGCGCTGCGGTCCGTCCGCCTCGCCACTGCCCCTGGCCTGTGCCGCGGCCCTCCGCCCGTCCGGCCGCCCCGCCACTGCCCCACCGCCTCGCCACTGCCTGCCGCTTCGCGCCACTGCCCCTGGCCTGTGCCGCGGCCCTCCGCGCGTCCGTGCCCCGCCCTTCCCGCGCCCCGCTCCTTGCACCTGCACCCCGTCCTCCCCCTCGTCCTGCTGCCCTTCGGTCCGCGCCACCGCTCGCTGCGCTTGTACCCGCCCTCCCGCTCGTCCCGCCATCCCCTCGCTCACACCCGTCCCTCCATCCACTACGGGTAAGGCAATACAGACCTTCAGGTCAGGGTGTGGTGAACCGCCGATTGTCAGTGCCTGCTGATAGGTTCGAGGTAAAGATAAAAGCCATAGAGTTACCGAACGGAAGGTGGCCTTCCATGACGGCGCGACCGGCACCCGGGCACGGGCGGGACGACGATCCCGCTCGCGATGCCCGCTTGCCGGGCAGCCCTCCATTTGGCGGCCCTCCGTCGGGCAGCGCCGCGCCAGGCGGCGCCACGTCAGGCAGGGACGCGGCCGTAACGCCAGGCAGCGTCCCGCACGACAACGGCGCACCCGGCGGTCGGCGGCGCGCTAAGCCGCATGACGGCCAGGTCCATGACGGCCAGGCGTATAACAGTCAGGTCCATAACAGTCGGGCCCATGACGGCCAGGCGTCTGACGGCCAGGCCCATGACGGCCAGGCGTCTGACGGCCAAGTGCGCGACAGCCGGGCGCATGCCTTCGCCCAGGGCGGTGTCCTGGCCACCGCGGCGCCGTGCGCCGCACTGGGTATCGTGCTCGATGAGATATCCGGCCCGGGCCGCACCTGCCCGGCCACCACCGCTGATGAGCTGATGGGCCTGCTGGGCCGGTGGGATGCCCAGGAATCGTGGGTCGCCGGCGCCAAGCTCGGCGTGCTGCGGGCGCTGATCCGCCGCCATCCCGCCCCCGCCGCCGGGGTGCGGCCGGGCGGCCTGCCGCAGGCTTGGGCGCCGGAGCTGGCCAGCCAAGTCACCCTGGAACTGGGTATCTCCGGCCGCGCCGCGGACGCCCTGCTGGACCTGGCCTGGACCCTGGAAGCCCGGCTGCCGCTCACCGCCGCCGCCCTGGAGGGCGGCATCCTCACCCTGACCAAGACCCGGATCATCGCCGAGATCACCAGCGTCCTGTCCGATGAGCAGGCGGCCCAGGCGGAGGCGCTGATCGCGGCACGGTGGGCGGGCAAGACCCCCTCCCAGATCGCCGCCATGATCGGCCGGGCGGTGGTCAGCGTGGACCCGGACGGGGCGCGCAGGCGGCGGGAGGAGGCCGAGCGCGACAAGGCGCGGGTGCAGTTCTGGCGGGAGCACTGCGGGACCGCGGCGATCGCCGCGTTCGGGCTACCCACCGACCGGGCGCTGGAGGCGAACCAGAACATCCAGAACCGGGCCCTGGCGTACAAGAAGGCGGGAATCACCCGGGGCATGGACCAGTTGCGCGTGCTCGCCTACCTGGACCTGCTCACCGAAAAGGACTCCCGCGACGACCTCGCCGCATGGACCGCCACCGGCGGCGAGACCTCCGGTCGGAGCGGCGGCGCAGGCGGCGATCAGCCCGGAAGCCCGCTCACTGATCAGGGCGGCGGCGCGTGCGGCGCCCAGCCCGGAAGCCCGCACACTGACCAGGGCGGCGGCGCGGGCGGCGATCAGCCCGGATGCGCGGACAGCGGCCAGACCAGCGATACCGGCGGTCGCGCCGGCGGCACCGGCGAAGACTCCCGCGCCGCGGGCACCTCCGTGGAGGGCTCCGGCGGCGACATTCCCGGCGGCGGCCCCGGCACTGGCTGCACCGGCGGTACTCCCGGCGACGGCAGCGCCGGCAATGACGGCGTCCCCGGCAATCACGGGCGCCCGGAGGCAAAGGTCCCCGGCAGCGGGACCGGGGCTGGCCTCGCGGCGAACGTCAACCTCACTATTCCCCTCGCTACCCTGCTCGGCCTGGCCGAACGCCCCGGCGAAGCCCACGGCCTCGGCGCCATCGACCCAGCCCTGGCCCGCGGCCTGGCAGCATCCGCCGCCCGCAGCGACCGCTCCGCCTTCTGTGTCACCGTCACCGACAAGTACGGGCACGCCATCGGCCACGGCTGCGCCCGGATGGCAAGGTCCAGCAGGACGGAACGGAACAAACCGGGCGGCGGGGGCGGGAACCGGGACGGCCCGTCGTTCACCCGGCACACCGGTCACGGGCCGCCCGGCGGGTACGGCACCTGGACTCTCACCCTGGAAGGAGGCAGGACACTCACCGTCAAACTCGCCGCCATTCCCGTCACCGACTGCGACCACCGGCTGGAGTCCAAGGGCCATGACCCGAGCCCCACCCTCCGCCATCTGGTCGAGATCCGGGACGGCGCCTGTGACTTCCCGCCCTGCGTGCGCCCCGCCCGCCGCTGCGACTTCGAGCACGCCATCCCCTACCACCAAGGCGGGCGGACCTGCGCATGTAACGGCGGGCCCCGCTGCCGGCATGACCACCAGGTCAAACAGTCCACCGGGTGGGCCGTCCGGCAGCCGCTGCCCGGCTACCACGAATGGGTCACGCCCGCAGGCCGCGTCTACTCCACCGAACCCATGCGGTATCCCATCTGAACCACGGTCGGGACTCAGCGCTGAACCCGCCTGGGACCGAGCACCGAGACGGCGAAGGGGAGAAGCGCACGTGGCTCAGCCGGGCAAGGGCCGATGCCCGGGCCTCGCCGGACATGCACATGAGCTGCCACACCTGCGTCTGGGTGAGCGTGACCCTCGGTGTAACGCTGGTACCGGAGAGCGAGAGGGGATCCGGTGTACCACCCCCGCGCGTCGGCCCACAGATAGAGCGCGGACGGCGATTCACCGGGCGGCCCTACCCGCAGCCAGGACCAGGCTCTGCTGGGCAGTCCGCTGGCCCGCGTCGCGCGCAGGTGCCCGAGCCGGATGCCGCCGACCGTCTGCCAGCCGACGACGACGAACCTCGCTTCCGGCGACAACAGCGCGAGCAGCCTGCGCGGGTCAGGGATCTTCGGCCGTTGCGCCGGGCCAGGCATGAGGTAGTTCCCCCCATGGGGGGCGTCTTCCCGGGAATAGGGATGTAGTAGTACTCATGCCCGTCGATGAGTGTGGGAGGATCGCGATCTGCGCCGGGCCCGGCTTTCGCTTGATCGCCGGGAGGAATCAGGTGTTCACGTCCTCCGCCAAATGGGCGCCGTCGAACGTGATGCCCGTGGTCCCGTAGTTGATCGCGACCCCGTCCTCCCAGTTCCGGTAGGAGATATCCGCTTCGCCGGACTGGGTCAGCGCCGATCCCGACGCCGTCCGCACGTGCTGGACCATCGCCGCGGTGAGCGTCACCGGCCCTGGGCGGGCCGCCGGCCCGCCGGCCTGACTGGCGACAACGGCGATCGCGGCGATCCCTGGCCGCGACTGGGACAGCCCCCGCCCGCCATCCCAGCGTCCGCACACGGTGCGCCCGCCGCGGGCGCCCGGCCGACGCTGCGGTCCGTCCCCTGATCTCCGCGGTCGACACGGGGGGTGCTCCCAGTGCTCCCACGCACAGGCCAGCCCTCGGCGGTGGCCTCGCGCCCCTCTTCGAAGCCGTAAGCGGCCACCAGCGCGCGGCGCAGCGGCGGTTCGGTACCGCGCATGAGAGTCTCGAACTCGGCGGCGCCCCCCGCGCGCGCCGCGGGCCTCACGTCGCCCATCACGTGGGTGATCCATTGCTCAACGCCTGCCTCCGTCCGGTTCCCACCGTGCCTTCACTCCGTTAGACCAACGGCCGGTGCGCTTTTACCACAGGCGATCGCGGCGATGATGACTCCCGGACTCACCGCCGTGGCGGCGCCCCTCCCGGATGGCGGTCGCCTGCTCCCGGGCGAGCCAGATAATGGCGCGCGTGCGGTTATGGATTCCAGCCGGGATGTCGGGTGGCTGCGGGCGCCGGTGGCAGGAGTTTGAGTTCCTGCTGCTCCAGCGGGGTTTCGAGGACGATGTGGGAGTTGGCATCGGCGTACTCGCCGATCCGCTCGAGCAGTGATGACAGGTGCGCCATCGAGGCGGTCCGCACCTTGATCATGGTGCATGAGCTGCCGCTCAGCCGGTGGATTTCAACGATCTCCGGGAAGTTCTCGGCGGCGGACGTCTTCAGCAGGCAGCGACCCGGGTGACAGTGCAGCTGGATGAACGCGGTCAGTGGCAGTCCGGCAGCCGCGGGGTTGATCCGGGCGTGGTAGCCCTCGATTACCCCGCCTTCTTCCAGGCGGCGGATCCGGGCCGCCACTGACGGGGCGGACAGGTTTACACGCCTGGCGATCTGGTTGAACGACAGCCGTGCATCCCGCTGAACTTCGGCGATGATGGCCCAGTCGGTCGGATCCAAGTCTGCGCCCATGGACGAAACAATATCTGGCGAAAGACCTTGCGAACAGAACGTTATGCGCCTGGCATGCGTTTCGTTCATGATGGCGAAAGCGCCGCAGGCTCGGCTAAGGTTCGGCAGGTGAGCAGCTGGTCAGCCGGCGTGGGCGCCGTCACGTTGCATCTGGCCGACTGGTGTAATGCCCGCATCGCCGCCGCGGACCCGCCAGCGACGGGGCCGCCGGTTCATCCTGGCCGCTGACCGATATGACCAGCACCGGCAGCGGCGCGGTCTGCGTGCTCCAATGAGCGCATCCGGCCGGCGCAGTGATCAGTACACGGCAGTTGACTCAATGGAGGATCCGAGACCGCGATGGTTGCCGGAAGTCTGCAAAGACACGCTCACACCGCGGCGGATGAGCTGGTAAGCCCCGGCGCTCACCTGGCGTGGCGGAACCTGGCCCAGCACCACCGCGTCGTGATCTTCGACAACGCCGGTGTCGGCCAGACGCAGGTGCTGCCGCACCACTCAGCATCGACGCGATGGCGAACCAGACCAGCGCGCTCATCACCGCGCTCGGGCTCAAACAGCCGGACGTACTCGGCTGGTCGATGGGAAGCATGATCGCCCAGGCCCTGGCGCTGCTCCACCCAGACCAGGTGCATCGCCTGGTCCTGTGCGCCAGCTTCCCCGGCAATAGGACGACGGTACGGCCTTCCCAGGCTGCAATAGAGGCGCTCAACAGCGGCAACTCACAGAAGGTGGTGGCCGGCCTCGATCGGGATCGCCGGCGGGGCGTGGACATCCGGCCTGGACCGGACCGCGAACTACATGTCGTTCGCCGAGTTCAGCGACCCGGACGGTAACCCGCGGCTGCTGCAAGAAGTCCGCCGTGACCCGCAAGATCCGCCGTGACCCGCAAGAAAGGAAGGAGACGACCGGTGATGGATCTGCCCACCGACGTCCGCGCGCTGTTCGAGGCGCCCAACTACGCCCACCTGGCCACCATCCTGCCCGGGGGCGCGCCGCATTCCGTCCCCGTCTGGGCCGGGATCGAAGACGGCAAGATCGTGTTCTTCACCTCGCCAAACTCGCGGAAGGCGCGCAACCTCGCCGCCGATCCCCGGGTGGCGATCTCGGTCACCGACCGCGAAAATCCCTACCTGATGGCGCTGGTGCGCGGCCACGTCATCGTCCGGCTGGAGGGCGATCCGGTCTGGGACATCATCGACCGGCTCTCTCGCAAGTACACCGGGCAGCCCTACCCGCTGCGGACCGACCGGGTGGTGTTCCTGGCCGAGGCCGACCACGTCCGCGCCCAGCGTTACGGCTGACCGGGCATCGGGTGATCGCCGAGATCGCCAGCGCCAGCCTATCGGGGGCCTGCGCGGCAGCCCAGCCGGAGGCAGCAGCGCCGACTTGCTCACCGGGCCCCCGGCGGGCTCGGGATTCCCCGACGTGCGTATCGCCATCTGTACCAACGATGACGCCACGCTCCTCATGCTCTACTCAGAACGGGTGCGCCTGGTACCCGGCAAGGCCTCAATCGCTATGATCGCCACCGCATTCGAGACCGGAGACCCGCGATACTCCTGGATAAACGGATATAAGCCGTCGGCAAAGGTGTCCTGTCCGCCGACCGGAGCAGGCTCTACTACGAAATCTACGAACTCTAATAGGCCAGCGCTTCCGGCGAGCCCTGCCACAGTCGGCGCAGCCATAACGGGTATTCTGTGCGCCCTGTCCCGCGGCTCGGGCCGCGTCAAGGGACGTCACCTGATCCGCGGGCGTTGGGATAGCAGTTCGCGGGTGCGCGGAGGCAGTTCCGCGCTGACTTCCACGGCGAAGTCCAGGTACCCCTGATGACCGGGCAGTTCCTTCAGGCACTTGGTGACCAGCGTGGCAGCCTGGGCGACGTCACCGCGGCGCTCCGCGATCCTCGCGCGCAGGAAGATGAGCTCTGGCCCGGCAAGCGCCGGGCTCGCGGCGAGCCGGTCCAGCAACTCATCCTCGGGGGTTCCCGCGAACCGGTTGAGAAGCATCTCGTGCCAAGCCGCGAGGTCTTTGGTGCGCTCGTGGCGCCGGTAGCGAGTCTCGTCGAAACTTCCATACACGGTGCGCGGTCGCCTCGGGTCCGCCCGCCCGGCCGCGTCCAGCGCGTCTACGTAGGACCCGGCGAACGTCCGCCACATGTCCGGCGTGGTGAGCAGCCGGGCGAGCGGAACGCCCAGGGCTGTCTCCTTTTCCGGCACCTGACCGTAACCCCGTCGAGTCCAGCCGTAGTCCGCCTCCCAGCGGATGAGCTGCTCCGGCACGCGCCGGGCAAAGGTCGCGAAGCCGTCATGACGGAGCACCGACTCCCACAGCACGGCGACGGCATCCGAAACCACGAACTTCGCGGCCTCCACCGGGTCATCGGAGTGGAAGTAGTCATAACTCTTCATGTCGCAGGCAAGGTCAACCATCTCCGCGACGGCCTGCTGCGCTGGCCCGGGATTGTCGGCCTGGAGCGCCGTCAGCGCGTCGCCCGCCAGCCGGCGGAACGTGAGCCGCCATTTGGATCGCTCGGTGTAGTGCACCCGGCGGTCCCCGGCCATGTAGGCACCGTCCTTCGCCAGCTTGACGAACGTCGTTACCTCGTCCAGCACGGTGTCCGGGTCCGGCAGTTCCTTCTTCAGCTTCACTTTCGGCTGTTCCGGCGGACGCAGCTCGTCCTCGACGCGCTCGCGAAGCTGGGCGTTCCCTCGCCAGTAGAGGGTCCACAAGATCTTGCGGAGGCGCGCGTCATCATTGGGCGCCATCGCGGTGTAGAACTCGTCACGGTTCATCCGGTTCGCCGGCATGACATCCCATCGTAGGCGCGAGGCAGCCGCCGCTGCGGTGTGTTGAGGAGACGAACGACCTGGACGCGTGAGGCCTGGTCTGCTCGCCCTGCCTGGGCCGACCGGTGATGAGTGAACCGGCGTCAGCCTTGCCACGCAATAAACTTCATGCTCGTCCGGTCCATCCTGGAGCCTGAGGTTCCCGCCGGAGGCATGAACTAACGGCCACCCGCTACAAGCCGAGGTTTCGGTATATCTCCCGGCGGTGCCCCACGGCCGCGACGGTGGCAACGCGGGCTTGATCGTCCACCGCGTAGATCACGCGGTAATCGCCGGAGCGTACTCGCAGGTACGGTCGATGGCCGGTGAGGGGCAAGCGCCCTGCAGGCCGCGGATCAGTGGCCAGGCTCTTGATGACCTGAGCAACCGCCTTCCGCGCGGAAGGTCGAGCTGCCGGAGCGAGCGGCGCGCACGTGACCGGATGTCGATCGTGTAGGCGGCCACGTCAGGGAAGGTTACAGATCAAGCTCTGCCTTGACCTGCTCCCAGGGGATTGCCTCGCCTGGCTCCTCCATGGCCGCGCCAGCTTCGGCAGCGTCTTCGGCGTCTTCGGCGGCGCGGAGAGCCTCGATCACCGATTCCGGGACGATGGCGGCAACACGCTCGCCGTGGATGGTGAGGTGAGTTATGACGCCGTGGCGGGCCAGCTCGACCGCATGCTCGACGGCCGGGCTGCTGACCGGCAGGTCACGCGCTGGCTCGCTCACGTCGATATGTTACGTCGCGGCAAATGATCGCTGGTGGTCCCGCAGACTGTCCGGAGTAGACCGTACGACGGTTCAGCGTGCTTGGCAGGCATGCCTGCCCGCCGCGCCGGGTCGGCCCCCAGGCCGCACGCCCGACGCGAAGTGCGGCGGGCGCGGCAGCGCGTAGCGCCGCTGCCTTGATCCAGTACGGCTCAACTCGGCGATGGCGTGCACGACGAGTTGCTGCATTGGCCCCCGCTCTGGTCGCTAGCCGGCCACCTACGTTCCCTCGCCAGTAGAGAGTCGCCAGGACCCCGCGGAGGCGCGCATCGAGCCCGCGCTGTATGGACTCCCAGATGACCACCGCCGGTCTGCACACCCGCCGAAGCGATGATGCGGTCAGTCGCTCGCGTGTTATGTGCACGCGCGTAAAGTTATACGACATCTTTGCTATGCTGACTCCAGCGCTTATATTAATGCGCACAAGGAGCCGAGATGACGGTTGAGTCGGACCCGCCCGAGGATCTGACGGAGCGGGCTGCCCGGTGGGCAGAGGCCGGCGAACGGTACGAGGTCGAGTTCAAAAGCGAGCTTCGGCGACCTCTTAATGACCGTGACCTGGTTGAAGCAGTGGTGTGCCTGGCGAATGGGCACGGGGGGGTGCTCCTGATAGGCATCGAGGATGACGGGACTGTGACCGGAGCCCAGGCGCGGCATGAGGCGGGGCGGACCGATCCGTTCCGGATTCAGGCGCTGGTCGCGAACATGACGCAGCCGCCCGTCTCTGTCATGGTGAACCTTGTTGAGCTGGCCGGACAGGATGTGCTGGTCGTAGAAGTTCCGGATAGCCCTCGTGTTGTGGGTACAACCCAAGGCACCTACGTGCGCCGGGCTATCGGAGGAGACGGTCGTCCGACCTGTGTTCCATATCATGCCCACGAGATGCTCGCGCACGAGGTGGACCGCGGCGCAGTGGACTGGGCGGCTGTCCGGGTCGGTGGCGCGAGTTGGGAGGATCTTGATCCCCTGGAGTTCGAGAGGCTGCGGCAGCTTGCGAGTAGCAGTGGCACGGGCACGGACGGTGTGCTGGCCTCGTTGTCGGACCGGGAGATCGCCAGCGCGCTCGGGCTGGCGCGAAGCGATGCCGACGTGACGGCGGGCGCGTTGCTCCTGTTCGGGAAGAGTGACGCGCTGCGGCGTTTCCTGCCGACTCACGAGGCGGCATTTCAGGTGCTCCGGGGAGAGGACGTGGAAGTAAACGACTTCCTGCCCTATCCGCTGCTAAGGCTCGCCGAGGAGATGTTCTCCCGGTTCCGCGCGCGGAACCGGGAGGAGGAGATGCAGTCCGGCCTGTTCCGGATCGCGGTGTCCACCTATTCGGGGACCGCATTCCGGGAGGCGCTTGCGAACGCGCTGATCCACCGTGATTACACGCGTCCGGGCGCCGTGCACGTGCAGTGGAGGGAGGAGCAGCTCGAGATCTCGAGCCCGGGCGGATTCCCGTCCGGTGTACGGCTGGATAACCTGCTCGTCACGCCTCCGCATCCGCGCAGTCCGCTCCTCGCGGACGCATTCAAGCGGACTGGTCTTGTCGAGCGGACCGGCAGGGGAATCAACCGGATGTTCGCCGAACAGCTCCGCGTGGGACGTCCTGCGCCCGACTACGGAAGAAGCTCGGACGCGCATGTCGTAGCGGTGCTTCCTGGAGGGCCCGCCAACCTGTCCATGACTAAATGGGTTCTGGAGCAGGAAAATCAGCAGGGCAGAGCGTTCACGGTCTCCGAGCTCCAGGTGCTCGCCGAACTCATGCGAGAACGACGGTCGACCACTCACGAGCTGGCGCGGCTGACCCAGCGGACCGAAACGGAGACCAGGAACCTGCTGGCCCGTATGGTCGAGCGAGGCTGGATCGAGGCCCGGGGCGAGGGAAAGGGCAGGACCTGGCATCTGTCCGCAGCCGTCTACCGGGTGCTGAACGCGTCCGCTGGGTACGTCCGAGTCCGCGGCTTCGAGCCGCTGCAGCAAGAACAAATGGTCCTGCAGTACGTGGATGCGCACGGGCAGATAACGCGGACTCAGGCCGCAGATCTCTGTGCGGTAGGACCAGATCAGGCCAGCCGCCTACTTCGCCGCCTCGCTCGTGACGGGAAGCTCACCCGGCGCGGGGAACGACGTGGCGCGGTATATGTCAAGTCTGGAACATAAAGAGGTCCCTCATATAGCCGACTACGAGCGGGCAAACCTCCGGGCAGCAAGCAGGCGCAAATTCCGGATACATATTCGGGCGCCCCCAGCAGGATTCGAACCTGCGCTCACGGCTCCGGAGGCCGTTGCTCTCTCCCCTGAGCTATGGGGGCTGTCGACGGGGAAAGGGTACCAGTACCCGGCAGTCTCGCGGACACGTGACGCCACTGTGTACAAAGAGTTGCCAAAACACGGTAGCCTCGCCCGCGTGAGTCAGGGACTGGGGCGCGTGCTCGTCGTGGACGACGACGAGGTGATCAGGCAGCTCATCGCCGTCAACCTCACGCTGGAGGGGTTCGAGGTGGCGACGGCGGTTGACGGGCAGGACTGCCTGGACAAGGTGGCGGCCATCGGGCCGGATGTGATCACGCTGGACGTGATGATGCCGCGTCTCGACGGCTGGGAGACCGCGGTCCAGTTGCGGAAGTCGCCCGAGACCTCGCACATCAAGGTGGTGCTGATCACTGCCCGTGCCCAGGAGGACGATCGCAGCCGGGGCGCAAACGTCGGCGCCGACGCGTACCTGACCAAGCCGTTCGATCCGGGTGAGATGATCCGCGTGGTCCGTGAGCTGGCGGGCTCCCCGCCGGCCGTCCTGGGGTGAGCTCCCCGGCCGCCCGGCGGGGGGCGTACAGCACGCCGCGCCCGCACGGGCCGCGCCGCACACACGGCCCGTCACGCAGGCAATAGCCTGCAGGGCATGATCACCGCCGACCTGCGCCGGGCGATCGCGCGGGCCGCCGCCGGCGCGGGGCTCGCCGAAGCCGGCGACCCCGGGCTGCGTCCGGGCGGAGCGCCGGGCCGCTACGCGTCGAGCGTGGCGCTGGGCCTCGCGGCCACGCTCGGGCGGCCGGCGGCGGACATCGCCGGGGCGCTGGCCACCCGCCTCAGGGACGAGCCCTGGATCGCGGAAGCGGCGGTGACCGGCCCGGCTTACCTCACCGTCACCGTAACCCCCCAGGCCCTCGCCCTCCTGCCCGGCCGCATCGCCGAAGCCGGCCCGGCCTGCGCGCACAGCGACGCCCTGCGCGGCCGCGCGATCGCCGCCCCGCCCCCCGCGGACCTGGCCGCCGCACCGGGCTGGGAGGAAGCACGGAAGGCGCTCGCCGCGGAGCTGACCGCCCGGCTCGCCGCGGTCGCGGGCGCGACGGTGACTCCCTTTGATGATTCCGAACGAACGGTGGCAGCTCACCCTGTTCCGCCCGCCCCCTCGGGCGCTTCGCGCGGGAAACCCGGCAACGGCACCTTCCGTTCGGCTGACCAGGGAACGGCAGGGGGGCCGGCGGGTAAGGATCGCTACGGCGGGGAGCGGGCGGGTGCCGCCGCGGAATCGGTGGGTGAGTGCGGTTACGGCGGGGAGCGGGCCGGCGCGGTGACGGGCTCCGCGCGTGAGGAGGGTCACGGCGGGGACCGGGCCGGCGCGGTGATCGGGCCGCCGGGTGAAAACGATCACGGCGGGGAGCGGGCGGGTGCCGCCGCGGAATCGCCGGGTGAGCGCGGTTACGGCGGCCAGCCCGCGGACGCCATCCCGGCGAGCTCGCCGGTCGCGGCGGCGATCGCGTTCGCGGGGCTGGACGCGGTGCGGTTCGCGCTGGCCAGGGCGGCGCCGGGTCGCCCAGTCGCGGTCGACCCGGCGGTTATCGCGCGGCACGTGCCCGGCAATCCGGCCTATGCTGTTCGTTACGCGCATTCCCGTGCCGCGTCGGGGCTGCGCTGGGTTTCCCGGAAGCGTCGTGCGGCCGAGGACGATGCGGCTGAGCACGGTGTTTCCGGGATGCACGGCGCTTCGGCACCCGGTCTCGGCGCGGCTTTGCCGCGCCTGCCTGCCGACCCGGGGGAGCGGGCGCTGCTTGACGCGCTGTCCTGGCTCCCGGAACGGGTGGCGGTGGCGGCGCGCCGTGGCCGGCCGGACGAGTTCGCCCGGTACCTGGAGGAACTCGCGTACACAACGATTGACACCATCACATTCAGCGGTGACGCGGGCGACTCCGGCGGCGCGGGACCGCGGCTGGCCGCCGCGGCACGAGCCGCCCTCGGGGCCGGCCTGGAGCTGCTCGGGATCAGCGCACCGGACCGCATTTGACAGAATGAGGAACACATGAGCCGTGTCGCTCACCCGGCCGGGCCGCGTTACGCGGACGTGCTGCCCGCCGATCACCCACCCGCCCCGCCAGCCGACCTGAACGCGCTGCACCCGGCGATCTGGCCGCGCGGCGCCCGGCGGCACGGCGGCGTGCTCACCATCGGCGGCATGGACGCGCGGGACCTGGCGGAGGAGTTCGGCACGCCGTTGTTCGCCTGCGACGAGCAGGACGTCCGCGGGCGGTGCGCGGACTACCAGGACGCCTTCGGGCCCGACGCCCGCGTCTTCTACGCGGCCAAGGCCTTCTGCTCCCGGGCGGTGCTGCGCTGGGTGCACGAGGCCGGCCTGGGCGTGGACGTGTGCACCGGCGGCGAACTGGAGGTGGCGCTGTCGGCCGGGGTGCCGCCCTCGATGATCACGATGCACGGGAACAACAAGCTCCCGGCCGAGCTCGCCCGGGCGGTCGAGGCCGGCGTGGGGCACATCGTCGCCGACTCGTTCGAGGAGATCGCGCGGCTGGCCTATCTCGCGGACACAAGCGGCGCCAGGCCCGCGGTCCTCGTGCGCGTCACCACCGGCGTCGAGGCGCACACGCACGAGTTCATGGCCACCGCGCACGACGACCAGAAGTTCGGTTTCCCGCTGGCGTCGGGCGCCGCCGACGAGGCGGTGCGCAGGGTGCTCGCCAGTCCGGCTCTGGAGTTCGCCGGGCTGCACTCGCACATCGGCTCGCAGATCTTCGACACGGCAGGCTTCGAGGTCGCCGCGCACCGGGTGATCGGGCTCGCGGTCCGGATACACGCCGAGCACGGCGTGGCGATCGCCGAACTCGACCTCGGCGGCGGCTTCGGCGTCGCGTACACGCCGGAGGACGACGCGCCCGAGGTCAAGTCGCTGGCTCAGGGCCTGAAGTCGATCGTCGCGCGGGAGTGCCGCGACGCCGGCCTGCCCGAGCCGAGGCTGACGGTCGAGCCGGGGCGCGGCATCATCGGGCCGTCGACCGTGACCCTGTACGAGGTCGGCACCGTCAAGGACGTGGACGGGCTGCGCACGTACGTCAGCGTGGACGGCGGGATGAGCGACAACATCCGCACCGCGCTGTACGACGCCTCGTACACGTGCTGCCTGGCGTCCCGGTCCTCCGGCGCCCCGCCGATGCTGTCCCGTGTGGTGGGGCGGCACTGCGAGAGCGGCGACATCGTGGTGCGGCACTGCTACCTGCCGGCCGACCTCGCGCCGGGCGACCTGCTCGCGGTGGCCGGCACCGGCGCGTACTGCCGCTCGCTGGCGAGCAACTACAACCACCTGACGCGGCCCGCGGTGGCGGCGGTGCGGGACGGCACGGCCCGGCTCATCGTCCGCCGGGAAACCCTCGACGACCTGCTGTCCCTGGACGTCGGATGAGTGAGGGCAGCATTTCTTCGGGGGGACGACCCCCCCAGACCCCCCCGGGAACCCCCATGCCCGGGGCACGGGGGTCCGGTCACCAGACTCTCCGGGTCGCGCTGCTCGGCTGCGGCTCGGTCGGCTCGCAGGTGGCGCGGCTGCTCGATGAGCAGGCGGCGGACCTCGCGGTGCGGACCGGCGCGCGGCTGGAGATCGCCGGGATCGCGGTGCGCCGGCTCGCCCATCCGCGCTCGGCCGGCATCGACACGAACCTGCTCACCGTGGACGCCCCCGCGCTGGCCACCCGGCCCGACGTCGACATCGTGGTCGAGGTCATCGGCGGCATCGAGCCGGCCAGGTCGCTCCTGCTCGCCGCCATGAAGGCGGGCAAGTCCGTCGTCACGGCGAACAAGGCGCTGCTCGCCGAGGACGGCGAGCAGATCCACGCGGCCTCCCGTGAGCACGGAACCGACCTGTACTACGAGGCGGCCGTGGCGGGCGCGATACCGCTGCTGCGCCCGCTGCGCGAGTCGCTGGCCGGCGACACCGTGCACCGGGTGCTCGGCATCGTCAACGGCACCACGAACTTCATCCTGGACCGGATGGACTCCTCGGGCGCGGACTTCGGCGAGTCCCTCGAGGAGGCGCAGGCGCTCGGCTACGCGGAGGCCGACCCGACCGCCGACGTCGAGGGGTTCGACGCCGCGGCGAAGGCCGCCATCCTGGCCGGCCTGGCCTTCCATACCCGGGTCACCGCGGCCGGCGTGCACCGCGAGGGGATCACCGAGGTGACGGCGGCGGACATCGCGAGCGCGCGTGCCCTGGGCCGGATCGTCAAGCTGCTGGCGATCTGCGAGCGGAGCGGCGCCGGGGTGTCGGTGCGCGTGCATCCGGCGATGATCCCGAGGTCGCACCCGCTCGCCGCGGTGGGCGGGGCGTACAACGCGGTCTTCGTCGAGGCGGAGTCGGCGGGGCAGCTGATGTTCTACGGCGCCGGGGCCGGCGGCACGCCGACGGCGAGCGCGGTGCTCGGCGACATCGTCGCGGTCGCCCGCAACCGGCTCGCCGGGACGCGCGGGCCGGAGCTGTCCACCTACGCTGCGCTTCCGGTGCTGCCCATGGGCGATACGCTGACCAGGTACCACGTGTCACTGGACGTGGACGACCGGCCCGGCGTGCTCGCCGCCATCGCGGAGGCGGTCGCCCGGCACGACGTGTCCATCAGGGCGGTGCGGCAGGAGGGCCGGGGCGACGACGCCCAGCTCGTGATCGTCACGCACGAGGCACGCGACGCCGCGCTCGCGGCGACCATAAGGGAACTCGAAGCGCTCGCCGTCGTGCGGGCGGTCGTGAGCGTGATGCGGGTTGAAGGGGAGGAGGCCCTGTTATGACAGGCCTGCGGCATGCCACGGCGACCGGTGCCCGGTCCGGCCATTCCTGGCGCGGCGTCATCGCCGAATACCGGGACCGGCTGCCGGTGACGGCGGACGCCCCCGTCGTGACCCTGCGCGAGGGCGGCACGCCGCTGCTTCCCGCCCCCGTCCTTTCCGCGCGTACCGGGTGCGAGGTCCACCTCAAGGTGGAGGGCGCGAACCCGACCGGGTCGTTCAAGGACCGCGGCATGACCGTCGCGATCACCGTGGCCGCCGCGGCCGGCGCCAAGGCGGTGATCTGCGCGTCGACCGGGAACACCAGCGCGAGCGCCGCCGCGTACGCCGCCCGCGCGGGGCTCACCTGTGTCGTGCTCGTGCCCAGGGGCAAGATAGCGATCGGCAAGCTCGCCCAGGCGCTGGTGCACGGCGCCCGGCTGCTGCAGGTCGACGGGTCCTTCGACGACTGCCTGGAGGTGGCGCGCAAGCTGTCCGCCGCCCACCCGGTGGCGCTGGTGAACTCGGTGAACCCGGACCGGCTGCAGGGGCAGAAGACCGCGGCGTTCGAGATCGTCGACGAGCTCGGCGATGCCCCGGACGTGCACTGCCTGCCGGTCGGCAACGCGGGCAACATCACCGCGTACTGGATGGGGTACACCGAGTACGCGGCGGCGGGGGTCGCCGCGCGCAAACCGCGGATGTTCGGCTTTCAGGCCAGCGGCGCCGCGCCCATCGTGACCGGCGAGCCGGTGCTGCACCCGCAGACGATCGCGACCGCGATCAGGATCGGCAACCCCGCGTCCTGGCGGCTCGCCGAGGCCGCGCGCGACGAGTCCGGCGGCCGGATCACCTCGGTCACCGACCGTGAAATTCTCGCCGCCTACCGGATCCTGGCCAGGGAGGAGGCGGTCTTCGGCGAGCTCGCGTCCGCGGCGAGCGTCGCCGGCCTGCTGGGGGCTTGTGCGAAGGGCGAGATCACGGTAGGTTCCCGGGTCGTCTGCACGATCACCGGCAACGGGCTGAAGGATCCGGACTGGGCGCTGTCCGGTGCCCCCGCCCCGGTGACGATCCCCGCCGACGCTGCCGCCGCGGCGGCAGCGCTCGGGCTCGGCTAGCAGCGTATGCCGCAGGAATAGGCGGTTTCATGTCGTGGCCTGATGAACCGGTCAGGGTGCGGGTTCCCGCGACCAGCGCGAACCTGGGTCCCGGCTTCGACGCGCTCGGGCTCGCGCTGGCCCTGCACGACGAGGTCGAGGCGCGGATCACGCAGGCCGGCGTCTCCATCGAGGTGACCGGCGAGGGGCAGGAGCTCGCGGGCGCCGGCGAGAAGCACCTGGTCCTGCGCGCGATGCGCGCGGCCTTCGGCGCGCTGGGCGGCGGCCAGCCGCCCGGCATCGCGCTGCGCTGCGTGAACCGCATCCCGCACGGGCGGGGCCTGGGCTCTTCCGCGGCGGCGATCGTCTCGGGCATCCTCGCCGCGCGCGCCCTCGCGGGCCGGCGGGGGGTCACCGGGGAGGCGTCCCCCGGGGGCCGGCCGGGCGCGGACGGCGATGAGGCCGTGCTGGCGCTCGCCACGGAGCTGGAAGGCCATCCGGACAACGTGGCCGCCTGCATCCACGGCGGGCTCACGATCGCCTGGCTCGCGGACGGCGCGCCGCGCGCGGTGCGCCTGTCACCGCTGCCGGGCATCGTGCCCGTCGCCGTGATCGCCCCGGCGCCGGTGAGCACCAAGATGGCGCGCGGGCTGCTGCCGCCGGCGGTTCCGCACCGCGACGCGGCGCTGAGCGCGGGCCGCAGCGCGCTGCTCGTCGCCGCGCTGACCGCGGAGCCCGGCGCGCTGCTCGACGCCACGGAGGACCGGCTCCACCAGGATTACCGGGCGCCGGCGATGCCCGCCACGAGCGATCTGGTCCGCCGGCTGCGCAAGGCGGGCATCCCCGCCGTCGTGTCCGGCGCGGGCCCGTCGGTGCTCGCGCTGTTCGCCACCGGGGGACGCCCCCCCGGTGACCCCGCCCCGTCTCACGCCCTGGGGGACCCTCCCCCCGGACGCCCCCGCGAGGGGACCTTCCCCTCCGGCCTCCCTTTGCCAGAGGGGACCTTCCCCTCCGGCCTCCCCTCCCCAGAGGGGACCTATCCCTCTGGCCTCCCCTTGCCACTAGACAGGCTGGATTCAATCGTGAGAGAAACGGGTATTGAATGGCTCATAAGCCCGCTCGACGTCGAGCGACATGGCGCCAGCATCCAGCCCGCATCGCCACCCGGACCGGTGGCGGGCGGCAGGCCACGCCACAGTACATGGAACCGCGCGTCCCCGGCGCGCGGTGATGCTGCCCAGTCCTCGCCGGGCCGCTAACCTTCTTCCTGCGACACGGATGGCTGCAAAGGAATGCCGTGGGCTCTTCGGGTGTTAGGCTGGATGCAGCATCGAGTGCCCCGCTGCGGGGCGCGTGCTGGTCAGCCACCTCCCGCCCAGGCGGTAACGTGGCGGGATCCGGGGAACCAGGCGAGCGGCCACCGTGGTCTGAACGCTACCCGTTTCATACCTCCACGCTGCGGACTCGAGACAACCCGCACAGGAAGACGCGAGGTGCCGGGGCAATCGTGGAAATTGGCGGATATCGCGGGCAACGCGAATCGGGCCTGCCCGCGAGGGGCCGCGGAACCAGGGCGAGACAACGCCCAGGCGGCCGAGGATCATAATGGAAGGACCATTAGTGAGCGACACCACCGAACTCCTCAGCGACGCGGCCCCCGCGTCCGAGGGCTCCCCCATCGGTCAAGCGGCGTCCGGTCCGGCCGCCGGCTCCGTGGGGTCCGCGTCCAGGTCGCGCGGTCGCGCCAACGCTGGCTTGTCGTCGCTGCTCGTTCCTGAACTGCAGCGCATTGCGCAGACACTGGGCATCTCCGGTGCCGGGCGGATGCGGAAGGGGCAGCTTGTCGCCGCGATCGAGGAGCGGCAGGGCGGGGGAAGCAGCCAGTCAGGTCGCTCCCAGGCCGCCACGCCCGGAACCGGCAGCAAAGAGTCAGCCCCGCGGGGCGCGTCCGCGGGAGCCGGCGCACCTCGCCCCCTGAAGCAGGATGCCATGGAAGCAGACACATCCGTCCGATCAGGTATCGGGGACAGTGCGCGAACCGGCATAGGCGATGGAACGCGCGCCGGCGGCCTTGGCGAGGTGACGGGCGCACCAGCGGCGTCCGCGGCCGCGGCCCGGCAGGCCGACGGCGGCGCGCAGCAGCTCAGCTTTGATCAGGCAGGCCCGGGCGACCACTCCGGCCAGCGGGGCGGCCGGGACGACGCGGCCGGCGACCGCCGCGGCGACAACCGCCGCCGCAACGGCCGCCGCGACGACCAGTCGGCGAACGGCCGGGACCAGCGCCGTGATCAGGGCCGCGACCAGGGGCGGGATCAGTCCAGGGAGCCCGCCGCGGCGAACCGCGGACCGGGCGGGGGCAGCCAGGCCGGCGACGAAGACGACGGCCAGGGGCGGCGGCGCAGCCGCGACCGGTTCCGCAACCGGAACCGGCGCCGCGACCGGCAGGGCGGCGAGCCGGAGACGGTGATCTCCGAAGACGACGTGCTGATCCCGATCGCCGGCATTCTCGACGTCCTGGAGAACTACGCGTTCGTGCGGACGACCGGGTACCTGGCCGGCCCGAACGACGTGTACGTCTCGCTGTCCCAGGTGCGCAAGCACGGGCTGCGCAAGGGCGATGTCATCGAGGGCGCGGTGCGCCAGCCACGCGAGGGCGAGCGCAGGGAGAAGTTCAACGCCCTGGTCCGGCTCGACAAGGTCAACGGCCTCGACCCGGAGCAGTCGGTGGTCCGGCCGGAGTTCTCCAAGCTGGTCCCGCTGTACCCGCAGGACCGGCTGCGCCTGGAGACCGACCCAACCAACCTGACCACCAGGCTCATCGACCTCATCGCCCCGATCGGCAAGGGCCAGCGCGGCCTGATCGTGTCGCCGTCGAAGGCCGGCAAAACGCTGATCATGCAGGCGATTGCGAACGCCATCACCAAGAACAACCCGGAGTGCCACCTCATGGTCGTCCTCGTCGACGAGCGCCCCGAGGAGGTCACCGACATGCAGCGCGCGGTGAAGGGCGAGGTGATCCACTCCACCTTCGACCACCCGGCGGACGACCACACCACGGTCGCGGAGCTCGGGATCGAGCGAGCCAAGCGCCTCGTCGAGATGGGCCACGACGTCGTGGTGCTGCTCGACTCGATCACCAGGCTTGGCCGTGCCTACAACCAGGCCGCGCCGGCCAGCGGGCGTATCCTCTCCGGCGGCGTCGACTCCACCGCCCTGTACCCGCCGAAGCGGTTCTTCGGCGCGGCGCGCAACATCGAGAACGGCGGCTCGCTGACGATCCTGGCGACCGCTCTGATCGAGACCGGGTCCCGGATGGACGAGGTGATCTTCGAGGAGTTCAAGGGCACCGGCAACATGGAGCTCAGGCTCCGCCGCGACCTCGCCGACAAGCGCCTGTTCCCCGCGGTGGACGTGGATGCGTCCGGTACCCGCAAGGAAGAGATCCTGCTTTCACCGGAGGAGCTCAAGATCATCTGGCAGCTGCGCCGGGTGCTGCACGCGCTGGAGCCGCAGCAGGCCCTCGAGCTGCTCATGGAGCAGATGCGCAAGACCAGGAGCAACGCCGAGTTCCTGCTCCAGGTCCAGAAGACCACCCTCGGATCCTGACGCGCTGTGTTCGCCCGGGGGGCGTCGCCCCCCCGGGCGAACACAGCGGGAATTCGCGCCGGGCGCAGGTTGTTACCGCGTCTGGCAGACTATGAAGCCGTAATCCGTGGTACCGGTTCACGCCGAACGATGGCGACCCGGCGACCACATGAGGCAGGAGCCAATCATGAAGCCTGAGATCCACCCCGAGTACAAGGTCACCACCGTGACCTGCAGCTGCGGGAACACGTTCGTCACCCGGTCCACCGCGTCCAACGGCGTGATCCACGCCGACGTGTGCTCGAACTGCCACCCGTTCTACACGGGCAAGCAGAAGATCCTCGACACCGGAGGCCGGGTAGCCCGCTTCGAGAAGCGGTTCGGCAAGGCCGGCCAGGGCAGGCAGGCCGCGCAGGGCGGCGGGCCGAAGCGGTAACGCGCCGCGGCCGCCCGATCAGCACGCGTCCAGCCGGATGCCGCGCGAGCAGGCCAGATACCGCGAGTAAGCCAGACAGCAGTTACGCCCGGGTACGCGGTGCCGCCGCGGCCCGGGCTTGCCTGTGGTGGAGAAGACGGTAGGACGGGTCGAGCCACCTTCCGTTCTGTCAGAAAGGGTTTTGACCGTGTTCGACCGGCTCGGTGACCTGGCGAGTGAGCACGCGGAGCTCGAGCGCGCGCTCGCCGATCCCGGCGTGCACGCGGACCCTGAGCAGGCCCGCAACCTCGGCAGGAGGTACGCGGAGCTCACGCCCATCGTGGCCGTTTACCGGGAGTGGCAGCAGGCGGGCGACGACGAGACCGCGGCGCGCGAGCTCGCGGAGGACCCCGCGTTCGCCGCGGAGGCCGGCGAGCTCGCCAAAAAGCAGCATGAGCTGGAGGAAAAGCTCCGGAGGCTGCTCGTGCCCAAGGACCCCAACGACTCGCGGGACACGATCCTCGAGGTCAAGGCGGGAGAGGGCGGCGAGGAGTCCGCGCTGTTCGCCGGCGACCTGCTGCGGATGTACCTCAGGTACGCCGAGCGGCGCGGCTGGAAGACCGAGATCCTGGACTCCACCGCGACCGGTCTCGGCGGCGTCAAGGACGCCACCGTCGCCGTCAAGGCCGGCAAGGGGGGCGAGGGCGCCTGGTCCCGGCTCAAGTACGAGGGCGGTGTGCACCGGGTGCAGCGCGTCCCGGTCACCGAGTCGCAGGGCCGGATCCACACCTCGGCGGCGGGCGTGCTGGTCATGCCGGAGGCCGAGCCGGTCGACGTGCAGATCGGCGAGAACGACATCCGGGTCGACGTCTTCCGCTCCTCCGGGCCCGGCGGCCAGTCGGTGAACACGACGGACTCCGCGGTGCGCATCACCCACCTGCCGACCGGGATCGTGGTGTCCTGCCAGAACGAGAAGAGCCAGCTCCAGAACAAGGAGCAGGCGCTGCGCATCCTGCGCGCCCGGCTGCTGGCCCAGGCCGAGGCGGACGCCGGCGCGAAGGCGTCCGCCGAGCGCAAGGCGCAGGTACGCACCGTCGACAGGTCCGAGCGGGTCCGCACCTACAACTTCCCGGAGAACCGCATCGCCGACCACCGGGTCGGCTACAAGGCGTACAACCTGGACCAGGTCATCGACGGCGACCTGGACGCGGTGATCGACGCGCTCGCGGCGGCGGACCTGGAAGCGAAGCTGGACGAACACGCAGGGTGAGCCGGTGATGAGCCTGCTGCTTGACGAGATCGCGCTGGCGACGGCGCGGCTGGCCGAGGCGGGCGTGGAGTCCCCGCGCACCGACGCGGAGCTCATCGCGGCGAACGTCCACAACGTCCGGCGCGGCGAGCTGCACGCGGTGCCGGACAGCGCGTTCGACGCCCGGTTCTGGGAGGACATCGGCCGCCGCGCGGCGCGCGAGCCGCTGCAGCACATCACGGGGCGCGCGCACTTCCGCTACCTCGAGCTGGAGGTGGGCCCCGGGGTCTTCGCGCCGCGGCCGGAGACCGAGGTGCTGGCCGGCTGGGCGATCGACCGGCTGCGCGAGATGGACGTCGCCGAGCCGGTCGCCGTCGACCTGGGCACCGGGTCGGGCGCTATCGCGCTGGCCATCGCGCAGGAGGTGCCGCGCGCCCGGGTGCACGCGGTCGAGGCGGACCCGCTCGCCCGCGCGTGGGCCGAGCGCAACATCACCCGCTACGTCGACTCGTACACCGCCGGCCGGGTGCTGCTGCACGGCGGCGATTTCACCGGCGACCTGGCGGAGCTCGGCGCCCTGGCGGGGACCGTCGACCTCGTGGTCAGCAACCCGCCGTACATTCCGCTGGGCTCGGTCGTCCCGCCGGAGGTGGCGGAGTACGACCCGCCGGCCGCGCTGTGGAGCGGCGAGGACGGCCTGTCCGCGATCCGCGCCGTGCAGCGTGCCGCACGGCGGCTGCTGCGCCCCGGCGGCCTGGTGGCGGTGGAGCACGGTGCGCCGCAGGGGGCGGCCGTGTACTGGATTTTCGCCGAGGAAGCCGGGTGGCGGGACACCCGGAACCACAAGGACCTCGCGCGCCGCGACCGGTTCGTTACGGCGGTCTGGCCCGGTCCACTGACCGGCACGTGGCAGGATGGGACCGATGAGCGCACGATATGACTGCGCCGACGCGCAGCAGCGGGAAGCCGGTATCGAGGCGGCCGTCGCCGCGGTACGCGGCGGCGGGCTGGTCGTGCTGCCCACCGACACCGTGTACGGGATCGGGGCGGACGCGTTCACGCCGCGCGCCGTGGCGATGCTGCTCGCGGCGAAGGGCAGGGGCCGGAACATGCCGCCGCCCGTCCTCGTCGGCACCGTGCGGGCCGCGGCGGCGCTGGTGGAGTCGCTCGGCGCGTTCGGCCAGGACCTGATCGACGAGTTCTGGCCGGGACCGCTGACGCTGGTGTTCCGCGCGAGCCCGACGCTGCACTGGGACCTGGGCGAAACGATGGGCACGGTCGCGCTCCGGATGCCGCTGCACCCGGTGGCGCTCGAGCTGCTCAAGCAGGCCGGCCCGATGGCGGTGAGCAGCGCGAACCTGACCGGCCAGCCGTCCGCCACGACCGCAGCCGACGCCGAGCGGCAGCTTGGCGCGTCCGTTTCCGTCTACCTCGACGGCGGCCCGTGCGCGGACAGCGTGCCGTCGACCATCCTGGACCTGACCGGGACGCTGCCGAGGCTGCTGCGGGCCGGGGCGATCAGCGCGGACCGGCTGCGCAAGGTGGCCGCCGTGATCGAGGATTCCGGCCCGGATTTCAAGCCGTCCGCCCCGCACCCGCTCGCCGGCGGCGGCGGTCCCGCCGACCCCCCTTCCGTCTCCCGCGATACCGAACGGACAGTGGCTGACCCGCAGGCTGTCTCAGACGGGGTGGCGGGGGAGGACGCCGAGGATGGCTCCTGAACGAGCCGTAACCGTGACGTCACCGCCTCCGGTGCCGCCGCGAACCCCTTGCGGGCGTCCGTGCCATAAAGTGGCCATGATGCCCAATCGTTCGGTGCGACTGCGGTAGCCGGCAATGCGCGAGTACATCCTCGTCCTGCTCGTCGGCGCGGCGGTGACCTATGTGCTCACCCCGCTGGTGCGGCGAGGCTCGATCGCCGCCGGCGCGCTGCACGCTGCGCGCAGCCGTGACGTGCACGTGAAGCCGACTCCGCTGCTGGGCGGTATCGCCATGTACGGCGGCCTGGCGGCCGGCCTGCTCGTCGCCGAGCGCCTCACGTTCCTGCAGTCGTCGTTCCCGTCCTCCCGCACGGTTCCCGGGCTGCTGCTCTCGGGCGGCGTGCTGGTGCTCGTCGGGTTCATCGACGACCGCTGGGGGCTCGGCGCGATCACCAAGCTGGCGGGACAGGTCGCGGCCGGCGGCATCCTGGTGTGGAGCGGCGTGCAGCTTCCGTGGATGCCGGAACCCAACGGCCAGCTCCTGTCCTTCGACCCGCTGCAGAGCATCACGCTGACGATCCTGATCGTCGTCGTGACGATCAACGCGGTGAACTTCATCGACGGCCTCGACGGGCTGGCGGCCGGCATCGTGGCGGTGGCCGCGCTGTCGTTCCTCGCGTACTCGTACACGCTGGCGAAGTCGCTGCAGATCCCGGAGCAGTCGCTGCCGGCCCTGGCCTCGGCGCTGCTGGCGGGCCTGTGCATCGGGTTCCTGCCGCACAATTTCTTCCCCGCGCGCATCTTCATGGGCGACACCGGCTCGATGCTGCTCGGCCTGCTGCTCGCCTACGGCCCGATATCGAGCACGGCGTCGCTCGACCCGGCGATCCTCACCAACTACGCGCACGCGCACACCGTCAACCGGTACGTCGTGATCCTTCCGCTGCTGCTGCCGGTGATGATCCTGATCATCCCCTACACGGACTTCGTGTTCGCGGTGATCCGCCGCCTCAAGGCCGGCAAGTCGCCGTTCGCCGCCGACAAGCTGCACCTGCAGCACCGGCTGCTCAACATCGGGCACTCGCACCGGCAGAGCGTGCTCCTCATGTACCTGTGGGCGACGCTGTTCGCCGGCACCGTGGTAGCCCTGTCGATCCTCCGCACCGGCCTGATCTGGCTCGCGGTCGCCACCGTGGCGGCGACGCTGGTGCTGCTTCCCGCCACGATGCCCCGGCTGCGCCCCTGGCGCACCGCCGAGGGCAGGCCCGCTGGCGCCCCGCATGGTGCCCGCGCCCCGCACGGTGCCCGCGTCACGCGCGGTGCCCGCGTCTCGCATGGTGTCCGTGTCTCGCGTGGTGCCCGCGTCACGCGGGCCGTCGGTGGCCCGCGCCGCTCCCGCGCGCCGCTCCCGCGCGAGATGCCTGTGCCCACGCCCGCCTCCGCATCCCCCGCCTCTCCTTCGCCGCCCGCCCCGAACGGCGCGGTATCCCCGAACGGCGCGGTATCCCCGAACGGCGCATCACCTGTGAACCGGGCAGCCCCGCAGAACGGGGCGCTCCGTAGGAACAGACCGCTTTCCCCGGAGCGGTCGCTTCCCCCGGAGCGGTCGCTTCCCCCGGACAGGCCGCTACCCAGGAGCGGGGCATCCGCGAACGGGGCGCTCCCCGTCAACGGGGCGTTGCCCGCGAACGGGGCGTTGCCCGCGAACGCGGCGCCTCCGTGGAGCGCGGCACTCCCTCCGAACGGGGCATTCCCCGGCGAAGGCGCGTCGCTCCCGGGCCCGGCCGCCGCGGAAGAATTCCCTGCTTCCGGCCCAGGAATCCCCGCCGCCGGCCCACAAGCCCGTCACGCCCCACCCTGGACTTAGGCCCCGCACGCCCGGGGGTGCGGCAGCCCCGTCCGCCTCATCGGCACCGCGTTCCATGATCCCGGAATCGTAGGTGCCGTATTCGGCCCGCCGTTTCCGCGATCACGACGGCCGCCCGTTTTGTCCGGTTAGCAGGGAGTGGGCGGGGTGCGCTGACGCCGTCAGGAACAGGGTGGAAAGGGACAATTCGTCGCCGGGATGGCACCGTGCGTCCCGCGCGGCCGCCGGAGCACGGCACACTGCCCGGCGACCTCCCCTCGCGGCGCTCGGGGCACCGCGCCGGGACCCCCGCTTGGTCATGTAAAGTCAGCGATAAGGTAAAGTCAGAGTCAAGAAGTTTGTGATACGCTTCACAAGCACCTCCCATCATGGCAAGCGAGAGGCACGTGATACGGTTCGTGGACCTGCCCGGGTATCCGGGCCGCGAAAGCGGCCCGGCGGCCTCCCCTGCCACGCCCGGGGAGGCTCCCCTGGGGCGTCCCCACCAAAGCAATGTCGCTGCCGAACCCTCAGGAGCCCGGTAGATGATGGCATATTACGCCCGCGTCGTACGGCGCTCGGCCGCGCTGACGGCCGTGGTCGCCGCGGTCATGGTCGCCCTGAGCGCCGCGCTCGGCGGCGGCAAGGGCGTGATCGGCGCCCTTGTCGGCATAGCGATCGTCACCGCGTTCTTCGGGATCAGCGTGCTCGTCGTCGGCCGGGCGGCGCGGGTGAACCCGCAGGTCATGATGGCCACCGCGATGATCACCTACGTGGTCAAGATCATCGCTTTCATGGTGGTGCTGATCGCGCTGGGCAAGTCGACGGCCTTCAACGGCAAGCTGCTCGGCTTCACCGCGCTCGCCTGCATCCTCGCGTGGAGCGCCTCTCAGGTCGTCACCACGATGAAGCTCAAGGTGCCGTACGTGGAACCGAACGGGGACCGGTGAGGCGTGGCTGACGTGCGCACCAAGAACGAAACGAACGTGAGCGACCCGGCGGAGGGCCGCGCACTCGGCCTGAGCATCGGCTGGACCGTCTTCAGCTACCTGATCGGCGGCATGGTCGCCTACGGCGCCATCGGCTGGCTGATCGGCCGGGCGGTTCACGTCCCGATGCTGTTCCCGGCCGGCATGCTGACCGGGCTGGCGATCTCGCTCGGCTTTATCATCTATCGCTACGGCAGGCCATGACCGGTGACATGGGAAACGCCCCCGGCATGCGCTCCGCAACGGCCTCGCTCGTACGCCGCCGGAAAGAAACCCCCCGAGAGGAGAAGAACCGGTGACCGGTGACGTCCATGCGGTCGCGGCCCCCGCGGGAGGCTGCCACATTCTCCACGGCTGCGGATTTCCCGCGCCCGGCCTGGAGAACTTCGAGTTCAAGCCGCTCTTCACCATCGGCTCGTTCAACTTCACGAAGCCGATGCTGCTCGCGGTGATCTGCACGGTCTTCATCATCGCCTTCTTCTGGGCGGCCTTCGCCAAGCCCAAGATCGTGCCGCGTGGCGTACAGAACCTCGGCGAGATGGGCATCCTTGCCGTGCGCGACCAGATACTGCGGCCGTCGCTCGGCAAGAAGGGCGACACGTACATGCCGTTCCTGGTGTCGCTGTTCTTCTTCATCTTCCTGATGAACCTGATGGAGCTGATCCCGGTCTTTCAGTTCCCGGTCCCGTCCAGGATCGGGTTCGTGTGGCCGCTGGTGGCGATGGTTTACCTGCTCTACCTGTACCTGGGCTTCAGGGCGCAGGGGTTCCCCGGCTACTTCAGGAACATGATTCCCTCGGGCGTGCCGTCTTTCGTCCTGATCATCCTGATCCCGGTCGAGCTGGCCAGGTACTTGATCATCCAGCCGTTCACGCTGGGAATCCGGCTCTTCGCGAACATGTTCGCAGGCCACCTGCTGCTCACGATCTTCGCGCTCGCGAGCTGGTACATGCTGGTCCTGTCCTACCCGCTGATCTTCGCCGTGGGCTCGTTCGCGATGACGCTGTTCGTCTTCGTCCTCGAATTGCTGGTGGACCTGCTGCAGGCCTTCATCTTCACCACGCTGACCGCCACCTACATAGCGGACTCGCTGGAGCCCGCTCACTGACCCCGTTATCCGCACACCATGACTTTCAGCTAACACCATGACTTTCAGCTAACAGAGCCAGTCCGGCGGGACGATCCGCCGGTCCGACCCGAAAAGGATGTACGAATGTCTCTCGCCGCTGCGATTCTCGCCGACCAGACGATCGATATTAAGAGGCTCGGCGCGCTCGGTTACGGTCTCGCGGCCATCGGCCCCGGTATCGGCATCGGCCTGGTCTTCGGTCACGCCATCGAGGCGATGGCCCGGCAGCCGGAAGCCACCGGCCGCATCTCGCTGTACATGTGGATCGGGTTCGCGCTGACCGAGGCGCTCGCGCTCATCGGTCTGGTGGCCCCGTTCATCTTCTCCTCCTGATCGGCTCCAGGGAAGTGAACGCACGATGACGCACCTAGCCCAAGCCGCGACACAGCAGAACCCGCTGCTTCCCACGTGGCCCGAGTTCATCGTGGGGACGATCTGCTTCGTCATCGTCTTCGGGGTGCTCGGCAAGATGCTGCTGCCGAGGATCCAGCAGACGCTGACCGAGCGGACCGATCAGATCGAGGGCGGCCTGGCCCGCGCCGAGGAGGCCCAGCAAGAGGCGCAGCGTCTCCTCGATCAGTACCGGGAGCAGCTCCAGGGCGCCAGGCACGAGGCCGCTCGGCTGCGCGAGGAGGCCAGGGAGCAGGGCGCGCAGATCATCGCGGAGATGCGGGAGCAGGCGCAGGCAGAGGCGCGCCGGATAACCGAGGCCGCGGAGGCGCAGCTCCAGGCCGAGCGGCAGCAGGCGCTCGCGTCGCTGCGGGCCGAGGTCGGCTCGCTCGCCACCGAGCTGGCCGGCCGGATCGTCGGTGAATCGCTGGCCGACACCGCCAGGCAGGGCCGTATGGTCGACAGGTTCCTCGACGAGATCGAGCAGCGCAGCGCCGATGTGCGCGCGGGAGCCGGCCAGTAATGCGCGGCGTCAGCAGGGCCTCCCACGCCGAGCTCAGGGAACAGCTGACGGACTCGGTGCCCGACCGTGACGGCGCGGACCTGACCGGAAACGAGCTGTTCGCCGTCGTCCGGCTGCTCGATTCCGAGCACGGCCTGCGCCGCGCGCTCGCCGATCCCGCCAAGCCGGGCGAGGAGAAGGCGGCCGTGGCGCGCCGGCTGCTGCACGGAAGGGTCGCGCCCGCGACCGAGGACCTCGTCGCCGCGGCGGTCGCGGCGCACTGGGCAAGCCCCGGCGACATGGCGGACGCGACAGAGCAGCTCGCGATCGAGGCGTTCGTGATGGCCGCCCAGTTCGAGGGAAAGCTCGACGACCTGGAGGACGACCTGTTCCGGTTCGCCCGCGTGGTCGCCGGGCAGCCGTCCCTGCGGGCCGCGCTGACCGGGCCGGTGGACGACGATCCCAAGCGCGACCTGCTGAACACGCTGCTCGGCGGCAAGGTCAGTGAGCCCGCGATGAGCCTGATCACCCAGGTGGTGACCCACCCCCGGGGACGCTCGCCGCAGGCGGCTCTGGACCTGTGCGCGACGATCGCGGCGCGGCGGCGGGAGCAGCTCATCGCCGTGGTGCGGGTCGCCGCCGAGCTGTCGGCCGGCCAGCGGCGCAGGCTGTCCGCCGCGCTCAAGGACGCCTACGGTCAGGGAGTTCACCTGAATGTCGTACTCGATCCGGCCGTCATGGGTGGCATGTCCGTCCGGATCGGGGATGAGCTGATAGACGGGACCGCGGCCAGCCGCCTGGCCGAGGTCCGCCGCAGGCTTACAGGCTGAGACGCCGGCCACCATCCGGCAGCACGGGCCGGCAGCACGGCCCGGCACACGAACAGGAATGAGGAAGATGGCGGAGCTGACAATCCGGCCGGAGGAGATTCGCGACGCGCTGGCGCGCTTCGTCGAGGAGTACGAGCCCGAGGGTGCCGCGCGGGAAGAGGTCGGCACGGTCGTCGAGGCCGGCGACGGTATCGCACGGGTCGAGGGACTGCCCTCGGCGATGGCCAACGAGCTGCTGGAGTTCGAGGACGGCACCCGCGGCCTGGCGCTCAACCTGGATCCGCGCGAGATCGGCGTGGTCATCCTCGGCGAGTTCCAGGGCATCGAGGAAGGGCAGCGTGTCCGGCGCACCGGCGAGGTCCTGTCCGTCCCGGTCGGCGACGGCTTCCTCGGCCGGATGGTGGGGCCGCTCGGCGAGCCGCTCGACGGCCTCGGCGAGATCACCGGGACCGTGCCCCGGCAGCTGGAGACCCAGGCGCCCTCGGTGGTGCAGCGCCAGCCGGTGAAGGAGCCCCTGCAGACCGGCATCAAGGCGATCGACGCGATGACCGCCATCGGCCGGGGGCAGCGGCAGCTGATCATCGGCGACCGGCAGACCGGCAAGACCGCCATCGCCATCGACGCGATCATCAACCAGCGGGCCAACTGGGAGTCCGGCGACCCGAAGCGCCAGGTGCGCTGCGTGTACGTCGCGATCGGCCAGAAGGGCTCGACGATCGCCGCCATCCGGCAGTCGCTGGAGGACGCGGGCGCGCTGCAGTACACCACGATCGTGGCCGCGCCGGCCTCGGACCCGGCCGGCTACAAGTACATCGCACCGTACACCGGGTCGGCGATCGGCCAGCACTGGATGTACGACGGCAAGCACGCCCTGATCGTCTTCGACGACCTGTCCAAGCAGGCCGAGGCGTACCGCGCCATCTCGCTGCTGCTGCGCCGGCCGCCGGGCCGCGAGGCGTACCCGGGCGACGTCTTCTACCTGCACTCCCGGCTGCTGGAGCGGTGCGCGAAGCTGTCCGACGACATGGGCGGCGGCTCGCTGACCGGCCTTCCGATCGTGGAGACGAAGGCCAACGACATCTCGGCGTACATCCCGACCAACGTCATCTCGATCACCGACGGCCAGATCTTCCTCGAGACCGACCTGTTCAACTCCGGCATCCGGCCGGCCATCAACGTCGGCCAGTCGGTGTCCCGGGTCGGCGGGAACGCTCAGGTGCGGGCGATGAAGAAGGTCGCGGGCAACCTGCGGCTCTCGCTGTCCCAGTACCGTGACCTGGAGGCGTTCGCCGCCTTCGCCTCGGACCTGGACGCGGCGTCTCGCGCCCAGCTGGACCGCGGCGCGCGCCTGGTGGAGCTGCTCAAGCAGCCGCAGTACTCCCCGTTCCCGGTGGAGGAGCAGGTCGTGTCGATCTGGGCCGGGAGCACCGGCGAGCTCGATGACGTACCCGTCGACGACATCCGCCGGTTCGAGTCGGAGTTCCTCGATTACCTGCGGCGGGAGAACGAGGG
This sequence comes from Streptosporangiaceae bacterium, assembly GCA_019239975.1. Lineage (GTDB taxonomy): Bacteria > Actinomycetota > Actinomycetes > Streptosporangiales > Streptosporangiaceae > JAFAZE01. Next base: position 78,051 of record JAFAZE010000070.1, read on the forward strand.
CATCCTCGGCGCGATCAGGGAGACCAACGACCTGTCCGACGACACGGTCACCGCGCTGAAGGACGCCGCCGCCGCGTTCAAGCGCACCTTCGAGACCTCCTCCGGTGAGCTGCTGGACACGGGCGACGAGGAACCAGCTGAGGCGCTTGGCGAGAACGAGGCCGGGCAGGAGAAGGTCGGCAGGTACACCGAGCCGGCACCGGCGACGAACGAGTAGGGACGATGGCAGCACAGCTTCGCGCGGTCAGGGCGCGGATCCGCGCGGTCAAGTCGATCTCGAAGATCACCCGCGCCCAGGAGCTGATCGCGGCTTCGCGGATCATCAGGGCGCAGCAGCGGTCGCGCGCCGCCCAGCCGTACGCGCGCGAGCTCACCCGGGCGGTCGAGGCGGTGGTGAGCCGCTCGTCCTCGCTGGATCACCCGCTGGTCACCGAGCCGCAGAGCGTGTCCCGGGCTGCGGTGCTGATCCTGACCAGCGACGGCGGCTTCGCCGGCGCGTTCAACGCCAACGTGCTGCGCGAGACGGCCCGGCTCCGCCAGCGCGAGCAGGAACGGGGTGTCGAGGCCGTGCCGTACGTCGCGGGCCGCAAAGGCATCGCCTGGCACCGCTTCCGCAACATCGAGATAGCGCAGGAGTGGAGCGGCTTCTCGGTCCGCCCCGGGTACCGGAACGCCGAGGAGGTCAGCGAGGCGCTGCTCGAGGCGTACTCGCGCCCGTCGGAGGACGGCGGCGTGGACGAGATCTACCTGGTGTCCACGGAGTTCGTCTCGATGCTCACGCAGCGGCCGGCCGTTCGCAGGCTGCTGCCCATGGAGATAGAGGAACGGACGGGGGAGCCCCCCACCGGACCGCTTCCCCAGTACGAGTTCGAGCCGTCGCCGGACAAGGTGCTCGACGCGCTGCTGCCGCAGTACGTGGCGAGCCGTATCTTCTACGCCATGCTGGAGTCGGCCGCCTCCGAGCTGGCTTCCCGGCGGCGGGCGATGAAGGCCGCCACGGACAACGCGAACGACCTGCTGAACCGGCTCACCCGGGAGGCGAACAACGCCCGGCAGGCCGAGATCACGCAGGAAATCAGCGAAATCGTCGGCGGCGCGAACGCGCTCGCCGAAGCGAGCGCAGGGAGTGAATGAAGGACATGACGGCGACCGTAGAGAACCCCGCGGGCAGCGGGGCCGACACCACGGGGACTGGCCGTGTCGCACGGGTCATCGGCCCGGTCGTCGACGTGGAGTTCCCCGCCGAGCAGATGCCGGAGATCTACTACGCGCTGCACGTGGACGTCACGTACGGCGGCGAGACCCGGACCCTGACCCTCGAGGTCGAGCAGCACATCGGCGACAACATGGTGCGCGCGATCTCCATGCAGCCCACCGACGGCCTGATCCGCGGCGCGGAGGTCGTCAACACCGGCGCGCCGATCGAGGTGCCGGTGGGTGACGTCACCAAGGGGCACGTGTTCAACGTGCTCGGCGAGACGCTTGACGTGTCCACCTCGTCGCTGGAGGTGACCGAGCGCTGGCCGATCCACCGCGATGCCCCGCCGCTGGACGAGCTCGAGCCGAAGACGGAGATGTTCGTCACCGGCATCAAGGTGCTCGACCTGCTCACCCCGTACGTCCGTGGCGGGAAGATCGGCCTGTTCGGCGGCGCCGGGGTCGGCAAGACCGTGCTGATTCAGGAGATGATCCGCCGGGTGGCGAAGAACTTCGGCGGCGTGTCGTGCTTCGCCGGGGTGGGGGAGCGTACCCGTGAGGGCAACGACCTGTTCCTCGAGATGACCGAGTCGGGCGTCATCGAGGACACCGCGCTGGTGTTCGGCCAGATGGACGAGCCCCCGGGCACCCGGCTCCGGGTGGCGCTGTCCGCGCTCACGATGGCGGAGTACTTCCGCGACGTGCAGAAGCAGGACGTGCTGCTGTTCATCGACAACATTTTCCGGTTCACGCAGGCCGGCTCGGAGGTGTCCACGCTGCTGGGCCGGATGCCGTCGGCGGTGGGTTACCAGCCCACGCTGGCCGACGAGATGGGCCAGCTGCAGGAGCGGATCACCTCGACCCGCGGTCACTCGATCACCTCGATGCAGGCGATCTACGTGCCCGCGGACGACATCACCGACCCGGCGCCGCACACGGTGTTCGCGCACCTCGACGCGACCACGGTGCTGTCCCGGGCGATCACCGAGCGGGGCATCTACCCGGCGGTGGACCCGCTCGACTCCACCTCGCGGATTCTCGACCCCAAGTACATCGGCCAGGAACACTACGACGTGGCGCGGACCGTCCAGCAGGTCCTGCAGCGTTACAAGGAACTGCAGGACATCATCGCGATCCTCGGCATCGACGAGCTGTCCCAGGAAGACCAGATCACCGTGCAGCGCGCGCGCCGGATCGAGCGGTTCCTGTCGCACCCGATGTACGTGGCCGAGCAGTTCACCGGGCAGCCGGGCGAGTTCGTCCCGCTGGAGGAGACGATCGCCTCGTTCAAGGCGATCGCCGAGGGCAAGTACGACCACGTTCCCGAGCAGGCGTTCTACATGGTCGGCGGCATCGAGGACGTGGAGAAGAAGGCCAAGGAGCTGGAGCGCTCGTGACGATGCACGTCGAGCTACTCGTACCGGACCGCGAGCTGTGGTCCGGCGAGGCCGGGCTGGTGATCGCCAAGACCCTGGATGGTGACATCGGGGTGCTGACGGACCATGCCCCGGTGTTCGGCATCCTCGCCGAGGGCAGCCTGGTCCGGATCCGGGATGTCCCCGGGCAGGAGGGCCCGGCGGACGCGGTACGGGCCGCGGTCAGCGGCGGGTTCCTGTCCGTGTCGGACAACCGGGTGTCGATCCTCGCCGCCAGGGCACAGCTCGGCAGCGAGATCGATGCCGGCGCCGTGCGGAGTGACCTCGACGCGGCGGTCGCCGAGGCGGGCTCGCAGGCCGCCGCCGAGGAGTCACCCGAGGCCAGGTACGCGAGAGCGCAGCTTCGGGCCGCCGGCGAGCAGACCTGACCAGGGGGGGCGGTGGGCGGGGCGCTGGCGCTGGACGCGGCCTGGCTCTTCGCCGCCTTCCTCCTCATCGTGGTGCTCTTCGCCGTCACGCTGGCCGCGCGCAGGTTCTGGCTCGAGCGGGGCGGCGGGACCGTGGAGTGCGGCCTGCGGCGGCCCGCCGGAACCGGTACCTGGCGCCTCGGCGTGGCGTCCTACCAGCCCGACGACCTGTTCTGGTACGGCGCGCTGGGGGTGCTGCTGCGGCCAGAGGAGATCTTCCCGAGGCGCACGCTGACCGTCGTCTCCCGGCGGCCGCCGGGAGACGACGAGGCGGCGACGCTCGGCCCGAACCGGATCGTGATCGAGACGCGCACCGCCCCGGGCGGCGGGGACGTCGAACTCGCCATGACGGAGCAGGCGCTCACCGGCTTCCTGGCCTGGCTCGAGGCCGCCCCCCCAGGCTCCCACCTGGACGGGATCGGTTTAACGTTCCCCGCCGGGGCGCCACAGGACGTCGCCGTGGCCGGTGCTGGCCTGGCGGGCGAGGATGAACAGCAGGTCTGACAGCCGGTTCAGGTACTTCGCCGGAAGGGTGCTGACCGTTTCCCCGTGGTCGCGCAGCGCGGCCCACGCGCTCCGCTCGGCCCGCCGGGTCACGGTGCGCGCCGTGTGCAGCAGCGCCGCTCCCGGCGTACCGCCCGGCAGCACGAAGCTGCGCAGCACCGCCAATCCGGCGTTGTACGTGTCGCAGGCAGCCTCCAGCGCGCTGACGTAGCTCTCGTCGACGCGGATCGGCGGGTACGGCGGCGTCGCATCGGTGACCGGGTTCGCCAGGTCCGCGCCGACGTCGAAGAGCTCGTTCTGGATCCGCCCCAGCAGTGCCGCCATCTCCTCCGGAAGCTGACCGAACGTCACGGCCATCCCGATCGCGCAGTTCGCCTCCTCCACGTCGGCGTACGCCGCGAGCCGGCTGTCGGTCTTCGGCGTCCGGCTGCCGTCGGCGAGCGCGGTGCTGCCGTCATCGCCGGTGCGCGTGTAGATACGGGACAGCACCACGGGGTTGTTCCGGCGGTCGTCCGGGCGGTCGGTCGGCGTCGGCATGCATCCACAGTAGCGGGCCGGGATTCGCGGCTTTGGCCCGGCGGGCGCGCGGGGTCACGGTTAGGGTGTCACCCAGAACCTGGACCGTGACCGCGCTGGAGGTTGGGTGTTCGACTACGTGATCGTGGGCGGCGGCAGCGCGGGGTGCGTGCTGGCCGCCCGGCTCAGCGAGGATCCGGGCGTCAAGGTGCTGCTCCTGGAGGCGGGGCCGGCCGCAGGCGCCGATGAGATAAAGATCCCCGCCGCGATGAGCCGCCTGTACCAGAGCGGTTACGACTGGAACTACCGCACGGTCCCGCAGCGGCACGCGGACAACCGCCCGGTCTACTGGCCGCGCGGCCGGGTCCTCGGCGGCTCCTCGGCGATCAACGCGATGATCTACATCAGGGGAAACCGGTCGGACTATGACGGGTGGCGCGACGAGTTCGGCTGCGCGGGATGGGGATACCGGGACCTGCTGCCGTACTTCCGCCGCGCCGAGGACAACAGCCGCGGGGCGAGCGTCTATCACGGACAGGGTGGGCCACTGTCCGTTCGGGATCCCCGGTACAGATCCGAGCACAGCAGAAGCTTCGTCGCGGCCGCGGCCAGATGCGGCGCTCCCGAAAACCACGATTTCAACGGGCCGAAGCAGGACGGCGTCGGGTTCTATCAGGTCACGCAGCGCGACGGCCAGCGGTGGAGCGCGGCGGACGCCTACCTGGCAAAGCCCAGGGAGAACCTGACGATACGTACCGGCGCGCTGGTGACCGGCCTGGTCATCGAGGGCGGCCGTGCCGCGGGCGTCACCTACACCTGCCGCGGCGCCGAGGAGACCGCCCGCGCCGGGGCCGAGGTCATCCTCGCCGCGGGAGCGATCAACACCCCGCAGCTGCTGATGCTGTCCGGCATCGGCCCCGCGGACGAGTTGCGCGAGGCCGGCATCTTCGTGATCGTCGACAACCCGGCGGTCGGCGCGAACCTGATCGATCATCCGGTGGTTCCCGTCATCTGGTCCACGCCCGGCGCGCGCGGCCTGTGGGAGAAGACGGGCATGGCCGGGCTCGCGCGCTGGCGGCTGACCCACCGCGGCCCGCTGACCTCCAACGTCGCCGAAGCCGGCGGGTTCGCCAGGTCCGGCTCCGGCCTGCACGCGCCGGACCTGCAATGGCACGTGCTCCCCGTCGCCTACGAGAACCAGGGCCTCGTCGACCCGGCGCGGCGCGCCATGTCGGTGCTCGTCACGCTGGTCGACGTGGGCAGCAGGGGCAGGATCCGGCTCAGCTCGCGGGATCCGCGGCACCAGCCGCTGATCGACCCCGCGTACCTTTCGGACTCGCGCGACCTGGACCGGCTGGCCATCGGCGTGCGGATGGCCAGGGAGTTCGCGGCCGCGGCGCCGCTGTCCAAGCTGTGCGCGGGCGAGATCCAGCCGGGTGACGCGGTGCGCACCGACAGCGAGCTGCGCGATTTCATCAGGGCCAGCGTGGTCACCCTCTACCACCCCGTGGGCACCTGCGCGATGGGCGGAAACTCGCGGGTGGCGGCCAGCCGGCAGGCCAGCGTCGTCGATCCCGAGCTCCGGGTGCGCGGCATCGACGGGCTGCGGGTGGCCGACGCGTCCGTCATGCCGACCGTGCCCCGAGGCAACACCAACGCGCCGGTGATCGCGATCGCCGAGCGAGCCGCGGACCTAATCATCGGCCGCGCCCCGCTCGCCCCCGCGGACCCCGCCGACCCCGCCGACGCCCTGGCCATCGCCGCCAACGCTGTGTTATCCGGGGGGTCGCCCCGTTGTTATCCGGGGGGACACCCCCCGGAACCCCCCGCCCGCCGCGGTCCTCGCCGTATCATCGCGCGGCCGGAGGGCCGTCGGCCCTCGCGGACCGCGCGATCGCGGAATGTGAGCCGCGATCGCGGCTCACTCCGCGCCACCCGCCGTAGTCCGCCGCGGTCTCGCCGTCAAGCGGCTCAGCGCTTATACAATCTTCCGTGCCGGACGGTGATCAGGCGGACCAGGCGGTCCATGTCGCGGTCGGTGCGCTGGAACGACGTGGTGACGATCAGCGGCTTCATCCGCTGCCGCGTGATCGACTTGGCCCGCGCGAACGCGCGCAGCCCGTCCGCGCCGTGGATCCGGCCGAACCCCGACTCGCCCGACCCGCCGAACGGCAGCGCGGGCACCGCGGCGAACGCGATCACCGAGTTCACCGACGTCATCCCCGCGCGCAGCGCCCGGGCGGCGCGCAGCGCGGCGCCGCGCCGCTTGCCGGTGAACAGGGCGGATCCCAGGGCGTACGGCGAGGCGTTGGCCAGCCGCACGCCCTCGTCGAGCGACCGCACCGGGGTGACCGCCACCACCGGGCCGAACGTCTCCTCCTGGATCGCCGCGCTCTCCTCCGGCACGTCCACGAGGACGACCGGGTCGACGTACGGCGCGCGCACCGAGTCCAGCCCCCCGACGGCGGCGCGCCCGCCGCGGGCCACCGCGTCGGCCAGGTGCCGCTCGACCACGTCGATCTGCCGGGGCAGGGTCATGGGCCCGTAGGAGGCGCCGGAATCGTCGCCTGGGCGCAACGCCGCGACCCGTTCGGTAAGTTTCTCCATGAACTTCTGGTAGGCCGGTTCACAGACGTAAACCCGCTCCACGCCGACGCACGTCTGGCCCGCGTTGGACAGCGCGCCCCAGGCGGCGGCTTCGGCGGCCGCGTCCAGGTCCGCGTCGGCGTCGACGAGCATGGCGTCCTTGCCGCCGCATTCGGCGAGGACGGGCGTGAGCGTGTCCGCCGCCGCGGCCATCACCTTGCGGCCCGTCGCCGCCGAGCCGGTGAACGCGAGCTTGTCCACGCCGATGCGGGCCAGCGCCTCGCCGGTCGACCCGTCGCCGGTGACGAGCTGCAGCACGTCGCGCGCGGCCGTGTCGCCGAACACTTCGCCCAGCACCTCGCCGAACGACCGCACCAGCCACTGGCCGGTGGCCGGCGTCAGCTCGCTGGGCTTGAACACCACGGCGTTGCCCGCCGCCAGCGCGTACGCGATCGACCCCATCGGGGTGAACACCGGGTAGTTCCACGGCCCGATCACGCCGACCACGCCCAGCGGCACGTACCCGACCGTGGCGGCCTGGTTGATCATCGCGAGCCCGCTGGGCACCGAGCGCGGCCGCAGCACCCGGTGCGCGTGCTTCGCCGCCCAGTCGATGTGCAGCACGGTGATGACGACCTCGAGCGTCGCGTCATCCAGCGGCTTGCCGGTCTCGTCGTGCACGAGCCGCGCGAGCCGGCCCATGTAGCGGGTCAGGTGGGACTTCCAGGCGAGCAGCCGCAGCCGCCGGTCCCGCCAGCTCAGACCCGCCCACCAGGCGGCCGCCTCGCGGGCGCGGGCGACGGCGGCGGCCACGTCCCGCTCGCCCTGTACCGGGAAGGTGGCGATGACCTCGCCGGTCGCCGGGTTCACCGTGTCGAATGTCTCCGCGCCCGGGGAAGACGGCCACTGCGGCCAGGGGTCCGCGACCCCGTCCCGGGCAGATGCGCGACCTGCCATGGGGTCAGTAAACCATCGCGCGCCCCCCGAAGCTACTGTGTGGTAAACATCCCCGCTTCCGAGGGAGTGCTGCCCGTGTCCCGGCGCCCGTACACGCTGCTGAGCTGCGCCGTTTCCGCCGACGGCTGCCTGGACGACGCGTCCGGTGAGCGCCTGGTCCTGTCCGGCGCCGAGGACCTGGACCGGGTGGACGAGCTGCGCGCCGGGTGTGACGCGATCCTGGTCGGCGCGGGCACGATCCGCGCGGACGACCCGCGGCTGCTGATCCGGTCGCCCGGCCGCCGCGACCGCCGGGCGGCCCGCGGCCTCCCGCCGCACCCGCTGCGCGTCACGCTGACCGCCAGCGGCGGCCTCGACCCCGCCGCGCGCTTCTTCACCGGGCCCGGCGGCCCACCGCTGGTGTACTGCGCCACCCCCGCGGCCGGCGCCCTGCGGGCACGGCTGGGGGAGGCCGCCGTAGTCATGGACGCGGGTGACCCGGCATCGCTCCGTGCCGTTCTTTCAGATTTGACCGAACGGGGCGTGGCCCGACTTCTCGTCGAAGGCGGCTCCCAGGTGCTGCGTGAGGCGCTCACCGGGGATCTCGCCGACGAGCTGCACCTCGCGGTCGCGCCGTTCTTCGTCGGGGACGCGGCGGCACCCCGCTTCGGCCTGCCCGGGGCGTATCCGCACACCGTCGCGGACCCGATGACGCCGGCCGAAGTCCGGCGGGCCGGCCCGGTGGCGCTGCTGCACTACCTGCTCGGCCCCGGCGGCGCGGACCGCCGGTTCCTGCGCTGGGCGGTCGAGCTGTCCCGGCTGTGCCCGCCGTCCGCCACGGCGTTCTCCGTCGGCGCTGTCGTCGTGAGCTCCTCCGGTGAGGTCCTGTCCACCGGCTACTCCCGCGAGCAGCAGGACCACGATCACGCGGAGGAGGTGGCGCTCCGCAAGCTGGGCTCGGCTCTCCCGCAACGCGCGCTGCCCCCCGCCGCCGCGCCGCTGCCCGCCGCCGCGCCGCCTGGTGCGGTGTCGCCTGGTGCCGCGTCGCACCCCCCCGACCCGCGCCTTCGCGGCGCGACCCTCTACAGCTCGCTGGTCCCCTGCGGCGCGCGGGCGTCACGCCCGGTCACCTGCGTCCAGCACATCCTCGCGGCCGGCATCCCCCGCGTGGTCTTCGCCTGGCGCGAGCCCGAGCTGTTCACCGCCGGCGAAGGCGCCGGCCAGCTCCGCGCCGCCGGCGTCGAGGTGATCGAGATCCCCGCCCTGGCCCCCGAGGCCGCCGCCGTCAACGCCCACCTGGTGGCCCAGGACTGACGCGGTCCCCCTCGCTCCGCCCCCGTTCGGCACCCTCCGCGCCCCACCCTCTCCGCGCCCCACCCCCTCGCGCCCCGCCCGCTCCACGCCGTGCCCGCTCCGCTCCCGCCCCGCTCCGCGCCGTGCCCGCTCCGCTCCCCACCCCCTTCGCGCCGTGTCCGCTTCGCGCTGACGCGGGCCACGCGCCCCTCTGCAGCGCGGCGCTCCCGCGCGCCTCGCCTCGCGTCCCGCGTTGCCTTGGCCCCCGCCTCCCTCCGGGCGGCTCGTTGCCAATCTGAGCCGGTCATAACCGGCTCAGATTTCCACTGAGCCGGTTGCCTCTTCGCGCCCGGCCTCCGCGCGGCCCTCGCCCCGGCCGCTCCTGAGCCACCGGCGCGGGCCCGTACATCACTCACGGGCGGCGGGCGCTCAGGGCTGCGGCGAGCCCCGGGCGTGAGCTGATGCCGAGCTTTCCGTATGTGCTCGTCAGGTGGGTTTCCACGGTCCGCTGGGTGATGAAGAGGGCCTGCGCGATCTGCCGGTTCGTCCGCCCGTTCGCCGCCATCTCGGCGACCCGCAGCTCGCTCGGCGTAAGCGCGTCACGCCCCCGCATGGCGGCGCGGCGCGGCCTGCTGCCGGCCGCCACGAGTTCCTGCCGGGCCCGGTCCGCGATGGCAAGGCCGCCCAGTGCGTAGGCGAGGTCCAGGCTCTCGCGGAGGTACTCGCGGGCTGTGGTGCGCGCACCGGCCCTCCGCTGCGCCGCCCCCAGGTCCAGCAGGGCCCGCGCAAGCTCAAGCCGCCCGGAGGAGTCGCGCAGCACACGCACGGCCTCGGTCAGCGACTCGATGCCGCGATCGCCGTCGGCGACCAGACCGGCGGCACGCAGCGCGACGCCGATCGCGCGGGCAGCGCCCCAGTGGCGGGCGAGGCTGATCTCTTCGGCGCACAGGCGGCCGGCTTCCTTCCGGTCACCGAGGGCGCCAAGCGACAGCGCCGCCTGCGAGCGCCACGGCATCAGCGCGGGGTTGTGGATTCCCCAGCGCTCCGCGAGCTCCCCGGCCGTCAGCATGTCGGCAACTGCCGCGTCGTGTTCCCCGGTCGCGGCGAGCAGGCATCCGCGGGCGAACCGGGCGACGTTGTACGGCCAGGTCGCCTCCAATTGCCCGGTCAGGTTGCGGGCGGCGAGCATCGCGCGCGCCTCTTCGATCGCACCCCGGTCAGCGAGCGCGGGGATCATGAACGCCGTGGCGATCACCGAGATCCATTCGTCGCCGCCCGCCGTCGCCTGGTGCCCGTACGCGAGAACCTCGCCGGTGTCGCCGCCGTACTGGGCGATCACCGCTGCAGCCGAGGCGGCGACCGCGGACGCCAGCTCCCATCCCCGCTGCTGCGCCAGCCGCAGCCAGGCCTGCGCCGCCTCCCACGCCTCCGCGGTCAGGTCGGCGAACACCAGGACGGAGACCGCCTCGGGCAGCGCGCTCGACGTCAGCGACATCAGCCGCGGCGTTGCCCGGACCGCCTCGCGCGCGTGCCGGACCGCCAGCTCGCGCTCCTCGCCGGCGGCGGTGAGCTCGATCGCCAGGTTGGCATGCAGCTGGGGATCAAGCTCCTCGCCGGCCGCAGCCCGCGCCTGGAGCCGGTGCAGTATCGGCCCGGTGACCGGGCGGGTGCTGAGGTCCCAGCGCGCGACGTTGAGCAGCGCGGCCTGCAGCGACATGGCGATCGCCGAGTGCTCGTCGCCGTGTTCACCGGTCTGCGCCCGCAACACCTTGACGGCCTCGGCGAAGCGCCCGCACAGCGCGAGCGCCTGACTGAGCGCGAGCGCTATCTCGGCGCGGCGCGGCCACTCCGCGCTCCGCGCCAGCGCGTCGGCCAGGTGCCCCGCGGCCGCCGCCGGCGCATAGAAGGTCTCGGACTTTCCCAGCTCGAACAGCACGTCGCGGCGGGCGTCCGGTGGCGGCGGCTCGGCGAGCGCGCGTTCCAGGCATTGCGTCGCGATGTCCGGCGCGCCGCGGCTGCGCGCGTCCGCGGCGGCCCGGCGCAGCCTGTCCACCATCCATGGGTCCCCGGCCGCGGCGGCGGCCAGCAGGTGGACGGCCATCACCTCCGACGGCGCGTCCTCGTCATCCAGCATGCGCGCCGCGCGCTTGTGCCAGCCCTGCCGCAGCGGAGGCGCCAGGTCCTCGTACACGGCGGAGCGGACCAGCGGGTGCACGAAACCCAGCTCCCGTTCCCCTTCGATGAGCCGCTCCGCCATCAGCATGCTGACCGCCTCGGCACACGTGTCGGCGTCGAGCCGGGCGAGCTTGGCGGCCCGCTCGGTCGTGGCGGCGGTGCCGAGCACGGCGATGGCGCGCGCCGCGGCCAGCGCCGCGGGCGGCATCCGCCCGAGCTGCAGCAGGACACTTCGGGAGACCGTGCCGGGGGTCAGCCGGCGCAGGTGCGGGACCTCGGCGTCCGTTCCCCGCACGCCCTCGGCCGCCAGGCTGGCGACCAGGCCCTGGACCAGCAGCGGGTTGCCGCCGGTCAGTTCCCGGCAGGCCTCCTGGAAGGAGAGCGAGGGGTCGGCGGCCAGCGTCGTGCCGAGCAAGCTCGCGCAGCCAGCCGCGCTCAGCGCGGCGGGGCGCAGCACCGTCACGTTCGTCTCGGCCGCCAGGCTCGCGGTGAGCGCCTTGTCATGCGCGCTCCCCGACCGGGGTTCGCGCACGGTGAGCACGAGCAGGACGCGCAGGCCCGCGACCCGGCGCGCCAGGTGCACGACGAACCGCAGCGACGGCTGATCCGCCCAGTGCACGTCGTCGACCGCGATCACCAGCGGCGCCCGCCGTGCGATGCCGACGGCCAGCCAGTAAAGGCCGTGCAGGACAGCGAACGAATCCTCCTCCGCCGACGCCGCGCCCCGGGCCAGCACGGGAGCCGCCAGCCGCACGGCGTCATCCGCCGGCCCGGCCGTGTCGCCGGCGCGGACCTGCGCCTCGAACAGCTGCCGTACCACTCCCCATGCGTAGCCGTCTTCGAACTCCGCGGCGCGCGCGGTCAGCACCGTCATTCCCGCCCGGGCCGCCTGCTCGCACGCGTGGCCGAGCAGCCTGGTCTTGCCGATTCCGGCCGGCCCTTCGACCAGCAGCGCGGTCCCCGAGCCGGAACACGCCGACCGGATCGCCGCCGCTATTGCCCCGAGTTCCGCCGTCCGCTCGAGCAGCAGGCCCGTCGGCGCTCCCCCACCCTCCATGCCGGTGATCGTAAGCCGCGATGATCAACCATGCCATGGCCTGCGGGCCAAATAACCGCGGGCAGCGAGCCGCGGGCGCCTCCGAAGGAGACGCCCGCACCCCCTGCTCTGGCTGGCTCGCTGCTTCGGCTACAGCCTGACGCTCGCCTTCCCGGTGATGGTCTCCTGGTTCGCCACCGGCGTCGCGTTCACGTTGCACGTGCCCTTCGTCCGCGGCGCGAGGAAGAGGTCGCTGATCGTGGCCTTGCCGGAGCCGCTGATCCCCTTGTACTTCCCGGTCCCGCCGCCCACCGTGAAGCCGCCCGTCGCCTCGAACACGCCCACGCAGGTCTTCGGGTTGAGGCTCTCCTTGATGATGTGGAACGGCCCGCCGTGGTTGATCTTGAAACTGCCCCCGGGCAGCCGGACCGTATCGGTCGTGTTGCCGGAGATGTCGATCCCCGCGGCGGTGAACAGCCCGGTCGCGATCACCTGGTACCTGCTCCCACCGGGAAGCGTGGTCATCAGGTAGAACTGCTCGGTGCCCGAGCTCGCCGTGTCGGCCGGCCGTACCGCGCCGGCCAACCGTACCGCACCGGCCGGCCGGGCCGGGCTGGCGTTCGCGGCGGCGAGTCCCGCTCCGCTCATGACCGCCGCGATCGAGATCACCCCGGCCGCCCCGGCCAGCCCCCCGCGTACACTTCTTCCTGCCCCCGTGTGCTTCACCTATGTTCCTCCGTTCCGTTGTCCCCGCCAGGCACGCTTGTCACCGCCTGCAGCACCGCGAACAGCTCCGACCAGCCGCTGAAGGCGCGTGCGAGGCCGTCGCGGGACCGCATCACGCCCGCGATCGGCCGCTGATCGCTGATGATCACCTCGAGCTGCAGGACAACCCGGCGGTGTGTACCCATACACCGAATCGTCCGCCCATGGCGCCATACGCCGCATCACGGTACCCACCACGGCAATTTGCCCCGCCCCACCACGGCACCGTCGGCCGCCTCACCCGCAAGCGCCGTCGGCCGCCTCACGACGGCACTGTCGGCCGCCTCACCACGGCACCGTCGGCCGCCCCACCACGGCACCGTCGGCCGCCCCACCCGCAAGCGCCGTCGGCCGCCCCACCACGGCACCGTCGGCCGCCCCACCCGCAAGCGCCGTCGGCCCGCCGCCTCACCACAACGCTCACGGCCACGTCCACCACATCCACCACGGCATTCACCAGCCTGCGCCCCCTACTTTCCACCAAAATTTCCCGGTTGAGCATGTCGTGGAAATCCCGGGTCGTATATGGCACCGTAATATCCACAACGACAAATGTGCCCCTACTATCGTGGAAATTACGGGCCTGTATGCGGCTCTGGCATGTATTTCTGGGTGGTCACGGTCCGGGCTCACGATGGCGGCGGGGCCGCTGGCGCATTTGGCCCCGCCCAGTGGGGCCGCTGGCGCATTTGGCCCCGCGCAGGGGCCGGCTGTCGGCAGCGGGGGTGTTACCCGTGGGCATGGAGGGCGGGTAGCGATCGATGAGGTTAGTTACCAGCCCGAGATTTTAAGCCAGAGCCTGTACGCGGTCCTGAAATCTCCGTGATCATGGCACCGCGGCCCGCGCTAGCCACGCAGCGGCGGCCCTGGGGGAGGCAGCGGCGGCCTGGGGAGGGGGTGGCGGCCCAGGGAGGCAGCGGCGGCCTGGGGAGGCAGCGGTTACCAAAGGTGCGATGGACCGGAAGGCCGCCACGAGCTGCAAAGGCGGCGGTGGGCTGCGAAGGCGGCGGTGGGCTGCAAAGGCGGCGCATGGCGCCGAGTGATAAAGGAGCGACTTTATGACGGAGTACCTCCCCGAATTATCTCCGAGCCGATACCGGATCCGCCGGCCGACAGCGCGCTGCCGATGCTCCTCCCGGCCAGGAGGCGGACCTGGCCGTCGTTCCTGGAAATTCGTTGGAGTTGCCGGCAACGGGACCAGGCTGATCCTCGCGGTTTTCAGCACATCGGAAGGCTGGCCGGCCGTGGGAGCCCAGGTCACGGAGACGGCGAGTGATGTCACTGTGGCGGTGTACGGTCGGCGCATACCGCCCGGGCCAGGCACTATGCAGCACATCACCCGGGTCGTGGCTGTGCACATTGCCCAGCCGCTCGGTTCGCGGCGGCTCCGGGCGATACGAGCGCGCACCTAGTGCCGCGGAACGGACGGCCCCGCGAACCGGGTCAGAACAGGGTGTCGTCGCGTTCGATACCGCGCATCCGGTCATAGTCCAGCACCACGCAGCGGATACCGCGGTCCTCGGCCAGCGTCCGCGCCTGGGGCCTGATCGACTGTGCGGCCAGGATACCTTTCACCGGGCGCAGAAGCGGGTCCCGGTTCAGCAGGTCCAGGTAGCGGGTCAGCTGCTCTACCGCGTCGATTCCGGCGACCCGCTTGACCTCCACCGCCACGTGGCCCCCTCCCCCCGAAACGGGGGCTTCCACGTGGCCTCCCCCCGAAACGACGGCTTCGCCGGAAACTGCCCCGCCGGAAACTGCCCCGCCGGAAACTGCCCCGCCGGTCTCGCCGCGGCGCTTGACCTCGATGGCGACGTTCGCGGCGTCGCGGCACATGATGTCCACCGGGCCGATCGGGGTCGGGTACTCGCGGCGAACCAGCCGCCAGCAGTCGCCGAGCAGGTGGAGCTGGACGGCGAGCAGCTCCTGCAGGTGCGCCTCCACGCCGTCCTTGACCAGCCCGGGATCGGTGCCCAGGTCGACGGAGGTGTCGCTGACGGTCTCCTCGATGGTGATCGTGAGCGTCTCGCCGGACTTGTTGGTCACCGTCCACCTGCCGGGCTGCTCGGTCAGCCTGCACGGCGGCGACATCCAGTTCAGCGGCTTGTACGACCCACCGTCCGAGTGGACGAGGACCGAGCCGTCGGCCTTGACGATCAGCAGCCGGAGGGCAGCGGGAAGGTGGGCGGTGAGCCTGCCGTCGTAGTCAACGCTGCAGCGGGCGATAACGAGACGCACGGAACGTAACTGTAGCCCGCCAGGTCAGGTACGGGCGCCCGGATAGGGTTGACGCCTGTGAGCCCGCGCAAAGTCCGCCGTCCCCGGTCTGCGGCGCGTGCCGCGCCGCTCGGGCCTGAGCGGATCGAGTCGGGGCCCGACGGCGACTGGATGGTGCGGCCGGTGCCCGGCGCGGCGGCGCTCAAGGCGTATCGCTGCCCCGGTTGCGACCAGGAAGTTCATCCGGGCACGGCGCATCTCGTGGTGTGGCCGTCGCGGACGCCGGGCGTGGCCGAACGGCGGCACTGGCACACGGCGTGCTGGCAGCGAAGGCTGAACCGGCGCCCGGGCTGAGCGGCTGGGCTGCGGCGGCTGAGCTGGAGTGGCTGAGCTGGAGTGGCTGAGCCGAACGACCCAGGCTGAAGGGAACGGACGACATCATGAGCGAGATCAGGGCGGCCACCGTCCTGCCGGCCAGGCGCACGCCGGTCACCCTCCGCACCTCCGACGGGCTTCGGCTGATCGGCGAGCTGGCGGCGCCGCCGCACGCCGCCCCGGTCGCGACACTGGTCTGCCTGCACCCGCTGCCCACCCACGGCGGGATGATGGACAGCCACATCCTCCGCAAGGCGTCCTACCGGCTGCCGGCCCTGGCCGGGCTCGCCGTGCTGCGGTTCAACACCCGGGGCACGTCGTCGGAGCAGGGGACGAGCGAGGGCGCGTTCGGCGGCGGCGAGGACGAGAGGCACGACGTGGCGGCGGCCGTCGATTACGCCGTCGCGGCCGGTCTGCCCAGGCTCTGGCTGGTGGGCTGGTCGTTCGGCACCGAGCTGGCGCTGAAGTGGGGCGATCTGCCCGCGGTGGAGGGCGCGATCCTGCTGTCCCCGCCGCTGCGGAGGGCCACCGATGCCGATCTGGACCGCTGGGCCGCCTCCGGGAAGCCGCTGACCGCGCTCGTCCCCGAGCTGGACGACTATCTGCGGCCCGACGAGGCCAGGCAGCGGTTCGCGAGGGTGCCGAAGGCGCACGTGACCGGCGTCGATGGTGCTAAGCACCTGTGGGTTGGCGAGCCGTATGTTCGTATTGTGCTCAACGAGATCGTGCGGGCCGTCAACCCCGGCGCGGCGCCGCTGCCGACCGAGTGGGAGGGATGACCGTGGCTTCCGAGGCATGGCGGCTTTTCTCGCTGGAGGGCAGGAAAGCGCTGGTGACCGGCGCCTCCCGCGGCATCGGCCAGGTCATCGCGGCGGCGCTCGCCACGGCCGGCGCCGACGTGGCGGTCACCGCGCGCAACGAGGAAGGGCTGGCGCAGACCGCGCAGGTGGTCACCGAACAAGGACGGGAGGCGGTCGTCATCCCGGCCGACATCTCCCGGGAGGAGACGGCCACGGCCGTCGTGAAAGAGGCGATCAAGCGGCTGGGGCAGCTCGACATCGTGGTGAACAACGCCGGCGGGCAGAACTTCGTGGTGCCCTTCCTGGACATGCGGGCATCGGGCTGGGACAAGGTCATGCGGCTGAACCTCGACGCCACCATGTACGTCTGCCAGGCGGCCGGCGCTCACCTGGCGGAGCGCCGCACCGGCTCGGTCATCAACCTCGCCTCGGTCGCCGGCCTGACCGCGTCGCCCTTCCTCGCCCCGTACGGCGCCGCCAAGGCCGGCGTCATCTCGCTCACCAGGACGCTCGCCAGCGAGTGGGGGAGTACGGGGATACGGGTCAACGCGCTGTGCCCGGGCTGGACCGCCACCGACCTGAACCGCAATCTGTGGGATACCGAGGACGGCGGGCGGGCGACGATCATGAACGTGCCGATGGGCCGCTGGGGCAAGGCCGAGGAGATGGCCGGCCCGGCCGTGTTCCTGGCCAGCGACGCGTCGTCCTACATGACCGGGCAGGTCCTCGTCGTGGACGGCGGCCTGTCGGTGGCCCCGTAACGACGCGCCGCGGGGCCCGATGCGCCAGCGGCCCCAGGGGCGGCGGCCCGCCAGCAAACGACGGTGCCGGGATCGAGTGGCCCGATCCCGGCACCGGCCGTACTGAGAGCTACTTGGTCCACCAGTCGTCGTCGCTGTCGGCCTTGGCCTGGCCGGCGGGCTGCTTCGCGCCCGAGCCCGGCGCGGGCTGTCCCGGGACCGCGGTGGGCGGCCGCTGCACGGTTCCCTGGACGGTCGCCGGGCCGGCGGAGCCGGCGGAGCCGGGGGCGGGCTGGCCGTTCCCGCCCTGCCGGGCGGCCTGCGGCGGCGCGGCCGCGGGCGGCGTGACCGCGCCGCCGTTGCCGGCGGGCGGGCCCGCGCTTTCGGCGATGGCCCCCTTAGCGGGCGCCGAAGTCACGGCCGGCTCCGCCACCATCGGCATCTGGCCACCGAGCAGCTGGCGCACCTGAGCGAGGTGGCTCGCGATGCTCTCCTTCTGCCTGGTCAGCTCGTCGACCTCGCGCTGCGAGGTAACCCGGCGCCGTTCGGCGTCGGTCTTGGCGTCGCTGAGCAGCTGCTCGGCCTGCGCCTTGGCCTGCGACACGATCTGGTCGGCGTTCTTCTTGGCGTTGCTGACCAGCTGCCTCGCGTGCTGGTCGGCGTCGCGCCGGGTCTGGTCGGCCTGTGCGGACGCCTTCGCCGCGCGCTGCTCGGCCGTGGAGGCCCGCTGCTCCGCCTCGGAGACCAGCTTCTGGGTGGCCGCCTGCGCGGCCGAGAGCCGTTCGGCCTCCTGCCGCTCGGCCTCCTCGCGGCGGGCGGCGAGCTGGATCTCGAACTCCGCCTCCGCCTGCGCGCGCTGCGCCTCGCTCTCCTCCAGGATGCGCTGCGCCTGGCTGCGCATCTCGTCGGCCTGGCGCTTGGACGTGGTGAGGATCTCGTCGCGTTCCCGCTTCGCGGAGGCCTTCAGCTGGGCGACCTCGCGCTCGGTCGTGGTACGCAGCTTGGCGATGTCCCGCTCGGCCGCGGCGCGCTTCTCGGCGACCTCGTGGTCGGCGGTAGCCCGCAGCTTCGCGACCTCGCGCTCGGTCGTGGAGGTCAGCTCGTCGGCCTCGCGCCGCGCGGTGGTCCTGATCGAGTCGGCCTCGCGCTCCGCCGCGCCCCGCATGTCGTCGGATTCCCGCTTGGCGTTCGCGCGCAGCTCGGCGGCCTCGTTCTCGGCGGCGGCGCGCAGCTCCGCGCCGTCGACCTTCGCCGCGGCCTTGATCTCGTTGGCCTCGGACCTGGCTGCCTGCACGAGTTCGGTGGCCTGCTCCTCGGCGAGCCTGAGCAGCTGCTCGATGCGCGCGCCGAGGCCGGAGTAGGTGGGCCGTTCCTGCTCCTGGATCTGCCGGTGCGCCTCACTGAGCTCGCGCTTCGCGGCCAGAGACTCCTCCTGGTGCCGGCGCAGCTCATTGCTGAGCTGCCGTATGTGCTCGTCCACCTGGTGCGGGTCATAACCGCGCATGACCTTGGCGAAATCGCGCGGCGGGGTGTCTTCGAAGAAACTGGTGAGTTGAGCGTCAATGTCCGATTGCATATGGCCTAATCCTGGCTAGACGGGGGACGGCAGGCGGGGACAGCGGCCGGGTTATCGCCTTCGTTGCGGGACATGCTGCGCCACCCTCGTCAGCGTGAGACTGTGGCGCGGCATCGCGAACTCCGGCGAGTATCTCGCCCAGTGACAGGCACACTACTCCGCCTCCGCGGGATTGGTGGGCTCTTCGGAGTTCTCTGTAGCTGTGAATCCCATTAGATGGCTTTTGTCTCACAAGGCTGGAGCGCACGGCCCCCGCGCGCCTGGACCAGTTCGGTGAGCACACCGCCGAGGTCCGATGGATGCAGGAAGGCGATCGAGGCACCCATGGAGCCGTGGCGAGGCCGCTCGTCCACCAAGCGTACGCCGGATTCGCCGATGGCGGCCAGCGCCGCGGTGATGTCGGGCACCGCGTATCCGATGTGGTGAATGCCCTCGCCGCGCCGGGCCAGGAACCTGCCGACCGGCGTGTCCGGGTGCAGCGGCTCGAGCAGCTGCACGTACGACGCGGCGGGAGCCGCGGACACGGCCAGCATCGCCTCCCGCACGCCCTGCTCGGAGTTGGTCTCCCGGCTCACCACCGTGAGCCCGAACACGGACTCGTAGCGGGCGATGGCCGCCTCCAGGTCGGGGCAGGCGATCCCCACATGATCGATCCGGGTCAGCACGGTACCTCCAGCCACGAGTCCTGCGGGCATTTCCTGCTGGGTATCGTTGCAAACAGGGCGCGATAGGCGAACACGGAGGCCGGCATGCGCGAGACAATGCCCGAACCTGTCATCATCGGCGGCGCGCGGACGGCGATCGGCCGGCTGCTCGGCTCGCTGGCCGGCTACACCGCCGCCGAACTCGGCGGCTTCGCCATCAAGGCGGCGCTGATGCGCGCGGGCGTGGCGCCGGACCAGGTGGAGTACGTGATCATGGGCCAGGTGCTGCAGGCCGGCGCCGGGCAGATCCCGTCCCGGCAGGCGGCGGTGCGCGCGGGTATCCCGATGACCGTGCCCTCGATCACGATCAACAAGGTGTGCCTGTCCGGGCTCGACGCGATCGCCCAGGCGGCGCGGCTGATCCGGCTCGGTGAGTACGACATCGTGGTGGCGGGCGGCATGGAGTCGATGACCGGCGCGCCGCACCTGCTGCCGAAGTCACGTAAGGGCTTCAGGTACGGCCCGGTCGAGATGCTGGACTCGATGGCGCTGGACGGGCTGACCGACCCGTTCGACCACGTCTCGATGGGTGAGTCGACCGAGCGTCTCGGCGCGAGGCTGGGCATCACGCGGGCCGAGCAGGACGAGTTCGCGGCCCGCTCGCAGCAGCGCGCCGCGATCGCGACCAAGAACGGGATCCTGGCCGAGGAGATCACCCCGGTCCCGGTGCCCAGGCGGGGCAGGGAGCCGCTGACGTTCGCCGAGGACGAGGGCGTGCGCGGCGACACCACCGTGGAGTCGCTCGCCGCGCTGCCCCCCGCGTTCGCCAAAGACGGCACGATCACCGCGGGATCGGCGTCTCAGATCTCCGACGGCGCGTGCGCGGTCGTCGTGGCGTCCCGGGACACCGCGCTCGCGCTCGGCGCGGACGTGCTGGCGGAGGTCGGCGCGTTCGGCACGGTGGCGGGCCCGGACAACTCGCTGCACTCCCAGCCGTCGAACGCGATCAGGCGGGCGCTGGCCAAGGCCGGGCAGGTGGCGGCCGACCTGGACCTGATCGAGATCAACGAGGCGTTCGCGGCCGTCGCCGTGCAGTCCATGCGCGAGCTGGGCGCCGGCCCGGAACGGGTGAACGTGAACGGCGGCGCGATCGCGCTCGGCCACCCGCTCGGCGCCTCGGGCGCGCGCATCGCGCTGACGCTCGCCTACGAGCTGCGCAGGCGCGGCGGCGGCCTCGGCGCGGCCGGGCTCTGCGGCGGCGGCGGCCAGGGCTCGGCGCTGCTGCTGCGCGTGCCATAGCGGGAGAGACACAGCGTGAGCGAGCCGCAGGGGCGCGGCGCCGTGGAGGCGAGCGGGAGACACAGCATGGGCGCCGGCCCGCCGGCGCTCGTGGAAAGGGCGCGCGGCGGCGATCTGCGGGCGCTCGCGCGGGTGATCTCGCTCATCGAGAACGGGGGACCGCACCTTCGTTCGGTGATCAAGGAGCTGGCGCCGCTGGCCTCCGGCGCGCGGACGATCGGGCTGACCGGCGCGCCCGGCGCGGGCAAGTCCACCGTGACCGGGGCGCTGGTGGCGGCGTTCCGGGACCGGGGTGAGCGGGTCGGCGTGCTCGCGGTGGACCCCACGTCGCCGTTCTCCGGGGGCGCGCTGCTCGGCGACCGGGTGCGTATGCAGGACCACGCGACCGACCCCGGGGTGTTCATCAGGTCGATGGCCAGCCGCGGCCACCTGGGCGGGCTGGCCGCCGCCGCGCCGCAGGCGATCCGGGCGCTGGACGCCGCCGGCTTCGGCGTGATCCTGGTCGAGACCGTCGGCGTGGGGCAGGCGGAGGTCGAGGTCGCGTCGATGGCGGACTCGACGGCGGTCCTCGTCGTGCCCGGCATGGGCGACTCCGTGCAGGCGGCCAAGGCCGGCCTGCTGGAGGTGGCCGACGTGCTCGTGGTGAACAAGGCGGACCGGCCGGAGACCCAGCAGGCCGTCCGCGACCTGCGGTCCATGGTGGCGCTGGCCGATCTTGATCCGGGGGGACGATCCCCCGGAGCCCCCCGGCCAGCGTGGAAGCCGCCGATCGTGACGACGGTGGCGACGGCCGGCGATGGCATCGGCGAGCTCGTCCGGCAGCTTGACCGGCACTGGGACTGGCTGGCCGCTTCCGGCGAGCGGGACCGCCGCCGCGCCGGGCGGGCGCGGGACGAGGTGCTGGCGCTGGCGTCCGGCGCGGTGGAAGCCCGGCTGGCGGCCGCGCCTGGCCTCGGCGAGCTCGCGGCCAGGGTGGCGGACGGCAGGCTCGGACCCTATGAGGCCGCGGATGAGCTGCTGGCCGGCGTCGGCTTGCCTCCTTTGTTATGCCGAACGAGCGGTGGCTGCTCCGGTGCCGCCCGCCTCGGGCCCCGGGGCGCGGCGAAGTGATGCCAGCGCTCGTTCGGCAAAATGTCTTACACCGAACACGGTGGTGAGCGATCCGTGCGGGGCCGGCCCTAGGGTGTTAGATGTGCGTAAGGCGCTTGAGCTGCCCTTTGACCCGATCGACCGGGCAGCGCGAATCTGGGAGCACAGGTTCGGGCCGTCGCGGTCGATGGCGGCGGTCACCTCGATCATGCGCGCCCAGCAGATCCTGCTCGCCGAGCTGGACGCGATCCTGCGGCCCTATGGGCTGACCTTCGCACGGTACGAGGCGCTGGTCCTGCTGTCGTTCAGCCGGGCGGGCGCGCTGCCGCTGCGGGTGATCGGCGAGCGGCTGATGGTGCACCCGACCAGCGTCACGAACACGATCGACCGGCTCGCGCTGCAGGGCATGGTGGTCCGCCGGCCGAACCCCGAGGACGGCCGGGGCCGGCTGGCGGAGATCACCGAGCGGGGCCGGGACGCGGTGCGGGTCGCGACGCGGGACCTGATGGCGGCGGACTTCGGGCTCGCCGGGTACTCCGACGAGGACCTCGAGGAGCTGTTCGGCCTGCTGCGCGGGCTGCGCCTGTCCGCGGGCGACTTCATACCCGCGGACCAGCCGGCGCTGGGGGATCAGCGCCCCGCGAACGCCTGACCGCTACCCGCGGACCGGGGAGGGCTGCCAGGTGAGGCCGCCGTCGAAGGTGAGCCAGATCTCGTGCAGCGCGGTGTCGGCGGGCAGCGCGATGCCCTGCGAGTCGGTGGTCATCCCCAGGTAGCTGAAGCCGCCGGGCGGCGCTCCGCCGGTGAGCGTCGCCTGCCGCCATCCGGTGGTTCCCGTGGGCAGCACGGTGATGCCCGCACTGGTCGCCTCGAGGACCGTTCCATCTGGAGCCTCGGCCAGCGACGTAGCGGTTGCCGCCGCGGGAGCGCCGATGGCCGCCCACGCCCGCGCGCCGGCGGTGGCACTGGCGGACGCCGCCGGCGAGGCGCCGGCGCTTGACGGGGGACCGCCGCCCGTGCTCAGGTACAGCTCGCCCGCCGGCGGCTGCGCGCAGAGCAGGGCGAGGCTGGTCGTCGTCGCCGCGGCGAGCATCTCGGCGGACGGCTGGCCGTCCTGCTGGGCGTGGCCCGGCGCGCATGACGCTCCTCCCGTGGCGGGCAGCGCCTGCCACGGGGCGCTCGCGTCGGCCGGCCCGGCGAACAGCGTTCCGTCCGGAGCGAGCAGGAAGCCGCGGGTCCCGGCCAGCACGAGCGCGGCCGACGTGGCGTTGCCGCCCGCGCCGAGACCGGTGGTGGACGTGCCGACCGGCGCCCAGTCGTCGCCGGAAGCGGGGGCCGAGTACAGCGTGAAGCTCGTGCAGCCCCCGGCGAAGTCAGCGCCGGTGCCGGTGCAGGTGGCGAACAGCGCGAACGCCCGGTCGCCGGCGGTCTCCAGGCCGGTCACGCGCTGCCCGTTGGTCGGGATCCGCGTCCACGTCGTCCCCCCGTCGTGCGTCGCCCACAGCTCCGGGCCGAACGCCCAGCCGTCGGACGCGTTGAGGAACCTGATGCCGCTGACGCCGTCCGGGCCATTCGGCGCGCCGGCCAGCGGGGCGGGCACGCCGGACCAGCTCTTGCCGGCGTCGTCCGTGCGCGCGATCGACGTGCAGTACCGCGTGGCGCAGTGGCCGGGCGTCCCCGCCTGGCCGATCACCCAGCCGGTGCCCAGGCCGATGAACGTGACGGACTCCGGCGCGAAGTTGGGCGGCACCGGGGGAACCTGTGCCGATACGCCGGCCGGCGGCCCCGCGAGGCTCGGAGCGGGTGATGCGGCCGGGGCGCCGCTCCCGTCGCTCATGGGGACGTTCTGCTGGCGGGCGGGCGTGGAGCCGCTGGCCGCCTGATTGCCCGTCAGCGAGGGCGGGCCGGTGATGTGCAGCGACACGACCTGCGGTATCGTGACCCCGGCCGCGATGACCGCCGCCGCCGAGGCGGCGGTGACCGCGAGCTTGCGGAGCTTGCGGTGGCGCGCCCTGCGCCTGATCAGCTCGAACGTGCCGGGCGGCGGCGGTAGCGGCTGGACCTGCTCGCTCAGCCAGTCCGCCAGCTCGTCGCGGCCGTCGCGGTTATCTGGCATCGCTGGCTCCTAGCGCCTCCCGCAAACGTGACCTGGCATGATACAGGTCGGCCTTGATGGTTCCCTCAGGCCGCCTGAGCAGCACGGCGATTTCCCGCACCCCGAACCCCGCGTAGTAGTGGAGCAGGAACGCGCTGCGCAGCCGCGGCGGCAGCGACTGGATGAGGTGGCGCACGTCCACGTCCTGCGCGGGATCGGACACCGGCTCGCGTTCCGCTCCCGCCGTGACGGTGCGCATCGCGCGGCGCTCCCGCTCGGCCTTCCGCCAGTGGTCGCGCACCAGGTTCGTCGCGATCATGTACAGGTAGCTCTGCGGGCTTTCCAGCCTGGCCCACCGCGCCAGCAGCCGGACGAACGCCTCGGACGCGATCTCGTGCGCCGTGTCGTCGTCGTCGACGAGCCGCCGGACCCAGCCCGCGAGCTTCGGGTACGCCGCGGCGAACAAATCCTCCGCTGACGCTCGCTCGGCGCTGGCCTGCGCACCCACCGGGCCTCCATTGCTGACTGCCCGCGCGGGAACTGATGGCCTGAGGACCTTGGTGGGCAGCGTCGCGCACGCGCCGCCACCGAACACGACGACATCACTCAGCGGTGGTGCGTTCCCGAGGGTATTCGCGGGGTATGTCACTGGTTCTACCACACATTCGGACGTAGGCAGCGGCGCTGGCCGCTGGTCCGGGCGTGTCCCCGTGCCGCCCGGACGCCTTTAAGACGCGGGCCCCGCGCCGGTGGTTGTGAGAATTTTTCCCGCAATTCCGCCCCGCGTCGCCCGTTAACCGGAGCCGGGCCGGCGGCTGGACCGGGCTAAGATAGTAGGACGTCCTACTATTTGGCTCGAAGGCGAGCCTCAGACGGGAGAGCGCATGGATGAGATCGCCGCAGGGCGACGGCGCTGGCAGCGGCGGTACGACGAAGGCGCCAAACGTGACGCCGACTTCAGCACGCTGTCCGGGATGCCCACCGATCCCGCCTACGGCCCGCCGGACGGCGCGGTCGTGCCCGGCATGGAGCGAATCGGCTGGCCGGGGGAGTACCCGTTCACCCGGGGCCTGTACGCCACGGGCTACCGGGGCAAGCAGTGGACGATCAGGCAGTTCTCCGGGTTCGGCAATGCGCGGCAGACCAACGAGCGGTACAAGATGCTGCTCGGCGCCGGCGGCGCCGGCCTGTCGGTCGCGTTCGACATGCCGACGCTCATGGGCAGGGATTCGGACGACCCGCGCGCGGAGGGCGAGGTCGGGCACTGCGGTGTCGCGGTCGACTCGGCCGCCGACATGGACATCCTGTTCGACGGCATCCCGCTCGGCGACATCACCACATCCATGACGATCAGCGGGCCCGCCGTCCCGGTGTTCTGCATGTACCTGGCGGCCGCCGAGCGCCAGGGCGCGGACATCTCGAAGCTCGACGGGACGCTGCAGACGGACATCTTCAAGGAGTACATCGCGCAGAAGGAGTGGCTGTTCGCCCCCCAGCCGCACCTGCGGCTGATCGGCGACCTGATCGAGTTCTGCGCGCAGCGGGTGCCGAGGTACAAGCCGCTGTCGGTGTCCGGATATCACATCAGGGAGGCCGGCGCGACCGCCGCGCAGGAGCTCGCGTTCACGCTCGCCGACGGGTTCGGCTACGTGGAGCTCGGCATCTCCCGCGGCCTGGACGTGGACGCGTTCGCGCCGGGCCTGACGTTCTTCTTCGACGCGCACATCGACTTCTTCGAGGAGATCGCCAAGTTCCGCGCCGCGCGCCGGATCTGGGCGCGGTGGCTGCGCGACGTCTACGGCGCACGCTCCGAGCGCGCGCAGTGGCTGCGCTTCCACACCCAGACCGCGGGCGTGTCGCTGACCGCGCAGCAGCCGCCGAACAACGTGGTCAGGACCGCGATCGAGGCGCTCGCGGCGGTGCTCGGCGGCACCAACTCGCTGCACACCAACGCGCTCGACGAGGTGCTCGCGCTGCCGAGCACGGCGGCCGCGGAGACCGCGCTGCGTACGCAGCAGGTCATCGCCGAGGAGACCGGCGTCGCGAACGTCGCCGACCCGCTCGGCGGGTCCTGGTACGTGGAGGCGCTCACCGACAAGGTCGAGGCCGCGGCGGAGGAGATTTTCGCCAGGATCCGCGCGATGTCCCCCGACGGCTCGATGACGGGCGGCATCCTGCGCGGCATCGCGGACGGCTGGTTCACCGGGGAGATCGCCGACGCGGCCTTCGCCTACCAGCAGAAACTGGAGAAGGGCGAGAAGAAGATCGTCGGCGTCAACAGTCATCTCCAGACCGTCGCCGCCCCGGTGGAGATACTGCGCGTCAGCCCCGAGGTCGAGCGGTCCCAGGTCGCGCTGCTCGCCCGGCGCCGCGCCGGCCGCGACGGCGCGGCCGTGGACGCCGCGCTGGCCGCGATGATCGAGGCCGCGCGCAACGGGTCCAACATGGTGCCGCCCATGCTGGACGCCGCGCGCGCCGAGGCCACGCTCGGCGAGATCTGCGGCGCGCTGCGCGCCGAATGGGGCGCCTACGCCGAGCAACCCGCGTTCTGACCGCGGCCGGCCGCCGGGCCTCAGGACGGGCTGGCGACCGGAAGGCCGGCGGCCTTGGCGGCGTCGAGCAGGACCGTGTCGTAGCTGACGAAGGCGGTGAGGTCCTGCCGGATCGTCAGCGCGGAGGCGAGGTGAATGGCGTCCAGCGAGAGCAGCCCCATGGGCCGCATTCCTGCCGCGCGGTTGAGTACGGCGTCGGTCATCCGGATGGCCCTCGTCCGCCGCACCAGCGAGTAGCTCTGCGGCAGCGAGCCGGGATCCGCGCGCCAGACCGCTCTCGGTACCTCCACCCGGATCAGGGAACTCGACACCCGGACCAGATTCGGGCTGGCAGCGAGCCACTCCGTCAGCGCCGCGGTCTCGGCCTCGGTGATGACGAGCTTCACGAGAGCGGAGGAGTCGACGTAAATCAATATCGTTCCTTGTCCCGCGTCCGCCGGAGAGTCTCCGACGCGCCCGGCTGGCCCGGGGGAACCGGCGGCGCGGGCTCTATGTCCAGGATGTCGCCCGGCTCATCGGCCTCCTGGATCACCCCGGCGGCTATCCACCGTTCCAGCGGGCTGTCCGGCTGCCTGGCGGGCACCAGCTGCGCCACCAGGCGCCCCCGGTTGGTGATGTCCACCGTGTATCCCCTCTCCGCGAGATCGACGTAGACGCTCGCGTGCTGGCGCAGCTCCCGGATGCCGATGCGGTGGTTCTCACCAGGTGCGGGCGGCTCGGCGATCGCCGCACGGCCCGCGGGCCTGCCCGCCCGCCCCCGGGAGCCGCCGCGCCCCGTGCTGGCCGGCAGCCGGGCCGTGTCATCCTCGGTACCGCGCCCCTCGTCCATACCCGGACTGTAGCACAACACATGCTACAACGCGGCCATTCAGCGTACGGCGAGCACCGCAGCGGGCTACGGCGGCTCACACAGCGATCGCGCGGCTCGCGAGGGCCTACGGCCCTCCGGCCGCGCGATTCTACGGCGGGAACCGCAGCGGGCAACCGGGGGGCTCCGGGGGGTCGTCCCCCCCGGGCTAGCACTCTCCCCCCGGGCTAGCATTGAGCTATGCAGCAGCCGCGGGATTTCTCCCTTTACGGTGCCGTCGACCTGGGCGCGCGGCAGGCCGCCGCGCAGCGAAGGCAGCAGGCGGCCCAAGCGGCCCAGGCGGGCGAGTCGCACGCTGGGTCCGCCGCGGGCGACGGGACGGTCGTCGACGTCACCGAGGAAACGTTCAACACCGACGTGGTGGAGCGCTCACGAACCACGCCGGTGATCGTCGATCTGTGGGCGGACTGGTGCGGACCGTGTAAGCAGCTCAGCCCCGTGCTGGAGAAGCTGGCCGCCGATGCGGCGGGCGCCTGGGTCCTCGCCAAGGTGGACGTGGACGCCAACCCGCAGCTCGCCGCGCTGTTCCAGGCGCAGAGCATCCCCATGGTGGTGGCGGTGATCGGCGGCCAGCTCGTGGACGGGTTCCTCGGGGCGCTGCCGGAGGCGCAGGTCCGGCAGTGGCTGACCCAGGTGCTCGCGGTGGCGGAGAAGCTCGGCGCCGGCTCGGGCCAGCCGGGTGGCGCCGCCGGCCAGGGCGCGGTGGACCAGGACGGCCAGGCCGAGGGCGCGGCGACCGCGCCAGGCGGCGCGCCGGGCGCCGGGGCCGCGGGCCCGGGCGGCGAGCAGCTGCCGCCGGCCTACGCCGAGGCGCGGCAGGCGATGGAGCGCGGCGACTTCGAGCGGGCCGCGAGCGTCCTCGAGAAGGCGCTCGCCGAGACTCCGGCGGACCCGGTCGTGAAGAGCTGGCTGGCTCAGGTGAACCTGCTGCGCCGGGTGGAATCCTGCGATCAGGCGGCCGCGCGCCGGGAGGCCGCCGAGCATCCCGAAGACGTCGGCGCGCAGCTCCGTGTCGCCGACATCGAGCTGGCGACGGGACGGCCCGAGGACGCGTTCGACCGCCTGCTCGGCGTGATCAGGCGGACCTCGGGCGAGGACAGGGAGCGGGCCCGGGCCCACCTTGTCGGCCTGTTCGACATCTTCCCGCCGCGCGATCCACAGGTCACCAGGGCGCGGTCGGCCCTCACCAGCCTCCTGTTCTGACATCGCTGCCTGTTCTGACATCGCTGCCTGCGGCTGTAACGCTCCCCGCCGCCGCGCCCAAGTACGGGTGAACGGACGACGGCGAAGGGAGCCCACCCTGCCGCGTTCCTGAGCGGGCGCTCAGCGGCCGCGCGGGTCGCCCGGGTCCGCCTCGGCGAGTAGCTCCAGAGCGGGAAGCGCCGCCGCGAGCACCGAGCGCTGCTCCTCGGTGAGCCGCAGCAGGCTCTTCGTGAGGAGGGCGGTGCCCTCCTCACGAAGCCGCTCGAGCACCTCGTGTCCCTTGGCCGTGATCGCCAGCGTCGAGGCCCGCGCGTCCGTCGGGTCGGCACACCGCTGCACGTACCCGAACTCTTCGAGCGCGGTGACGAGCCGGGTGAGCGTCGACGGTGCGATCCCCTCCGCGGCGGCGAGGTCGCCGAGCCGCAGCGGGCCGGCCCGCTCGACGGTGGCCAGCGCGGCGAGCTGGGTCGGCGTCAGGCCGGCCAGCTCGTGCCTGCGCAGCCGGCGGGACAGCCGCGCGATGGCGACGCGCAGCCGCGTGACATCGACGGTGCCGGATTTCCCGGCCGGTGCGCTCATGGTGGATTCCCGCGCCATGACTGAAGGTTACGCGGTGCCGCGCGGACCCAATACCCTTGGCAGATGGCGTGTCGGGCGAGGCGGCCCGTGCTGCCCGGCGAGGCGGACCCGTGATGCCCGGAGAGGCGGAAGACTGACGTGACGATGGCGCCCAGCGTTTCCTATTCGATCACCGTGCGGCTCGAGGTGGCGTCGCACGGAAGCGCCGTGAGCGAGATCACCCGGGCGGTCGAGCACTCCGGCGGCGTCGTCACCGCGCTCGACGTGACGGCGGCCGGCCACGACCGGCTCCGGGTGGACGTGACCTGCGCGGCGATGGATACGGCGCACGCGGACGCGATCGTGACCGCGCTGTCCGGCATCGCGGGCGTGACCGTGCACAAGGTCAGCGACCGAACGTTCCTGCTGCACCTGGGCGGGAAGATCGAGATGCGGTCGAAGGTGCCGCTGCGCAACCGGGACGACCTGTCGATGGCGTACACGCCGGGCGTGGCGCGGGTCTCGCTGGCGATCGCCGCGAACCCGGACGATGTGCGCCGTCTCACGATCAAGCGCAACAGCGTCGCGGTGGTGACCGACGGCTCGGCCGTGCTGGGCCTCGGCAACGTGGGGCCGTACGCGGCGCTGCCCGTGATGGAGGGCAAGTCCGCGCTGTTCAAGCGCTTCGCCGACATCGACGCGTGGCCGATCTGCCTGGACACCCAGGACACCGGGGAGATCGTCAGGGCCGTGCAGGTGATCGCGCCCGGGTTCGGCGGTATCAACCTGGAGGACATCTCCGCGCCGCGGTGCTTCGAGGTCGAGCGCAGGCTGCGCGCCCTGCTGGACATCCCGGTGTTCCACGACGACCAGCACGGCACGGCGATCGTGGTGATGGCCGCGCTGACCAACGCGCTGCGCGTGGTCGGCAAGAAGCTGAACGAGGTCCGGATCGCGATGGCGGGCGCCGGCGCGGCCGGCTCGGCGGTGCTGCGGCTGCTGCTCGCCGCGGGCGCGGCCAACGTGGTGGTCGTCGACGACAAGGGCGCGATCTGCCTGAAACGGCCCGGCATGGACGAGAGCCTGAACTGGATCGCGGCGCATACGAACGCCGCCGGGTACGACGGTGACCTGTCCGGAGCGGTGCGCGGGGCGGACGTGTTCATCGGCGTGTCGGCCCCCGGCATCCTGTCCGGCGATGACGTCAAGGCGATGAACGAGAACGCGATCGTGTTCGCGCTCGCCAACCCGGACCCGGAGGTCGACCCGGACGTGGCCAGGGAGCACGCCGCCGTGGTGGCGACCGGCCGCAGCGACTACCCGAACCAGATCAACAACGTGCTGGCTTTCCCCGGCGTGTTCCGCGGGCTGCTCGACGCCCAGAGCCGCAAGGTCACCGACCGCATGCTGGTCGCCGCCGCGCGGGCGCTCGCCGACGTGGTGCTGCCGGACGAGCTCGGGCCGAACTACATCATCCCGTCGGTTTTTCACCCGGACGTGGCCTCCGGTGTCGCCGCCGCCGTGCGCGGGGTCGCCGTCGATGACGGCTGACGGGCGTCCACGGGACCCGGCAACCTGGCCGATGATGGAGACATGGAGGAAATCGGTTCGGAAGGGCTGGCCGGCCGCCTGCTTGTCGCCACGCCGCTGCTGGGTGACCCTAACTTCCGGCGCGCCGTAGTCCTCATCGTCGAGCACGAGGTGGCGGAGGGGACTCTCGGGGTGGTGCTGAACCGGCCGACCAAGATCCCGGTCGGTCAGGTGCTCGAGCCGTGGACGGAGCTCGTCACCGGGCCTTCGGTGGTTTTCAAGGGCGGTCCCGTCGCGCCGAACAGCGCGCTCGCCCTCGCGCTGGTACCGGGCAAGGACGAGCCGCTCGGCTGGCGGGCGCTGGACGGGGCGCCCGCGCTGGCCCGGCTCGGGCTCGTCGACCTGGACGCGCCGCCGCGGCTTCTCGCGCCCGCCATCCAGTCGCTGCGGGTGTACGCCGGGTACGCCGGCTGGGGGCCCGGTCAGCTGCGCTCGGAGATCGATGAGGGCGCCTGGTACGTGCTGAACGCGGAGCCCGCGGACGTGTTCTTCACGGAGCCCGAACGGCAGTGGCGCGACGTGCTCCGCCGCCAGGGCGGCGACATGGCGCTGGTCGCCACCTATCCCGACGACCCGGGACTCAACTGACGGGAAGCCTCGCGGGCGGGACTCCCTGACCGGCGGGAGCCCTCGCGGGCCCGCGGAGCCGGTAAGCTAGGCAACCGTGAGCACCGAGGTTCTGCCCGACAGCGGCACGCGCGTCCACGAGGACATCAGGCCGGATACGTCGAATGGCGATCACGAGCGGTTCGCGCACTACGTCGACAAGAACGAGATCATGGAAAGCGCCGTGAACGGGACCCCCGTGGTCGCGCTGTGCGGCAAGGTATGGGTGCCGAGCCGCGACCCGAAGCGGTTCCCCGTCTGCCCTGAGTGCAAAGAGATCTACGAGTCGCTACCCTCCGGCGACGAGTGAGCGCCGGAGACGGCTACGACGATCCCGTTCGGCTGAGTGTTCCTCCTGGACTTCGCGGCTGGCAAAAGGCCGCCTACGAAGAGTATTTCCGGGTTCCTCACCGTGACTTCCTGCTCGTAGCCACCCCTGGCGCGGGAAAGACGACGTACGCGCTCACCGTGGCGAGGGAGCTGCTCACCCGGCGCGAGGCCGCCACCGTGACGATCGTCACGCCCACCGAGCACCTCAAGCATCAGTGGGCGCAGGCCGCGGCGCGTTTCGGGATCGCGATCGATTCCGCGTACCGCAACGCGCAGGGCCGCGCAGCCGCGGATTTCGCCGGCGTGGCCGTGACGTACGCGCAGGTCGCAGCGCACCCGGCGCTGCACCGCCAGCGCACGGAAAACCGCCGCACGCTGGTCGTCTTCGACGAGATCCATCATGCCGGCGACGCCCTGTCCTGGGGCGACGCGGTGCGGGAGGCGTTCGAGCCCGCGCGCCGGCGGCTCGCGCTGACCGGGACGCCGTTCCGCAGCGACACCAACCCGATCCCGTTCATCAGGTACGAACCCGAGGCGGACGGCTCCAAGCGCAGCGCCTCGGATTACGTGTACGGCTACGGCCCGGCCCTCGCCGACGGGGTGGTCCGCCCGGTGATCTTCCTCGCCTACTCGGGCGAGATGCACTGGCGCACCCGCGCGGGAGACGAGATCACCGCCACCCTCGGCACGCCGATGACCAAGGACCAGACCGCGCAGGCGTGGCGCACCGCGCTGGACCCGGCGGGGGAGTGGATCACCAGGGTGCTCGATGCCGCCGACCGCCGGCTCACCGAGGTGCGCCGCGGTATGCCGGACGCGGGCGGGCTGGTGATCGCGGGGGATCACGCCGACGCCCGGGCCTACGCGGCGCTGCTGCGCGGGGTCAGCGGCGAGCGGCCGGTCGTCGTGCTGTCCGACGACCCGACGGCGAGCCGCAAGATCGCCGCCTTCGCCGCGTCGCGCGACCGGTGGATGGTGGCGGTTCGCATGGTGTCCGAGGGGGTGGACATTCCCCGGCTGGCCGTCGGGGTCTACGCGACCAGCGTGTCCACGCCGCTGTTCTTCGCCCAGGCGGTCGGCCGTTTCGTCCGCGCGAGGCAGCGCGGGGAGACCGCCTCCGTGTTCGTGCCCTCGGTACCGGTCCTGCTCGGGTTTGCCGCCGAATTGGAGGCCGAACGGGACCACGTGGTACGCCACGCCGCCCTTACTCCTGAAGAGGAGCTGGCCGAGGCGCGGCGCACCCGCGACACCCCGGATTCCGGTCTCGACGGCCCGGCGTTCGAGGCGCTCAACGCCTCCGCGACGTTCGACCGCGTCCTGTACGACGGCGGCGAGTTCGGCACCGCGACCGCGCCGGGATCTCCCGAGGAAGAAGACTTCCTCGGCCTGCCCGGCCTGCTCGATCCCGACCAGGTCGCCCTGCTGCTCCGCAAGCGCCAGGCCGCCCAGCTCGCGACCCGCTCCGCCTCGGCGACAACTGTCTCTACAGCACCATCGGCAACAACAGTAGCGTCGGCCACATCGGCCACAGCCCCGCCGGTCACGCGCGAATCGCTCGCCGCGCTGCGCAAGGAACTCAACGGCCTCG
This sequence comes from Streptosporangiaceae bacterium, assembly GCA_019239975.1. GTDB lineage: Bacteria > Actinomycetota > Actinomycetes > Streptosporangiales > Streptosporangiaceae > JAFAZE01. Next base: position 111,029 of record JAFAZE010000070.1, read on the forward strand.
TCGGCGCGTGGAGCCACCGCACCGGGCAGCCGCACGGCGTCATCCACGCCGAGCTGCGCCGCACCTGCGGCGGCCCGCCGCTGCCCCAGGCATCGGCGGACCAGATCCGCGCCCGCGTCGCGATGATCCGCCGCTGGGCCGCGTCCGGCCGCTAAACCGCAACGGCCACCCGGCCCCCGCCCGGCGCCGCCCCCAATGGGGCCAAATGCGCCAGCGGCCCCGTCCAGTGGGGCCATTGGCGCCAGCGGCCCCGTGCAAGGGCGCGGGTTCAGGCCTGAGTTTCGGGGGTCACGCCGGCGGCGCCGCCGGAAACGTCGATGCCCAGGGCGCGCATGGCGGCTATGGCCTGGACGGTGGTGCCGGCGTTCACGCCGGCGGTCAGGTCGAGCAGCACCCGGGTACCGAACCCGGCCCGAGCCGCGTCGATCGCCGTCGCGCGCACGCAGTAGTCGGTGGCGATGCCCACCACGTCGACCGAATCCACGCCGTGCCGCCTGAGCCAGTCGGCCAGCGATGTCCCCGAGGCGTCGCTTCCCTCGAACCCGCTGTACGCGGCCGCATAGGCGCCCTTGCGGAACACGGCCTCGACCGGGCCGGTGTCCAGGTCCGGGTGAAAGTCCGCCCCCGTGGTCCCGGCGGCGCAGTGCGGCGGCCAGCTGTCGATGTAGTCCGGGTGGCTCGAGAAATGGCCGTCCGGGTCGACGTGATAGTCCTGGGTCGCCACCACGTGCGCGTAGTCGTGGTCCCCGGCGGCCAGCAGCGAGCTGATCCGGCCGGCGACGGCGGTACCGCCGAGTACGGCGAGTGAACCGCCTTCGCAGAAGTCGTTCTGCACGTCGGTGATGATCAGCGCGCGCACGGTACCCACCGTATCGCGCGGACGGGAGCACTCACCCCACGCCCGCGGCGGCGCTCAGTCCTCCTCCCCGTCGGGCTCGAACACGGTCGGTATGGCCGGGTAGCCGCGGGAGAGCTGCAGCGCGTACGACGGAAGCTCGGCGAGCGCCTCCTCATGGCGCGACCGCGCGGCGCCGGCCGGCTCACGCCCGACGATCTCCCCGTCGCGCACGAGCTCCCGCAGCAGCACCCGGTCCCGTGGCCCGGGCGACGGGGGGATCAGGCTGATCCGCTCGGCCACCGCGGTCCCGCGGTCGTCGCGGTGCCGGATCGCCCACTTCCGGCCGCCGCGCCCGGGCTTGCCCACCGAGCGCTTGGCCACCGGGCGCAGCTCACCGGAATCGTCCGACCTGGCCACCAGCTTGTAGACCATCGCCGCGGTCGGCGCGCCGGACCCGGTGACCAGCGACGTGCCCACGCCGTACCCGTCGACCGGCGCCGCGGCGAGCGCGGCGATCGAGTACTCGTCCAGGTCCCCGGTGAGCACGATGCGGGTGTTCGGCGCGCCGAGCGAGTCGAGCAGCGCGCGCACCTGGCCGGCCACCTCGGGCAGGTCGCCGCTGTCGACCCGCACCGCGCCGAGTTCCGGCCCGGCCACGTCGACGGCCGTGCGCACCGCCCGCGCGACGTCGTACGTGTCCACCAGCAGGGTGGTGTCCTTGCCGAGCGCCTCGAGCTGGGACACGAAGGCGTGCCGCTCGCTGTCGTGCACCAGCGTGAACGCGTGCGCGCTGGTGCCGCCGGACGGCACGCCGTACTCGAACCGCGCGCGCAGGTTCGACGTGGAGGCGAACCCGGCGATGTAGGCCGCCCGCGCGCTGGCGACCGCCGCCCGCTCGTGGGTACGGCGGGAGCCCATCTCGATCAGCGGCCGCCCGCAGGCCGCCGACACCATGCGGGAGGCCGCCGAGGCGATCGCGCTGTCGTGGTTGAGTATCGACAGCGTCACGGTCTCCAGGATCACCGCCTCGGCGAAGGTTCCCTCCACCACCAGGATCGGCGAGCCCGGGAAATAGCAGTCGCCCTCGGCGTAGCCCCAGACGTTTCCGCCGAAACGGTATGCTTCGAGGTAACGGAGCGTGGCCTCGTCCACGATGCCGGCGTCTTGCAGGAACTCCAGGTCCGCCGGGCCGAACCGGAACCGCTCGATGGCATCGAGCAGCCGCCCGGTACCGGCGACCACGCCGTAGCGGCGGCCGTGCGGCAGGTGCCGGGCGAATACCTCGAATACCGCCTTCCGGTGCGCCGCGCCGCTGTGCAGCGCGGCCTGGAGCATGGTCAGTTCATAATGGTCGGTCAGCAACGCGGTTCCCTGGGCGGCGCCGCCGTCCGGAGGTTCACTGTTCACCGGATTCGTCACAGGTGGAAGACTACGTACAGGGAGGTGCGTACGAGTGAGCGTGGCGCCCGCTGAGGTAGACATGCCGCGTTCCGCGGATCACACGGTGCCTGACAAGCCATGGGTGACGATCGTGTGGAACGATCCCATAAACCTGATGCCGTACGTTACCTATGTGTTTGAGCACGTATTCGGGTACCCGAAAGCAAAGGCGGAGCGGCTGATGCTGGAGGTACACCACAAGGGCAAGGCCGTCGTCGCGGCCGGCGCCCGCGAGGCGATGGAACATAACGTCGAGGTGCTGCACGGGTACGGACTGTGGGCAACCGTCCGGCAGGACAGGTAGGTGGACATGTTCCGGCCGACAAGGGACGGGGGCGCCAGCGTCCGGTTCGGCGCGGGCGAGGCGTCGCTGCTGCGCAGCCTCATCGGCCAGGTCATGGACCTGATTGGCGCCGCGCGGCCGGAGGCTGACCTGGCAGGCGGCCGTCGTGCCGGCGGCGAAACCGCCGATGACCTGGAACTCCTCCTCACACAGGACCGGCCGGCGGAATCACCGGAAGACCCCGTCCTCGCCCGGCTGCTGCCCGACGGCTACCGCGACGATCCCGGCGCGGCCAGCGAATTCCGCAGGTACACCGAGCAGTCCCTGCGCGAGGCGAAGCAGGCCTCGGCTCAGACGCTGCTGGACACGCTGCCCCCCGGCGGCGGCCGGATCCGGCTGTCCGGCGACGAGGCGCGGGCGTGGCTGCGCGCGATCAACGATGTGCGGCTGGCATTCGGCGTCCGCCTCGATGTGTCCGAGGACTTCGAGGAGCAGCTCTCGGCGCTCGACCCGGAGGACCCGAAGGTCGCGGCCTTCGAGGTGTACGGCTGGCTCGGCGCGGTCCAGGCGTCGCTCGTCGACGCGCTGGCCTTAGACCGCGGACCGCACGGTACGCTCAGCCATCATGCTGACGATCCCCCGCGAGCTCTACGACAAGGTCGTGGAGCACGCCCGGAAAGACCATCCGGACGAGGCGTGCGGCGTGCTGGCCGGCCCGGCGGGCAGCGACCGTCCCGAGCGGTTCATCCCCATGCAGAACGCCGAGCGCTCGCCGACCTTCTACCGGTTCGACTCCATGGAGCAGTTCCGCGTGTGGCGCGACATGGACGACCGCGACGAGGAGCCGGTGGTGATCTACCACTCGCACACCGCGACGGAGGCGTACCCGTCGCGCACGGACATCTCCTACGCCAGCGAGCCGAACGCGCACTACGTCCTGGTGTCGACCCGCGACGAGCGCGACGCCGAGTTCCGCTCGTTCCGCATCACCGGCGGAGAGGTGTCCGAGGAGCCCGTCCAGGTCATCTGAAAGGAATGATCCCGCCCCCCGCCGGGTTTCCATCCAAGGCATGCCGAGTTCACCGAGGAGCGTTGTCCATGGCCATCGAGGTCCGCATCCCGACGATCCTGCGCAGCTATACCGGCGGCGCGAAGCTGGTGCAGGGTTCCGGATCCACCCTGAGCGAGCTGATCGCCGATCTGGACAGCCAGCACGGCGGCCTGCGCGGCCGGCTCGTCGACGACGGCGGTACCCTGCGGCGTTTCGTCAACGTTTACCTCAATGACGAGGATGTGCGTTTCCTGGGCGGACTGGAGACGCCGGTCAAGGACGGCGACACCGTCACAGTGCTTCCCGCCGTGGCCGGCGGAGCCGCCGTGGCCGGCTGACCATCCGATTGATGCCGAACGGACGCGGCGATGCGTTACGACTCCCTGCTCGACTCGCTGGGCGGCACGCCCCTGGTGGGGCTTCCCCGGCTTTCCCCGTCCGGTGAGGTCCGGCTGTGGGCCAAGCTGGAGGACAGGAACCCGACCGGGTCGGTGAAGGACCGTCCCGCGTTCTTCATGGTGGAGCAGGCGGAGAAGGACGGGCTGCTGCGGCCCGGCGCGACGATCATCGAGCCCACCTCGGGCAACACCGGCATATCGCTGGCCATGGTGGCCAGGCTGCGCGGCTACAAGCTGGTCGTCGTCATGCCGGAGAACACCAGCGAGGAGCGCCGCCAGATCCTGCGGATGTACGGCGCGGAGATCATCTTCTCCCCGGCGGCCGGCGGTTCCAACGAGGCGGTGCGGGTCGCGAAGCGGATCGCGGCCTCCCGCCCCGACTGGGTGATGCTCTACCAGTACGGGAACGAGGCCAACACCCGGGCGCACTACGAGACGACCGGGCCGGAGATCCTCGCCGACCTGCCCGGTATCACCCACTTCGTGGCAGGCCTCGGCACCACGGGCACGCTGATGGGCGTCGGCCGGTACCTGCGCGAGCACAAGCCCGGCGTCAAGATCGTCGCGGCCGAGCCGCGGTACGGCGAGCTGGTCTACGGGCTGCGCAACGTGGACGAGGGTTTCGTCCCCGAGCTGTACGACGAGTCCGTGCTGTCCACGCGGTTCTCGGTGTCCTCCGCGGACGCGCTGCGCCGCACCCGCGAGCTGCTGGACAAGGAGGGTATCTTCGCCGGCATCTCGGCGGGCTGCGCGCTGCACGCCGGGATCGCGATGGCGGCGAAGGCCGCCGAGGCCGGGGAGCCCGCCGACATCGTCGTGCTCGTCGCCGACGGCGGCTGGAAATACCTGTCCACCGGCGCCTACGGCGGAACCCTCGACGAAGCCGAACACCGCCTGGAGGGCCAGCTCTGGGCTTAGCCCAGAGCTGGCACCACGTATCCGCTCTCAGGAGACGGCGTACGCCCGGGTGATCGTCTCGGCGATCTGCCCGCCCGCCGCGTCGGCCGCGGTCACCCGCAGCGTGACGAGGCTTCCCGCCGGGGCGCCGAACGTCGCGCGGTAGGCTCCGCCGGAGCCCGTCACCGTGGCGGGAACCCAGGTCTTCCCGTCGTTCAGCGACACCTGCGCCGTGACATGCGTGACCTTCGCCGCCTTCGCGAGCTGCAGGTGCCCGGCGGAGATGTCCACGGTCTGCGGCCCCGGCCCCGCCCGGCCCGTCAAAGTCAGCCCCGGCACCGCGTACTCCAGCGTCAGCAGCGGCTGCGGCGCGCAGTCCCGCCCGGTCAGCCTCGTCCTCGGCGAGAATACGCACGCCCAGCCCGGCGGCACCGTGGCGCCCGGCTGGGCCACCGAGTGCCACGTCCACACCGTCTGGCTGGCCGTGGACAGCGGGTAAGGCTGCCCGGTCCGCGACGCGTTCAGCACGAACCTGATCGTGGACGGCCCTGGCCGCACGGGCACCTGCTTGTAGAAGTCGCCTCCGGACCAGCCCGGTGAGGTCAGCGCGCTGCCCGACGCGATCTTCGTCCCGTTCTGGTCGATCTCGTACGTGCCGCCGAACGTGCCCACGCTGCCGGCCTCGCCGGGCAGGTAACCCGACCCGGTGTGGCCGGGTGTGCCGTCGCTGAACGGCGTCATGTCGAGGGTCAGCGTGTCGCCGGAGCGGCTCGCCGACACCAGCGCCGGAGCCGCGCTGGCCGCGCCGAGCACGTTCACGCTGGGCGCCGTGTGCAGCGGGTACGCGTTCCAGTAGGCCGCTGTCACCTGGCCCGCGCGGAACGTCCGCCAGGTGTCCTGCTGGCCCCCGGACAGCGCCCCCCACCCCTGGAAGTACTGGGTGTACCACTGCACCGCCGGGCTGCCCGCGGTCAGGTACTCGGTCCGCTGCTCCGGAACCGGCATCGAGAACGCGTAGCCGCCTCCGGGGCCGCCCTCCCGGATCTGGAGCGGGAACAGGCCGCCCTGCAGCACGCCGCCGGTGCCTGCCACGTCGGCGTAGTACCGCGCGCCGGCCGTCGCGAGGCTCCGCGGGTCCACGGTGATCTGCTGCGAGTGCACGAGGCCGCTGAGATCCTGGTAGGTGACGTTGTACTCGTACGGGTTCGCCGCGCCGGCGGGGGAGAACAGCTGGCCGAAGGTGAATATCCGCAGACCGCCCACGGTGGGCCGCCGGCTGGTCGGGCTGACCCACATCGGGAACCCTTCGACCTCGCTGCCCCAGATGTTAACGATCGGGCCGGCCGCCCCCAGGCGCATCAGCTGGAAGTTGACGTCACCGGGAACCGACGGCCGCGGCGTGCGAAAGCCGGCCTCGCTGCCGGCCGACCTCTCGGCGACAGCCACCGAGGTGTTCGCGGTCACGGTGAACTGCGGCAGGATCGCGAACCGCTGGGCGACCGGCGCTCCCGCCCGGTTCATGTCGGTGAAGACCGCTATCGCCCAGTAGTGCCCGGCCGGCACGCTGAACTTCGCGGTGCCGCGGTAGAAGTCGTTTACCGACCCGAGGAAGGGCGGCTCGGCGAGGCGGGAGGCGTCGTCGGCGTTGAACACCATCACCACGTCACCCGTGTCGGGCTTGCCGGCCAGGTTGGTGCCGTCGACGGTGAGCGTGTGCATCGGGAACCGCGGCGCGGGGCGCTGGGCCGGGCGGGTCCCCGCGAGGCTGACCGTGACGCCGCCGGCGAAGATACCGTCCGTTCCGTAACTTCCTTGTGCATGATCGGCCTGGAACTGCCGCAGCAGGGCCGCGCCGAACACCTGCGCCGACGACGCGGTCAGATAGCCGGCCGCCACGCCGGCGCCCGCACTGGTGATCCTCACGCCGGGCAGGGACGGCTCCGCGCCCGTGTAGCTCACCCGGACGGGCAGCATGCCGCCCCGCGCGCGGGCGGCGAGGGCGCTGACGTCGAAGAGGCTGGGATCGAGGCCCCGGCCCAGGTAGGGCAGCGCCACGGCGGGAATCTCATAGCTCGTCCCGCCCGCGCTGAGCCGCAGCAGCGACCCGGCGAAACCGCGCGCTGACGGTATCACCGTCACGGCGCTGCGCCCGCCCGGCCCGCTGGTGATCGCGATCCGGTCGCCGTTGACGAGCAGCGCGTCCCGCTGCGCGGCCACGGCCTGGGCCGGGGCGGCGCCGGTACGGACGGCCGCCGGTTTCGCGGCCGTGCTTGCCGCGGACGGTCCCATCCCGATCGTGAGCGCCGCGGCGATGGCGAGCCCCGCCGCGGCGACCACGGGCAGCCGGGACGCAGCGGGCGGACGGTGGTTCACGCGAGCCTCCTGGAGGGTCATCCTTGCCGGGCTTGCTTCGGGGCCGCTTGCCGGGACGCCGGCTTCCCCGATATACCACGCCGTGAAGAGGCCCTGGGCGTTGACACTCGTTGCACGAATCATGCGGCAACTTCGGTCCCCCCGGGCATGCGGCAACCTCGGTCCCCCCGGGCACAATGTGTGCATGCGGCTGACCGTCGTGGGCTGCGCGGGGAGCTTTCCCGGCCCGGAGAGCCCCGCGTCCTGTTACCTGCTGGAGGCAGACGGGTTCCGTCTCGTCATCGATCTCGGCAACGGAGCGCTCGGCGCTCTGCAGCGATACGCGGGCCTGTTCGACGTCGACGCGATCTGCCTGAGTCACCTGCACACGGACCACTGCGTCGACCTGTACTCCTACCGGGTGGCGCGGGAGATCGCGCAGGGCGGCCCGCTGCCGCCGATCCCGGTGTTCGGCCCGGCGGGAACCGCAGAGCGGATCGCGCTGGTGCACGGCCCGGGCGGGGACGACGGCCTGGCCAAGCGGTTCACGTTCTCCACGCTCGCCCCCGGAACGTTCGAGGCCGGCCCGTTCCGCATCACCGCGGATCACGTGAACCACCCGGTGGAGACGTTCGGTTTCCGGGTCGACCACGGCGGCCGGCGGCTCGCCTACTCCGCCGACACGGGGAAGTGTGACGCGCTGACGCGGCTCGCGGCGGGCGCGGACCTGCTGCTCTGCGAGGCCTCGTTCCTGGAGGGCCCCGGCCTGCCGGGGGACGTCCACCTCACGGGCCGCCAGGCCGGGGAGCACGCGGCGCGGGCGGGCGCCGGGGAGCTCGTGCTCACGCACCTGGTCGTGTGGAACGACCCGGCCGCCTCGCTCGCCGAGGCGGCCGGCGCCTTCGGCGGCACGGTGTCGCTGGCGGCCGCGGGCCGCGTGATCGACCTGGTGTGATCGACCTGGAACGCGCCCCGTGAATCTCCGTCCCGCCGCGCCCCCCGGTCACCGCCCGGTAGCCGGGCGGCGACCGCCCCGCTATAGGCTGGCCACCATGTCACGGCCAGATGGACGATCGGATGATGCGCTGCGCCCGGTGCGGTTCACCAGGCGCTGGCTCGACCATGCCGAGGGGTCGGTGCTCGTCGAGTTCGGCGCGACCCGGGTGCTGTGCGCCGCCAGTGTCGCCGAGGAGGTGCCGCGCTGGCGGCGCGGCAGCGGGCTCGGCTGGGTGACCGCCGAGTACGCGATGCTCCCGAGGGCGACGAACACCCGGGGTGACCGCGAATCGGTCAAGGGCCGCCTCGGCGGGCGCACGCAGGAGATCTCGCGCCTGGTCGGGCGCTCGCTGCGGGCCTGCGTGGACCTCAAGGCGCTCGGCGAGAACACGATCATCATCGACTGCGACGTGCTGCAGGCGGACGGCGGCACCCGCACCGCCGCGGTCACCGGCGGCTACGTGGCGCTGGCCGACGCGGTCGCGTGGCTGCGCGGTCGCGGGCGGTGCAAGGGCGAGCCGCTGGTGACGTCGGTGTCCGCGGTCAGCGTGGGCATCGTGGGCGGCCGGCCGCGCCTCGACCTGTGCTACGAGGAGGACGTCGCGGCGGAGACCGACATGAACGTGGTCTGCACGGCGCCCGGTGACTTCGTGGAGATCCAGGGCACGGCGGAGCGCGAGCCGTTCGGCCGGCAGCTGCTCGGCCAGTTGCTCGATCTCGCGGTCGCCGGCTGCGGCGAGCTGAGCAGGCTGCAGGGTGAGGCCCTTGCCGGCTGAGCCGCGCCTGGTCCTGGCGACGCGCAACGCGCACAAGGTGGCGGAACTGTCCAGAATCCTCGCGGCGGCGGGGGCCGGCGACGGCCTGGCCGGACTGGACGCGTTCCCCGGAGCGCCGGAGGTGCCCGAAACGGGGCTGACCTTCGCGGACAACGCCCTGCTGAAGGCCCGCGCCATCGCCGCGTACACCGGCCTGCCCGCCGTCGCGGACGACTCGGGGCTGTGCGTCGACGCGCTGAACGGCATGCCCGGCGTGTTCTCCGCGCGCTGGTCCGGCCGCCACGGCGACGACCGCGCCAACCTCGACCTCGTCCTGGGCCAGATCGCTGACGTCGGCGACTCCCGCCGCGGCGCCCAGTTCGTCTGCGTAGCCGCCCTCGCGCTCCCCTCCTCACCTCCGCCCGGCACAGACCCGCACCCGCAGCCGGGCCGGGAGTGGGCGGTGGTCGGCGTGCTGGACGGGTCGCTGACCCGTGAGCCGCGCGGCTCGGGAGGCTTCGGCTACGACCCGGTGTTCGTACCCGCCGGCGCCGGGCTCACCACCGCGCAGCTCGCCCCCGCGGACAAGGACGCGATCAGCCACCGCGGCCGCGCGTTCCGTGCCCTCGCCCCGAGCATCGCCCAGCACGCGTACACCTAGATCGCCCGGTCAGGTAGCCGCCACGGCGGGAGGTCTTCCGCAATGCCCGAATGACAAGCCACACCCCGACCCAGCCCAGCCATTTCCCGCCGCACCGGGGTTTTGGGTGCGATCCGCGCTGCCATCACAGCACGGATCGCACCCAAACCGGCCAGCCACTCCTCCGCACTCTGACCGCCACCCTGGCCACGCGCCGCCACCCCCACGCCGCCCTAGTCGCGCCGCCAGCTCCGAGCCGCGCTAGCCCGCGTGAGCCGCCCCGGGCCGCCCCGCGCGAGCCACTCACCACACGCGAGCACTCACCACACGCGAGCCACTTCACCCGCCCGGGGGCGTCACCCCTTGAGAGCGCTTGCCGGGATGGTGGCGGTCTCGGACGCGGGCGGAAGCTGGACGGTGACGGGCTGGTTGACGCTCGTGACCACCATGGTGATGGTCTCGGTCATCGTGCTGCCGTCCTCGGTCACGACGACCTTCCGCGCCTGGTGCTGGTCGTCAAGCCAGACCTTGAAGTCGGCCGAGCCGATGCCGGCCCGCTCGATCGCCTGCCCGAACTTGGCCCGGAAGCTCGCCGGGAGCCTCGCCATCGCCGCGGCCATCGCGTAGCTGCCCGAGTACTCCGTGACCGGAACCCCGTCGATGACGCCGTGGCCCACGACCCGCACGTCGGTGGCGCCCGCGAGCATCTGCGTCTGCACGAGCGGGCTGCTGCTCTGCGCCTGCTGGACGAGCTGGCTCAGGTTGAGCCCGCCGGTGGCCCTGGAGATCTCGCTGTACGGCAGCTTGATCCACGTTTTGCCGGTCATCTGGGTGAACGCGCCCATCCGGATGTAGATGGCGCTGCTGGTCAGGATCTCCTCCATGCCGCCAGGAAGGGTGTGCCCGGCGGCGCTGAACGTCGGGAAGTTCGCGTCAGCCAGCAGCGACGGGGTGCTCGTCTCGCGCATCGTGCCCGACGCGTCCAGGGGGCTCGGGCCGTTGACGTGCATGCTGAAGGTGGCGCTGAAGGACTTCGCGAGCTGCGCGTTCTTCGCCGCGAGCTGGATCGCCTGCTGTGCGGTCTGCGCGCTGGTGCTGCCGCTGGGCCTGGGTGCCGCCCCGCTGTGCGAAGCGCCGCATCCGGCGGCGAGGACCGCCACGGCCCCCGCGGCGACGGCCATCTGCAGCGGGCGGCCAGTAAAACGTGAGAACACGCCGAACCTCCTGCCCTGATCTCAACAGCTGATCTCGACATAGGCGGGCCGGATGAATCACGGCATTTCCCCCGTACCCGCAATTTCCGGCTCAACACTACCGCTCGTCCTCAGCTCCGTCCGCAAGTCGCCGGGAACCGCTGGTTGACGATAGCGTTGGGGCGATCAACGGAAGGAGTTCCCGTGACCGGAGAGCGGCTTGCGCCGGGGGACCCGGCGCCGGATTTCACCCTGCCGGACGCCGGCGGCAATCCCGTGGCGCTGTCGTCGTTCCGCGGCAGGCAGGTGATCGTCTACTTCTACCCGGCGGCCATGACTCCTGGCTGCACGAAGGAAGCCTGCGACTTCAGGGACAGTCTCCCGGGCCTGGCCGCGGCCGGCGTCGCGGTGCTCGGGATCTCCCCGGATACTCCCGCGAAGCTCGCGAAGTTCCGGGACAAGGAGGGCCTCACCTTCCCGCTGCTGTCCGACCCGGACCACGCGGCGCAGCGTGCCTACGGCGCGTACGGGGAGAAGACCCTCTACGGCAGGAAAAGCGTCGGCGTAATCCGCTCCACGTTCGTCATCGGCCCGGACGGGAAAATCGAGAAGGCATACTACGGCGTCAAGGCAACCGGGCACGTAGCGCGGCTGACCAAGGAGCTCGGGGTCTGACCCGGCTCCCCGTGAAGCGGGCGTGGCGAAATTGGCATACGCGGCAGGTTTAGGTCCTGTTGGTGGAAACACTGTGGGGGTTCGAGTCCCCCCGCCCGCACTCTCAGATCACACCCTAGCCGCCGAGCATCTGGCTGACGTTGAACGCGTGCTTGAGCAGGCCGAACTGGAGCATCACGTCCGCGACGCGCTGCAGCCGCGGTTTGTCGACGCCCAGCGGGTAGGTGTCGAGCGCCATGACCGAAGCGATCGTCGGGGGCACCTGGCCGTTCTGCGGTCCCTTCAGGGACTCAAAGGCCTGTTCAACCGTTGGCCGGCTGGTGTCCGCGATCTGCTGTCCCTGCTCCAGCGCCTTGACGAAGGCGGCCAGCGTGCTGGGGTATCTCGCCGCCCAGGCCCTGGTGACGACGTAACCCTCGATCGGGAACTGCTGCGTCGCACCCTGGTTCAGGTCGGCCAGCGTGATGGCGCCGAGGTTCTCCTCCGCGAGGCTGGCGAACGGCTCGGGGAGGGTCACCGCGGCGATCTTGCCGGACGCGAGTTCCTGGCCCATGTCGGGGAACGGGATGGGCTTGACGGGGAACTTGACGGCCGACGGGCTGATGTCGTGCTCGGTGAGCACCGAGGCGCTCAGCAGGTACTCGATGTTGCTGGGCGCGTTGACCCCCAGCACATGGCCCTTCAGCTGCGCCAGCGACCTGATCGGCGACGTGGGCAGGGTGAAGATCACCTGGGCCCCCTGCTGCATCACCGATCCCTCGGCGACGATCCGCAGGTCGTCGTGCCGCTGCGCCGCCGCCTGGATGTACGACACGTAGTTGCCGCCCGTGATGTCGTACTGGCCCCGCATCTGGCCGGCGATCACCGTGTCGCTGCTGGTGGCGGGCGTGTAATTGATCTTCAGCCCCGCCGCGGCGAACAGCCCCTGATGCAGGGCGACGAAGAAGCCCGCCGAGTCCATGGCCGGGACGACGGCCACGTTCAGTGTGGTTTTTTCCAGGGAGTCGGCCGGTGCCGGGCCGGCGCCCGTGCCGCTTCCGCCGCCGCTCGCGCATCCCGCCGCGACCAGTGCCGCGATCGCCGGGACGAGCAGTGCCGGAACGCGCAACCTCTTACGAATCATCGGGTCCTCTCCCCTGGGCCCGGGAGAGGTCCTCCGCGTTCCGCGTCCGCATACCGCACCGCGCCAGCCGCCCTCTCCCCTGGTGTCCAGGCAGGATAAATCAGAATCAATTCAAGATTCATCGATTTGGGGGAAGAAGGGGTGTTAGCCCGGTCACCCAGCGCGATACACGCCGTCCGAAACCGGCCCGCGGCGCGGTGACCCGGCCGCGGCGGCGTTACGTCGCGGCGGCCGGCGGCGCGGGGCGGGCGGCCGGGGCGATCTCGCCGGAGCCGCGCACCACCAGGCGGGTCAGCAGCACGACCTCCCGGGGCGGTGAGGTGTCGCCGCCGATCCGGGCGAACAGGAGCTGCGCGCACGCGGCGCCGAGCGCCGCCGGGTCCTGGGCGACCACGGTCACCGGCGGGGACAGCTTGTCGGCCAGCGCGAACTCGTCGAAGCCGACCAGCGCCACGTTCCCGTGCGCCGCGCCCGCGGCGCCGTGCAGGCCGTCGACGACGCCCATCGTGACCACGTCGTTGCTCGCGAACAGCGCCGTCGGCGGCGCGGGCTGGCGCATCATGGCCAGGGCCGCGTTCGCCGCCTCGGCCCGGCTGCGCAGGCCGTGCCGCGCCAGCGCCGGCTCCGGGAGAAGCCCCTCGGCGGCGAGGGCCTCCGTGAACCCGGCGTAGCGCTCCCGGACCGTCCAGATGTCGTCGCGGTCACCCAGGTACCCGATCCGGCGATGGCCCTGCCGCAGAAGGTGCGCCACCGCCTCCCGCGCCCCGCTGCGGTTGTCGACGAGCACGGTGTCGGTCTTCAGGTTGTCGGCGGGCCGGTCGGCGCACACCACCTTGAGGCCCAGCGCCTGCTGATCCCGGAGAAACCGGTGGCTGCCCGCCACCGGTACCAGGATCAGCCCGTCCACGCGGCGCGCCAGGAACGCGGACATGACCTCGCGCTCACGGCGCAGGCTGTCGTTGGAGCTCCCGATCAGCACGACGCAGGAGCGCAGCATCGCCGCGTCCTCCACCGCCCTCGCCAGGGTGGCGAAGAACGGGTTCGCCAGGTCGTCGACCAGCAGTCCGATGGTCTGCGTGAGCTGCTCCTTGCGGCGCAGCTGCCGGGCCATGTCGTTGCGCTGGTACCCGAGCCGCCGGATCGCCCGCTCCACGCGCGCGACCGTCTCGGGAAGGACGCCTGGTTCGCCGTTGACGACGCGAGAGACGGTCATCAGGCTGACCCCGGCCGCGTCGGCGACATCGCGCATGGTCGGGCGCTTCATCGCCATGTGCACACCTGGCCTTGGGAACGTTAACACCAATGCGGGGGACGCCCTGATATTAAGGGTCGGTACCGATGTGCGCTACCTCTGGTATAGCCCCTTGACAGCGGGCCAGGGCGCCTAAAGAATCATGCCACGTCAGGCCAAACGTTGTCATGTGAACGTTACCAGCATTCCCACGGCGAACTGGAGGCGCGCATCCGTGGCGGAACCCTTGCTTGAAGCACGCAGCGTCACCAAACGCTACGGCCACGTGCAGGCGCTGGACGGCGCTAGCTTCGCGGTCCTCCCCGGTGAAGTCGTGGCGCTGATCGGGGACAACGGCGCGGGCAAGAGCACACTCGTCAAGGTGCTCTCCGGCGCCATCCGGCCCGACGGAGGCGAGATACTCGTCGAGGGCGAGCCGGTGAGCCTCTCCAGCCCGGTCGACGCGCGCAGGCACGGCATCGAGACCGTCTACCAGGACCTCGCGCTGGCACCGGACCTCGACGCCGCCGCCAACCTGTACCTCGGCAGGGAGATCTACCTGGTCCCGCTGCTGCGGGTACTCAACCGCTCGGCGATGCGGCGCAGCGCGGTCAGCGCCTTCGCCGAGCTGGGGGTCGAGCTGCCCGACGTGTCCGCGCCCGTGGCCACGCTCTCCGGCGGCCAGCGGCAGTCGGTCGCGGTCGCCAGGGCCGTCGCCTTCGCGAGCAAGGTCATATTCATGGACGAGCCGACCGCGGCGCTCGGCGTGGTGCAGCGCGGGCGGGTCCTTGACAACATCCGCCGGGTCAGGGACCGCGGTATTTCGGTGGTGCTGATCAGTCACAACATGCCCGAGGTGCTCGCCGTGGCGGACCGGGTCGAGGTGCTCAGGCTGGGCCGCCGGGTGGCCAGGTTCACCGCCTCGGAAGCCAGCCTCGAGCAGCTCGTCGGCGCCATGACCGGCGCGCTCACCACCGAAGGCGAAGGGGGGGTCAAGTGACCGGTGGAGTTCAGGCGGGCGCCGCGCCGGCCGGGGGCGCCACACCGCAGCCGCGCCCGCGTGAGCCGTGGCGCGGCCCAGCCGCCCGGCGGCTCGCGCGGCGCCTGATCACCGCGAACGAGACGTGGACGCTGCTCGCCCTCGCCATTCTGGTGATCTACTTCACCGTGCGCGCGCCACGGGAGTTCTTCACCCTCAGCGACTTCTCGCTCATCGCCCAGAACTCGGCCGCCCTGCTCGTGATGGCGGTGGGGCAGACCTACGTGATCCTCACGGCGGGCATCGACCTGTCGGTCGGTTCCGTCCTGGTGCTCTCCGGGGTGGTCGCCGCGGAGTACTACACGCACAACGGCGGGGCAGCGGCGGGCACCGGCACCGTATGGCTCGGCGCGGTCATCGGGCTGGCGGTCGGCTTCGGCTGGGGAGCGGTGCAGGGATTCCTCGTCGCAAAGGCCAAAGTCCCGCCGCTGATCGCGACGCTGGCCGGCTTCGGCGCCGCCCTGGGGGTCAGCTACCTGGTCACGGGCGGCTCCGACATCAGCAGCATGCCCAAGAAGCTCACCAGCACCATCGGGCTGGCCAGCATCGCCGGCGTGCAGTGGCTGATCGTCATCTCGTTCCTGGTCGCCATAGTGTTCGGCCTGATCCTCGCGTACACCAGGTTCGGCCGCTACACGTACGCGATCGGCTCCAACCCCGAGGCGGCGCGGCGCGTCGGGATCAATGTCGACCGCCACCTGATCAAGGTGTACGCGCTGTCCGGCCTGATGGCCGGCGCCGCGGGCATCATGTCGCTGGCGTTCTTCGGCAACACCACGATCGCCGGGCACGCGACCGACAACCTCACCGTGATCACCGCGGTGGTCCTCGGCGGGGCGAGCCTGTTCGGCGGCCGCGGCACCATGCTCGGCACGGTGATCGGCCTGTTCATCCCGGCCGCGCTGCAGACCGGCCTTGTCATCATCCACGTCAACCAGTACTGGCAGTACGTGGCCATCGGCGCGGTGCTGGTAGCCGCCGTGTACCTCGATCAGTTCCGCCGGAGGCTGCGAGAGCGCGCCTGAGACCGGCGAATTCCCGAAAACCCCGGAACGGGGCAGGCAACGAGGCAGAAATCCCGTTTTCCAGGAGGATAACGATGTCACGAAGATTCCCCGCCCGAGCCGTCTCGGTGCCCGCGATCGCGCTCGCTGCCCTGGTGGTGAGCGCGTGCGCGAGCAGCTCGTCGAGCAGCCCGAGCACCTCGAGGACCGCGGGCGGCCAGTCGGCCGCCGCGGCGAAGAAGTACAACCTCCAGCTCGTCGTCGGCACCAAGAGCGACGACTTCTACGTCACGATGGAGTGCGGAGCCCAGGCGGAGGCCAGGAAACTCGGCCAGAGCATCACCGTCAGCGGCCCGTCGACGTTCAGCGTCCCGCTGCAGAAACCGCTGATCGACAACGCGATCGTCACGAAGCCGGACGCGCTGATGATCGCGCCCACCGACGCCTCCGCCCTGGACTCGGACCTGCAGCGGGTGCAGGGCAACGGCACGAAGGTCGTCTTCGTCGACACCTCGTCCAGCAACGCGTCGCTGGGCGTGTCCCGCATCTCGTCCAACAACCTGGCCGGCGGCAAGCTGGCCGCCGACACGCTCGGCGGCATGCTCGGCGGCAAAGGCACCGTCGCGGTGATCAGCGTCGCCAAGGGCGTCTCCACCACCGATGCCCGGGTGCAGGGCTTCCAGCAGGAGATGGCGGCCAAGTTCCCGCACATCAAGCTGCTCGCCGAGCAGAACGACGATGCCGACAGCGTGACCACCGCCACCCAGTTCATCGAGGGCGACATCAGCGGCAATCCCGGGCTGAACGGCGCGTTCGCGGCGAACGTCATCACCGCCGAGGGCGCGGCGGCGGGCATCCAGCACGCCGGCCGCAGCGGCAAGGTGAAGCTCGCGACGTTCGACGCCGACAGCACCCAGATGTCGATGATGAGGGCGGGCACGATCCAGCTCGCCATCGCCCAGGAGCCCGCGCTCGAGGGCAAGGACGCCGTCGACCAGGCGGTCAGCGCCCTCAGCGGCAAGCCGGTGCAGGCGAACATCGCCACCCCGCTGATCGCCGTCACCCAGCAGAACATGAACAGCCCGGCCGTCAAGCCCTACATCTACGTCGGCGCCTGCTAGGCGTAACCCGCCAGGCACCGTAACGTGGCGTGGCCCCCGGACGTTCAGCGCCGGGGGCCAGCGGCGGTCAGGCGTCAGCGCGAGACCTGGCCGGTCAGGAAGTCCCTGGCTGGATGAACGCGGCCGGCCGGGCCGCTGGCGAACGTATCGAGAATGTTGCGTGTCGCCCCTTCGATGACCCGTACCTCCGCGGCGGACGGTGAGGTGCTCAGGCAGCGGTTGGTGACCATGGCGACGGTGGGCAGGCCGCAAAGCCAGCCCTCCGTCCCCACGTTGAGCACGCCTGCCCCGCTGGCGGCGACATAGTAGGTGACGTCAGCCCACACGGCCCGGCCGCTGCCTGCGCAGGTCTGCGGGGAGCTTGCGAGGATCTCGATCGGCCGCGGCGTCGGCTGGGACAGGTCCACCGTGTCGAACTCGTGGCCTACCAGGCCGGGCAGTCGCATGCCGGGCCGGGCCCCGGTACCGGCCCATATCCAGCCGTGCGGCTCGGTCACGACCAGCGGCGCGGGAACCGAGGCGCACGCGTACACCTGCCCGCTCAGCGAGCTTGCCGGATCGGCGTCGGGAGGATCCGGCCAGTTGGCGGTCACCAGGGCGTTGTTTCTGCCGTACAGGGGATCCTCGCGCGGGTTTCTGTAATTGATCTCGATCCGGTCCCGGCCGAGCGGCGAGGGCGCGAAACGGATCCTGCGGTAGATCTCGTTGGCGCCGATAAAGGCCAGATTGACGCCGCGGTCACGCGCCCGGGTGAGCACCGCGCGCATCTCCGGCGACCAGTACTCGTCGTGCGCCTCGCTGATGACGGCCCGGGCGCCGTCGAGCACCTGGCGGTCGAGGGCCAGATCGACGCTCGAGATGTACGCGAGCGGGAGACCGAGCCGTTCGGCATACGACAGCAGGGGCTGCTCCTCGGCGAAGAAATCCCCCGCACCGTGCTCACGGTTGTACGGCCGGTCGAAGCTGACCACGCGCGCCCGCAATGAGGAGTGGTGACGCGGGCCCTGGTACAGGTCGTACCCGCCCCACAGGTTGTACGCCTGGTACGTCGTGGTCGGCTGGACGAGCACCACCCGGCCGGCCACCGAGGGGGAGCGGATCACCAGGGGCACGTAACGCTGCGCGCCGGAGGACGCGTCCAGCCGCAGCAGGTAGGAGCCCGGCGGCCAGCCGGCGGTCGGCAGCGCCAGGCTCGGCCGCCACGGCGCGACCACCATCCCGTGCGCCTCCACCACGGCGGACGGCTGCGCTGTCCCGGGGACCTGTGCCGACGTCCAGACCAGGCGCGCCAGCGTGCCGCCGTACCAGCCGAAACGCAGCGCGCGTACCCGGAACGAGGCCGCCGTGGTCGACACGAACAGCCGCACCACGGTACCGGGCAGCGCGCTGGCATGGTCGGTGTAGCCCTCGATCTCGTGCGGCTGCCCCGGCGAGGTGAGCCGCCATCCCGGATAGCCCGCGAGCGCGTTCTCGGCGCGGACATCCCTGCCGTCCCGCCCGGCGGGCACCGCGATGGGTGCCGCGGCCTGCGTGCGCGGATGAGCGCCCGGCCGCTGCCGCGCCGGCGGCGGGCCAGTGCACCCGGCCGCCAGCAACCCCGCGAGCAGTCCCAGCCCGGTGAGCGCCGCAAGGGCGCCGAGCGGCTGCCGCCGATACGCCGGCATAAGGATCGTGTACCCCGGCTGTTGCCCCGAACAACTCCCGGCAGGGCACGCGGCCCTGGCTTGAATCTCCCGGGATGGTAACCAGCCTCATCGATCGCTTCCCGCCCTCCATGCCCCACAGCTAACTCCCCGCTGCCGGCGGCCGGCCCCTGCGCGGGGCCAGATGCGCCAGCGGCCCCACTGGGCGGGGCCAGATGCGCCAGCGGCCCCGCCGCCATCGTGAGCCCGGACCGTGGCCATCCAGAAATAGCCGCGACCACCCAGAAAAACATGCCGGAGCCGGGCACGCTATGTTCGGTGACCGGCAGGTCAAGGCGCTGTACCGTAACGAGCACCGGTTGCGGGCTTCCTAACAGGACGGACGAATATGGCTGATACCGAATCAGAGGTCGCAAACCTTCCGGCGGACACGCTGGTCACGCAGATCGACCGGACCCGTGCGGAGCTCGCGCAGACGATCGACGCCATCTCCGACCGGCTGAGCCCTGCGAACATCGCACGCCGGAGCACCGCGCGGATACGCGAGCGGATCAGCCAGATGGACCCGTTGCTCGGTGCGGCCGCCGCCACGGTCGTCGTCGCGGGCATGACCGCCTACTTCGTGTGGCGCCGCCGAAGGAACTGACGCGAGTGCGGCGCCGCCACCCGGGACATGGCGGCGCCGCCTTAGTCCTTAACCCGCGCTCTTGGTCAGTTCCTCGTACTCGGCGGGGGACAGCAGGCCGGCGGGCGGCGCCGCCTCGCCGCCGTCGCCGGCCGCGAGGCGGACCCGGAACATCCAGCCCGAACCGTACGGCTCGGCGTTGACGAGCCCGGGGTCGTCGTCGAGTTCCTCGTTCACCTCGGTGACCTCGCCATCGACGGGGGAGTAGAGGTCACTCACGGATTTGGTCGACTCCACCTCGCCGCACGGCTCGCCCGCGACAACCGTGGCGCCAACCGCCGGCAGCGAAACGTAGACGACATCGCCGAGCTGCTGCGCGGCGTAGTCGGTAATCCCGACCGAGGCCGTGTCGCCCTCGATCGCCACCCACTCATGCTCCTCGGTGTACTGGAGCTCGGCGGGAATGCTCATCCTTGCTTACTCCTCCTGTAAAACGGCAGGTCCACGCGGTCGGCAGGCTCGGCCCTGCCCCTGATGTCAATCGCGAACGGCGGCTCGGCGGCGGCGTCCAGGTATGCCATCGCGATCGGCATCCCGAGCGTCGGCGACGGCGCGCCGCTGGTCACGGTGCCCGCCGGGGCCGCGCCGGGCCCGGAAAGCACGGGGTGACCGTGCCTCGGCACCCGCCGTGAGCCCGCGATCAGACCGGTCAGCATGCGGCGCGGCGGTTCCGCGGCCCGCGCGGCGAGCGCGTCCCGGCCCACGAACGGTTTCTCCAGCTTGACAACACGCCCCAGCCCCGCCTCGTACGGTGTCACGTCCGGGCCGAGTTCGCTGCCATACAGCGGCATGCCGGCCTCCAGCCGGAGCGTATCGCGCGCCGCCAGGCCCGCGGGCACGAGGTCAGACTTGCCGCCCTCCTGGGTCAGCGCTTCCCACACGCGCCCGGCGTCTTCGGGACGGCAGAAGATCTCGAAGCCGTCCTCGCCGGTGTAGCCGGTGCGCGCCACCCATGCCGGGCGGTCGGCGACGCCGGCGTAACAGCCCGCGTAGTAACGCAGGCCAGCCAGATCGGCGGAGGTGAGCCCGGACAGTATGCCCGCCGCGTTCGGACCCTGAATGGCGATGAGTGCGTGCTCAGCGGTTTCGTTTGCAACCAGGGCACCCTGGCACCGTGCCTCCAGCTCCGCGTGCACCAGCGCGGTGTTCGCGGCGTTGGCGACCACCAGGAACCGGTCGGCGGCCTGCCGGTACACGACGAGATCGTCCAGGACGCCGCCGTCGGGGGCGCACAGCATGGTGTACCGGGCGCGGCCCTCCGGCACCGCGGACAGCAGCCCGGTCAGCGCGTAGTCGAGCCCCGCGGCGGCGGCGGGGCCGGTCACCGAGATCTCGCCCATGTGCGAGAGGTCGAACAGGCCTGCCGAGCGGCGCACCGCGTTGTGCTCCGCCGTCTCGCTCCCGTAGCGCAGCGGCATCAGCCAGCCGGCGAAGGCGGTCATGGTGGCGCCGAGGCGCTCGTGCACCGCCCGAAGCGGCGTCTGTTTCAGCTCCCCGGCTGGTTGCGCGGTCACCTGGGAATGGTATGCCGTAGTCATGGAACTGCTGACTTCAGAGCGGGTGACGGCGGAGCTCGCCGCCACTCCCGGGTGGGAGCTGGCGGACGGCGCGATCACCCGCACCGTGAGCCGCGCGGACTTCCGCGACGCGCTGCTCTATGCCGGTGCCGTCGGGTACGTGGCCGAGCAGGCGAATCATCACCCGGACATCCTCATCCAGTGGAACAAGGTGACGCTCACGCTGGTCACACACTCCGCGGGCGGGCTGACCGACGCGGATTTCGCGCTCGCCCGCCGCATCACCGACCTGGGCTGACATACGGGGCGCGCGCGCCTGGGCCGCCAGCGCGGTGGAAACGGAGAAGTTCTCGGATTCGACACCGTCCGGACTCTTTCGCCCGTGAACCAACCGTGACATCGTGGGCCGCGGCGCGCTGCCGCGCCAAAGGGCCGGTTCACGCGCGCGTTCTGCACAGGCGCGGTCGGCGTAGCGGGAGGGACTTATGACCGTGTTCAACCGAATTCCGCCTACGGGCGGCCGCCGGGCTCACCCACGCACGGCCCGGCGCACCAGGTCCAGGATCGCGGCCATCGGCGGGTCAGCGGCGCTGCTCGCCGGGATCGGCGTCGCCGGGGCCGGTTCCCCGGTGCTCGCGTCCGCGCACGCCGTCGGCGCCGCGCACCACGAGCCGGCGTGCGACCTCGGCCACGGCGTCAAGCACGTCGTGCAGATCACGTTCGACAACGTGCACTTCTTCCGCGACAACCCGAACGTGCCGTCCGACCTTCAGCTGATGCCGAATTTGCTGCACTTCATCACCGGCAACGGCACCATGCTGTCCAACAACCACACCCCGCTGATCGCGCACACCGCCGACGACATCCTCACGACGTTCAGCGGCCTGTACGGCGACCGCCACGGCATGCCGATCTCGAACAGCTACCGCGCCTACAACGCCGACGGCCCGGGCGGCACGTTCAACACGACCGACCCGGCCGGGTCGTTCGCCTACTGGACCGACCCGGTGTATGACACGGCCAAGACGCCAAGCCCGGCCCACGACACACACCCGAGCATGGTCTACGCCCCGGTGCCGCCGGCCACGGCGAGCACCCCGGTGACGCCGGACAAGACGACCCCCGCGCCGTGGGTGCCGTTCACCCGGGCCGGCTGTGACGTCGGGGAGTTCTCGACCGCCAACGTCGACCTGGAGAACACCAAGGTGGACATCCCCAAGGTGTTCGGCGCCGGGTCGCCCGAGGACCAGCAGCTGATCAACGACCCGAACTCGTTCAAGGACGCGGAGACCGCCGACTACGTGGGCGTCGCCGTGCACTGCGCGCGGCGCAGCGCGTTCTGCGCGGACGCCAGGGGCGTCAAGTACGGCCAGACCACGCCGGCCCCGACCGCGGTGACCGACTCGCTGCCCAGCGAGCCCGGCGGTTACCACGGCTATCAGGCGCTGTTCGGCCACAGGTACGTGGCGCCGCAGCTCGGTGCGGGCACGCCGCACCTGAAGCACCACGGCTACCAGGTGACGAACGCGGCGGGCAACCTCGTGGACCTGAACGGGAACGAGATCGACAACACGTTCGCGGGCAAGCCCGGGTTCCCCGGCTTCGACCCGACCGCCCCGCAGACGCTGGCCTACGCGGCCGACATGCTGGAGGCCGGCCTTCCGGTCGTGTCCACCTACATCGCGGACATTCACGGGCTGGAGAACATCCCGTCCCTGGACGGGCCGAACGGGGTCTGCGCGAACTCCCCGGACGCGCTCGGCCCCGGCGACCCGTGCTACATCGCGCAGGCGCGGTATTACAACGCCGCGTTCGGCGTCTTCTTCAGGCGGCTGGCGGCCGACGGCATCACGCCGAAGAACACGCTGTTCATCGTCAGCTCCGACGAGGGCGACCACGTGGCCGGCGCGAACGTCGGCCGGGCCATCCAGCCGACGCCGGCGAACTGCGACGGCGCGACGGTGCACGACAACACCGTGACCCCCGACGTGGCGTGCACGTACCCGGCGGGCACGTTCGGCGAGCTCAGCGGCAACATCACCGGCCTGCTCGCGACCGAGAAGGGTGACACGACGCCGTTCTCCCTCGAGGCCGACACCGCCCCCGAGTTCTACGTGACGGGCGATCCGCCCGCGGGCTCGCCGGCGGTGCGCCATCTCGAACGTGACGTAGCGGGGCTGACCGCGAACAACCCCTACGCGGGCGGCACCCAGCCCATCACGAACTACATCGCGGACCCGGTCGAAGAGGGCATCCTGCACATGGTGAACGCCGACCCGGCGCGGACCCCGAGCTTCGCGGTGTTCGCCAGGCCCGACTACTACCTGTCCAACGGCAACCCGGCGTGCACCGGGCCGTGCGTGAGCGTCGACAGCGGGTTCGCGTACGACCACGGCGACTACGCCGCGGAGATCAACACGAACTGGGTCGGGTTCGCCGGGCCGGGTGTGCAACACCGCGGTGTGGACGGCCCGGGGCCGGCCGAGGGCCCGAACTCGGCGGGCCCGAACAGCGGCCAGCTCACCGTCGTCCAGAGCCACACGGAGGGCACCTGGGTTGACGAGACCGACATCCGCCCCACCCTGCTGTACCTGACCGGGCTGCGTGACGACTACGGCCAGGACGGCCGGGTGATCAGCCAGATCCTGGCGCACCCGAGCCGGGCCCTGCGCGGCGACCGCGTCGGCGACCTGGGCGCCTGCTACAAGCAGCTCAACTCCAGCGTCGGCAAGTTCGCCGCGTACACGCTCGTGGCCTCCACCAGCGCGGTGAAGTCCGACACATCCGGCGACGCGCTCTTCGCCGCCGTGAACGCGAAGCTCTTCGCGCTCGAGAAGGCCAGGGACGCGCTGGCCGGGCTCATCAAGTCCGAGCTGAACGCGGCGGCGTTCTGGAACATCCCGGTGCGCGGCGCGGAGGACCAGACTCACGCATGTGAGCAGCTGATCGGCAAGGCGGCTCAGGTGGCGCGGGCCAGCTGAGCTGGTGCGCGGTCCCGGCCCTGACCGCCTGACGGCGGGCCGGGACCGCGCATAACGCCTGACCTGGGCGGCAGCAGACATCGGGCCTGGTCTGTCGGCCCACCGCCCACCGCACGCGGCGGTAGCCGCACGGCAGGCCGCAGGCGACACCCGTGTCACCCCGCGGTTCGCGCGGCGGGCGCGGGTGGCGCACAATGACCGGGTGACGGAGGCCGTGACGGAGAAGACAGCCCGCGACGTCGTCGTGCTCGGCTCGACGGGCTCGATCGGCACCCAGGCGCTGGACATCATCCGCCGCAACCCCGGCCGCTTCCGGGTGGCCGCGCTGGCGGCGGGCGGCGGCAACCCGGGGCTGCTGGCCAGGCAGGCGGCGGAGTTCGGGGCGGCCGCCGTCGCGGTCGCCGACCCGGCCGCCGTGGCAGGCGTGCGGGCCGCGCTCGACGCCGGCACCTCCTCCCGCCGTCTCCCCGAGGTGCTGGCCGGGACGGACGCCGTGTGCGAGCTCGCCGGGTGGCCGTGTGACGTGGTGCTCAACGGGGTGACCGGCGCCGCCGGGCTGCGCGCCACGCTCGCGGCGCTTGACGCCGGGCGGATGCTGGCGCTCGCCAACAAGGAGTCGCTGATCGTCGGCGGCCCGCTGGTGATCAGCCGGGCCAAGCCCGGGCAGATCGTGCCCGTGGACTCGGAGCACTCCACGATCGCCCAGTGCCTGCGCGCCGGGAGGACCGCCGAGGTGCGCAAGCTGATCCTGACCGCCAGCGGCGGCCCGTTCCGCGGCTGGAGCGCCGGCCGGCTGACGGGCGTCACGCCGGCACAGGCGCTGGCGCACCCTACGTGGAACATGGGGCCGTTGGTCACCGTGAATTCCGCGACGCTCGTGAACAAGGGCCTGGAGGTGATCGAGGCGCACCTGCTGTTCGGCTTCGGGCTGGACCAGATCGATGTCGTGGTGCACCCGCAGTCGATCGTGCACTCCATGGTCGAGTTCAGCGACGGCGCGACGATCATCCAGGCGAGCCCGCCGGACATGCGGATCCCGATCGCGCTGGCGCTCGCCTGGCCGGAGCGGGTGCCGGGCGCGGCCCCGGCGCTGGACTGGTCGGCGGCGTCGTCCTGGACGTTCGAGCCGCTCGACACCGAGGCCTTCCCGGCCGTGGCGCTCGCCCGCGAGGTCGCCGCGGCGGGCGGGACGGCGCCGGCCGTCTACAACGCGGCCAACGAGGAGTGTGTGGCCCGTTTCCTGGAGGGAAGTATCGGCTTTCCGCGGATCGTTGACACTGTCGCGCGGATAGTCTCGGAGCATGACACGTCCGGTGCGGGCGTAACGACGCTCGACGACGTGCTCGCCGTGGACGCCTGGGCCCGGGCGCGCGCACGTGAGCTGAACCGGCACGGCTGATCAGACTGATCGGATAGGAGGAACACGGGGTGGACCTGCTTGGCTGGGTCATCTTCATCGTCGCCCTGATGTTCTCCGTGATGCTGCACGAGAGCGGCCACTTCGTGGCGGCGAAGAAGTTCGGCATGAAGGCCACCCGGTACTTCGTCGGCTTCGGCCCGACCGTGTGGTCGACGCGGCGCGGCGAGACCGAGTACGGCGTCAAGGCGCTTCCGCTCGGCGGGTTCGTCAAGATCATCGGGATGACCTCGATGGACGAGGTGGAACCGGAGGACGAGGCGCGCTCGTTCCGCAGGGCGCCGGCCTGGCAGCGGCTGATCGTGCTCGGCGCTGGGTCGTTCATGCACTTCGTGCTCGCGTTCGTGCTGATCTTCGGGCTGGCACTGGGAATCGGCATCGAGAACGACAACAGCACGCAGCTCGGCACCGTGGCCGGGTGCGTGCCGGCCAGCGCCCAGGCGCTGAACAACAACAGTCCCTGCGTGTCGTCCGATCCCGCGTCGCCCGCGAAGCTGGCCGGGCTGAAGGTCGGCGACAAGGTAACCGCGTTCGACGGCGTCAAGGTCAGCTCGTGGACTCAGCTCGCTGACGTGATCAAGAACGCTCACGCGGGCTCGCCGATCACGATCACCGTGCTGCGTGACGGGCGGCAGGTGACGCTGCACACGCGGCTGGCCGCGGTCAAGGGCCGCAGCGGCGGATACCTGGGGATCGCGCCCGCGGTGGTCTTCCAGCCCGCGGGCCCCATCGGCGCGATCGGCTACGCGGGCTCCGCGTTCTCCCAGACGCTGACCGGCTCGGTGAAGGCGCTGGGCAGCCTGCCGAGCGAGGTCCCGAAGCTGTTCTCCAAGAAGGCGGCGTCGTCAGGGAACCGGCCCCTGAGCGTCGTGGGCGCGGCCGAGGTCACCGGGCAGGCCGTGGCGGCGAACGTCGGCTGGCAGTACAAGGTCAGCTTCGTGCTGCTGCTGATCGCGTCGCTGAACATCTTCGTCGGCGCCTTCAACCTGGTGCCGCTGCTGCCACTGGACGGCGGCCACATCGCCGCGGTCATCTTTGAGTCGATCCGGTCCCGGATCGCGCGGCTGCGGCGGCGGCCCGACCCGGGGCTTGCGGACTACCGGAAGCTGGTACCCGTCAGCTTCAGCATCTTCATGATCGTGGTTTTCTTTGGAGTGCTCCTGCTCCTGTCGAACATCGTGAATCCAGTAAGCCTCGGCTGATAGCTTTGGGTGACCGGCCTGTGACGTTCGGGCACTAATGGGTGACGTGAGGGTCAGGATGCCCGGGCGTCAGGCGTGGATCTTGCGCCACAATGGGTACCGCAGGGATCGGCCACTATCTCGGGATGGAGATCATGAGCGTTGACCTTGGCATGCCGGCCACGCCGTCCGCGCCGGTAGCCCCGGTGCGCCGGGCGTCCCGCCAGGTCATGGTGGGCTCGGTGCCGGTGGGCGGCGGGGCGCCGGTGTCCGTGCAGTCGATGACGACCACGCTGACCGCGGACGTGAACGCGACCCTGCAGCAGATCGCCGAGCTGACGGCCTCGGGCTGCCAGATCGTGCGGGTGGCCGTCCCGTCGCAGGACGACGCCGAGGCACTGCCGGCGATCGCGAAGAAGTCGCAGATCCCGGTGATCGCCGACATCCACTTTCAGCCCAAGTACGTGTTCGCGGCGATCGACGCGGGCTGCGCGGCCGTCCGGGTGAACCCCGGCAACATCAAGCAGTTCGACGACAAGGTGGCGGAGATCGCGCGGGCGGCGTCCTCCGCCGGGATACCGATCCGGATCGGCGTGAACGCGGGATCGCTGGACAAGCGGCTGCTGGCCAAGTACGGCAAGGCCACGCCGGAGGCGCTGGTGGAGTCGGCGCTGTGGGAGTGCTCGCTGTTCGAGGAGCACGGCTTCCGTGACATCAAGATCTCGGTGAAGCACCACGACCCGGTGGTGATGATCCACGCCTACCGGCAGCTCGCGGCGGCCTGTGACTACCCGCTGCACCTGGGGGTGACGGAGGCGGGCCCGGCGTTCCAGGGCACGATCAAGTCGGCAGTCGCCTTCGGTGCCCTGCTCGCCGAGGGGATCGGGGACACGATCCGGGTGTCCCTGTCGGCGCCTCCCGTGGAGGAGGTCAAGGTCGGCATCGGCATCCTCGAGTCACTGGGCCTGCGGCAGCGCGGCCTCGAGATCGTCTCCTGCCCGTCCTGCGGGCGGGCCCAGGTGGACGTGTACAAGCTGGCCGACGAGGTGACCGCCGGGCTGTCCGGCATGGAGGTGCCGCTGCGGGTGGCGGTCATGGGCTGCGTGGTGAACGGCCCGGGCGAGGCCCGCGAGGCCGATCTCGGCGTGGCGTCCGGCAACGGCAAGGGGCAGATCTTCGTCCGCGGCAAGGTGGTCGCGACCGTGCCCGAGTCCCGGATCGTCGAGACCCTGATCGAGGAGGCCCTGCGCATCGCCGAGGAGATGGGCGCCGGGCAGGGCGAAGCCGCCGGCGGCCCGGTCGTTACGGTCAGCTAGCTGCTACAGCTCCCCCGGGGACCGCCCCGGACTTCGGGAGTTCCCGTCCCCCTCGATGGGCGCCCGGCTGCGGGCGCCCAAGTCAGCATCCCCCTGCTGCGGGTCCTCCCCAGCCCGCAGCGCCCCGCCCGGTGCGGGGCCGCGTTCCCGCCGTCCTGCCGGAGGGTCTCTCAGGCCTGGCGAACCACCTTGCCGGACATGCTCTCTGCGTAGACGATCTCACCGATCCGCTCGGCGGCCGCGTCCCGTGCGTCCTCCGGCAGGATGTCATCGGTGATCAGCACGTCGACCTCGTCCAGCCGCGCGAAGGAGCTCAGGCTGACGACCCCCCACTTGGTGTGATCGGCGAGCACCACGACCCGGCGCGCCAGCCGGATGAACGTACGGTTGGTCTCGGACTCTGCCAGGTTCGGGGTGGTGAGGCCCGCTTCCGGGTCGATGCCGTGGCAGCCGAGGAAGAGCAGGTCGAAGTGCAGTGAGCGAATGGTCAGGTCGGCGACCGGGCCGACGAGCGCGTCCGAAGGTGTCCGGACGCCGCCGGTGAGAACGACCGAGACGCCGCCGCCGTCCAGTCCCCGGGTCCCGCTGAAGAGGTTCGCCACCCGCAGCGAGTTCGTGACGATCGTCAGCCCCGGGACGTCGAGCAGGCACTGCGCCAGCGCGAACGTCGTGGTTCCCGCGGACAGCGCGATGGCGGTGCCCGGCTTGACGAGGCTGGCCGCGGCGCGCGCGATCGATGCCTTCTCCGGCCGCTCGAGCACCAGCTTCGCCTCGAAGCCCGGCTCGTGAACGCTGGGGGTGCCGGGCAGGACGGCCCCGCCGTGCACCTTCTCGACGAGACCGTCTCTGGCGAGTACCTCGAGATCCCTCCTGATCGTCATGTCCGAGACCCCGAGTTGCTGGGTCAGGTCGCTGACTCGTGCGCTGCCGTCACTCCTGACGGCCTGCAGGATCAGCGACTGGCGGTGTCTGGCAAGCATCCCTGCCTCCTCTTCTTGCTACTCCCAGGGGTGGTGCCGAACCGGGCTCGCTGCACCGGATTCACCATCCGTCTTCACTGAGACGTTCACGTGGGGTGTTGGGTTCCGGCGAGCGATGTCGGAAATCGAATAGGGTCACCGGGAACCGGGGCCGCTCTGACCTGGGATGGCCGCCGGAGTCCGGTACGCGGGCTGTGAGCATGGTGTCTGGTGTGGTCCAAGTTGTCTATGTTATATGTCGTTTGGGGATGTGCTGGCCTGCAGTGCTGTTGTCTGGTTAGGCTGCTTTGCCTTTCAGTTCTCTCTAACGTTCATCTCCGTACGGTCTCTAGTCAACTCACCAATTGCCCGCCCCCTGTCGGGACCGCCATCCACCGCCTTCCGGGCTGACCGGCGCCACCTGCGTCACCTGCGCATCCAGGCCGGTCTTCCCGCTGGCCTTCTCTCCCTCCCGCCCGCTGGCCTTCTCCTCCCGCCGGCGGCCCTTCTCTCCTCCCATCGCGCAGCGTATCGATGGTGTTTCGCGTTTGTTGCCGAACAGTGACTTGTTAGCGTTAACATCTACGGCAATGTTGGTGTTTGTGTTGTCAAGTGTAATCTAGACCGTGACGGGATTATGACTACTGTGAGTCAGGATTGTTGCCGATCCGGCAGCAGCGTCGGAGGCGGCGCGGCCGCCTGGATGCCGTGTGCTGCCCTGGCGAAGAGGGAGGCTAGTGGGGAAACAGTGAAGAACCGGCGTATACGCACGGTTGTGATGCCGGGCTGGCGGGCATGCATATGGTTATGCGCCGACCGCCGGCGGGTCCGGCCGCCCGGGCACCGTCGCGTGGCGTCTTGACAGGCGATCATGAACAGACTTAGCGTCTACGGCGTCCTGCCCGACAGCGACCCTGACCGCGGTCCAGACGGCGGCATCTGGTTCGAGATCACGACTGACGTGCCGCCTGCCGGCGGCCGGATCGAACGGCGGAATGGTCTTCCCCGTACATCTTCCCGCGCTGACGACGCCGGCCTTATGATCGGCGCCTGACCTGGGGGACTTGGGAGAGTAGCCCGTCCCGAAGAAATTCCATGGAGGTCCTGATGAAAAAAGTCGACCCAGTGGTCGATGAGGCGATTGAGACCCTGAACATGAAAGACGGGCCCTCGCGCCGGCGGCTGCTGAGCGGGGCCGGGCTGTTCAGCGCGACCGCCGCCGCCTCGGCGCTCATCGCCGCGTGCAGCTCGTCGAGCAGCAGCACCGCGGGGGTGGCGAAGCAGGCCGCGGGGAACTTCCCGTCCACTCCGAAGTGGAAGTTCACGTTCGTCAACCACGTCACGGATAACTCGTTCTTCACCCCGACCCAGTACGGCTTCCAGGACGCCGCCGCGCTGCTCGGGCTTCCCACCCCGGCGTGGACCGGCGCGCTGTCCACCCAGTCCACGGTGCCGACGATGCTGTCGGCCTTCCAGGCGGCGGTCACGGCGGGCTCCCCGGGCATCGCGACCACCGTGGTCTCGGCCACGTCGTTCACCACGCCGATCAACAACGCGCTGTCCTCGGGCATCCCGGTGGTGACCTACAACGCGAACGGCTCCCCGGCCAACCCGACGAACGGCCTGGCCTACGTCGGCCAGGAACTGCTGATATCTGGCCAGGAGGTCGGCAAGCGGCTCGCGTCGCTGATGAAGTCGGGCGACACCGCGGTGGGCTTCATCGCACAGCCCGGTGCGCTGAACATCCAGCCCCGTCTGGACGGCGCGACGCAGGCGCTGGAGGCGGCCGGCATAAAGGTCATGTTCGGCAACAAGGGAGTCGACACGGGCGCCTCGGCGACGCAGGAGGCGCAGGTGCTGCCCCAGTTCCTCCAGTCGCACGGATCCTCGATACAGGGCTGCTTCGCGGTCGCCGGCGGCGACACCGCCCTGCTCGGCACGTCGCTGGCGAAGTACAACCTGGTGGGCAAGGTCCATGCCGGCGGCTTCGACCTCGAGCCGCAGACGCTGACCGCGGTCAACGCGGGCCAGCTCGACTTCACCGTCGACCAGTCCCCTTACCAGCAGGGCTTCCTGCCGACGCTGTACCTCTACCTGTTCCAGCTGTCCGGCGGCCTGGTGTCGCCTCCGACGACGGACACCGGCCTGAAGTTCGTCACCAAGGGCAACGTCTCGCCGTACCTCTCGACGCCGAGCCGGTTCGAGGGATCCACGTCGGCGCAGAAGTACATCAAGCACTCGGGGGCGATCTCCGTCTGACGGAGTGCCTGCGCGACACTGGTAGGTACAGGGGTCGCGGCGGTTCACCTGGACCGGACGGTCCTCGGTGAACCGCCGCGGCACTGGGTATGACCGCCGTTAGGCATGGCCGAAGAGGTCGGCATCCCTGGCGGGAACGGAAGGATGGGGATGAGCGACATGAGCGAGACCGCGGAACGAGCAGATGTCGTAGCCGCACCGGGCGGCCCGCAGCGCGGCAATGGCGCGAGTGAACTGCTCAGACGGGCCGGCACGCTGTTCCTGCAGCAGCGTGAGGCGAGCGTGCTGCTGATCGCGGTGGCGATCTTCCTGTACTTCACCGCCTCCACGCCGTCCTTCTTCGGTCACGGCAGCTTCGTCAACATCGCGCAGTACATGGCGCCGTACACGATCATCGCGATCGGCGAGGTGCTGCTGATGGTCTGCGGCGAGATCGACCTGTCGGTCGGCTACGTGTGGATGCTCTCGCCGTTCGTCATGCGGGGCTTCATCGACTCCGGCGTGCCGGAACTCCTGGCGATCATCATCACGGTGCTGCTGCTGTCCCTGATCGGGCTGGTCAACGGCATCATCACCACGTGGTTCGGGGTCCCTTCGCTGATAACCACGCTCGGTATGGGCTACCTGATCTTCGGCGTCGCGCTGACGGTCTCCTCGGCGCAGCAGGTCAACCTGCCCGACGGCAACGGCGGGGTGGGCCGCTGGTTCGGCGCCGCCGCCTGGTCGGAGTTCATCTGGGCGACCGTGCTCGTGCTGATCTTCCACGTCATCCTGACCCGCACGCGATGGGGGCTGTACACGGTCTCGGTCGGCGGCAACCTGCTGGGGGCGCGTGAGTCCGGTATCAAGGTCAACACGATCAAGATCGGCAACTTCATGATCACCTCCTCGCTCGGCGCGCTCGCCGGGATCCTGGAGGCGTTCAAGAACGACATCATCGACCCCAGCGCCGGGCAGCTGGCCGTCGTGCTGGTCGCGCTGGCCGGCGCGGTGATCGGCGGCACGGCGATGCTGGGCGGGTCGGGCACGATGATCGGGGCCTGGCTCGGCGTGCTGGTGCTGGGCATCTTGCAGGACGGCTTCAACCTGCGCGGCATCAGCGCGAACAAGTTCCAGATCATCCTCGGAGCCGCGATCCTGCTCGCGATGATCGCCAACACCTACCTCACCCGGCTGCGTGGCGCGGGCCGGATCGCGGCAAGAGCAAGGACTCATTGATGACCTCGGACAATGACCTGGGAGGCGGCACGGTGAGCAGCGAGGTGGGGGCCTTCTCGACGCCGACCGACGATATCCTGCGGGTGGAGCACATCTCCAAGCGGTACGGCGCGGTGACCGCGCTGGTGGACGTGAACCTGCGGCTGGCCCGCGGCGAGGTGCTCGGCCTGATCGGCGACAACGGCGCAGGCAAGTCCACGCTGCTGAAGATCATCTGCGGTTTCCAGCCGCCCACCTCGGGCCGGATCCTGCTGGAGGGCCGGGAGGTCCACTTCTCCTCGGTGCAGCAGGCCCGCGCGGCGGGCATCGACGTGGTGTACCAGGACCTGGCGCTGGTCCCGCAGCTCACCGTGTACCACAATATGTTCCTCAACCGGGAGCCGGTGCGCTGGCCGCTGCTGCGCAACCGGGTGATGCGCAAGCTGTCCAGGGAACATCTCGATGACATGGGCGTCCACCTTCCGTCGGTGAACGTCGAGGTGGCGAGCCTGTCCGGTGGCCAGCGGCAGGCGATCGCGGTGGCCCGGTCGGTGTACTCGGAGAACAACAAGGTGCTGCTGCTGGATGAGCCGCTGGCCGCGATGGGCGTGAAGGAAGGCGCCATGATCCTGGACCTGGTGCGCGGCCTGAAGGAGCGGGGCAACGTCTCCATCATCATCATCGCGCACAACTACGGCCAGGTGCTCGAGGTGTGCGACCGGGTGAACCTGCTGCAGGGTGGCCGGATCACCTACGACAAGTACTCCTCGGAGACCTCGGTCGAGGAACTCACGGAGAGGGTGGTCGCCGAATACCGCAAGGCCCTCGAAGAACGCCAGCGCGAACAG
The DNA here is from genome assembly GCA_019239975.1 of Streptosporangiaceae bacterium. Lineage (GTDB taxonomy): Bacteria > Actinomycetota > Actinomycetes > Streptosporangiales > Streptosporangiaceae > JAFAZE01. The sequence continues at coordinate 144,068 of JAFAZE010000070.1, forward strand.
CGGAGCGCGTAACCAGCCGGTCCAGGTCAGTGGTCCGGAAGCGCTCCCAGACCACCTGCCCACCCGCCTCCTCAACTACTTTCCGTAGGACTTTGGATACGCCGCGCGACTCGCCGCTGGCGCCACTGTGCCGCATGCAGTGGGCCACTTCGGGCAAGATGGGGGCATGTTGATGCCCCGCAGGCTCGCCGCCGCCGCCGTCGTGGTTCTCAGCCTGACCGCGACGGCCTGCACGGCGTCGGGCTCGGCGTCCACCGGCTCGTCGGCCGCGCCCCGGGGGCGCGGCAGCGCGGCACCGGCCGGTTCCGCGTCGCTCGTCCCCTCGGCAGGCACCCTGCGCTGGCGCAGATGCGGCGCCGCGCTGCCCGGGCTGGAATGCGCCTCGCTGCAGGTCCCGCTCAACTACGCCGAGCCGCACGGGCGCAAGCTCGCCCTCGCGCTTTCGATGGTCCCCGCGACGGCGCCGAAGAGCCAGCAGCAGGGCGTGCTGCTCGTCAACCCCGGCGGCCCGGGCGCCAGCGGCCTGGCGCTGGCCAGCGAGGTCGCGCAGGGCCTGAACCCGGCCGTGGCGGCGCGGTACGACATCGTCGGCTTCGATCCGCGCGGTGTCGGCTCGTCCGTGCCCGCGCTGTCCTGTGACCCCGGATTTTTCTCCGGCGACCGCCCGAACTACATCCCGGCGAACGCGGCGCAGGAGCAGGTGCTCATCGGCCGGGCGAGGACGTACGCCGCGGACTGCGGGAAGCGGTTCGGCTGGCTGCTGCCGTACATGACGACGGCGAACGCCGCCAGGGACATGGACTCCATCCGCGCCGCGTTCGGCGTCCGGCAGGTCAACTATTACGCGTTCTCCTACGGCACCTACCTGGGCCAGGTCTACGCCACCCTGTTCCCGCAGGGCATCCGGCGCATGGTGCTGGACAGCACGGTGGACCCGGCCGGCGTGTGGTGGGCCGACAACATCGAGCAGGACTACGCCTTCCAGGGCCGTATGGAGGCGTTCTTCGCCTGGGCGGCGAAGTACAACGCCAACTACCAGCTGGGCAGGACCCGCGCGCAGGTTCAGGCGGCGTGGTACCGGGCGCGCAGCGAGCTGGAGGCGCACCCGATCGCCGGGCCCTCCCGCCCGGAGATCGGGCCCGACGAGTTCGATGACACGTTCCTGCTCGGCGGCTACGACAACACGCTGTGGCCCGGGCTGGCCCAGGCGCTGTCGGAGTACCTCAACAACGGCTCCGACGGCGTGCTGATCAACCAGTACCGGGAGAACGGCGTGCAGAACGAGAACGAGTTCGCGGTCTACAACGCGGTCCAGTGCTCGGATGTGAGCTGGCCCCGCGGCTGGGCGTACTGGAACGCCGCCACCGAGAAGGTGTACCGGACCGCCCCGTTCCAGGCGTGGGACAACGCCTGGTACAACGCGGCGTGCGCGTTCTGGCCGGTCAAGGCGCCGTCCCAGCCGCTGCGGATCAACGGCGCGGGGCTGCCGCCGATCCTGATGCTGCAGGGGACGCTGGACGCGGCGACCCCGTACGCCGGCGCGCAGGACGCGCACAAGCTGCTGCCCAGCGCCCGGATGGTGGTCGTCGAGGGCGGCGGGAACCACGGTCAGTCGATGGAGTACCCGCCGGATTCGTGCGTGCAGAGCTACGTGAACAACTACCTTGCCAACGGCACCGTCCCGGGAGGGCCCGGCCTGGTGAACGCCGCCTGCGCGCCGGTCCCCGACCCGACGCCGAACGGCTGACCGGACCGGCCGCGGTCGGCAGGTCCCTATAGGCTGGAAGCATGTTGCGCGTTAAGCCGCGATCCGGGCAGTTGCGCCTGCTTGATGACCGCGATCGCGCCGCGGCTCTTGCCATCTGCGACAGCGACCCGGTGACGAACGTGTTCGTCGGTTCCCGGATCCGGGCACTCGGCCTCGAGCCCGGCAGGCTTGGCGCGCAGATCTGGGGACACGAGCCGGCCGGCCAGCTGACATCGCTGTGCTACGCCGGCGCGAACCTGGTACCGGTCGCCGCGACACAAGCGGCAATCGCCGGGTTCGCCGAGCGGGCGCTTCGCCAGGGCCGGCGGTGCTCCTCGCTGGTCGGGCCCGCCGCCGACGTGAACGCGCTGTGGGCGTACCTGCGGCCGCACTGGGGGCCGCCGCGCGAGGTGCGGGCCGTGCAGCCGCTGATGACGATATCGGGGGCGCCGCTGATCGCGGCGGATCCTGGGGTACGCCGGGTCCGCCCCGGGGAACTGGAAATTCTGCTGCCCGCCTGCGTCGCCATGTTCACCGAGGAGGTCGGAGTCTCCCCGCTGGCCGGCGACGGAGGGTCGTCCTACCGTGCCCGGGTGGCCGAGCTGATCAGGACCGGCCGCGCGTTCGCGCGGATCGAGGACGGACAGGTGGTCTTCAAGGCGGAGGTCGGTGCCGCGACCCCGCTGGCATGCCAGGTCCAGGGCGTGTGGGTGCGCCCGGACCGCCGCGGTCGCGGCATTGCCGCCCCGGGCATGGCCGCCGTCGTCAACGAGGCACGCCGCGCGATATCGCCGTTGGTCTCCCTGTACGTCAACGACTTCAACGTGCCCGCCAGGGCGGCTTACCGGCGCGTCGGCTTCACCGAGGTCGGCGAGTTCATGTCGGTCCTCTTCTGACGGGTGCGGACCGCACCCCCTAGTCGCGCTCGCGGATCTTCCTGAGCTGGCGGAGGACCGGCTGGCTGGCGTCCTTGAGGATGCTCAGCTGCACCGGGGTCAGCCGGTCGATGAAGTGGCGGCGGACGCTCTCCACATGGGGTGGCGCGACCCGCTTCAGCGTGGCCATGCCGCGCGGCGTGAGCACCGCGAACATCCCGCGCTTGTCGCCGTCGCAGGCGTCCCGGCGGACCAGGCCCTTGGCCTCCATGCGCGTGATCTGATGGGAGAGCCTGCTACGGGACTGCGCGGTCAGGTCGGCGAGTTCAGTCATCCTGAGCCTGAGCTCGTGGGCCTCGGACAGCTCGACGAGGATCTCGTAGTCGTTGGTCGACAGCCCGTACGGGTGCAGGTCACGGTCGAGCTGCCGGAAGAGAAGCTTGGCAAGGCGTACGTAGGCTCGCCACGCCTCCTGCTCCTCATCGGTGAGCCAGCGTGGTTCCTCCTTGGCACGTACCTCGCCGTCGGCCCTTGGCTCTGTCGGCATAACAGAAACTTACCCGAGTGGGGCGCGGCGATGACAGAAGCTCCCCATCAATCAGGGCAAAGCCGCGCCCGCTTGCCCGCCCGTTTCCAGCCGGCGTTGGTCCCGCCCCCTCGACGAGACCAGCTATCGTACGATAGCTGTCGTATGTCGCGCTTATTTCTCAGTCGATGAGAGGCGATCGTGGCAGGGCCCATGCCCGTTCCCGCGCGGCCCGACACGGCGTCCGCCGGGACACATGCCTCCGGAGCCGACCCGGCCCGGTACGCCGCTGCCGCGTACCTCCGCGAGTTGCTCCTCCGCCCGGGCCAGATGCGGCGCAGGTGGGAACAGTACGCCGAGCGGAACAGGCGGGGCCAGATCAACCAGCTGGCGGTCGCCGAGGTGCTCGCCCGCCATCTGTGGCACCGCCCCCGGCGCGCCGGCGACGCCGACATCCTCCCGCGCCAGCTCAAGGACACCGCGGCGCGGGCTTTGTCCGGAAAGCTGCTCAGCAAGGGGACGCTGGCCCTGTTCATGGACGCGTTCGGCCTGCCCGCCCCCGAACGCGACCACCTGTGGCTGCTCTGGGAGGGCTCGCCGCGGGTGAAGATGCTCTCCGGTGCCCGCGCGGTGCCAGAGGACTCGGTCGCCACCCTGGGGCCGGCCCTGCACCGCACCCTGGCGCTGCACGACCATCACTATCTCGGGCCCGACGGCCTGCCCCTGCGTCATCGCACCATCCAGGTGATCGAGGCGTTTGTCGACGGGCTCGACCACCTCCCCTACCGCGCCGACACGAACGCCGTGAGCCTCGAGATAGGGCAGGGCTGCCGCGCCATCGGCGACCTGTTCCTCGCGGACCCCGTTACGGGGCTGTACGCGATGGACATCCAGCTTGCCAAGCCGCTCGCCGCCGGCGAAACCGCGACCCTGGAATACACGACGCGCTTCCATTACCCCGTCCCGCCGCCACCGGAGTTCCGGCGGGCCGTTCTCCGCAGCGTGGAGAGCCTCGACGTGCGCGTGGAATTCCACCCCGACCGGCTTCCCCGCCGCGCTGCGTGGGCAGTCTGGGACGGTATCGATGGCCCGATCATTCTCGACGAGGAAGTTCCGCTTGACTCCCAGCACGCGGTCCATCGCTACGTGCGGCTGATCGAGAAAACGGTGGCCGGCTTCCACTGGGAATGGTGAGCGTGAAGGAGCCGGCCGGCCGCCGGGCATGAAACCATCTACGGTGTGCGGCACGAACAGGACAGGGCGACCACCAGCGCGGAACTGCGGGCCCATAATCTGGCCCGGCTGCTGCGCGCGGTGCACGACGGCGGCGGCCAGCGCACCCGTGCCCAGCTCACCAGGCAGCTGAACCTGGCCAGGGGGACCGCCACCGTGCTGGTCCGCGAACTTGCCGGACGCCAGCTCATCGAGGAGCTGGCCAGCCCGGCCGGCGTGACGGCGCAGCAGCGTGCCCGCGGCCGCCCGACCGGTGTGCCGTCCGCGCACCCGGAAGGCCCCGTCGCGCTCGCGGTGGACCTGCGGGACGACTCCTACTCCGTCGCGGCCTTCGAGCTGACCGGGCGCGGCACCGTGCTCGACCACCGGCCGCGCCGGGCGCGTTCCGGCTCCGGCATGCTGGCGGACGCCGCGGCCACGCTGGCCGCGTACCGCCACGACTTCGGCGACCGGGTGGTCGGGGTCGGCGTCGCCGTCCCGTCACCGGTGAGCGACGGGCGGATGGTCCAGCCCACGCTGCTCGACTGGCACGGCATCGACGTGGCGGCGGCGTTCGCGCCGGAGCCGGCGGGCGTGCTGGTCGGCAACGACGCCACGCTCGCCGGGCTGGCGGAGGCACGCCGGGGCGCGCTGCGCGGCGTCTCGGTGGCGTTGCACCTGCACGTGGCCACCGGCATCGGCGGAGTGCTGCTGGCCGGCGGCCGCCCCATCACCGGCGCGTCCGGCGCGGCGGGTGAATTCGGGCACATGCCGCTGACCGGCGGCGACGAGCCCTGCCGCTGCGGCTCGGTCGGCTGCTGGGAACTCGACGCCGGCACCCGCGGGCTGCTGCGCCGGGCCGGGCGGTCCGCCCGCGGTGACCGCATGGAAACCGGTGACCGCATGGAGGAAGCGGGAAACATCATCGCGGCCGCCGCGGGCAACCCGGTCTGCGCCGCGGCTCTCCGCGATGTCGCCGCCGCGCTCGGCCGCGGGGCCGGCGCGCTGGTGAACGCCCACGATCCCGAGGCCGTCGGGCTGTCCGGCCTCGCGGCGCGGGTGTACCAGACCGCGCCCGCCGCCGTCTGGTCCGGTTACCAGTCGACGCTGATGCGCTTCCGCCGCGCGGCGCCGCCACCGCTCGTGCCGTCGCGCCTCGGCGACCTGGCCACGGTCACCGGCGCCGCGGAACTCGTCTTCGACGAGTTCCTCACCCCCCGCGGCCTGGGCGCATGGCGGGAATCCGTGGCGGCGCCGCCCGAGGCGGAGTCCGGATGAGCTAGGGCGCGATCGCGGCTCCCTCCACACTGAAAACCAGATGACCTCGCGGCAGCTTCCTGGTAAGTTCTCGTTCTTCGCGCCCCGACCATGAAGGGGGTCAGCCATGCCCGCAGGCGGTGGCGACACCGTCATCGAAGCCGAACGCGACCATCTCCGCCGGTCCCGCGAATTCCTCCGCCTGATGCGGGAGAACGTCCTGTCGCTGCGGGCTATGGGCGGCGACCGTGTGTCCGAGGAGTACCTCAAGGCCGAGCTGTACCACCGGGCGGAGGCGCTTCGCGACCTGCCGGACGCGCCGCTGTTCTTCGGCCGCCTCGACTACGCCGCCGACGGGGACTTCGGCGGCACCACCTTCCACATCGGCCGCCGCCACGTGCACGACCCGGACGGGTCACCGGTGGTGATCGACTGGCGTGCCCCCGTGTCCAGGCCGTTCTACCGGGCCAGCCGCGCCGACCCGATGGACCTGCGCCGGAGGCGGCGGTTCGGGTTCGCCGGAGGGGAACTCACCGCCTACGAGGACGAGCTGTTCACGGGTGAGGGTGCCGGCACGGAGACCACCGTCCGTTCCGTATCAAAATTGCTCATCGCCGAGATCGAGCGGCCGAGATCCGGTCCGATGCGGGACATCGTCGCCACCATCCAGCCTGACCAGGACGACATCGTGCGCGCCGGCGCCGCGCGGACCGTCTGCGTTCAGGGCGCGCCCGGCACCGGGAAGACCGCGGTCGGGCTGCACCGGGTGGCCTACCTGCTGTACGCGCACAAGGAGCAGGTGACGCGGCGCGGCGTGGTCGTCCTCGGGCCGAACCGGGCGTTCCTCTCCTATATCCGCAACGTGCTGCCGGCGCTCGGCGAGCTCGACGTGACCCAGACGACGGTCGGCGACCTGGTCGCGTCGGTGCCGGTGCGCGGCACCGACTCGGAGGCGGCGGCCGTGGTCAAGGGCGACGCGCGGATGGCCGAGCTGCTGCGGCGCGCGCTGTGGGCCGGGCTGCGCGAGCCCGCCGCGGCTCTCGTGGTGCCGCGCGGGTCGCGGCGGTGGCGGGTGCCGGCCCACGAGCTGGCGGAGCTGGCCGCCGAGCTGCGGGCGCGCGGTGTGCGGTACGGCGCCGGGCGGGACCTACTGGCGCGCCGCATCGCGCACGTGGTCCTGACCCGGATGGAGGCCGCGGGGGAGACCTGCGACGACCGGACGCACGACGCGGTGCGGCGGTCGCGCCCGGTGCGCGACTGCGTGGACGCGATCTGGCCGAAGGCGGAGGCCAGGCGCCTGGTGTTCGGGCTGCTCTCGTCGCGCGAGACCATGGAGCGTTTCGCCGCCGGGCTGCTGGACGAGGCCGAGCAGGCGGCGATCGTGTGGTCGCCGCCGCCGCGCGGGCCGGGATCGGCGCGCTGGAGCCGGGCGGACCTGGTGCTGCTCGACGAGGCGCGCGACCTCATCGAGCGGACGCCGAGCCTCGCGCACATCGTGGTGGACGAGGCGCAGGATCTGTCGCCGATGGAATGCCGCGCCATCGGCCGCCGGTGCTCCACCGGCGCGGCGACCGTGCTCGGCGACCTGGCCCAGGGCACCACGCCGTGGGCGGCCGGGTCGTGGCCGGTGCTGCTCGCGCACCTGGGCAAGCCGGACGCGGCGGTGCGCGAGCTCGGCGTGGGCTACCGGGTGCCCAGGCAGATCCTGGACTACGCCTCACGGCTGCTGCCGGCGATAGCGCCCGGGCTGCGGCCGGCGTCGTCGCTGCGCGAGGACCCCGGTGCGCTCGACGTGCTGCGGGTGCCCGGAAACGAGGTGAGCGCCCGGCTGGCGGCGGTGTGCGCGCAGGCGCTCACCGCGCCCGGGTCCATCGCGATCATCTGCGCGGACGCGCAGGGCGCGGGGGTGGCGCGAGCCCTGCGCGCGGGCGGCCTGGCGTGCAGCGTGCTCGACGGCGACCCCGGCCCTGGGGACACCCGGCTGACCGTGGTTCCGGTCACGCTGGCCAAAGGACTCGAGTTCGATCACGTCATCCTCGTCGAGCCCGCGCGGATCGCGGCCGGGGAGTCCTACGGCCTGCGGCGGCTGTACGTGGCGCTCACCCGCGCGGTGTCCCGGCTGACCGTGCTGCACTCCGAGCCGCTCCCCGTGCTTATCCGGGGGGCGCAGCCCCCGGAACCCCCCGCCCGCCGTGCTTATCCGGGGGCGCAGCCCCCCGAAACCCCCCGCCCGCCGTGCTTATCCGGGGGGCGCAGCCCCCCGAAACCCCCCGCCCGCTTCGGTCCTCGCCGTAGAATCACCCGGCCGGAGGGGCCGACGGCCCCTCGCGGAGCCGCGTGATCGCGGAGTGTGAGCCGCTTACTGCGGCTCACTCCGCGCCACCCGCCGTAGCCTGCTGGGTTCGCGCCGTAACATCACACGGCGCGATGGCTGTTTTCGGTGAACCGCTCCTGGCGGCGCCGCGTTCTCTAGAATAGGGAAATGCCCCGGGGGAGGGGCGGAGTGTCTCGCCCTTAGATCTGGCCGAGTTTACCGGTGCGCGTTGCGCCGAAGTTGGCCGGACGGCATGCTGGAAGATGTCGGCACTCTCAGCGCTGGCAGAACTTCGAAAAGTAACGATGGTGATAGCGGTGGAAGCCAAGCGAACCCGTGACCAGGCCCAGACTGTGTACCTCGAGAAACTGGCCGAGGAGCTGACGCATCGCGGACTGGAGGCGTGGCTGATGGCGCCGCCGGGGCGCGTGCCCAGTCTTTACGTGGTGAACCCCGCGGCCAGAGCGCTTGAAGAGAACGTGTACGCGGGCTGCGGCAAGGACGGTCTGTGGTGGTTCTGGTGGTCCTGGGCCGAGCGCATCGCCGTAGCGGACGACCTTGACCTGGCCGCCGCCACGATCGCGCGCGTACTGGCCTCCGTCCCCCGCGGCGAATAGCGCCTCCGCCGCGCTTCCCCCGGCCCCCTGCGTCCCGCCCCCTCCCGCCGTTCGGCCCCGCGCCGCTCGGGTTCCGGCCGCCCGCCGCTGCGGCGCAGCTCTCACTTCCATGATGATTACGGAACGAGCGCGGGTCACTCGTGCGCGAACGCGCCGCGCGGGAAGCCGGGGAAAGCCGTGGTGGTGCCGCGCCAGTAAGCGGCTCGTTCCGCGGGAGGCTGCATGGCCAGGGCGCCGAAGGTGCGCAGCGACGTGTCCGGCAGCGCGACGAGTGCGAGGTAGGCGCGGGTGACGCCGTCTTCCATGTCCGCGGCGAGCGCCCTGGCGGACCGGGCATCGTGCACGGCGAACGGCAGTTCGTAGGCGGCGCTGGCGGCGACCGGGGTCGCGCCGAGGGAGGCGATCATCGCGGTCAGCGTGTCCCTGGCGTTCTGGTGCAGCGTCCAGTCGCGCAGCGCCGCGGCCCTCGCGGCGGCGGTGAGCTGCGCGCCGGCTACCCCGTATCCGTAGATCGCGGCGTGTTCGGCGGCCAGCGCGGCCTGCAGCGCCGCGACCGGTGCTCTGCCGGCCGAGGCCGGTCCTACGGCCGGCCTCATGCGAGCCTCCGGTCGTCGAGCACCGTGACGTGTGTGGTCTCCGACGCCGCGATGCTCGCGAAAAGCTGCGCCAGGGGCCCGCTGACGGTGGCCAGGCGCCTGAGCTGGGCGGCGGACGCGGCCTGCTCCGCGTCACGCAGCAGCGCGACGGCCGCGGCCCTCGTGCCCGGGATCGCCGGGATGGCGCGCCCCGCCGCGCCTGAGCCGCCTGAGCCGCCTGAGCCGCCCGGGCTGGCCAGGCTGGCGGTCACCGCCGGTGACCCGCCCGGCGGCTCCGCCACCCGCGCGCGCAGCTGGGCGAGGTGGGCCTCGTGCTCGGCGAGCAGCGGGGTAAGCGCCGGCGCCAGCGTGGAATAAGCGGCCAGGGTCCGCTTGTATGCATGAACGAGGTTTCCTTCCGCCGCGATCGCGGCGAACAGCACGCGCACATCGCGGGAGAGCGGCGGCGGCCCGCTCAGCGGGTCGGGCCCCACGCACGCGTCGAGCGCGAGAAGCAGCGGCAGCGTCGTTGCCGACGCTGCGAGCACCTGGCGCCTGCGGAGCATAGGCTCTAAGCATGCCACGGCACGCCGGCTGGTCCGGCTCCGCGAGTTTGCGGATTCGCCGCCCGATCTGCGCGCAGATTCCGCGGCGGATAGGCTGGACCTGGGAGGATGAAAACAGGAGCCTGGCCGTGGACGAGGAGGTCAAGATGCCCGGTGGCTCTCGCCTCGCCGTCGGTTCGGTGGATGAGAAGCGCCTGGCTGGCCTGATCCAGCCGGTGGTGGCCGCCGCGGGGATGGACCTGGAATCGGTGCGGGTGAGCACCGCGGGCCGCCGGCGGCTGCTGCGCGTGGTGGTGGACAGCGATCAGGGCGTGAGCCTCGATGACGCCGCCCAGGTGAGCCACGCCGTCGCGGCCGAACTCGACGCCACGGACGTGATGGGGGACTTTCCTTATACGCTCGAGGTTTCCTCGCCCGGAGTGGACCGCCCGCTGACCGAGCCGAGGCACTGGCGGCGTGCCGCCGGGCGGCTGGTCCGGGTCCGGGTCCAGGGGGAGGGCCCGCTATCCGGCAGGGTCGTCGAGGCCGGCGGAGACGGCGTGACCCTGGAGGTGGACGGCGCCCGGCGTAGCTTCCCCTACACCGCGCTGGGGGCGGCCTCCATTCAGGTGGAGTTCGGGCGGCTGGACGCGGACCTTGGAGCTGGCGCCGATGGACATTGACCTGAGCGTGCTGCGCAGCCTGGAAAGCGAGAAGGACATCTCGCTTGACATGGCCATCAAGGCGATCGAGGACGCGCTGCTCATGGCCTACCACAAGACCGACGGGGCGAGCCCCGCCGCGCGCGTGGAGATCGACAGGAAGAGCGGTCATGTCACGGTCTGGGCCCGCGAGCTCGGCGCGGACGGCGCGGTGCTGCGGGAGTATGACGACACGCCGGCCGGGTTCGGCAGGATCGCTGCCACGACGGCGCGCCAGGTGATCCTGCAGCGCCTGCGCGACGTCGAGGACGAGGTGACGTTCGGGGAGTACGCCGGGCGCGAGGGCGACATCGTGGCGGGCGTGATCCAGCAGGGCAAGGACCCGCGTACGGTGCTCGTGGACCTTGGCAAGATCGAGGCCGTGCTGCCGCTGGCGGAGCAGGTGCCGGGCGAGCACTACCTGCACGGCGAGCGCATCCGCTGCTACGTGTGGCGGGTCAGGAAGGGCCACCGCGGCCCGTCGGTCACGCTGTCGCGCACCCACCCGGACCTGGTGCGCAAGCTCTTCGCCCTGGAGGTTCCCGAGATCGCGAGCGGAGCGGTCGAGATCGTCGCCATCGCCCGCGAGGCCGGTCACCGCACCAAGATCGCGGTCCAGTCGCACCAGCAGGGCGTGAACGCCAAGGGCGCGTGCATCGGCCCGATGGGCAGCCGGGTACGCAACGTGATGGCGGAGCTGCACGGAGAGAAAATCGACATCGTGGACTACTCCGCCGACCCGGCGGGGTTCGTTGCCAACGCGCTGTCCCCGGCGAGGGTGACCCGTGTCGACGTGGTCGACGCCGCCGTCCGGGAGGCCCGGGTTATCGTGCCCGATTACCAGCTCTCGCTGGCCATAGGCAAGGAGGGACAGAACGCCAGGCTCGCCGCCCGGCTCACCGGCTGGCGCATCGACATCAGGTCGGACGCCGCCGCCGACGATGCCGGTGCCGCGCCGGGAACCACGGCCGCCGCGGCCAGCGGTCCCGCCGCGGCCGGAGGTCCTGCCCCGGCGAGCGATCCCGCTGCGGCCGGAGGTCCTGCCTCGGCTGGAGGTCCCGCTGCGGCTAGCGGTCCCGCCGCTGCCGGTGGCCCTGCCGCGGCCGGAGGTCCCGCCTCAGCAGGCGTGCCCGCTTCCGGCGGGTCCCCCGCAGCGGGCTCTCCCGCGGTCGGCGCGCCCGCCTCCGGGGGGCCGCCCCCGGCCGCCGGTGCCCGGCCGGCCAGCGCTTCGCGGGCCGGTGCCTCGCCAGGTGCCCGGGACGCGCGGACACGATAGACTAATTCATGGAATGACCGCGCGATCCGAGCAGCCGCTGCCCGGGAATTTTCCCATGCGGACATGCGTCGGTTGCAAAGAGCGCGCGGCGAAGTCCAGCTTGCTTCGCCTGGTGGCGGTCGGGGGCGATCTAGTGCCTGACCCCAGGGCGAGGCTGCCTGGCCGGGGCGCGTACCTGCACCCAAGCCTGGCATGCCTCGAACTGGCGCAGCGACGCCGGGCGTTTTCGCGCGCGCTGCGCGCCGCGAGCCCGCTCAGCGCCGCCCCGGTGGCCGCATACCTTTCAGGCGCGGGCACCCTTGCATAACATGGCTGACGGCGAGGAACGCGGAACGGGCGAAAACCGGTTACGCGAAAGACGGAAACCTGTACGGAAAGCAGGTCCAGAAGCTGATGAGCGCTCGATGAGCACACGGCGATGAACAGCACAAGCTGAGGCCGGCCCGGAGCACCCTATGTCCCGGACCGGCTGACGATCCGGGTAGATGGCCCGGGAGGGCCAGGTAGAGGAGCATAGTGGCGAAGGTCCGGGTTTACGAACTCGCGAAGGAGTTCGGTGTAGAGAGCAAGGCCGTCATGGGCGAACTCGAGAAGATGGGCGAGTTCGTGCGGTCGGCGTCCTCGACGATCGAGGCGCCCGTGGTCCGACGGCTCAAGGAGGCGTTCGCCGGCGACTCGGCGAAGCAGGGCAGGCAGGGACAGCGGTCCCAGCAGGTTACGGACACGAGGCCCGCGCCGCCGGCGCGGCGCGAGACCGGTGCCGGTCCAGGCGTGGCCGGTCCAGGCGGTGCCGGTTCAGGCGGTGCCGGTTCGGGTGTGGCCGGTTCGGGCAACGGCCGCCCGGCCGACCGGGTGCCGGATGCCCCCGGTGTTCCGGCGGGCGGAGCGGCGCGGGTTCCCGGAGGCGGCCAGCCGGACAGTGCCCCCGGCGCGGGCGGCGGCCCCGCCCGGCCCGCAACCGGCGTTCCGTCCGTTCCGTCCGTTCCGTCCGCTCCGGGCACGCCTTCCGGCGGCGTCCCGGCCGGCCGGAACGCGGCGCCCGCCGAGGGAAGGGCGGCGCCGCGGCCAGCCCCGCCGCGTCCCGTACCGCCGGCCCCTGGCAGCGCGGCGGGCGGCGGCAGCACGGCGGGCGGCAGCACGGCGGGTGGGAGCGCGCCCGCGGCCGACCGCGGAGCCCCCGCAGCCCCCGGTTCTGCCGCGCCGCGGCCCGGCGCTCCCTCGCCGCGGCCGCCGGTGTCCGGGCCGTCTGGCCCCAGGCCCTCGGCGCCGAGGCCGTCCGCACCCGGCGGCACGCGCGGCGGTTCGCAGGGCCCGGGCTCTCAGTCACCGCAGGGTACGCCGCGCCCCGGCGCTTCACGGCCGGGCAGCGCCAGGCCCGGCGTGCCGGGCCAGCGTGGCCCGGGGCGCCCCGGCCCGCGGCCGGGGAACAACCCGTTCAGCTCCACGGCGACCGGCATGGGCGCCACCCAGCAAGGCAGGCCCGGCCCCGCCGGTCCCGGCGCCCCGCGCCCGGGCCAGGCGGGCCCGGGAGGCGCGCGCCCCGGCACCCGTGGCCCGGGCCGTCCGGGTGTGCCCGGCGCGCAGGGCGGTGCTGACGCGCCGCGTCCCGGCGGCCCGCGTCCGGGTGGCCCCAGGCCGAGCCCGATGAACATGCCGTCCCGGCCCGCCGCTCCCGGCGGGCGCGGCGGCACAGGGCCCGGCGGGCGCGGCGGCCCCGGCGGCGGCCGCCCAGGCGGTCCTGGTGGCGGCGCGGGAACGCGCCCGG
>JAFAZE010000151.1 GCA_019239975.1 Streptosporangiaceae bacterium
TCGGTCATGGCGGTGCCGGTCATCCCGGCCAGCTTTTCGTACAGCCGGAAGTAGTTCTGCAGCGTGATCGTGGCCAGGGTCTGGTTCTCGTTCTGGATCACCACCCCTTCCTTGGCCTCGATCGCCTGGTGCATGCCCTCGCTGTACCGGCGCCCGTTCAGGATGCGGCCGGTGAACTCGTCCACGATCAGGACCTCGCCGCTCATGACGACGTAGTCCTTGTCCCGCTTGTACAGCTCCTTGGCCTTGATCGCGTTGTTCAGGAAGCTGACCAGCGGCGTGTTGACCGGGTCGTAGAGGTTGTCGATGCCGAGCCAGTCCTCGACCTTCTCCACGCCGGATTCCAGGATCCCTACGGTCCGCTTCTTCTCGTCGACCTCGTAGTCGCCCTCGCCGTCCTCGCCGCGGCGCAGCCTCGGCGCGATCTTCGCGAACTCGACGTACCAGCGTGCGCTCTGCTCGGCCGGCCCGCTGATGATCAGCGGAGTTCGCGCCTCGTCGACGAGGATCGAGTCCACCTCGTCCACGATCGCGTAGTGATGGCCGCGCTGCACGCACTCGTCCAGCGACCAGGCCATGTTGTCGCGCAGGTAGTCGAAGCCGAACTCGTTGTTCGTGCCGTAGGTGATGTCCGCCTGGTACTGCTTGCGGCGTTCCGGCGGCGGCATGTCCGCCAGGATCACGCCCACTTCGAGGCCGAGGAACCGGTGGATCCGCCCCATCCATTCGGCGTCGCGCTTGGCCAGGTAGTCGTTCACGGTGACGACGTGCACCCCGTTGCCCGCGATCGCGTTGAGGTAGGCCGGGAAGACGGCGGTGAGCGTCTTGCCCTCACCGGTCTTCATCTCGGCGATGTTGCCCATGTGCAGCGCGCCGGCGCCCATCAGCTGGACGTCGAAGGCCCTCTGCCCGAGGGTGCGCGCCGCGGCCTCGCGGACGGCCGCGAAAGCCTCAGGAAGGAGGTCGTCGAGGGACTCTCCGTCCGCGTACCGCTGCCGGAACTCGTCCGTCATTCCGCGCAGCTCGGCGTCGCTCATCGCGGTGAAGTCTTCTTCGACCGAGTTGATCTGCTCACTGATCCGCTTGAGCTGGCGCAGGATCTTGCCTTCGCCGGCGCGAAGGATGCTATCTAGGATGACTGGCACTTTTCGTCGTGCTCCTCGCGGATCGAGTATGACCTAACCGTGGCGTTGCCGCCGCCCTCCGTACCGGCGGCCATCGCGAGCGGCTAACGGGCCGGGCTTTTACAGGGGCCGGCTGGCGAACCGCCGCGCATCTCCTCCAGAATAGTTGGGAACCGCAGTGATGAGGAGGAGCATCGTGGCCGAGCAGGCTGCATCAGGAACCGTGCAGGGCGCGGGGGGCGTGGGCACCGGGTCACTCGACCTGTCGGCCGGGGGCGGAGAGCACCTCGCGCACCACGGGCGGACCGTCTCCTGGATCGCGATCTCGATCATCACGGCCGGCTTCGTCATCGGCGCCATCGGCTTGGTGCCTCACCCCACCTGGTGGCTGTTCTGGACCGGTGCCGGAATCGCCCTCGCGGGCTGCATCATCACTGCCACCGCCCGCACCGTCCAGTCCGACTGGTACTGATCCCGCGAGGCGCCGCGCCGAACCCTTGCGGGAACGGCAACACGCAAATCCGCGAATCGCGACACCCGTCCGGGAACCGCAACGATGGAAGTCTGCTGTGGTCATAGCCACAGCAGACTTCCATCGCCGTCCCTCGGCTGAAGCTGCGCGTTGACGCGGAGCCCACTCGCGCGAATCCCCTACTGGAACCGCAACGATGGAAGTCTGAGCCGGTTATAACCGGCTCAGACTTCCATCGTGCCGCCTCGGGGGTACCGGGGCGGTGGAGGCACGGAGGCGCCGGGGCGACTGGGGGCGACTGAAGCATGGAGGCAAGTGGGCGCCCGGGGGCCGGGCCGCGGAGGCAGGTGAGCGCCTTGGGGGACTGGGGCGCAGAGGCAGGTGAGCGCCTGGGGGCGGTGAGGACGCGGAGGCGGGTGAGCGCCTGGGGCGAATGGGGGCGGAGACGGATGGACGCCTGGGGCGGTGAGGGCGCGGAGGCAGGGTGGGCGCCTGGGGCGGCTGGGACCGCGGAGACGGGTGGACCTCTGGGGGCGGGCTGGGCGGGGAGGCGGGTGGGGCGCCTCAAGGGCGGCCCGGGAGGGGTGCGCGTCATCTTTGTAGGTGGCCGAGTCGTTTTCGGGCTTGTGACTGGTCAGGCGGGTCGCGTCTGAGTGTGCGGGGTGTTGCAGATGGATTCCCACTGGCTGCTGGCCTGGCGGCAGCGCAGGGCGATGATGGCGTCTGCGCCCCCGGTGGTCCAGTGCATGCCTGCCTGTTTCAGGCGCTGGCCGACGATGGTCCTGCACCCGGCCTCCACGACGCCGGAGCCGGCGAACAGGCCGTACTGCCTGAACCAGTGGTAGCGCATGCGGGGCGCGTTGTTGAGGAAGTATCCGAGTTCCCTGTCAGTCTCGGTTTTCTTGACTCCTTCGAGGGAGTACTCGCGGACGGCGGCCTCGATGCCGTCGATGTAGCCGTAGCCGAGGTCTTCGAGGCGGGCGGCGAGCCATTCGCCGTAGCGGTCGCCGAGCATGAACTCCAGGGAGCGGGCCAGGCTGTGCAGGTGCTCGCGGGCGTGGTAGAGGTCGACGACCTGGGTGGCGCCGGGGAATTTGTCGGTGACGAGGTTCCAGATCCAGGCGGCGCCGTCGCCGATGAAGGTGAGCTGCCGGACGTGGTCTGCGCCGCGGCGGATGGCTTCTGCCTTGACCAGGTCCGCGAAGAGGCCCGCGGTCTCGAAGGAGGCGATGTAGCTGGAGGAGGCTCGGTCCCGGAGCGGGTGGCCGTCCTTGTCCAGGGTGTGCTGGGTGAAGAAGACGGCGAGCTTGACCTCGCGGGTGCGGGCGCGGCCGTCCTCGCCCTTGCCGTCGCGGCCTGCGGTCTCCCTGCTGGTCATGGGGACGCCGGTGCCGTCGATCACGCCGTAGAGCATGTCCAGGGCGGGCCGCGGCGGCATGGGGACCAGCTTCCGGCCGGCGATCAGCGCTGACCGCTCGCGGACCTGCCCGGCGTGCGCGGCGCCGCTGGCCTCGGCGGCCCGCTCGACGCGCTTGACGGTCAGGCGCACCCCGGCCAGGTCGTCCAGCATGGACGCGGCGCCGGCGAACGGCCCGGCCGCTGCGGCCTTGTCGTTCATCGCGGTCAGGCCCGGCGACATCGACGTGCCCGCCACGCCGGGCTCGGCGTCACGCGGCGCGAGGCCGTGCCCGCACTCCGCGCAGTGATACCAGGCGCGGTTCAGCGTGACCGGCCCCAGGACGGTGTCGATGACCTTGCCCCGGTAAGAGACGAACACCGCCTCATGGCCGTTCCCGCACGGCACCCGCGGGCCGCGGTGGCCCCGGCCGGCAGACAGCAGCTCCCCGGGCACACCGCAGCCGAGCTTCAGCATCCCGGCCCGGATCACCGTCTCCGCCGCCTCCAGGCCAGCGTCCCCGCAGCCCAGCGACCTAGCGGCTTCCGCGGCCAGTCGCGTGATCTCGGCGGCCCGCTCATCCGCGAGCGCCCTCAGGAGCCCCCCTTTTCCCCTGCCGTCTCTGCAGGGCCCTCATCGCCGGCGCTGCCCGGCGTCACCGGCCGCGCGTCGCAGATCGCGTCGTTCACCTCCGTGACCTGCCCGACCAGGTCCCGGAACCGCTGGTACTCCGCCGCCTCCCGCCGGGCCTTGTCCAGTTCCGGGCCCAGCCTCAGGTGCCGGGCCCGCGTCCGGCCCTCCACCCGCCGGGTCAGGTTGTACTGCGGGCCGTGACCCGGGTGACCAGGTGCCGCGCACGCGCAGTTCGGCTTACCGCACTTGCGGCGCACCTCGTTCAAAGATCCTGGCCGGAAGTCCCCGACCTGGCTCAGCTCCCGGTACAGCTCTTCCCGCCGCTGTTCCAGTTCCGGCAGCTCACCCTGTTCTTCCGGCACCGCAGCCCCAATCTGAGTAACGTCAACACTCAGATTAAGCCTCCAGCCAGCCGCAACCCAGAACCCCTACGAATGTGTCGCGCACCCCCCGGGAGGCGGGGGCGGCGGAATGTCAGACCACGCGGCTAGGGTGGGTTGCGTGGTGGGTGAAAACCGTCTCGTTCGGGATAATCATGAACTTTCAGCCGACGATGTGCGGCGGATCACCCTTTATTCCCAGGGGTTCCTGGGAGCGGACGGGCGGCGCGGCGGGGTCGCCGGGATGCTGCGGCGGGTCGGGGGGGTCCAGCTCGATACGATCAGCGTGCTCGCCAGGTCGCACGAGCTGGTCGCGTACGCCCGGCTCGGCGCGGTTGGCAGAGAGAAGGTCGAGCAGGCGTACTGGAACCCGCGGCGCCCGGCGGCGTTCGAGTACTGGGCGCACGCGGCGTGCGTCCTCCCGCTGGACGAATGGCCGTTCTACGCGTTCCGGCGGCGCGCGTTCCGCGCGCGGGGGCAGCGGTGGCACAAGGTGTCCGAGCGTGCCTGCAAGGAGGTGCTCGCCCGGCTCACCGCGGAGGGGCCGCTGACGGCCACCGAGCTCGGCGGCGCCAAGGGCGGCGGGCCGTGGTGGGACTGGTCGGAGGTGAAGATCGCCGCCGAGTGGCTGCTGGACACGGGCGAGGTCATCTGCGCCCGGCGCAGCGGCTGGCGGCGCGTCTACGACCTGCCCGAGCGGGTCCTTCCCGCGGAACTGCTCGGCGCCGAGCCGACCGACGAGGAGTGCCTCGCTCACCTCGCCGGCGTGACCGCGCGGGCGCTCGGCGTCGTCACTCGTGCCGACCTGCTCGACTACCACCGGCTGAGCGGCTTCGTGAACTCCCGGCCCGGCCGCGCGGCGATCCTCGACGAGGCCGCCGCCGCGGCCGGCCTGACGCCGGTCACGATCGCCGCGCATTCCGGGCGACGTGCCGTCACCGGAGCGCGTGCCGTCACCGGAGCCCGCCGCGCCTCGGCGGCGCGTGGCGTCACCGGAGCGCGCGGCGTCACCGGAGCGGGCGGCATCGTCGCGTGGGCGGATCCGGGCGCGCTCGCCTGGGCGGCGGGGCCGCGGCGCGGGAGGCACCGGGTGACGCTGCTGTCGCCCTTCGACTCGCTGGTCTGGGACAGGAAGCGGACCGCCCGGATGTTCGGCTTCGAGCACAGCCTCGAGGCATACGTGCCCCAGGGCAAGCGAGTGCACGGCTACTACGCCATGCCGGTGCTCGCCGGGGGACGCCTGGTGGGGCGGGTCGACCCCGCGCGGAGCGGGAAGACGCTCCTCGCCAGGCAGGTGACGCTGGAGAAGCCGTCGGCCGCGGAGCCCACCGCCCAGGCGCTGCGCGAGGCGGCGACCTGGGTCGGCTGCGACAACATCGCGGTCGAGCGGGTCCAGCCGGCGCCGTACGCCCAGCGGCTGGCCGCCGCGCTTGGCGCGATCAGCTGAACTCGATGAGCTTCTCCCGGACGGCGATCATGACGGCCTCCATCCGGGAGTGAATCTGCAGCTTCTCCAGGATGTTCCGCACGTGGTTCTTCACCGTGTTCTCGGAGATGAACAGCTCTTTCGCGATGTCGCGGTTGTTCATGCCCCTGGCGACGAGCTTGAGCACCTCCATCTCGCGCTCGGTGAGCTTCGGCGCGGGGACCTGCTGCGGCCGCTCCTCTTCCGCGTCCCGCTTGGCGAGCGTCGCGAACTCGGTGAGCAGCTTGCCGGCCATCGACGGGTTGATCAGGGACTGACCGCCGTGAACCGCGCGGACCGCGCCGGCCACCTCGTCCAGCGGGATGTCCTTGAGCAGGTAGCCACTGGCGCCCGCCCGGATCGCCTCGAAGAGATCCTCCTCCTCGTCACTGATCGTGAGCATCACGATCTTCGCGCTGGGCGCGACCTCCTTGGTCGAGCGGCAGGCTTCGATGCCCGACGTCTTCGGCATCCGGATGTCCATCAGGACCACGTCCGGCAGCGACTCACCGGCCATCGCCACCGCCTCGGCGCCGTCGCTCGCCTGGCCCACAAGCTCGATCCCGTCGTCCTCTTCGAGGACCATCTCGAGGCCGCGGCGGAACAGCGCGTGATCGTCGGCGATCAGCACGCGGATCGGCTCTCCGTCCCCGGGATCCGTCCCGTCTCCGGGATCCGTACCGGGCGCGGCGCCGGGCACCTCACTCGGCGCTGTCCCGGCGGCTGCTCCCGGGGCCGTCCTGGGCCGGTCGCTCACGGCCTCTCCTTCCGCTGCCTTCGCCATTCACGGACAGAATAGGACATGTCACCCGGCATGCCCGTGCCGCCCTCATCCCGGCCAAACACGGCGCTGGCTGGGATGAAGGCCTCTCATCAGACTCTGGCCGACCCGGAGCGACGGCGCAAGCCTGGCAGGCGCCCCGCCGCTCACGGTCCCTGTTCCAGGGCCCCGGGGGCGGCCGCGGGTACCGTTACCGCTCGACCAGGCGGATCACCCCGTAGTCGTAGCCACGGCGACGGTAGACGACGCTGAACTTGTCGCACTGGCTGTCGTGGAACAGGTAGAAATCGTGGCCTACGAGCTCCATCTCCAGCAGCGCCTGGTCGATGGTCATCGGGTGGGCGATGTGAACCTTCTCGCGGACGACCAGCGGGCCGTCACCTTCCATCTGTATGGGGACAAGCCCGTCGGGCGAGGCCTGCGCGTGCCCGTTCTGGTCGCTGGGCGCCCCCTGGGCGCCCTGGCTCTCCTCGCGCGGGCCCGCCGGGCCAGGAGATTCCGGCGGGCTGCCCGCGGCGGCCGTGGCCCGGCCGCCTGCCGCCGCGGGTGCGGCCGATATGGCGGCCAGAACCTCGGGCGAGCGTACAGAAAGATCGGCGTGTCTCACCTTCCGGCGGTCACATGCCCTGCGGAGCCTGGCGTCGAGCTTGGCGAAGGCGAGATCGAGAGCGGTGTACCGGTCGTCCGCGGCCGCTTCGGCGCGGATGGCCGGGCCGCGAGAGCGGATGGTCAGCTCGACCCGCTCGCTCCGGTCCGACTGCCGTGGGTTGCGTTCCTTGGAGACCTCCACGTCCACCCGGATCGCCTTCTGATCGAGCTTCTCGATCCTGGCGAGCTTGGCGGCGGCGTGCCGGCGGAAACGCTCCGGGACACTCGTGTGCCTGCCCTTGAAGGTGATGTCCATCATCTCGACCTCCTCGGTCGCTGGCCGGATGGCACTCGCCCGGCCGACCTGGTCTTCGACCCCACATCCGCCTGCTGAGGGGTTCGCGGCCAGTCCGCGGCCACTACTGCCCTTCTCCCGGTGAGGGGAACTCCGTATTCCCCGCCGGGGCAGGACTTACCTCTAAGCCGCACCGTGATCAGTCGACGAGAAGTCGCCTTACGTGGGCCGTTTCGCCTGCGGCTGGCATCGGCTTGCCAAGAGGAACCCTCCGGGGGGAGAGAACCCAGCTCAGCGCAACCACGGACCCGGGCGAGTGCCATGTCATGAACGCTAGCTCGCCCGGGCGAAAATGTCAGGAGGTACATGTGGGCGATCGGTAACGAAGCGTAACATCATGACTACGATTTACCTTCACCACGCCGGTTTTCGTCGCCTCTCGTCATCCTGGGTAGACGGGCGCCAGTCCCCTTCCGATCAGCCCCCAGGAGCCGGCCGTGCTGGGGTTGGCCGCCATACCGCCGTTCGCGAGCCCGGCGACGAGGGCGTTGCCCGAGCTGGCCGTGATCGAGACCATGCGGGGCTCGCTCGGTATCGCAACCGACGTGCCGCCGTTCACCGGGTATTCCGTGGGCGGGGCGAAGGCACTCAGCGCGATCACGTCGTCGGCGCCGTACCAGGTCACCGACGTGAGGCCGGACCCGGACACGTAGAACGGCGAGAGCGTCACCACGGCGTTCAGCGCGGCCGCATGGCTCTGTCCCTGGATGCTGATCGCGCCGAAGCGGAGCCACTTGCCGTCGATGACGAGCGCGACGCGCACCCCGTCGGGTGCCACCCGCAACGTCGTGACCGTCCCGGGAACCTGCGTTCCGTTGCTGTTCAGCAGCTGCACCTGGACCGGGTTGCCGCCGTCGGCGCGCAGCAGGACGACTCCGCTGGGCGCGGCGGCCCACAGGCCGCCGCCCGTATCCCAGCTGAGCGCCGTGTAGCCGCCGGACGCGCGGCGCGTGAGCCTGCCGCCGAGCGGGCCCGTGTACACGTTGCCGTCGTGCAGCCCGGCCAGGTACTGGCCGCTGGGCGACACGGCGATGGCGGACAGCGAGGGCGCGCGGGGCGCGGCGACCTTGACCGGATCCGCCGGCGGTCCCTTCTGGCTCCACAGGGCACCGTGCGCGTCCAGGTAGTAGAACGTGCTGTACGCTCCGGCGGCCGGCTGGTAACCGCTGGCGTACTGCACGGGGTCCCCGTTGGGGGCGCCGGGAGGTATCCAGGGCTTTCCGTTCAGGCTGAGCTCGATGTACTGGACGAGCGGCTGTCCCTGTCCCGAACCGGACAGTGTCGACAGCAGTTGCGCCGAGATCTGCTGGAGTTCCGGCTTGGTGGCGTGCAGGACGGCGCTGCCGGTGAGGTTGACCGACGCCGTTCCGCCGTCGACCGTTACGTTTCCGGCAAGCGCGGTGCCCTCGGGGAACGCTGACTTCGTTGCCGCGGAAAGCCAGTCGCCCGGCGGCTGGATCAGGTCCTTGACAAGGCCGCTGACCAGGTTCGTCGGGGTCGCCTGCAGCGGCACGTAGACCGGGTCGGGCACCAGGACGTTGCCGCCCGGATCGAAGAAGTAGAGGTTGCGCAGCTGGTAGTCGGCCTGGAACTCGACGCTGGTCAGCAGGAGCTGCGACGGAAGCGGCGCCGCGATGCGCCACTGTCCGCCGTATTTCACCAGGTCGAAGGTGAATCGCGGCTGTCCCTGGGTGCCGGAAGGAAAGGCGTAGCTGCCCGAGGCGGACAGGCTGGCCTGAGCCTGGCCGCTCACCGTGACCAGCGCCCGCTGCCCGGACGTCCCGCCCGGGGCCTGGGCGACGTTCGGCCCGTAACCGCCGAACACCGTCGCCGACCAGGATGGCTTCCACCTGCTGTTCGCCGAGGGAGTCAGGTACTCCCGCGCGACCTTCTGCTGGCCGACGAAGCTGGCGCTGGCCGCGAGGAAGCCCTTGACGATGTCCACCGGTCCCCAGCCGGGCCCCGGTGGCTCGGGGATTATCTGCAGGTAGTGCTGCCCCTGGCTGCCAGCGCCCTGGGTGACCGTGTAGGACAGCACCGGGCCGCCGCTCGGCATCGACACGCATCCGGCGACGGACGTGACCAGCAGCCCGGCGACTGCGAGCGCGGCCCGCCAGGACGGACGTGAGCGGCCTGCCTCACCCACGCGCGCCCACCTCGTCGCCGGCGCCCGGGTTCACCAGCCCGGCGCTCGCCGCGTCCAGGGCGGCGGCGCCTGGCCCGCCTGGCCCGCCTGGCCCGTCCAGGCCGTCCTCCGCGGCGGCCAGGCCGCCCGCCAGCTCCGCCTCGAGCACGGTCGCGCTGGTCACGACCTCCGTGTCGTCCGGCCCGAGCGGCAGCGGTGAGCCGGCCATCGGCTGGCCCGCCGACCTCGGAACGGTCAGCCGGAACACCGAGCCCTTGCCCTTCTCCCCCCACGCCTGCAGCCAGCCGCCATGCAGCCGCGCGTCCTCGAGCGCGATCGCCAGCCCGAGGCCGGTACCTCCGGTGGTCCGGGCCCGCGCCGGGTCCGCCCGCCAGAACCGGTCGAAGACGAGCTGTTCCTCGCCCGGCGCGAGCCCGACCCCGTGATCGCGGACGGCCACCGCCACCGCGTCCCGGTCGGCGCCGACGGTGACCGCCACGTTCTTGCCCTCACCGTGCTCGACCGCGTTCACCAGCAGGTTGCGCAGGATCCGCTCGACCCGGCGGCGGTCGACCTCGGCGAGGCACGGCTCCGGCGGCAGGTAGAACTCGATCCGGCAGCCGCGGCGCTCGGCGAGCTGCTGGGCGTCGTCGGCGGCGCGCCGCACGATGTCGCACACGTCCGCCGACTCGGCGTCGAGCGTCGCCACGTTGGCGTCGTGCCTGCTGATCTCCAAGAGGTCGGTGAGCAGCACCTCGAACCGCTCCGTCTGGCTCTGCAGCAGCTCCGCCGACCGCGCCGACGCGGGGTCGAGCTGCTCCCTGGACTCATGCAGCACGTCCGCGGCCATCCGGATCGTGGACAGCGGGGTGCGCAGCTCGTGCGAGACGTCCGAGACGAACTGCCGCTGCACCTTGGACAGCTCTTCGAGCTGCCGGAGCTTCTCCTGCAGGCTTTCGGCCATATCGTTGAAGGACGTCGCGAGGGCGCCGAGGTCGTCCGCGCCGCCCACCGCCATGCGCTCGGACAGATGCCCCGCCGAAAGCCGCTGCGCCGCCCTGGCCGCGTGCCTGACGGGCAGCACCACCCACCGGGTGACCAGGGAGGCGATGGCCGCCAGCAGGGCCACGAGCGCGATGCCGGCGCCGACGAGCACGCGCTGCACCAGCAGCAGCGTCTGCTGTTCGGTGTCCAGCGGGAAGATGAAATAGAGCTGGTAGTAGTTGCCCAGCGGCGCGCCCACCGCCACCGCCGGCTGCTGCGGGCCGCCGTCGTAGAACACCAGCGTCGTCGGGGAGTAGAAAAGCAGGTTCTCGTCGCCGCCGTGCCCCTGCACCCCCTGCTCCTTGAGGACGTCGGCGATGAGCGGCGCGGGGATGCTGGCGGTGGGGTCGACGCTGCTCGCCCACGGCGTGGGCATGGGGCCGTGGGTGGCACCCGGGCTCAGCCCGACCGCGACGTAGTAGCCGGTGTTCTCATTGCTGGGGGGCTGCAGGGCCAGGGCGGCGTCGTACATGAACCGCTCGGCCTGCGCGCCGGTGGGCGGCGTGTTCAGGTTGGGCATGGCCCGCGCGATGTTCAGCCCGGCCAGGGTCTGGATTCGCGCGGAATGCTCCGCCTTCAGCAGCAGGCCCGCCGCGATCTGCTCGGTAAGGAAGAAACCCAGCACCGCGATCACCGCGGCGGAGATCACCAGCGTGGTCCCGATCACCCGGAGCTGCAGCGAGCGATGCCAGCGGCAGCGGATCAGCCCGGCGACCTGGCGCTCCCAGCGGAGCGCCGCGCGCAGCG